>NZ_JAJNDH010000004.1:0-504868 GCF_021043305.1 Pantoea sp. MHSD4 | reverse complement strand
TTTGTATTACTGGTATCATTGAACTCTTAGAGCATTCCACTCATCGCGGGTGATTTCCCAAAGCTCAGAATCCAGAAGGCCGCTGACATACTCCTTCTTAACAGTTTTGATAAGCCGCATTCCGCTAGTGACCGAAATACGCTGAGAGCGGCTGTTAAGGGCTGCTTTAGGTGCGCGTAACACCGGCTTATTCAACACATTGAACCAGTAATCTGTAGCCGCAATACTAGCCTCACGCATATAACCCTGACCCTGATATTCCGGTGCGAGCCAGAATCCGCGATTGTTGTCTTCTTCGTCGTAAAGACAGATCAAGCCCATGACTTTATCTGGTATCTCACGATTTCTGATAGTCCAGAACCATGCAATTCCTTTCGCCATGTCAGGCAGAGCAACGTTATTGACGTAATTCTCTGCACCATTCTCTGGATAAGGCCAGGGGACCGATGCCACCATATAGCGGACTATTTCCCAGCGGGGATAAAGCGTCTGGATCTGCTTAGCATCTTCGGCGACTAATGGTTTTAAAAGCAACTGATCTGTTGTAAGTGTGGGGGTTAGCATAGGCAATCATCCTTACTGGTTAATAAATTCCTGATCAGATTTTGTTTACCTTACGAAAAATATGCACATACCGTCATCTGTTACATCATGCAAAGATGGTATTACGGCTTCAGCGTCCGCTTCTGGCAGCAAAGTGAAATGCGGCAGGCTAAGGTCCGCTATGAGCGAAGAGCGGACATTAATCTCCTGCAAATGCCTTATTTTTTATATTGGTGATCACTTCCTTTAACACACCCACATGTTAGGATTATTCCTAATACATAGGAGGGTTTATGGGATTAAGTTTTAGGAAGCGCCTAAAAATTGCGCCAGGCCTGTATCTAAACGTGTCCTCGGGCGGCACTAGCTGGTCAGTAGGTGTACCGGGTGCAACACTCAATTTTGGGGGAAAGAGAGGAGCAAGAGCCACTGTTGGTATTCCAGGTTCTGGCATTTCATATAGCCATAAAATCGGTGGAAAAAAACCAAGCTCTCAGGATGACTCGATCTCTCCAACTGTTTTTTTTGAATCCGAACATTCTCCTCCTCCCTTTTTTGAACATATTGACCTTTCAGTGACTCCTGTGGTGAGCGCCGACATTGATACCATTGGTGAAATGGGAATGTCAGATCTCGCGGATATGATCAATCAGGCAGAAACAACACGTCAGGAAATTTCTAAACAACTCAGAGAATTAAAGAATAAGAAGCAAAAGCTCGACAATAAGGCCAGTTTCTACAGCATGATTATCCTGCGAAGCCTATTTAGCAAAAAGCTTGGTAAGCTTCGAGACCAGGTACACTCCACTGCCGAGTATATTGAGAGCGGGCAGGCTGCCCTAGAAAGCACGGGCTTAATATTTAACTGGGGAGGAGACGAGAAAATTCTTGCGCATTATCGCGCGCTCACTCAGTCATTCGGGACTGTATCTCGAAGCAAGAAGATCTGGGACATACTGTCATATCGTGAAACAGACAAGGTCAGGCAGCGCACTCAGGCGGATAAAGAGGTTTCACGTGAAGATGTACGGTTCAGTATGGGGCGACCAAACTGTCTTCCAGCTTCCCAAAATGACGAGTTCAAAATGGTTCCGCATCTGGAAAACCGCAATGGGGGGGATGTTTATATTTTCCCTGGTTTTCTGCTAATCGAAAACGAATCCCGGTTCGCAGTAGTTTCAATTTCCGACGTGGAGTTAGACTTTGCGCGAACACGGTTTGCTGAAACCGAAAGCGTTCCGTCAGATAGCAAAGTTGAAGGTAACACGTGGCGGTACGCGAACAAAAATGGTGGGCCAGACAGGCGCTTTAATGATAATCATCCGATCCCTTGGGCCATCTACGGAATCTTGTCGATTCGTTTCAGGAACGTGCTTCATGAGGAGTACATGATATCGAATGAAGAGGCAGCGAGGCAGTTTGCAAAGCATCTTCTTAATCTTATTGAACATACAAAACTTAGTACCCTTTGATCAGTACGCTGTTCAGTAATGACTATGAAATATACTTTGAGCCGGGAATTTGCAGTGGGGACCCGTTCCCTTGGCATTAGCATGCTAATGTAATTTTAACGTCCGCTGTTGGCACAAAGCGGATGGAGTCAGATGAACGTCCGCTATGAGCGATAAGCGGACCATGAGATTTTCGCTTATAAGTTGAATAAAAGCTTAAGAGAAATAAAAGTATGTACTTCATATAAAAGCCTTTAACTCCTCAGCATTTATGTTCGCCAGCATTGATGCTTTCAAGTTTGGGGATGATGCGAGATACCTGGATATCAGGTTGAAACCTGCCGTATAACCCAGCCACCTTGGTAAATCTCCAGTTCCGAAAAACCAGGCATTATGGTCATAATCAGTACGATGCCAGTTTTCAAGCATGAGTGGATAGTAGGGCTTAACAGTATCAGTCATGAGGCTTTCCCAGGGCTCAGATTTACCACCAAAAAGCTCAAGAGAAAAATGCCCGGCAAGTCCTTCAGAGACTAGTACTTCGCCCAGCGTTGAGCCGTATCCCGGTCCTGCCCACCTCGCAGCATGGTGAAGTTCATGAGCAAACATACGTTCAAGGGAGTTCTCAACGTTTTTGCAGAATGCAGGATTTTCCGGATCGACTGTTATATAAATAACTCCAGCTTCAGGACAAAAACCGACATGCCCTTTCTCAGGGATAACAAACTTCCCGGACTTAACTATGACGTCTACTGAAGGAGTCGGCATCAACCTTGTGACCTGGACGTAGGTATCGGTCAGGTTAGTTCTCAGCCATTTACTGTGAACAGTGAGTTTTTCCTGAGCATTCAGAATATGGATGGTTATTTGAGACATGTCAGTCTTACCCAGAAACATTAGTAATATGCGGATACTAACAGACATATAGGGCATGTCATGTTGCTGCTCAGCAAGTGGCCGACCAATGATCACTAATGTCCGCTTCTGGCACAAAGCGGACGTTCTTAAGAGTCAATACGGAAAAGGAGTGAGGCTGCGCTTTGCAGGACGCAGCCAGATATCAGAAGGTAGTCCAGTTTCCGTCTGTATCAGCAGGCGCTTCTTTCTTCACTGTGGCTGGTACAGATGCGATTACATGCCGGGTGGCTGCAGGATGTGAGACTGCAGCAAGCGTGAACACTGACACCGACTGCAGCAGCAGTGATGCCTGTTCGCGCAGACTCTGTGAGGCTGACGCCGATTCTTCGACCAGCGACGCGTTCTGCTGCGTCATACTATCCATCCCGGTTACGGCAATGCCTACCTGCTCTATACCGCGGGCCTGTTCGGCACTTGCAGCGGTAATTTCCTCAACGGTGTCACTTAACTGACCGACTGATGACACTATATCCGCCATCGTAGTCACAGACCGGCTCGCCAGGGTACTGCCTGCACTTACGCTTGCCGAGTTTGCCTCAATCAGCTGACGGATTTCACCGGCGGCCGTGGCGCTGCGGCTGGCCAGCGTGCGCACCTCACCGGCGACGACGGCAAAGCCACGTCCCTGTTCGCCTGCACGCGCCGCCTCTACCGCCGCATTAAGGGCCAGTATGTTGGTCTGGAAAGCAATACTGTCAATCACTGACGTGATATCGGCAATTCGGCCTGAGCTTTCGCCAATAGATTTCATTGTTCCGGAAATGTCGGAAGTCACCTCACTGCCCTGGCGGGCGACCTCCCTCACGTTAACGGCAAGCTGTGCTGCCTGACGGGCATTGTCGGCATTGTTTTTGACAGTGACGCTGAGCTCGCTCATGGTAGCAGCGGTCTGCTCCAGTGCACTGGCCTGCTCCTCGGTGCGCTGAGACAGGTCTTTGTTCCCATGCGCAATCTGCAGGCTGGCTGCGGCAACGCTTTCGGCGTTCCGGCGTACTGCGCTGACCGTCTGCGCCAGCGAGTCCTGCATCTCAGCAACTGCGGTGAGCAGCATGCCGGTTTCATCCCGTCCGCTGACAGGGACGGCCTGACTCAGGTCTCCGCGTGCGATACGTTGTGCGGCAGCAAGCGTGATGCTCAGCGGACGGGTAATACTGCGGGTGATCAGCCAGGCAGCGGCCGCTGCAAGCAGAACGGCGATAGCACTCAGTGAGGTCAGCAGAATGGTGGCCGCATGTTGTTCATCTTCAGCAGCAATACGCGCCGTTTGCATCTGTTGTTCCTGAAAAGATACCAGGTCTGCAATAGTTTTCAGGTAGTCAACCTGGGTCTGGTAGCGCGGACCAAGAAGAAGTTGCGCGGCCTCTTCCCGCTTACCTGCCATTCCCAGCGCGACAACATCATCAGAAAAAGCAAGATACTGACTGCCGGTGCTCCTGATTTGCGCAATGAGTTCCCGGCTTTTTGGTGCCTTCAGCAGAGCGTCAACCTGATCAACCGTAGCGGTAATTTTATCATGTACCCTGTCATAATCTTTTTTAAAGACGGCTTTACGGTCAGGTGCATCCGCCAGGACAACGTTACGGACCAGCCGGCTAAGGTCAGTTGAATAGTAACGCAGATTGGTTGCAGTTGAGGCCTTCTGGTAGCGGCTGCCTGCAAGCGTATCCGCCGTCTCTCCGAGGGATTGAATGCGGGTAAATCCGGTAAAAGCAACGATGACCAAAAGGAGAAGGATGAAGGCAAACGCAGCGCCAAGCCGCGTGCCGATTCTGATGTTGTTCATAGTGTTCCTGGCTGAAATAACGTTTATTTAATAGAGCTTTACATGTGGGTTAACGCTAATTTTTTATTTTTTTTGTAGGGTCATTCATAGGCAGTTGTGGGCCATTGCTGTATGCGGCTTGTGTAAAATGTCGGACTACAGGGAATGCATATCGATGCACTTACCTGTTCATAGTTTGATAATTTTTTTTGATTAAAACCAGCGTTTCTCCGGCAGATCTGGTGACAGAAATAAAAAATCCCGGCTCAGGGGAGGCAAAGCCGGGAACCACTTCTAAAAGGACAAACGCTGTTAGTGACAGAGGCAATCATACCGACAGGCATAGCTTTTATCGGTTCGCTTATCAGAAACTTTATTTCTTATGAAAGATTACGGCTGAATGAGAGTATGCATCTCCTTTGGGAAAGGATGAGAGCTTCTACCGGAATCTTTATTTCCATGATATGCAACTCTATTGATGTTCGCTTTGAGTGAAAATCGGACGCAGGCCATTTATATATCTTCGTTTTTCTCGTTGACCTGCCCAGACGTATATACCATTAATTCAGAGATTCATCAGCATGCTCGGAGGTTGCATATGTTGGTATATAACGTTTTTGGGCGACATCTTGGCGTTCAACGTTAGAATGATCGGTGGCTGGTGTTTCGTGCTGACCTGAAGGAAAGGAAGTTTTCCTGGCTTTATGACGTCGCTATTCCAGATGATATGACAGAAGGTGAGATTGCTGGCTGGCTAAGTGATATTTTTCATGAAGCCTCAACCGAGCGTCATCCAAATGTGGAACGAATCGAATAACGATTTGATGAATAGCTTTACTCTGAGTCCGCTTCTGGCACAAAGCTGCCTGTTGAAAGGGGCGGATGTGCGCTATGAGCGAGAGGCAGGCAAAGGGGAAAAAGCCGCCTTACGGCGGCTGTCATCTGGATGGTCAGGTGCTGCTTTTACGGTACAAAGCAACCGATCCTGCGAGGATTAATAAAAAGGATCCGCTGATGCGGTTCATCCATCTGATGCCACTGGCTTTCAGAAGGTGGAGGGATTTTTTACCCAGTACGGCATAGCCCAGCATAACCGCTACATCAATTGAGACGATCACTGCCGCCAGGCTGGCATACTGCGGCAACGCTGGCTGCGCCGTACTGACGAACTGAGGAAGCAGTGCGGTCATGAAGATGTAATATTTTGGATTGCTCATGGCAACAAAAAAGCTTTTAAAAAAAAGCATTGTTCGCGTCGGAGCCGTTGCTTCCGTATCGTCTTGCAAGGCAGTTTCCGAAGAAAGCAACATCCGCAGGCCGATATAAGCAAGCCATGCAGCACCGACCCACTTCAGGGTGACAAATAGCGTTTCCGAAGCCGCTAAAATAACACCAAGTCCCAGCCCGACTAATGCAACCAGAAGGACATCCGCTGCTGCAGCCCCGCCAATGCCCCATGTTGCCCGTCTGATACCAAACCGGGCCGCATTATTGAGAGCCAGCAGAACGGTCGGGCCCGGAGTCACGATACCAGCAGACATAATCAGGGCAAAACCCATTAGGGTAGTTAACGACATACAGTAAACCTCGCCAAAAATATCATTATACCAACCCGAACTGACCTGCCCCCAGCAAATTTAATTAGCAGGATGTAAGCACGGTCCGCTTTTGGCACAAAGCGGACATGTGCAACAAACAATGTTCGTTATGAGAGAAAAGCGAACGTTTTGTATATAACTTTTAGACACCATAAACAGTACAGTTTTTATTTATCGTTCAGAAACAGTGAATGAACATTTGAGGTCAGTGCGTTTTCCTGAATACCATCATAGGGTTTTAACGATAGCTATAACGAAACCATCCCATCCTTTTTCACCAACAGTCTGAACTGCCGTCGCTTCAAGGCGTTCATCCTCAGAAATCATCCCGACAAATTTTCGCAGGCCCAAAACGTTAGGATCCTCACTCGTGGAGTCAATGACATTGCCACCGCGCACTGTGTTATCTCCTACGATAACAGTGCCTGGTTTCGACAGTCTGATAGCCCATTCAAGGTAGTGGGGGTTATTCACTTTATCGGCATCGATAAAAATCAGGTCAAAAGGAGCATCAAGCGTGGGTAAGACCTCAAGCGCAGCTCCCCTGTGCAACGTGACGCGCTCAGCCAGCCCCGCTTTATTAATGTTCTGGCTGGCCACTTCTGCATGATGCTCGTTGAATTCAATTGTCGTGATGCTTCCATGTGGTGGGAGAGCTTTGGCCATCCATATGGTGCTATACCCCCCAAGCGTTCCTATTTCAAGAACCCGAACAGCACGTGACATTTGCATGAAAATAGCCAGCATTTTTCCCTGCAAAGAGGATACGTCATGCGTAGGCAAACCTTGATCTGAGTTATTAGCGAGAGTGTATTTTAAATCTGAATCTTCAGGGGCTAGCTTTTCAGAAAACCAGGCATCTACCTGAGCCCATTTATCAGAATCTTGTGAAGGGTAATCCGGAATGCGCATATGAATTTACTCTCCTTAAAAAACTTCAGTAATGAACCAGTCCGCCATCTACAGCATACTGGCTGCCGGTAACATAGGATGCGTCATCGGACAGGAGGAAAAGTGCAACTGCAGCGGCCTCTTCTGCTGTTCCTGCACGGCCTAAAGGAACATGGCTTACCACAAAATCTTCAAACTGCTGACGTGACTGTTCCGGCATGAAGTGCCTGAAGTTGGTTTCAATCGGACCCGGCACCAACGTGTTGACGCGGATACCGCGTTCAGCAAACGCAGATGCCCAGCTTTTGAACATAGCGATAATTGCGGCTTTCGTCGCTGCATACAGGCTTGTCATCGCCGCTCCTTAATATACAGATGAGAATGATGTCACCAGAACGGATGCACCTGAATTAAGTGATTTGGAGAGAGCTGCCAGCTGTAGCATCGGACCGCGCACATTAGCGTTCATCATACGATTGAAAGAATCTGCCGTTACAGATTCCGGAGAGCCTACCTCTGCATAGCCGGCATTAAGCCATAATCCATCAAGTGAACCCCAGCCGCTGATAGCTTCCCCCAGTCCGTTGATGTCAGTTTCGCTTGCAGCATCGCTTTTCAGAATAAGCGATGTCACAGGAAGCAAGATGCGTGCACATTCCAGCCTTTCGTCATTAAGCCCCGTAATGGCTACGTGGCCACCTTCAGTAACAATACGCTGAGCGCCTGCCAGCCCCATGCCACTGGTGCCGCCCGTGATCAGTATACGTTTACCCTGAAGTCTTCCCATGTTTACTTCCGTTACCTGGCTGCAGAATCAGCATTTACCTTACGTAAAAAAAACACTATTCGTCATCTGTTTCATCACGCAACCATGGGAACGACTGGATTGATGCTTGTACGACCGCTTCTGGCACAAAGCGGACTGAGTCAGATGAACGTCTGCTAAGAGCGAAGAACGGACCTTGCTAAAAGAAGGTGTATCAGAAGCTGAGCACCACAGAGGGTCTGATATTCTTTTAGATACAGAAGCCCGGAGAAACCGAACCTCTGTAAAGCCTTATTAAGCGTAGATAATCACTAGATTTGCGCTGAGCCACCGTCAACAAACAGTTCGCTTCCGTTAACGAAACTGCTGTCATCCGATGCCAGGAACAGTGCCGCAGCGGCCACTTCTGCGGGGTCAGCCAGCCGGCCCAGCGGCGTGGTGGATTCAACCGCACGGATCATTTCACTGTTGAATGTCTCGTCAGGTGAAAGACCATGCCAGCCTGGAGTCGAGGTTGCGCCTGGCACCAGAATATTAACCCGAATCTTTTTCGGTGCCAGCTCAAGGATCCATGCCCGTGCAAAATTGCGCACGGCAGCTTTGCTGGCGCTGTAAACGCTAAATGCTGGCACGCCGGTCGTGGCACTGGTAGAACCGGTCAGTATGACTGAAGCTCCTTCTTTCAGTAGAGGCAGCGCTTTCTGTACGGTAAAAAGAGTGCCCTTAACATTGGTATCAAAAATTCGGTAATAATGCGCTTCAGTAATATCTGCTAAAGCGGCGAAATCTCCGCCACCAGCGTTGGCGAAAAGTACGTCGATATGCCCGGCCTGCCGCTGAACTTCCTGAAAAAATGCCTCAAGATCCTGCATTTTAGAGATGTCGCTGGGTATCCCCACCGCATTATGGCCCACTTCCAGAACAGCTTGTTCGAGTTCGGCTGCACGACGTCCCGTCATAAAGAGCTGCGCGCCCTCCGCGGCAAAACGCTTCGCCGATGCCAGTCCGATGCCACTGTTAGCGCCAGTAATAACCACAACTTTTCCTGTCAGTTTGCCCATGTTTTTGTCCCAATTGCGAAGTAAAAAAAGATAGTAACGCTATACCTTCTTATGTAACAGTACCTACCTAAAGGTATGTATAAGGAAAAAGTTATGGAGCCGATCTGCGGCCTTGATGTGGCCTTTCGTTATATTGGCGGTAAATGGAAACCCGTTATGTTATTCCATCTTCAGTTTGGTCCGCGTCGTTTTGGAGAACTCAAACGACTCGTTGAAGGTATCAGTGAAAAAGTGCTGATCCAGCAACTCAAAAATTTAACAGAGGACGGCATTCTGGTAAGACATGATTTCCAGGAGGTGCCGCCTAAGGTTGAATACAGCATCACTGAGTTTGGTCGTTCGCTGGCGCAGGCGTTACAACCTCTTTGCGAATGGGGAAACGCTAACCGCTTTCGCCACCAGGCTGAAGAACAGCAGTAAAGGGATGCCTGACAGGCATAGGGTGCGTGTCTGAAACCAGATAATATTCAATGGAGAGAATGGCAATCGATAGGGATGAGGTGATTGCTGATTTTAACAGCAAGATTGACCTGCTCCCCGTTGATAGATATACGCATCTGGCACAAAGCGGACAAGCTAACTGAGCTGAGGTCCGCTATGAGCGAGAATCGGACATTGCAGATATCGCGATGTATAAATCTTTGGAAAGCAGGTCACAGATCCATGTTCTCATGACCCCACAAAGCGTTACTCCCGGATAATTAGCAAATTGTATTAAAATGGGTGCTTATGAGGGAGGGTTTTTATCTGCTGCCTCACCACGTATGACCATCCAGATCCCGACAGAAGAAACCGCCATACCGAAAGCCATCTGCCAGGAAAGGGGCTCATTGAACATAGCCCATGCCCAAATCATAGTGACAGGTGGACTGAGGTAAAGCACGGTGGTAACACGGGTTGCTGAGCTCCGGCGTAGACAAATCCAGTAGAGACCGTAGCCACCAAAAGTTGGCAGAGTCGCCGTCCATAAGACGCTGAGCGTGAATCCCAATGTGGGGATAGGCGCCAGGCCACCGTTAATGCCTCCAATTACAGCAAAGGCAATTACCGCGACGAAACACTGGAGCCAGAGATTGGGCAAGAGATCCATTGACTGTGAATCATTACTGCGTTTCTGCCAAAGCGTTGCCACTGCAAGCGACAGCATACCCGCCACCGGCAAACCATAAGCCCAGAGTGGGGCGTTGCCAAAATTGAGCACATTATGGGTCACCCATATCACGCCGAGCAGTCCTATGAGCAGCCCAAGCCAGACCTGGGTGGCTAACCGTTCCCCCAAAAATGCTGTCGCCACCAGCGCCATTCCCAACGGAAGCAGATCAGCACACAGGGCTGCGAGTCCCGCCGGGACACCCAATGCAATCCCCTGGGTCACACCGATCATATATCCGACCATGGCCAGCAGGCCAATTCCGGCATTTATCATTAGCACTCTGGGAGGTGTTTTTAACAGGGGTCGGTACACGAAGGGTAAGAGGAGCAGCGTTAACAAAACACAGCGCCAGAACACGACCAGTAATGCCGGGGCATAATTAATTGAAAAGCGTGCGCCGATAAAACCTGAACTCCAGGAAAACAGTAAGGCAACCTCAAGCAGGGGCAAAGGAATGGTATAAAGCCAGTTAAGGCTTAACGACTTTTTTCTTTGAAATTGATTTATTTTGCTCATTCCAAAAAGGTAATAGATGGGTGTAATCTGGTAAATCAAAATGATATGTACAACTGGTTTAAAGAAGGTAAACATTGACCACAACGCTTTCTATCGAGCTACTTCGCACTTTTCATGCTGTCGTACGAACAGGAAAATTCAGCGCTGCAGCTAAACTCCTCCATAAGAGTCCTGCGGCAGTGAGCATTCACATTCAGCGTCTGGAGGTCGTTGCAGGTGGGCAGTTACTGCAACGCGATAATCAGTCCGTAATGCTGACTGCACTAGGGAAAAAGCTTCTGCGCTCAACAGCAGAGCTCCTGCGCTCGCACGATCAGATACTGGCTGACCTTCATGGGGCGAATCTCACCGGGCGAATCATCCTTGGCATGCCTGATGAGTATGCTGCTCAGGTTATCCGGGAGATACTTCCTCCATTTAGTGCGGCGTGGCCGAACGTTGTAATGGAGTTGAAAATGGGGCCCAGTAACGAGCTTGAAGAGTGGATAGATCGAGGAAAACTGGATGCGGCAGTGGTCGTCCAGCCTAAAGAAAAAACCAGTCCCGATGCGCAGTTGTTAATGTCAACCACGCCCGTCTGGGTAGGTCCTCTGAACAATACTGTGGCGCTTGAAACCCCCTTGCCTCTGGCTGTCTACGCAGCGCCATGTATTTATCGTAAGGCTATTACCGCCTCGCTCAAAGCTTCAGGTCGACGTTCGCGCATCGTGCTGGAGAGCCATTCAAGTAAGGCGGTCCAGGCATGTGTCGAAGCAGGACTGGCCGTAAGTTTAATGGATCGGGGAAAGGTATCAGGCCATATGGTTATTCTTGAGAATATGCCTACTATTCCTGACCATAATATCGTGTTCATACGAAGCGCCCAATCATATGGGGACGAAGCTGTAGATCTGCTTTCAAAAGCGCTTCATCAATCATTCCGGCTTTAGACGGCTAATAACATGATGCAATCAGATGTTCTTATCTCATCATTACTGTGTGAAAGATTTCCTTGTAAAAAGCACTCCTGTTTCTTTTATCCAGTTATCGATTAGTCTTTGGAAAATATCGCTGATATGTCCCTGTAACATAAAAATGCTCTGTTATGTTGGATTTTATACATAAGTAATGTCCGCTCCTGAAATAAGGCTGCAGTTGCAGCCCTCGCAAGTCAGACTTTAATTGATGCAGATACCTCCAGAACATCAATTTCCGCAGGCTGCATCAGAAACTTTCAGCAACGGTCCCTGCCATCATCATTAATCGTCCGCCGGTCCGAGCCATGACATAACCTGTCAGCGGCGAAACCAGCCCCATAACCAGCATGGCAACGGTAAGGCCAGAGAAAGTCACCACCGGAGACCAGCCCGTCTCTGCCATGATGGCGGTTCCGAAAACGCCGGGCATGTAGAGCGTAATTCCCCAGTTGATAAGCTGTGCCATACCAACGCAGAAAATATTGCGCCCGGTCAGATGTCCGTCTGTCATCAATTGCTCTCCGCAAGCGTTGCGTCGCCCTGTCCGAGCGCGCGCTGCAGAATGACCGTATCGAGCCAGCGCCCATGCTTAAATCCTACCGACCGGAGTGTGCCGGTGATGCTGAAGCCTGCAGCACTATGCAGAGCAAGAGAGCCCCTGTTTTCGCTATTTCCCACCACGGCTACGAGCTGGCGAAAGCCACGGGCTTCTGCCCAGGCTATCGCATGGGATAACAACATTTTGCCGGTGCCTCGTCCCTGATAATTGACATCCATATAGACGGAATCTTCCAGGGTAAAACGGTAGGCGCGACGTTCCCTGTAAAAGGAGAGGTAGCAATACCCCCGGACCTGTCCGTCCTCAACCGCCACAAACCAGGGCAGTCCTGCTGAACGCACCTTTTCCAGTCGGGCTGCTATTTCAGCTGCATCCGGCGGTTCGGTTTCAAAAGTAGCGGTGCCCTGTAATACGTGGTAAGCATAAATCTGCTGGATAGCAGGAATATGTTTTTTATCTGCTTCTGTTATTTCCATCGGTAAGGCTCTTTTTCTTCTGAGAAACAAAGACTAACCCGGGTAAATAATTTCAGTCAGACTGCGGGACTTATCAGCGGTATAAGGAAAACTTTGACATGGCAAACCTGAACCTGGATCACCTTACGACTTTCAGGATGGTCATCAGCCGGGGCAGTTTCTCTGGCGCAGCAGACGCTCTCGGACTCTCACAACCTGCTGTCAGCCTGCAGATAAGACAGCTGGAGCAGACACTCCAGGTCCGCCTGATTGAGCGAACCAGCCGGGGAATAAGACCCACTCCAGCGGGGCTGACTTTTTCTGAGCACTGTATAAAAATTGATTCAGTAATCAATACAGCCATTGAGTCAGTGTCTCTGCACTCAGACGACATAACCGGCACCGTTACTGTCGGCATGGGGGCAACGGCCTGTATTCATCTTCTGCCTCCCGTACTGCAGCAGCTGCGACAGGCACATCCTCTGCTAAAAGTAGACGTCCGCACGGGCAATACTTCCGATATTGTCCGGAGCGTGGAGGAGAATCGTATAGATATTGGGCTTGTAACACTTCCAGCTAACGGCAAATGCCTGAGAGTAAGTCCGCTGGGCACTGATGAGTTTGTTGTGATCATGGAAAAGGATGCACCAGATCAGAGCGTGAAACCGCTGTCTCCCGATGCCCTTTTGTCACTGCCGCTGATTGTTTTTGAACCTGGGAGCGGGACACGCGCCTTGATCGACGAATGGTTTCATAATGCCGGGCTAACTGTCAGCCCCATGATGGAGCTTGGCAGTATTGAAGCCATTAAAAAGA
Organism: Pantoea sp. MHSD4; assembly: GCF_021043305.1. Classification (NCBI taxonomy): domain Bacteria; kingdom Pseudomonadati; phylum Pseudomonadota; class Gammaproteobacteria; order Enterobacterales; family Erwiniaceae; genus Pantoea; species Pantoea sp. MHSD4. The sequence goes on along the minus strand of NZ_JAJNDH010000004.1, from coordinate 491,423 downwards.
TGGTACGTTGCGGCCTGGGCTACAGCATCGTTCCCCGTATGTCTGTTGCAAATATTGATGAAAGGCAGGGTCTGAGTCTTTACTCTGTGACGCCCTCGCTTCATCGAACTCTGGGGACAGTAATGCGAGAGGATCGGATTGTCAGCAGGGGCATGAGTGTCATACTGAAAAGACTACAGGCTGGTTTTGCAAAAGATGAAATCAGCTAAGTATTTCCGGATAAAGTTGTCTGGCAGCGGCGGCTGGTTTGCTCCAGACAATATCCCTGCAGCTTAAGCCACCGGTGGCCTCTTCCGGCACACCGCGGCGGTCAGAATAGATCTCCCGCCACCTTAAGCTCTCCGGCATACCGGGACGTTGGCCTGATTACGCTAACTGGCAGACAGCTTAACTTCGCCGAACCGCCAGAAGCGGCGTTTCGGGTCTTATGGCCTGGGTCTGTTAGAAAGTAAGTAGTGACATTCGATATGTAACGAAGAATGGCGTTTGCATCACGTGCGGGAACAATGTCGGTTAAGGGCTAAATGCAGTCTTTTGCTAATTACTCAGTAACAGAGTTGGTATGCTTTGGCTTTCCTCTAAATGAAACTCTCACAGCGGGACGGATATCATGAAGCAGGTCAGAATCTATACACTCAAAGACAGACAGTCAGCAGAAATTTATTTTCACAGACACTGGCCCCGACACATGGTCTCTCTTCCGGCCTTTGGTATATATGTCAATCATGTTTATCTGGGGAAAGAATGTCAGGTCATTGCAACAGTGACGTATCAGGAAGGGGCCGAAATAGAAGCCTTAAATCAGAAATATATGACCAGCAAGGAGTTCATGTCTGACATGGACGGCTTTGATATGTCTTCAATCCTTCGCGTGGATGAAATCAGCATTAAAGAATCGCTTTTCTGACTTCGTAACGTTCTGAACCAGCACGAGTGTTCCGGTCTCAGTCATTTAAATTAATACGCAGCCACCAACCAGCCCTTAAGGCGTGGCTCAGATACAAAGCATTTTACCGGTCCGCTTACGGTATCAAGCGGACTGACGTCAGGCTAAGGTCTGCTATTAACGATGATCAGGCATCACCGATGTAAGGGCCTTACCTGTCGGTAACACGTTTATACAAAAATCTGGCGACCCGGCCTGGAATGCGTCCAGCCAGGCTTGCCCCAGTCTTGTGCGTTTCTCAATCTTATCCCACTGGCGTGAAGTGATGTCAGCCATACGCTTTTGAGTGGCGTTAGCCTTTCCATTACCCGAAGCGTTATATTGCGCAATGCAAGTTCAGTATCAAGGTTGGAAAACGCTTTCAAGTCAGTTGGGATAACATTATTTTGAGATACCCACATACCGACCTCTCCTGTTGGTTCAAAGCCATCTACTGGCAATTCATATCTGTAAATTTTCCCGCTTTGAAAACGTGATAGCCATGCATGTTCAATACAGGCAATCGCCGTAGCCTGAGAGTCACTGCCCATCCATTTTTCAATGTCCACTCTGCTTGTGTCAGGTCGTGGCCAGTAAATGATACGTGGACACTCACGAGGGAAAAGATAAAGTAATTCATGCGCTTCATCCGTAGCCCATATCAGTGAGCCGTTTAACCACTCCTGCCCGGCAGGTCGATCAACATGAACCCTTAACTGGCGAGGTTTAAATAGAGTAATATCAGAATTATCACTGAAATGAAAAAGACGCATTAAGACTCCGTTTAAAATGAATCGAGAACGCCAAACAACTAATATTGAATAAATAAAGTTTCGTCTTTATGAATGATTTCTTAAATTAATTTTTCAGGCAGGCAGATATTGATCATCTTTGAAACTGGATGTGTGAAGCGTCCATTTCTGGCACATAACTGCTGATACATAATGAGGTTTGTAAAAAAATGCCCCTATGTACATAAAGTCACCCTGGATAGGTGCTGGTCAGATGAGAATGAGAAGCACGTCAGGAGCTTGTCATGTAAAACTTTCAAGGAGTCAGGAGAGACGATTATAGTTATCCGAGACGAGGAAAAACATGAGTTAGCCTCATGACGATCAGGCAATTCTGCCCTTTAAAAGATAACTACTCATGTTTGTAATCCGTCATTGAAGACAGCCGTCTGAAGTGTTCTCTCAGGATATCTGTTAACTCAAAAATACACTCGAGATGTGTGCTGCCCTCAACAATTCGCCTGGTTAAATGCGGATTGCCGCATCTCCTGAAAAACTCATCCATTCTGCTTACATCAAACAGTTCGTCATGCTCAGCAAGCATGATTGTTAGTGGAATCGAAATCGCTTTGAGTTGCCTTGCTGGATTACGAGGGGTAAGGGCATTAGCCATATTAACGCTATAAGTCTGAACGAAGTCCGGCCTCGAATTGAGCACCTCACAGGGAAATTTAAGCCTTACTCCCGTAGAATGACCACAAAGAAAACCCCCACTCATTGCATTGATTATGAAGCTCCAGCGGTTTATCGATGCAAAGGGAATGGAAGAATCCCGGTTCAGATTCGGGGGTGAAAAAGGGCCTAACGCTGGGGCTAGCAAAATCAGGCTTTCAACTTTCCGCGATAGAGAATATTGCGTAAAGTAGTTGATCAGCATGCCACCGCCACTGGAATGACCAAGCAAATGAACCCTGGCATCATTAAAAGAAGCGCGAGCATAATCGATGACTTCATCAACATCCTGCCAGATTTGCTCAGGGCTTGAAGCATCCCCTCGGATTCCCGTTGAGCGACCGTGCCCACGGATATCAATGAGATAAACACAGACGGGTAGAGCGGAGCTCAACTGTCTTGCAAGAATGTCGTAACCAGCATCAGAGTTAACACCACCACCGTGATATACGATGAGAACCTCATCCACGATCGTTTTTGGCTCATATCTCCTTATATACAACCCATTGAGTTGTCTTTCGATGACTTTAGCAGGAGGAAGTAACTGAGCATTGAGCTGTTCAAAGCGCTCGATAAAACGGGTGAAATCAATCACGTTTGAATTCCTTATTAACAAGATTCACTGCCTGTGAAGTTCTAACATCAAGCATGCACATTGTACTGTATGTGAGGGAAAGCTTTTATCATAAGCGTTCTTTGACGCTCCCCTACTGAGCCTCATGGAGCATTTCTGCGGACTGACGTCAGGCTGACGTCTGCGAGGAGCGAGCATTGTTTATACGTATGCCTTAGAATCAGAGGCTCGGCTACATTACGTGCATAATCGATATGCTATCGGAACAGGAAAATCACGGAAAAACTCATGGACAACACTTCGCTGGTTACACTCTTAAAATTTAAACGCTGGATTGATGCTGAAACGCTAAAGGTGATTAAAGGCATCAGTGAATCTGCCTATGCAGAAAAGCGTCATCTGATGCTTAGACTGATGAACCATATTTATGTGGTTGATATGATCTTTAGAGCAAATATTTCGGGGCATAAGCATGGCTACACTGCCCTCAACACCCCTGAAACACCCTCAGCAGATGAACTTGAAGTTAAAATGAACGACTGTATAAACTGGTATATCCAGCGCGTAAGTTCGATGTCTCCTGCCGATTTAAAAGAAACAATTAAGTTCAGCTTTGTCGATGGTAGTGAAGGAGAAATGACTGCTGCAGATATGATAAATCACATGCTCTTTCATGGTTCTTACCATCGCGGGGCGGTGGGCTGGTTAATTTCTGAGTGCAAGGGTACTCCGCCAAAAGATGTGCTGACAGTTTTCCTGAGAGATCATAATCACTGACAGATATTTTCTTCAGCTCTTTAACGATCTGGTGATTTCGATGGCCGCTTTGGCAGGAAGCCAGCCTTAATAACAATAATTTTTGGGTAAAGACGTTAGAAACAATGCTTAGAGTTTTCTCAACATTATGGCGGAATTGCCAGCATACAATCTGTTCAACAGCACAGACTTTATACCCACACTGCCTGTGCGAATCGCCGTTCCACAGCAAATGTTGATTATTAGATCGTTGATCTGGTACTCACATAACGTCTTCGCTGAGACCGGAGGTCCAAACTGAGCGGGAAGCGGACATCACCAAATTTTTGTGTTACTTGTGTGCGTATTCATTTCAGCCAGCAACCAGCGCTCAAAACTGTTTAGAGCTGGCTCACTTATATGCGTGTCCGTGGGTTTTATTAAACAGAATCTTTTGCTCAGGCTATCTGATGCAGGCCACGGTGAAACAAGTGTGCCGCAACTTAATTCATTCTCAATATACTTACGAGGAACTAATGCGACTCCCTGCCCCGCCATTACGGCCGCGATGGCCATTTCATGCAGATCGTACCGCGCCCCCTGCGCCGGGTTATCAAGCTCTATTCCACTCTCCTGCGCATAGCGATGCCATGCATCAGGATTCTGCCGCCGATGAATGCGCGGAAGTTTATTTAATTGCTGATTGACGTCATCATCAGTTAACAAAGCAGGATGGCAGACAGGCAGCAGATTTTCCTGAAACAGAAATTGCACACGCATACCTGCCCACGCGGAATGCTCAAAATGAATCACCGCATCATAACCACTGCCAGGCAAAATAAAAGGATCCGTTCTGGCGGCAATATTTAACGTTATTGCCGGAAACAATGCGTTGAAGCTGTTCAAACGGGGAATAAGCCAGCGGCTGGCAAAGGTCGGCAGGACGGCGATATCAAGGCTTTGACTGCCTTGTGGCAGGCCCAATATGTATTGCGTATCTCTTTCAAGGCGCTCAAGGATTTCACGCACGTGATGCGCGTAGCGCGCGCCGACCGGATTAAGTTTTACCCGGCTTCCCACACGGTCAAACAGTTTACAGTTCAGCAACGCTTCCAGGCGCGCAATCTGACGGCTAATCGCCCCTTCTGTTAAGGATAACTCTTCTGACGCCCGGGCAAAGTTTCCGTGTCGCGCTGCAGCATCAAAAGCCTGAAGCGACGCACTACTGGGTATTTTTCTGCGCATATAAAAGCTCTTTGCTCTTGCCTTTAGTGACTAAATATCACTGACACATGACATATTATCGATTTTAAGCGATTAAACCAGCTTGTAGCATGATGAAAAATCATTGAGCAAACCTGTTTGCTTGCGTTGATAACTCATGTGGAGATGGGCTGATGTTCTATACCGTAGAGTGTTCATATAACGATGCTGAAAGCGAGGCTGACTGGAATGCGTTTTACAGCCAACAAAAGTTACCCGCATTAATCTCTGTTACTGGCTTTACTACCTCTCAACGTTTTCGTGCTCTCAAATCTGGCTGCCCTGCTTATCTTGCTATTCACACCGTCAATGATGCGGAGGTGCTCAGCAGTGCGGAGTACCGTTTAAAAGGAGGCGGTAATTTCTCCCGCTGGCAGGCCTTCATTACTGACTGGCATCGTAACCTGTATGCCGGCGAAGGCCTGATCCCAGGGCTCTCTGCCGATGAGATTCTGCTTATCAGCACTAAGACAATTGACGTCCTGGAGACCGAGCTGGGCTATCACGGACTTGAAATGGATGCGGTGGCGCTGGATAAATCACCTTTACATCGCGTTATCTATGCCCTGCCTTATGAAATTGCTTCGCCCTTCATGGATATGCCCGGAGTGTACCTCTACGAGTCCCTTATTCCGCAATTGCAGAGCACTGAAAAAGGGATGCGATAACATCATGCCTAATCTGACTTTTTATTTTTCTGAAAACCACGCTGACCGGTTCAAAAATCTCTGCGATTTTACCGACGCATGCAGCGCCCTCTGCTGTGACATCCTCGGGGCAGACCGCGAAAATGTGCATATCATTTTTATTGTTGTAAAACCGGGCTGTGGGCAGCCGGTGTACGCCGAGCTCTTTTATCGGCTGACAACATTGAGAACCCCTGAAGTGATGGAGAATTTTATGCGAGAACTGGATATTGTCACCCAACACACCTCTGGTCTGACGGCCCGAATACGCTGCTTTGGCTCACAAGCAGAACACCTTTTCGCCCGCAACTGACCCCGAGGTCGTGATGATCAATCCTTTTCCGTTCCGCCAGGTTGGCGATTTTCAGATAACCGCGCTAAGTGACGGCACGATAAATGCCAGTCTGGAGCTGCTATCAGGTATTGAAAACGCTGATGCGGGCGCTATTCAGTACCGTGCCGGAATCGATAAACCCGGTGATATCCATATTAACTGTTACCTTATTCGCGGCCGTGGACGGGTGATGCTGGTTGATGCTGGCCCCGGCGCGCCGGGACACCTTATGGCAAATCTTGCTGCATTGGGCGTCCGCCCTGATGACGTGGATACCGTTTTATTAACGCACTGCCATCCGGATCATATTGGAGGCCTGCTCGATGCTGAAAAAGAGCCGGTTTTTAAATGCGCTGAAATTATTCTGCACCCTCTCGAAGCGCAGTACTGGCGGGATGATAAAAAACGCGAAATGGCGAATGAGCGCGGGCAGCGTAATTTTTTGCTGGTACGGCAAACCTTAAATGTTTATGCCCCAAACATCCGCTTTTTCAACGGTGGGAAAATAGCTGAAGAGATTCTTCCAGTATTTTTACCAGGCCACACGCCTGGGCATACCGGTTTTCGCATCGATTCCGGGAATGAGAGATTATTAATATGGGGCGATATTGTCCACTACCCGCATATTCAGTCAGCACAACCGGCTGTTTCAATTTTATTCGACGTCGATCCTGCTCAGGCCGGGGAGACACGTAAAAAAATAATGGAACAAGCGGTCAGCGAGAAACTGCTCATTGCAGGCATGCATTTAAATCAGGCAGGATTTGCCCGTGTTCACAGGGATGGGAGTACATACCGCATCTTCTATTCCGATGAATAAGCAGATATGCCTGAGGAGCACACCCATGTTTAAGACCGTTCAATATCACCAATGTCCGCTTCTGGCACAGGGTAGGTCGCCCCCAAAAGTTTCTCCAAAATAAAAAGTGACCTTATTCACATAAAGTCACTTCAGATAGATTTTAGCCTGATGAGAACGGGAAGCCTGCACTCAAATCAGTGCCTTACTCCTTTCTTCGTGGTCAGCATCTTACCCAGCCCGGCCGCCTTCGCGAAGTGTAAGACGTGCCAGCTGCCGGGATTTTCGCCCCGCTACCACCATCGCCACAACAAACACCAGCGCAAACAACACAACGATGGTTGGCGCTGGGGCGCTGTCGATAAAGAACGAGAGGTAAACCCCACTCAGCGACACCAACACCGAAACCACGACCGCCACCAGTAACGCATGCGAAAAACGACGGGTGAGAAGCACCGCAATAGCGCCAGGTGCTATCAGCAGAGAAATTGACAGGATAATCCCCACCGCTTTCAGCGTCGCCACAATGGTCAATGAAACCATGCAGAGCAGCCCGTAATGCAGCCAGCGCGCCGGTAAGCCAGAGACCTGAGCCTGCTGCGGATCGAAGCTGAACAACATGAAGTCACGCCACTTCACCGCAATCACCATTACGATGACCGCTGCGATAACAAATGTCTGAAAAATATCCGCGCCAGTAATGCCCAGCATGTCCCCAAACAGAATGTGATCGAGATGCACTTCAGGTTTCACGGCGATATACAGGATTAGCCCCACAGCGAACATGCCAGAGAAGACGATGCCCAGCACCGTATCCTGTTTGATACGGCTGTTGTCCTGCAAAAAACCGCTGGCGACAGCGCAGAAGAGACCCGCGACGAACGCGCCCACCCCCAGCGGCAGCCCCACCATCCAGGCGAGCACAATGCCGGGAAACACCGCATGGCTCATGGCATCGCCCATCAACGCCCAGCCTTTCAGCACCAGAAATACTGACAGCAACGAACAGGGGATGGCTACCACCAGCGCGATGAGTAACGCACTGTTCATAAAAGCGAACTGGAAAGGTTCTAAAATCCACATCAGCCAGGCTCCTCATCAGGTTGCTGGCAGCTGCGACGCCGGTTAGCCAGCAAGCCATGTTTCGGCGCAAACACAAACGCCAGCAGGAACAGCAACGTCTGCGCCACCACAATGATGCCGCCCGTTGCGCCATCTAAGTAGTAACTCACCCAGGCACCGAGGAAACTGGTGATGCTGCCAATCGCGACGGCAATCATCAGCAGACGCGGAAAGCGATCGGTGAGCAGCCACGCCGTTGCGCCCGGTGTTACCACCAGACAGATCACCAGGAACGCGCCGACCGTTTGCAGCGCCGCCACGGTTGAGACTGCCAGCAGCGTAAAAAACAGAACTTTCAGGCGTTCAGGCCGTAATCCGATGGCGCGTGCGTGATTTTCATCAAAAAAGGTGACCATCAGGTCTTTCCACTTAAACAGCAGTATGATGATCGACAGTCCGCCAATCAGCGCCAGCTGAAGGATATCCGCGGGCGCAATCGCCAGAATATTGCCCAGCACAATTGTCTGAATGTTCACGGCAGTCGGATTGAGCGACACCATAAACAGCCCGAGACCAAAGAATGAAGAGAAGATGAGACCGATGATCGCATCTTCTTTTAATCGGGTGCGCTGATTAAGCAGCAGCATGCTGCCCGCCGCCAGACCACCTGAGAGAAATGCCCCCAGCGCAAACGGCAGCCCCAGCATGTAAGCGCCTGCAACACCCGGCACGATAGAGTGAGAAAGGGCATCACCAATCAGCGACCAGCCTTTCAGCATGAGGTAGCAGGAGAGAAATGCGCAGAGTCCGCCAACCATAGCGGAGACCCACATCGCGTTGAGCATGTAGTGATAGCCAAAAGGCTCCAGTAGCAGTTCCATGGTCAGTTCCCATCTTCACGTGTCGTGCGAGGCGCAATAAAAGGCCGTTCGTCATCAGTGATGATCTGATCGTCCAGCCCTTTCACCATGACATGACGCAGTACGCCGCTGAATGCGCGCTCAAGGTTTGCGGCAGTAAAGGTGGTCCGGGTCGGGCCGCTGGCCAGAACAGTGCCTTTAACCATGACGGTGTAATCGCAGAACTCGGTAACGGACCCCAGATTATGTGTGGAAACCAGCATGGTCTTGCCTTCATCGCGCAACTCACCCAGCAGACTGATGATTCTGGCCTCTGTCTGAACGTCCACGCCGGTAAACGGCTCATCCAGCAGGATAACGCTGCCCTGCTGGGCAATGGCGCGTGCCAGGAATACCCTTTTCTTTTGCCCGCCAGAAAGCTCACCGATCTGACGATGGCGGTAGTCAAGCATATCGACCCGCGCCAGCGCCTCGCTGACAATCTGCTGGTCGTGCGGTTTAGGCCGGCGTAGCAGGCCCATATGACCGTAGCGCCCCATCATGACGACATCCTCAACCAGCACCGGAAAAGACCAATCCACGTCTTCCGACTGTGGCACATAGGCTACAAGACTTTTGCGCAGTGCCTGGCGCGTCGGCATACCCAGCACCGAGATGCTGCCGCTGGCAAGCCGGACAAAACCCATCAGCGCTTTAAACAACGTTGACTTACCTGAGCCATTCACGCCTACCAATGCCGCAATCGATCCGCCGGGTACGCGGAAACTGGCGCCATGCAATGCGGTGTGACCGTTACGATAGGTCACGGTGACATCAGAAACCACGATGGTATCGGTCATTTTGCTCTCTCCCCCGCTTTAATGCCCTTGACCAGTGTCTCTGTGGTGACGCTAAGCAGATCAAGATAAGTCGGCACCGGTCCCTGAGCGGTGCTCAGTGAGTCAACGTAGAGCACGCCACCGTAATACGCACCGGTTTCCCTGGCGACCTGTCGGGCGGGCTTATCCGATACCGTGCTTTCGCTGAACACCGCCGGAATTGCATTTTTTTTCACCTGATCAATGACGTTTCTTACCTGTTGCGGCGTGCCTTGCTGGTCAGCATTAACAGGCCAGAGATAGAGTTCTTTCATACCCAGATCACGTGCCAGATAGGAAAAAGCGCCTTCGCTGGTGACCATCCAGCGCTTATCCGCTGGAATCCCGGCAATCTGTTGCCGTAATGGATCCAGCGCTGCGGTGATTTTTTGCTTATAGGCTGCTGCGTTCTGACGATAGATATCCCCATTAGCGGGGTCATATTTCATCAGTGCGTCGCGAATGTTATCGACATAGATCAGTGCATTGTCCGGGGACATCCACGCGTGAGGATTTGGTTTTCCGTTGTAGGGCCCCTCGCTAATTCCCATTGGTTTTACACCAGCAGAGACCACGACTTCCGGAACACCATCCAGATGCTGGTAGAAGCGCTGAAACCAGCGTTCGAGATTCAGCCCATTTGCCATGATGAGCTGCGCACCCTGGGCACGCTTAATATCGCCGGGCGTAGGCTGATATTCATGTATCTCAGCACCCGGTTTAGTAATGGAAGTGACTTCAGCAGCCTCGCCCGCCACGTTTTTCGCCATGTCAGCAATGACCGTAAACGTTGTCACAACCTTAAATTTTTCTGCTGCATTACAACTGGCAGCCGTCACCAGAGTCAGCAAAGCACTCAGTAACAAGGTGGCTATTGGTTTTATTGTCGTCATCAGAGCGGTCTCCAGAGTTGATTAAGAAAAGAGCATAATTAGCATAGGCTATTCTTTATAGCACAGGCTATACCGTTGATGTAGCGCGTGGATGTGAAGTTTCTTCAGTTGTGAAGCCTGAATGTCAATTTCTGTAAGAAGTTGCTTTATTTTATTGATATACAATAATTTTTTTATTTCATGAACGCGTGCACAGTGAATTTATCTGGCGACTCTCTGCTTTTTCACGCCAGCAAAAATAAATGCAGAAGCGATTAACGTGTCAGGATAAAAGCAATCACCCTGCGCATTTAACAGAGGCAGGTGTATTAGCGAATTGCACAGGCATGACACATGCAACCCTCAACGATTAAAATAATATTATTGATAGGTAGAATTGATTAAGTTTCGTGAATTTTTTTGCTACAGTTAATGTTACTTACCGCAATCACACAGGAGGATATTTTGTATTTTTCCAGCGACGAAAAAGCGAATGTCATCATTGGCGAAGCTGCAATGAACCTGTTTAATGCCGGTCAGGAAGTGAACGTTGAACTTTTGATTAATGAGCTAAAAGTGATGGCTGGATCTGAAGTTAATGATAATCGTCTTGAGCAGATACAGCACGCGCGTCAATGGCTGATGGGGTTCAAAACTATCGGTTCCCGCAGCACCAGCCCCGCGAACTGGTTATCAACAACATTTGGTAAAGAACCTGCTGACCCGCTCTCCGCGGATGACATTTTCCTGAAGCATTAACCTTACCCACGCCTGTTTACCGACCTGCCTGTACAGGTCGGAGCACTTTAGCAGTGAAAACCGTACAGGTATTTGGTACAATTTTCCCCTCACCACACACTCTCTTAACTAATTGATTTAAATCAATAAGCACTTTTTGCACAAAAAAACTCACCTCAAAAACCCAAAATTCTGTACAAGAATTCTAAAGATGTATAACTTGCACAACCTGTGTGCGATACATTTTAACCACCTGAGGACACCCACATGCGCCAGAACGGACAAGCCCCTGAAGCAATTAGCGATATTGCCCATTACTTCAATCAGGCTAACTCCCCTTCGCAACAGGAGACACTGGGCTCAGTTGTTGTGGAAATTCTGCGTGCAGGGCATAGCCTGAGTCGTAAAGCGATTTGCAGTAAACTGTTGCGACGCCTTGAACTTGCCGCAACACCTGAAGAAGAGCGTCATCTGCACGAGCTCATTGCATTGCTTTTCCGTCGTGAAAGCTAATGCAAACACGGATTGATAGTCGCCAGTGATAGTCATTACAGTTTTTCAGGATGCCCGATTTAGTCACGCCGCCAGGATGGTTTACCCTAGTTAAAAAGCCCAGTACTGCTTTCCCGTATCAGGTGCATCTCTTCGCACCTGCAGAGAGATACGGACCCGCAGCATGGCCATTGATTCGCAATCAGAGAAGCCAGTATGTACAGAAGTGAAGATGAGAAACTGACAGATGTCATGATAGGTGAAGCCGTCCTGACATTACTCAAGTCAGACAAATCGGTATCCAGTAATGCCCTGATAGAACAGCTTGAACTCATGGCTGCGGATGCTGATGACAATGAAAAAGTAACCGTTATTCGCAAAGCCATCACTGAAGTCCGTAATGGCATGGTTGCTGCGCGCAAACGCGTTAAGGGTGACAGCGCCGAGCGTGATAATAAGTCACATCGCATGAACAGCGATGGCCCGCCCGATGGTTCGAAAAAACACTGATTGAAGGGTTAGATACCTGAATTACGCGGCTAGTTTAACCGAAGCGGCAGCCTGAAAAAGAAATGTTTTACGGCTGGTTGGGCAAAACGAAAACAGCGTCTACACTCGTTTTGACAATTCACATTGCTTCTGACTAATTTTCTTCAGAGAATGAAAAATCATGCAACACTCTTCATCAGATTCAACCATCATTGATTATTTTCGTAGCGAAGGCGATTTACTTGCTCCCGAAACAGAACTGCTGGGCGGTGTCATTCGTGACATTGTGGCCGACCAGGGGCGCGTAACGAATAAAGCGATTATCCTTTATTTGATTGCTGAACTTGAATGCACCTCCGATGTGGTCAGAATGGATGTGCTGCGTAAAACGCTGGAAATCGTTGTTGGCCGAACACCTGACGATACCGGCTTCTGATTCTCTGACCTGCGGTAACGCAGGTCAGGTTAACTGCTTGTCGAACCGCTAATTCTCATTCATTTCCCTGCGTCATTCTCCTTCTCCCTTCTCACGATTTTATTTCCCATAATCGACCTGTAAAAAGAGTGCGTCCAGTGATGTTGCAGGAACTTCATATTAATGATTACCGTTAAACCTATTTCCTGACGAAAATAAGCATTCCGAAAATAATAACGATAACAGAGCAGATTACCGCTTCAGTAATTAAACCCTTGCCATTTTCTCTGGCCAGCAATCTCAATAGCCTTTTTGATTTATATTTTTCAGAAGGTGAGAAAGCGTTTTATATGATCCTGAAGATCAAAACCAGGGGCAGCCAAAATCATCAGAAAACGGATTTCGGGCACCTTATTCTCGCTGAAGTGAATCGATGCCGGTGAATGAACAGGACAGGCGTCAGGGATGGCGCCAAAAACCGGCGCCATCAACCTCAATGCATCTTGCGGGTGAAAAAGGCTATCGCTTCCTGACACAGTGATTTAAGCCTGCTGTCACGGGTTTCTTCGCTCAGTCTGAACAGAGCGTCCGTAATATCGTGAAAATGAACTGGCTCTCCCGCCTTGATCAAATCACTAACTACCGCGCCAACCAGCGCACGGATTTCATTATCGTTGTCGTACTTCACACGACCTCCCGACAGTGTATGCATATACAGTCTATCACTAGCAGGAGGTAAAAAACAAAAAAGTGGTTTTTGTAAAAATATAAGCGAAGCGGCAAAGAGGTTACTATTTATACACTCACGGGATATTATCTTGCTTTATATTTGCCCGCTGTAACCCTTAACTTATAAATTGCTAAAATGGGGTTATCATCGCCGTAATCTAATTTCACTGTGACTGACCTTAACCAAAGCGCCCTATCCCGAAAACAGAAGCCCGGCAGAATCTGATTATAAAAAATGTTCTCTCGAATCGCCGCAGGCTTGAGGGTCTGGAATATCCTGAACTGCGATTGTCAAATCACCATCCGAAAACAGCCCGCAGTGTGATAAAACTACTTTCATTCGCCGGCATCCCGAGTAGCACATGGCTAAATTTACCCTGAAACAGATTGCTGCCCAGTCGGGACTTAGCCTCGCAACCCTTGACCGTGCTCTCCATCAGCGCGGTAACGTTCATGCCCGAACGCTGCACCGAATTCAACAGGCAATAGCGGACCTGGAGTTGATGCAAAAGGCGGGGCTGGCAAAAGGCAGAACACTCTTTTTCGACGTGATCATGCATACGCCTGATCGCTTTCAGCCACTGATACGAGAAGCGCTCAGCAGTCAGATCGCCAGCTTTGCTGCCTTTAAAATTCAGCTGCGCTTCCACTTTGGTGCGAATCTTACGGCACAAGCGATTAACGCGCTGCTGAATAAAAAAGCGCTTTACAGCCACGGTGTCATTCTGAAAGCGGCCTGCTCTGGCGAGCTTAATCCCACTATTGAATTGATGCTGAAGCAGCGTATTCCGGTAGTCACCATGATGAGTGACTTACCCGACAGCGCGCGTCTGCGTTACATCGGCATGGACAACTTTGATGCTGGCAAGGTGGCAGCTTTTCTGATGTCAAAATGGTTGCGGGTTACTCGATCGCATATTGTGGCAGTGACCGGCAGTCACGATTTCATTGGCGAACAGGAAAGAATTCTGGGTTTTCAGCGAGCGATGCAACAGTTTGCGCCTCAGCATCAGGTGAGCGTGCTGGCTGGCGGGTATGGTATTGATGACAGGATGCATCAGTCAGTAACGGCGTTTTTGCGGAGCCATGCGGACGCGGATGCCGTTTACACCGTGGGCGGCGGCAATCCCGGCATACTGCGCGCGTTTGAAGAACAGAAGCGCCCTGTAAATGCGTTTATCGGTCACGATCTCGATCAGGAAAATTGCGACCTGCTTCAGGCAGGTAAAATTGATGCGCTGATTGAGCATAATTTACAGCTCGATGCGCTGCACGCCTTCCGAACCCTGCTGGCATTTCATGGCTTTATACCCGAAACCGAACCGCCTGCACCCTACTCAAAAATCAATATTATCACCCGATATAACATGACGACCTGACATCTGCTCTGGCTATTAATAACGTCTGCTTATAGCCACATACGTGCTGAACAGGGTAATCAGGCACCGGCCAGGCGGTTACACTTAAGCTTTCCCTTAATAGCAGGAGTCAGTTATGAAAATTATTGCCAACGGATCGCAGCCTTCACGGAAAGGACCTGCAGAATATTTTACCGGCAGCGTTCGTATTGATGCCCCTTTCCAGGCAACCGAACCGGCCCGTGTGGGTGGTGCGACGGTGACCTTTGAGCCGGGCGCCCGCACTGCATGGCATACTCATCCACTGGGGCAGACCCTGATTATCACGCATGGACAAGGCTGGATTCAGTGTGAAGGTGAAGATATTCAGGTGATGAACGCCGGGGATATCGTCTGGATCCCGGAAAATGTGAAGCACTGGCATGGCGCAACGCCGGTCAATGCCATGACGCATATTGCTATCGCCGAGTCACTGAATGGCTCGCCGGTTGACTGGCTGGAGCAGGTCAGCGACCAGCAATACCAGCGCGACTAAACATAGCCGCTCACCCTGTTCAGAGCCTGACGTGATCGATTAGCGCCCTCATCTTGGGGGCCAGATTTTTGCGGCTGGGGAAATAAAGATAGAACCCGGCAAAACCGGGCAACCATTCATCCAGGATAGTAATGAGTTCGCCACGCGCGATGTAAGGCTGGAAAGTCTCTTCCATGCCAAAGCTGATGCCGCCTCCGGCGCAGGCGGTGCGAATCATCACCCCCATGTCGTTGGTGGTGAGCTGCGGATTGACGGCAACATCAAAATTACGCCCCTGCTCAGCGAACTCCCAACGATAAGGGGCTAATCCTGGGCCTTTTCGCCAGCCTATGCAGCGATGATTGACCAGTTCCTCGGGGTGTTGTGGTGTGCCTTCACGCGCGAGATAAGTGGGTGATGCCACCGCAACCTGACGTTGTGCGGTGGAGACAGGCACGGCAATCATATCCTGAGCAATCACCTCCCCCAGTCGTACACCCGCGTCATAGCCCTGCCCGACAATATCGAACTCCTCATCAGTAACGGTGATATCCAGCTCAACCTGCGGGTAAGCGGTGATAAAGCTCGCTAGCAGCTCTCCTCCCAGCATCCGCTCCGCAATTGATGAGATCGCCAGCCGAAGCTGACCGCGCGGCTCCGTGGCCAGTTCGGTGAGATCAGTGACGGCACGGTTAAGCTGGTTGATCGCCGGAGCCACCTCGGCATAGAGCCGTTGGCCAGCTTCGGTCAGCTGAACCGAACGCGTGGTGCGTTGCATCAGCGTGATATTAAGCCTGTCTTCCAGCCGTCGCAGACTCTGACTGATTGCCGGACGCGTGACGCCAAGCTTTTCTGCTGCGAGTCGAAAATTTCGGGTCTGCGCCACAATCACAAAGACTTCGAGAGCATTTTTATCGGCATTCATAGGTTAGATTACGTTACCAGAGTGTGAAGTGTTTGGTGGATTATCTTTATAATCCAGCCACCGTATGATCGCCAGTGACAACCTTACTGGAGAAATACGATGACTCAGAAAGTGATTTTAATTACCGGCGCTTCAAGCGGTATCGGTGCCGGCATCGCACGAGAACTGGCGAAAACGAATGCGATTCTGTTGCTGGGTGCACGACGTGAAAACCGTCTGGCCGCGCTGGCTGAAGAGCTAAGGTTCAATGGTGCTGAGGTGGCGATCAAAGCGCTTGATGTGACACGCCGTGAAGACGTTACGCAGTTTGTTGATTATGCACTGGAGAAATGGGGCCGCATTGATGTGATGATCAATAACGCCGGTATTATGCCTCTCTCACCGATTGCGGCGCTGAAGGTGGAAGAGTGGGATCAGATGATCGATGTGAACATCAAAGGGGTGCTGTATGGCATCGCGGCGGTGCTGCCGACCATGTTGACCCAACAGCGGGGTCACATCATCAATATTGCTTCAATTGGTGCTCTGGCGGTGTCACCCACTGCGGCGGTCTACTGCGCCACTAAGTTTGCGGTACGGGCGATTTCCGATGGTTTACGGCAGGAGAACAGCCAGCTGCGGGTGACCTGTGTTCATCCCGGCGTGGTCGAGAGTGAGCTGGCATCAACGATTACCGATCCAGAAGCCGCTGAGGCGATGCGACACTATCGCGCTATCGCGTTGCAGCCGGACGCCATTGGTCGCGCCGTGCGCTATGCCATTGAGCAGCCTGAAGAGGTAGATGTGAATGAAATTGTGGTGCGGCCAACCCGAACCCAGCATTAAGCCATTGGCCCGATGCGCTGAGTGCATCGGGCCGTATTATCAGTAAAGGCTTCGACGGGTACGCTGGACAGTAACGGCGATCGCCGTTAAGGCCACCAGCATCAGAAAGATCCCCAGACCCACCATTGCATTAAAGCCATAAGCTTTGAACAGCAGCAGACCGGCGATACAACCGCTCAGGAAGGAGAACACCGTCGTCAGATGGGTATGCAGCACCTTCTGGAAGAATCGACGGTCGTCGGTTTCGAGATGCACCGCGTGTGACGTATGAGCAAAAATCCAGGAACCCAGTGCAATACCGGCATCAGTCAGCGTGCCGGTAATGTGAGTCGATCTGACGCGGCCATTGGAAAGCTGCGTCGAGGTGGCATTATGAATCCCCATTAAAAAGCCCAGCATCACCAGCACTTCCCCGTTAAAACTTGGCCGGTAGAACACGATCTCAAAGAACGATGCCGCTGTCAGTGCTGCCCCTTCCGCCAGAATAATCAAACAGAAAATGGTGCGTAACTTATGTCTGATACCTACCACCACTGCCAGCCGGGCGACGGTACAGCCCAGCACAAAGGCCACAATCAGTGCCATTAAAAATAGCATGGTGTGCAGGTCGCTGGTCGTTACCTCCTGGGAGATCTGCGAGGTGTTGCCAGTCATATGTGACGGGAAAAATCCAAAGGCGCCCAGCGCCATGGCATTAAGGATACCGGCAGTGGTGGCCAGCACCAGCGCCAGTAAGCGGTCTTCGGTATGCGAACGAACTTTCTTCTTTTTTATCAGCACAGGCTTCCCCACATCAGGTGAATGCAAAAAACGTTCTAATACGGTTTCAAGCATACAACCTGATAAAAATTATTCCCGTCAGAACCAGATAACTCTGAAGAAATAAGCCATTAATTTTGCTGATTTTTATAAAGCAGATTCAGTTTACTTTTAAAAGTGTCAACGACGCGATGATTCACCAGTTGATGACCACAAAAGAGGCAGATAGCAAACTCAGTCAACGATAAAGAGCTTCGCGCCGGTGGAGGTAAACGAACGATGCGGTTCAGCATCATCTGCTACCTGATAACTGACGCCCGGTGTCAGTACGAAACGGCGTCCATCGGACAGTTCTGTGTGAAGCTCGCCCGCCATACAGAGTAAAATATGGCCCTTGGTGCACCAGTGATCGGCCACATAGCCCGGCGAATAATCGACCATGCGAACCCGGATATCGTTAAACGTCACAGTTCGCCATCTCGCCTCTCCCTGGTCGCCGGGATGAACCGTCTCTTCAACCTGATCCCATTCCGTCAGCCCAAACGGCAAATTATCTATTTTCATGCGATGTCCCTGAGACTGCGTTGAAGATGAGCGTTAAGAGAGAGCCTGGAAAACGGCCTCTTCAGCATGGATGAGCGTGGTATCAAATAGCGGCACGCTGGCATCGGTAGCGTCAACCAGCAAGGTAATTTCGGTGCAGCCCAGAATAATGGCCTCGGCCCCTTGTGCCACCAGCTGCTGCATGATCTCCCTGTAACGACGACGCGAGGCGGGATTGATTTCACCCAGGCAAAGCTCCTGGTAAATCACCTCGTGCACAAACAGGCGATCCGCTTCATCAGGCGTGATCACTTCAAGACCGAACTGCTCATGCAGTCGCCCGCGATAGAAATCCTGTTCCATGGTGAATCGCGTTGCCAGTAACCCGACCTTATGCACGCCAGCCTGCTGAATACGCCGTCCGGTGGCGTCAGCAATATGCAGTAGCGGGATGTCTGTGGCGGCGCTGATTTGCGCGGCCACTTTATGCATGGTGTTGGTACAGAGTACGATGAATTGCGCACCCGCCCTTTCCAGATTACGTGCTGCATCAGCCAGTATCTCGCCCGCCTGCTGCCACTCGCCCGCAGCCTGAAGTTGCTCGATATGCTGGAAATCAACACTATAAAGTACCAGCTCCGCCGAGTGCAGACCGCCCAGCCGCTGTTTAACCTGCTGATTGAGTATGCGGTAATAGAGTGCAGTTGACTCCCATGACATACCGCCTAACAAACCAATAACTTTCATGCTGCACTCCTGATTCAACGTTTTACTCTCAGCATGCCAGATTGCCATTGTTCGGCAACGGATTTAATCAGGCTGAGCTGTTCTGCGGCCTGAATCGCCGGGCAATCAGCATTAACACCACCACGCCAGCACTCATGATCACCCAGGCCTGCGTCAGTGATGCACCACTGTCGCGCACCCAGCCGGCCACCAGCGGCATCAGTGCTGCAATCAGGTATCCGCCACCCTGAACGCGTGACAGCAGAATGCCTGCCTCTCTGGCGTTGCGCGCATGATCCAGTGTGACAATCAGTGACAGCGGAAAGAGTGCGCCGATTCCTGTACCCAGCAGCAACACAGAGAGTACCGGCATCGTGTTCGGGTAGAACACCAGACTCAGCAGCCCCGCCAGTAACAATGTCAGCACGCCAAGCAGCAAAGGACGGCGGTCGGAAAAGCGATGTAACGTCGCTGAGACAATAAATCCTGCCACCACTTCGGTTAAGGTCAGCGCGGCGAGCAGATATCCGCTATGACGCGCACTCCAGCCCAGCTGTATATAGAATGGCGGCAGCCAGGCCAGTACCAGCGTGTAGGCCCCGGTGCCAATGCCAAAAAAGAGCATCAGTAGCAGTGTGCGCCGCACAGGCAGTATCGCTTCATCAACCGCTACACTCACCGGCGACGACCGCCTGACCGAGGACAGCCAGATTAGCAGCGTCACCAGCGCTAATCCTCCGGAGAGTGCCAGCGTGGGTTGCAGGCCCAGCAGGGTAAAAAGCGGCTCAGCACTCGCCGCAGTCAGTGCCGCTCCCGCCATAATGCCTGTGCTGAACAGCGCCATCAGCGTCGCCGCGGCCGTTGTAAAGCGTTGCCGAATCAGGGCAGGCATCAGCGCCTGAATGACACCAATTCCTGCGCCACCCGCCAGCGCAGTGAGCATCAGCTGAGCAGAGGTCAGGTTAACCCCGCGCCACAGACAGGCCGCCGTCAGAAGAAGCAAACCCGAGGCGATGCCCATCACCGGCCCAATACGGACGATCAGCCACGGCCCGGAAAGTGCCGCCAGACCCATCATCGCCACCGGCAACGTGGTCAGAAGACTGAACGAGGTAGCTGACAGTCCAGCCTGCTGTTGCAACACCGGAAACAGCGGGCCGATAATAGCCAGCATCGGACGCAGGTTTAGCCCGATAAGAAAGACGATCACAGCAAACAGAATGGGGAAGAGATTATTTTTCATCGTTGACACTCTGACAGAGGATTGACGATGACAGCATTGGGCTGCCACCATTTATCTTAACGTTAAGATAAATATCCCGCCTTGTTAAGAGGTGCAGCACAACCCGACAACATAACCCCAGCATTTACAGGTGATTTATGCATGACCATATTGATTTCGTTGTCAGCCAATGGGACAACGCGATGCCTGATCTTGATGCTTCTTCCATGCGCATCTTCGGCAGAGTGTTGCGTCTGATGAAACATCTGGCGAAAGCGCGCAGTCAGGCACTGGAGCCGTTTAGTTTTCAGGAGGGGGAGTTTGATGTACTGGCAACGCTGCGGCGGGCGGGCTCGCCTTATCGCCTGTCGCCCACGCAACTTTATCAGGCGCTGCTGGTAACCTCCGGCGCGATGACAAATCGGCTGAACCGGCTGGAACAGCAGCATCTGATTGAACGTGTGGCTGCACCGGATGATAAGCGCAGCATGCTGGTTGGGCTGACCCCGCACGGGCAGCAGCAGATTGAGGATGCACTTCGTGTCCACACCGCCACGCAGGCGGCGGTGCTGGCGCCGCTGGACGCATCAGAGCGTGCCGAACTGGAGAGGCTGCTGAAAACGCTGCTGCTGGCGTTTCCCGGCGAAGCTATCACTACAGACGAGCGTTTTTAGCGCTGCAGTTCGGCCACCGTCATGGTGAAAATAACCGGCTGCTGATCGGCACTGGCATAAGAATGCGGCATATCTGTCCGCGCCACCGCCGCACACCCCTGCTGCACGACCATTGTCTGCTCACCCACGGTTAATGCCAGTTTGCCCTGTTCAACGTGCAGCAGTTCAAGCGTGCCCGACGAGTGACCCGTGGAGCTGAAAACCTCGCCCGCAAACATTTTCCAGCGCCATAGCTCGATCATATCAGGTCCGCGTGTCCCCGCCAGCAGCTGCGCAGTTCCGCCCTGCTCACCCTGCCACAGCACGGGCATTTCGCTGTTCTCAATCAGCCAGGCGTCAGGTGCATGCGAGACATTGACGATATCCGCCACCGAGACACCCAGTGCGGCAGCCACTTTGCAGAGGATGGCAATGCTGGGATTGGCGGCGCCTTTTTCAATTTCAACCAGCATCCCTTTACTGATCCCTGCACGATGGGATAACGCATCCAGTGAGAGTTTCTGGCTTTTACGCCATCTTTTGATGCTCTCTGAGACAGCCTGATTAACACTGGCAACATCAGCGCCCGCATCGGTCGTTATATTGACTTTTTTGGTCATCGGTCATTACTATGGAATAAATTAGTCAATGAGAGAGTATCCGATGTTATCTGTTCATCCGTCAATCGATCCTGCGGTTCTCGCGCTCGCCCCCGGCTTTCGTGCCATGAGCATTGTGGTAGACGCTACGCCGATAACACGACCTGAGGTCGCCAGCGAAGCATTGAAGAGTGCCTGCCAGCAGGTGTTGCAGGATGATGTGGCCTGGGCAGATGCGCATCTGGCAGCCTGGGCCGAGGTTTTCAAAGCCTTTGGTGCTAAAGCGAAACGCACACCCTGTTCTGCTGAAGCATTGCGCAAGCGCGTGCTGCGGGATGGCGCATTGCCTGCTATCGATCCGGTTGTCGATCTCTACAATGCCATCAGCATTCGCTACGCCCTGCCAGTTGGAGGCGAAAATATTGCGGCTTATATTGGTGCGCCACGTCTGGTGATTGCTGACGGCAGTGAACGGTTCGATACCGTCAAAGAGGGCGAGGTGGTTGATGAGTCACCAGAACCCGGCGAAGTGATCTGGCGAGACGATCAGGGCGTAACCTGCCGCCGCTGGAACTGGCGTCAGGGTGTGCGGACCAGACTGGATGCCAGTGCACGCCAGATGTGGTTTATCCTGGAAAGTCTTCCGGCTATGCCGCTCATTGCGCTGCAACAGGCCAGTGACGATCTGATCTCGGGATTAGAGCAGATGATGCCAGGGGCACAGATCAGTGCAACGCTGATCGACGCGCCAGCCATCTGAACATTGCCCCAACACCGGTGATGCAGGGTTAACGTTGGCCAGAATCTGTGGCAGGATACGCGCCCTGCGTCTGGCCATACCCGGCTGACTGAACTGCATACAACCGGTGACTCTAATGGCTAAAGTAAAATATATTCTCCCGCTGCTGCTGATCCTGGCTCTGGCTGGCTGGTGGTTGATCCCGCACGACAGTGAGGAGGATAAAGCGTATTACGTCGCGGTATTCTGCGCGATTGATCATCGCAGTGCGCAGCCGCTTGATACGCAGATGCGCAACGTGATAGAAGGCGGCAATTCTGACTATGCGCTGCAAAAAATAACTTACAAGTCAGCGCTGGGCGACCGTGTGATTGGCCGCTGGCACCAACTGACGACGGATGATCAACAGCGCGCCGCCCAGGATAATGCAGCCTGCCAGCAACTGCTGACACGCTGATTTTCGGCGGGTGTAATTATGTGATGATCGAATCATTGAGGAAAAAGATGAGTCTGCCAGAACGCAAAAATTACGCAGAACTGGGCGAAGTAAAAGCACCTTATGTGCATGCCGTTAAGCATGGCAACACGCTTTATGTTTCAGGGCTGACTGCGGCTGGCACACCCGCTCAGCAGGGCGATATGGCTGAACAGGCAGAAGCTATTTTTGATCAGCTCAGGCATATTACCGCCGCAGAGCATACCTCGCTTGCCGCATTGCTCAAGGTCACAATATTTATCACTTCTTTCACTGAGATCACCGCGCTGAGGGAAGTGCTTTATCGCCATTATGGCGAGTATCTGCCAGCCAGCTCGCTGGTTCAGGTCAGCGGCCTTTTCTCCACAGATCTGCGTATCGAGATTGAAGCCATTTTTGCTTTATAAGTCGCAAACCGCGATCTCTCAGCTGCTATAGCTGTAGATCAGCAGCAGCGGAACCCCGCGCCAGATAACCGATGCGGTAGACCTCCTGTTGGTCTGCGGAACGCTGCTGTGAGGCGTCAATGCTTAATCCCTGCCAGCGGGTCACATCCCAGGCACTTAATCCTGCCCTCAGTGGCACTGTAGTCAGGTCCGAATGCCGGGGGATCGTCCAGCGATTCAGCGTCATAAACCGGGCGTCGGCCAGATTCGGAAGGTGGTTCTGCCCTTCCAGTGCCAGCCAGCTTTCGATGATCGGCCAGCCAAAATCTCTGACCAGCGTCGCGAAGCCAGGACTTTGCAGGAAACGCTGCATCCCATTCGCCTCCCGCCAGAAATAGATGGGTGCATAACGGTTTTCATTCAGTCCGCCATCATCACGGCAGGCCCAGAGATACGCCTTCGCCACCAGCCCCGGAAAGCCATCCAGCCGGGCACCGTTTAGCCTGATGCGCTGTTCAATGATGCCCATATCGTAGTCCGCAGGCAGGGTAAAACGGTAGTGCATGATAATCATAACGCCTCCTGTGCCAGCATCCGGCCACCGCTGAAGCTCCACTCTTCGGTGCTGTTGAACTGAATAATGATCATGACATCATCGGGATCGATCGCCATTTCCACCTGCAGCGCCGCACAAAGGGCATGATAAAACCGTTGCTTCTGATTCCGGGATCGCGGTCGGCCTGCTGTCACCTGAAACAGCACGAAATTGTCGCTGCGCCCGCCACTGAGATAGTGAATATCAAATACCCGCTGACAGGCTGGCAACATCTCAATCACCTGAAAGCAATCATGCTCAGGCACGTCAAACTCCGTCACCAGTGCTTTCTGGAGTAATGTTGAAATCGTATTCAGTGCCGCATCGCTGTAGCCCTGACGCAACGTGATTCGGGTGAATGGCATCAGCAGTTATCCTCCAGATAGCCCAGCGCGGTGACGGCGGCGGGCCAGCCAGCGTAAAACGCCAGATGTGTAAAGCTCTCCACCAGCTCATCCTGTGTCAGCCCGTTCTGACGGGCAAAATCGATATGCCACGGCAGCTGCTGAACGCGCCCCATCGCGGTTAACGTTGCCAGCGTCAGCAGGCTGCGCTCACGTGGTGACAACAGATGACGTTGCCAGATATCACCAAACAGCAGCTGCTGTGTCAGTTCGGCCAGTTTTGGCGCGCGTTGCGCCAGTGTTTCCCGATCCAGTGAATTTTCATTGCACACTCCTCAGTGGTCAGAGAGAGTGTTATTCATAGTCTCAATCCTGAAAATCAAATTAATCAGCATTCACCATCCGCATTTACAGGACGATAATGAATAAACTACCAGAGTCACTGGATATGGATGCGCTGCGCAGTTTCGTTGCTGGAATCGATGCTGGCAGCTTCGCGCTGGCAGCACAGCATCTCTGTCGATCAACGTCGGCTGTCAGTGCGCAACTCAAGAAACTGGAGCAGCAATGCGGCACGGCACTGGTGCTGAAAAAAGGGCGGCATCTCCAACTGACACGAAGTGGTGAACAGCTTATGAGTTACGCCAGACGGCTGCTGTCACTGAACGATGAGGCATTGCGGGCGGTGAAGGGCGAGGCGTTACAGGGTGAAATACGTATTGGCATGCAGGAGGATTTTGGCGAGGCGTTGATGCCTGCCATTCTCGGCGCATTTAATCGCCAGCATCCGGAAGTGAGGCTGACCGCTCGCGTCGACAGAAATCAGCCGCTACACACGGCGCTGGCGCGTCATGAGCTGGATTTGGCGCTGCTCTGGCAGGCGGAGCAGCAGACTGGCACACAGTTGATTGGTCAATGTCCGTTAGCCTGGATTCAGCATCCGGCATTTGATCTGGCAGGGTTTCTGTGGCGCGGCGAAGCGCTGCCGCTGGTGGCATTTGATGCGCCCTGTGTGATGCGAACGCGCGCCACCCAGGCACTGGATAAGGCAGGCATTCCTTGGCGGATCGTGTTCACCAGTCACAGTCTTAGCGGGATCTGGGCGGCAGTTCAGGCCGGGCTGGGTATAACCCTGCGCACCCGCGCAGGTATGCCAGAAAAGCTGGTGACGGAGTCAGACCGGTTGCCACAACCCGGCTATCTGGGAATCGCGCTGGCCCGCTCAGATCAGGGCAACGATCCGGCGCGTATGCTGCTGGAGCATCTCATCACGGAAGCTGCCCTGCCCTTTGTTCAGCGCCAGAGGCCTGACTAAATGCCTGCTGAATCAGCGAAGAACAGTAGGCTGATGAAATATCGCGATCACCGAACAGAATGTGGAACATAACGGGAGCCACGGCCACATCAACCATGCGATCAACATCAAAGCCGGGTTCGCCACGTTCACGTGCGCGGATGTTCAAAGTTTCCAGATGCTGATAGGTGAATCCACAGCACTTCTGGCTGGCTTCTTCAGCATGACTGCCGATCACATCGGCTAGCAGTTCACGACCGACTTTAGACGACATCTCTTCAGCGTATTGCTGGAGGAACAAAGTAAGGTCGCTGATCATCGATCCTGTATCTTCCGGTTCGGCGATTGGCCGCATCCGCGCTACTGCGACATCTGCCAGCAACTGGGCCAGATCACCCCAGCGTCGATAAATTGTAGAGGGCGTTACGCCTGCCTGTTCGGCGATCATCGGAACGGTAATAGCCGAACGGTCAACGGTTTCCAGTAATCGATTGACGGTGTTATGCACCTCTGCCTGAATACGTGCGCTGCGCCCACCCTGACGAATCATTTCCCGTGCCATCTTTCTCCCGCTTTTGTCAGTGATAACGTCACAGTTAAAGCAACAAAATTGCGTTAACGGAATTTGGCAGTGTACCGCATCTCAGGCTGAACAGGCGTTAAAGTGTGCTATCAGGCGAGGTCTTATCAGGGCTGAATTTTACTCAGGACTGAACTGACCGGTTCTGTATTGAGATGGGACGATGAATTATCCGATGCTCCTATCCATAAAAGACCGACTGCCATTACCGCTGAAATAAAAATTGTTCGAATATCCATAAATCCTCCCCGGAATAAGGTGAATAAAATAATTCATGCTGCGGAGAGTCAATCGCGGGATTAGCGGTGCTTTAAAGACGCCAGATATGAAAAGATGGCGCAGATTTGACCACGCCCGGTGATATAAAGAAGAATCAGACAGGTTTGGCGACAGTGTTGCCCGCCGCAATCCAGTCGGATCGGCTGAGGGTATACATCAGGCTGGCAGGCAAGCCCTCTGCATCCTCGACTCTTTTCAAAAAGGTTAAGCCCGCTTTCTCCAACACCCGCTGTGAAGCCAGGTGGTTTTCGCGCGTTACACCGGTGATAATGCTGAGTCCGGCTTCCTCGAAGCCATAACGAATAGCTCTGCGGGAAAGCTCTGTGGCATACCCTTTTCCCCAGGCCGCGGGCTCAAACCGGTATCCGAGATTATTGGTCTGACGGCCATCGAACTGGCTTCGGAATACCCCACCAAAACCAATGATTTTTTCCGGATGCGCTTTTTCGAATATCGTCCAGTCGCCAAAACCCTGGTCCCGATAACTCTCCTGTATGCGCTCCATAGCCTGCACAGCATATTCCCTGTCAGGCCAGGGACCTCGTGGATTAAACTTATGCGTTTCAGGGTCACCATAGATTCTGAAGAGGTCGTCAAGATCCTCACGAAGGGTAAATCTGTAAAGCAATCGCTCTGATTCCCAGACCATCCTGCGCTCCTTTTGGGTACTGATCAGATACCCTTTTATAGCAGCAGCCCTTTCTGACACCAACTTTTACGACGCTTCTGTGCCCGATAAAAACGTTGAGTTGTGGCCCGACTGAGGCGAGCACGCTGGATCGAGGCCGTTAATCTGCGATAAAAAAAGGACGCGCCTGTTGCTCGCGTCCGTTTATTTGTTACGCCTGACAATTAAGCTGGACTGTGAACACGAAACGAATCGACCATGCCACGCAGCGCATGGGCCTGTTCAGAGAGCGATTGAGACGCTGACGAAGACTCTTCCACCAGCGCGGCGTTATTTTGCGTCACGCCATCCATCTGACTCACGGCGATGCTGACCTGAGAAATGCCCTGCATTTGCTCAGATGAGGAGAGGGAAATATTATCCATCGCTTCAGCCAGTTCACTTACCATGCCGACAATCTTCAGAATGCTCTGGCCGGTTCCGGCTGCCACCGAGACGCCCTGCTCTACCTGACCAACAGTCTGCTCAATCAGTGATTTGATATCCCGTGCTGCGGTCGCGCTTCGCTGCGCAAGGGAACGGACTTCACCCGCCACAACCGCAAATCCACGTCCATCTTCTCCCGCCCTTGCGGCTTCAACGGCCGCGTTCAGTGCCAGGATGTTAGTCTGGAAAGCGATACCTTCGATTACGCTGGTGATATCGCGAATTTTTGCAGCACTGAGTGAGATACCATTCATGGTCTCGGACATCTGATGAACATCATTTTCACCGCTGCGTGCCAGTGATGCGGTTTCACGGGCCGAGCCTGCTGTCTGCTGTGCACCCAGCGTATTACTCTTCACCGTGGCGGTAAGCTGCTCCATGCTGGCAGCCGTTTCCTGCAATGCCGCCGCCTGCTCTTCAGTGCGCGAAGACAACTCGCTGTTGCCACGGGAAATCTCATCCGCCGCCAGCGCAACAGAGCCTGCAGATTCTTTGATGCGGGAGACCAGTTCACGCAGATTGGTCTGCATACTATCCAGTGAAGCCAGCAGGCTTTGGGTATCACCGCGACGCAATGCCACCGTCGTCGTAAGATCGCCAGAGGCGATAGCGGCAGCAAGCACCTGAGCCTGAGCGGGTTCACCGCCCAGTTGACGCATGAGCGTGCGGACAGTGAACAGACAGGTCGCCAGAGCCAGCAGGATGGAAATGCCCGCCAGAATCATCAGCGTGAAGCCGGTACGCGCCGAGGAGTCGCTGCTCATTACCACCGCTTTCTGCCCCTCCTCACTCTGGATCGTTGAAAGGGTATTAAGTGCATCAAGCAGAGTACGCTGTGCGGGGCGTGTCACCGTCAGAAGATAGGCAGTAGCTTCCTGTGACTTATTCTCCAGCCCCAACCGGCCAGCTTGCTCAAGTGAGTCGAGTGTCGCTTTTTCGGCAGAGAGACTTTTATCGAAAGCCTGGCGCGCAGCGGGAGTCGCATCATCCATCATGCGGGCCAGCTTCTCACGGTTAGTGATATAAATTGCCTTTTGGGCCAGTAACCGTTTCCATTCCGGCTCCATTGCTTTGGTATCGTTCAGTAGCGCCATGTTGCGCACCGCAATGCCCATGTCACGCAAGCTGCCGCGCATGTCGAGTACCATCTGATAGCGTTTCATCTTTACATTGACCACATCATTCATGCCATTACGGGCACTGCTGAGGGCATGTAACGCGATTCCGCTGCAAAGAATAAACAGCAAAATGAGCAGGCCAAAGCCGGTATACAGTCGAGTTGAAATTTTCACTGGCGAGTCTCATGAACGGTTGTAATAAGGTTGTAATGTATTCCTGGTATCGGCAGAGAAGGGAAAACATGTAGACACGACCGGTATTAAATTATTTCGTCGCTGACACTACGGCACGTATCGGTTTATTATTCCTCGGCGATAACCGGACTCTGTGACGCGTTTCAGACGTTAGCTTCATGCTTAAGATCTGTGTCGTATCGTCGTGAGTATTCTGGAAATTTATCAATGAAAGGACGATGAAAATGGCTGAGCAGCACAACATCATCACTGAACTGACTGAACTTGAGCATCTTTATGGGTCGGTTGCCAGGCCCTCAATTGCTAAGGTGACCGATCATATTCACCCCGCCTATCGGCCTTTTATTGCTGCCTCGCCTTTTGTCGCGCTGGCAACGTCCGGGCAGGAGGGTCTGGATGTTTCTCCCCGCGGCGATCCGGCAGGATTTATTGAAATCGACGATGAAAAAACCCTGCTGTTACCCGACAGGCGCGGCAACAACCGCATCGACAGCCTGCGTAATATTCTGTATGACAATCGGGTCGCGTTGCTTTTTCTGATTCCTGGTATTGGTGAGACATTACGTATTAACGGCACGGCGATGATCAGCACCGATCCGGCGCTACTTGAGCGCTTCGCCGTCAACAACCAGCGCCCCAAAACGGTGTTACGCATTAGCGTGGAGAGTGTTTTCTTTCAGTGTAGCCGGGCGATTATTCGCTCCGGATTGTGGGATGCCGAAACGCAAATATCCCGCCAGTCACTGCCCAGCACCGGCTCAATTCTTAAACAGATTGCAGAAATTGATGGCGATGCCTACGACAAAGCACTGCCTGAACGCCTGAAGAACACACTTTATTGAATGCTGTTCAGGATCAGTAGATCCTGTCAGTAAGCCAGGCAGCGATGGCGTCATACCAGGTCCTCAAGGATCTGCTTTGCATCAACGTAGTCGTATGAGGTGATTTCAATTTTATTATCACTGGGATCGCTAAAATAGACGGACATCGACACAGCGTGGTCACTGACGGTGAATGGGATCTTATTGTCTCTGAGAACAGGGATGAGTTCGCTAAATGAGGATGCTGCCACGCCAAAGGCCACGGTGTGACCGGGTAGCTGAGTGCTTCTGAGAAAAAGAGAGAGTGATGCCCGGTTATTCCTTATAACCAGCGGTCCACCCTGTTCGAACCAGAAATAAAGTGCATTGTCGCGGGAAAAGCCCAGGATCTTGTTATACCACGTCTCTGCCTGCTCAATATTTTCAACGTAAAGATGAATATGGTCGATCTCAGCTATTTTCATTACTCTGACTCCCTGATTATTATTCGCAGAAAGACTCGACTAAATGTTGTTGTAAAACAACTCGCAAAACAAAAAATGACTCATTGATGAGCGTCATGAAACTGGATTTTTCGACTCTATATTGCTGCTGGCAATACAATGTGCGCTCTCAACACGTCCTCTTCCTCAAAAGCACACACGCACACCCTGGTAACGATCGCAGGAATCGTTAAAGCAAAGATATTGCATTAAGACGCGGGTAGTCGTATACCTTAGCAAAAGCTAATATTTTGCATTAAGGTGATTTCCATGAATCCTGCATTGACACCTCAGGCCGCAACCCGGACCACGCTTTTTAGTTTTACCGGTGCGGCATTGATTTCAGCCACCAGCAGTGCGCCAACGCCACTTTACCCGCTTTATCGCAGCCTGTTTGACCTCACGCCGACCATGCTGACGCTGATATTTGGCGCTTATGCTTTCGCGTTGCTGGCAGCGCTACTGACGGTGGGTAAAGTGTCAGACTTTACCGGCCGCCGTCCGCTAATGCTGATGGCGCTGGGGATCAATGCGGTTGCGCTAGTGATCTTCATGACTGCCAGCTCTGCCACAACCTTAATTGCTGCCCGGCTGGTGCAGGGCTTTGCTACCGGTATCGCCTTGCCGACCTTTGGAGCCAGCCTGATTGACGCCAGTAAAACCCGCGGTCCACTTCTGAACTCAATTACCGCCTTTCTGGGAATGACGCTGGGCACGCTGGCAGGGGGAATCCTGGTCACTTTTGCGCCCTATCCTACCGTGACGCTCTATGCGCTGCTGCTATTACTGATGCTGGCCGCAATTGCACTGTTACCGCTGATACCTGAAACGATTGCACCCCAGCCTGGCGTCCTGGCCGCACTGCGCCCTCAGGTCAGCATTCCGCGACGCGCGCTGGGGCCGTTGCTAAAAGTGACGCCGGTTAACATTGCGACCTGGATGCTGGGCGGATTTTATCTGTCACTGATGCCCACGATGGTCGCGAACGCAACAGGCCTGACATCGCCGTTTATTGGTGGCTCGATTGTGGCGACATTGATGCTGAGCGCGTCGGCTGCGGTGTTCATTTTTCGTCTTTTACCCGCCGCACGAGCTTTAGTCATTGGTACAGTGATGCTGATGGCGGGTGTCAGCGTAACCCTGACGGGCCTTTCTCTGCATAGCGTGGTCTGGCTTTATGCGGGCACCGCCATTGCGGGTCAGGGTTTTGGATCGATTTTCGCCAGTGTGCTGAAGATCATTATGCCGTTAGCCGAAAGCCATGAGCGTGCCGGGCTGTTCGCCGCCTTTTTAATAAAAAGCTATCTTGCCTTTGCCCTGCCTGCTATTGCCGCAGGCATTGCTGCACCCCATATCGGCTTGAATCAGACCGCATGGTGCTATGGCATGACGATTATTGTGCTGGCGCTGGTGTCGCTGCTGGCTGTCAGAGGTCGCGATCCGGCCGGCGCGGCCAGTTCCTGACGCCCGCGGCGGTAAGATGTCTGCCTTGTCGTCCTGAAACCGTGATTTTCACTTACACTCAACGGATAAATTTCAGGCGCAGTGGTTGCGTAATACCGTGAGTATGATGTCGAAATCCCAATCAGATACCGTTTTAGCCAGGTTTTCTCCCGCCACCCGACGCTGGTTTTCAGGGGCGTTTGCTGCGCCGACAACGGTACAGCAGGCGGCCTGGCAGGCGATTGCCCGTGGTGAACATGCACTGGTCATCGCGCCTACCGGCTCAGGAAAAACACTGGCGGCTTTCCTCACCGCCATCGACACGCTGTTTCAGGTCAGAACCAGCCAGCCAGCACCCACGCGTGAAACCACTACCCGCATACTCTATATCTCTCCGGTTAAAGCGCTGGCCGCCGACGTGCAGCGCAATCTGAATCTGCCGCTGGCAGGCGTTTACGCCGAGCGGCAGGCACTGAATGAGCCCGAGATCACACTGAATATTGGCATGCGGTCGGGCGATACGCCCAGCGCTGAGCGCGCCAGATTATTGCGTCGCCCGCCTGATATCCTGATCACCACACCTGAATCGCTGTTTCTGATGCTGACGTCAAAAGCGCGCACGACACTGAAGGGCGTGACCACGGTAATAGTCGATGAGGTGCATGCAGTCGCGGGATCAAAGCGCGGTTCTCAGCTGGCACTGAGCCTTGAACGGCTGGATGCGCTGTTGCCGAAGCCCGCCCAGCGCGTTGGCCTGTCCGCCACCGTGCGGCCGGTGGAACGGGTCGCGGCCTTCCTGGGCGGCTGTCAGCCAGTGCAGGTGGTAAACCCAGCGGCCAATCGCACGCTGCATCTGACGATTGAGGTGCCGGTTGAGGATATGACTGACATTGCCAGCGCTGATAACCTGACAGATGACGTCACCTCTGCCAGCGGATCGATCTGGCCGCACATTGAAGCGCGCATTCTGCAGCAGGTCATGGCCCATCGCGCTACGCTGGTATTCGTGAATTCGCGAGGGCTGGCAGAGAAACTGACTGCACGGCTCAATGCGCGCTATCTGGCGCAGCAGGCAACTGCTGAGGTTCAGGATGCAGAGCGCACAGTTGACGACGATCTAATTGCCCGCTCGCACCATGGTTCTGTCTCCAAAGAACAGCGAGGCGAGATTGAAGCCGCGCTGAAACAGGGCAGACTGCGCTGCGTGGTGGCGACGTCTAGCCTGGAACTTGGCATTGATATGGGGCCGGTGGATCTGGTAGTCCAGGTGGGCTCACCTTTGTCAGTGGCCAGTGCACTGCAGCGTGTGGGTCGCGCCGGACATCAGGTGGGCGGCGTATCAACCGGCATTCTGTTTCCGCGCACCCGACGCGATCTGCTGGATTCCGCCGTCATAATAGAGTCGATGCGGGCGGGTCAGCTTGATGCGCTGGCGCCGCCGCGTAACCCGCTCGATATCCTGGCGCAGCAGACGCTGGCCGCCGTCGCTATGGATCCCCTGCAGGCCGACGAATGGTATGCGCAGGTCTGCCGTGCTGATCCGTTCCGCACGCTGTCACGACGTCTCTTTGATGCCACTCTCGATATGCTGGCGGGGAAATTTCCTTCAGATGCCTTTGCTCAGCTGCGCCCGCAACTGGTATGGGATCGCCTGAGTGGAATGCTCACGGCACGACCTGGCGCGCAGCATCTGGCCGTAACCAGCGGCGGCACCATTCCCGATCGCGGTATGTTCAGCGTCATTCTGCCAGAAGGTGAAGAACAGGCGGGATCCCGCCGGGTTGGCGAACTGGATGAAGAGATGGTTTATGAGTCGCGGGTCAACGACATCATTACCCTGGGCGCGACGTCATGGCGAATCCAGAAGATTACCCATGATCAGGTGCAGGTAGTGCCCGCACCTGGTCGTCCCGCTCGTCTGCCCTTCTGGAGAGGAGAAGGCGTGGGTCGCTCGGCGGATTCGGGGGCAAGTCTGGGAATGTTTTTGCGTCAGCTAAACGCGGCATCACCGGACGATGCACAGCAACAGCTTCACGCGCTGGGACTCGATGCCCGTGCAGTAACGAATCTGCTGACTTTACTGGCTGAACAGCGCGCGGCTACCGGTGTCGTGCCGGATGATCGCACGTTGCTGATAGAACGCTGCCGTGATGAAATCGGCGACTGGCGGGTCATCCTGCATTCGCCGTGGGGAAAACGGGTTAATGCGCCCTGGGCGCTGGCGATTGCTGCTCGTATCCAGCAACGTATGGGTATCGATGCCTCTGTTGCGGCCAGCGATGACGGCATTGTAGCCCGCTTTCCTGCCAGTGAGGGGCATTTACCCGCCGCTGACCTGTTCCGGTTCGATGCCGACTCGCTTACTCAGGAGGTCACTCAGAGTGTCGGCCAGTCGGCGCTGTTTGCCGCCCGCTTCCGGGAATGTGCCTCACGCGCGCTGTTGCTGCCGAGGCGTAATCCGGGCAAGCGTTCGCCGCTCTGGCAGCAGCGGTTGCGTGCAGGTCAGTTGCTGGAAGTCGCCCGTCAGTTTGACGACTTCCCGATCCTGATCGAAACCGCCCGCGAATGCCTGCAGGATGTCTACGATCTGCCTGCATTGCACCAGCTCATGGAAAAGCTGGCTCTGGACCAGATAAAAATGGTAGAGGTGACGACCGAACACCCCTCCCCTTTCGCTGCGCCACTGCTTTTCGGCTATGTCGCCGAGTTTATCTATGCCAGCGATGCACCCCAGGCAGAACGGCGCGCGTCATTGCTGGCGCTCGACAGTAATCTACTGGGTGAACTGCTTGGCCAGACCAGCAAGCGTGATTTACTGGCACCAGACGTTGTTGAACAGGTTGAAAAGGAATTGCAGCGTTTTGACACCCGCTATGACGCACAGCATGCCGAAAGCCTCATCGACCTGCTCCGCGACCTCGGTCCTCTCTCCCTTGCTGATATC
Source organism: Pantoea sp. MHSD4 (assembly GCF_021043305.1). NCBI lineage: Bacteria > Pseudomonadati > Pseudomonadota > Gammaproteobacteria > Enterobacterales > Erwiniaceae > Pantoea > Pantoea sp. MHSD4. The sequence goes on along the minus strand of NZ_JAJNDH010000004.1, from coordinate 457,197 downwards.
GCGGCACGTTTTAGCGGCAACGATACGCAGATCAAAGAAGCACTGGCGCAGTTTTCTGCGGCCCGGCGAATCATTCCGGTTATCCTCGCGGGTGAACTGCGCTGGGCGGTGATTGAAGATGCGGCTCGCCTGCGTGATGCGCTTTCCGTGGTATTGCCTGATGACCTGCCCGCGACATTTCTGGTGCCACAAGCTGCTCCACTACCCGATCTGATTAACCGCTACGCACGGACCCATACGCTCTTTAACGCTCAACAGCTGGCTACACATTTTGGACTGGGAGTGGCCGTAGTGAATGAGGTGCTGTTTACCCTGCTTCAGCAGGGCAGCCTGCTGAATATGGGCACAGTAGCGGACAAATCGGAAACAGAGTGGGTCTCCTCAGACATCTTCAAACGGCTGCGCTTACGTTCACTGCAGTCAGCACGCGAAGCAACCCGACCTGTTTCACCCACCGCCTGGGGCAGTCTGCTGCTGGAGCGTCACGGCTTGCTTAGCGCGCAGCGTGAAGAGCTATCGGGCACCAACGGGCTATTACGGGTGATCGAGCAACTGGCGGGTGTGCCGTTGCCTGCCTCGTTGTGGGAGTCACAAATTTTGCGCGCCCGGATAGTCGACTATCAGCCTGCGATGCTCGACGAACTGTTAGCCAATGGCGAAGTAATCTGGTGCGGACATAAAGCGCTGGGCCAGAGTGATGGTCTGATCTCGTTTCACCTGACTGAATTTGCTGATGAAACGCTGCCGGTCATTGACACAACCCAGCCCCTTACATCGATACAACAAGCAACTATCGACGCATTAAGCCGCGGTGGCTCGTGGTTTGTTCATGAGATCATGGCGCAGATGGAAAATGAGGAGACCCATCCCACTGAAATCAATGATGCCCTGTGGCAGCTGGTGTGGCAGGGCTACGTCAGTTCCGACAGCTGGATTGCGGTACGTGGATTACTGACCACACCAGTCATGACCCGTTCGCGCCCAACGCGTTCTCTGCGCACCCGATTTGGACAGCGCTTATCTCCAGGCGCGCTTCCCGCCCGCCGGCCTGCGGTTAATAGGCTGGCGGGTCGCTGGTCGCGGATTCGCAGACAGGAAATTACGCCTGCCCGGCTTGGCCTGTCACTGGCAGAAAACCTGCTCGACCGTTACGGGGTGATCACCCGTGGCTGCGCGGTATCGGAACAGATCCCCGGGGGATTTCCGGCTTTGCAGCCGGTTTTACGTGGCATGGAAGATGCCGGTCGGCTGCTGCGCGGTCAGTTTGTCGCCGGGGCAGGCGGTGCGCAGTTTGCCGACCAACCGACCATTGAGCGGCTTCGGGTGCTGGCCGATAACCCGGAAACGCTGACAGAGGCTGTAGCACTCAGCGCACTCGACCCGGCTAATCCGTTTGGGGCAATGCTGAGCTGGCCGGTCCATGCCAGCGGTATTCGCCCGACCCGTCGTCAGGGTGGCCGGGTTGTGATCGCAGGCGGTGCGCTGATACTTTATCTGACCCCAGCAGGTAAAGAGTTACTGACGTTCAGTGAAGAGCCCGCGCGGCTTCAGACGGCGGTGGCGGTGCTGGGCATGGCGCTGAAACGGGATAAGTCGGCGAGTTTTACCCTGGAAACGGTAGATGGGGAACCGGTGATGCAGTCATCGCTGCTTAACGCACTGCGTCACGCCGGATTTTCACGCGTGCCGCAAGGCTTCAGCTGGTATAGCTGAGTTTTTTCGCGCTCGTTTGTTTCGCGTACAAAGTCGATGAAAGCCTTAAGCGGCGCCGGAATCAGACGCCGATCGCTGTAGTAGAGCCACGGGCCGGAAAAGGTCAGCCACCAGGACTGCAGCAGCGGTTCCAGTTTGCCGCTGTCCAGGGCTGGACGGAGCCACTCATCAAACAGATAAATTATGCCGCTTCCGGCAATGGCCGCGTCTACCGCCAGATCCATAGCACCCCCGACGGTGACCACCAGCGGCCCGCTGGTTTCAACACTGATTTCCTCACCCTCGCGGCTGAAGGTCCACTCCGCCATGATGCCGCTGGCGTAGCGACCCCGCAGACAGCGATGATGGATAAGATCGCGTGGATGTTCCGGGCGGCCATATTCAGCAAGATAGGCCGGTGAGGCTGCCAGCGCGAAACGCTGCAGACGCGGGCCTATGGGTATCACCACCGTATCCTGCTCCAGCCGCTCATCGTAGCGAATCCCGGCGTCACAGCCGTCACGAAAAACATCCTGTACATTGCTTTCCGCAACGATTTCCAGCCGGATATCAGGATAACGCTGCAGAAATTCCGGTACCAGCGCGGGCAGTATCAGCCGGGTGGCACTAACCGGGACATTCAGACGCAGCGTCCCACCAGGCGTATTACGGTAGCGATTGACCGCATCCAGTGCAGCATTAACTTCGTTCATCGCAGGCAGCAGACGTTCCATCAGCGCCCTGCCCGCTTCGGTTAACACGACGGTGCGGGTGGTGCGGTGAAACAGTCGGATACCCAGTTGCTGTTCTGCCCGGCGCACCGCATCGCTGAGCCGTGAGGCATTGCTTCCGGTCACGCGCGCCGCTTCCCGAAATCCTCCTGCTTTTGCTACCGCGACTACAGCATCAAGCAGCGCCATATCGATCGCCATTGTGCACCACCCCGTACAGTCCGTCCTGATTTCACCCGATAGTTGCACAGCTAAATCACCGTTACAATTGATCTACATTCACGCAGGAGGTTTTCATGTCAAATACCACCATGACTTATCCGTTAGGCGATCGTGAAGTCAACCGTCTTGGTTACGGCGCGATGCAATTAGCCGGGCCAGGTGTCTTCGGCCCAGTGAAAGATGAAGCCAGGGCAATACAGGTTCTGCGCGACGCTATCGCGGCTGGTGTCAATCATATCGACACCAGCGACTTTTACGGGCCGCATGAAACCAATCAGTTAATCAAAAAGGCGCTCTATCCTTATCCTCAGGATCTCTGCATTGTCACCAAAGTAGGCGCCCGTCGCGATGCGAAAGGTGGCTGGCAGGCGGCGATGGAACCCGAGGCGCTGACGCAGGCAGTGGAAGATAACCTGCGCAACCTTGGGCTGGACGTGATTGAGGTCGTGAACCTGCGCAGTATGTTGCATCCGGCTAAACCTAAAGAGGGCTCCCTGATGCCACAGCTGGAGGCGTTGCTGGCGTTACAGGCTCGGGGACTGATTCGGCACATTGGCCTGAGCAACGTCACTGCCACACAAATTGCAGAAGCGCAGGCCATCACACCGATTGTCTGCGTGCAGAATATGTATAACCTCGCGCATCGACAGGATGATGAACTGGTGGATCAGCTGGCGCAACAGGGCATCGCTTACGTGCCGTTTTTTCCACTGGGCGGTTTCTCCCCGCTGCAATCGGATCGGCTTAATGAGGTCGCAGTATCCCTGAAGGCTACGCCGATGCAGGTCGCACTCGCGTGGCTACTGCGGCGCTCGCCCAATATTCTGCTGATTCCGGGTACGTCATCGCCGGAACACCTTAAAGAAAACCTCGCCAGTGCCAGTCTGCAACTGTCAGATGAGGTGATGGAAAAGCTGAACGCGATATAACATCAGGCCCGCAATTTGCGGGCCTGATTCTCTGGTGGTTCAGAAATGGCTCAGGCAGGCTGCCAGTGGCGGCTTGTCGCTGCAACTGATGTGGTGATCAATTTGTTCAATCATGTAAGGGTAAAACGGGTTGGAGGTAGCACGCATGATCGAGTCCAGCCCGACAATCAGCACGGCACTCTCTCCGCGCAGTGAAAGCGTCCCAAAACTAATACCAAACTCATTCTTCTTAGCGGGTGCACTGCCATATAAACCATCCTCAGCAGGGAATGGAATGGCAACATGCGACAGCGAGTAGAGACCTGCCGGATAATCAATTGCCAGCGGTTTAATCTGTTCCTGAATCTCACCGGCAGGCACGCTTTTCGTTACCATTTCCAGCGACGTCGCTGAGGCATTAGTGATAACCGTTGAGGCATAACGGCGACGGGCAGCGGGCAAAAGCTGATTTACCGCGGTGTATGAGGAGTGACGAAATAGCGGACTAACGCTGACCGCCTGATTGATATCGAATAGCACCAGCTCACTGCCATTCTCCGGCAGGAAATTGTACAACGAGCGGATCACCGAGGATGTGCTGACAGTAGAATCCATAACCGACTGGAAAGTGAGTACCGGCGGGAAGGCAGACAGCTGTTTATTCCGTGCGTAATGCTGGATCTCTTTCTGCAGCGCCTGCGTCAGCAAATAGGTCTGACGGGCAGCGTGAACCGGGAAAGAGTTATATTTAAAGGGATTAAACTCCGGCACGATGTTCAGCCACGCGGTTTTTGAAAACGCCGGAAATACAGCGGGCAGCCCGGCAATACCGGCAAAGCGGGCAAAACGCGTTACACCAATCATCGGCGATAACAGTATGAGCTGTTGCGGACGACGCAGTGTGTGATCATCCAGGCTGTCGAGCGCGTATTTTACCGCCAGCGCCCCACCGTTAGAGAAACCGACCAGATGCAGCGGCGTCTGCGTGCCTGCCAGACGGGTCGCTTCTCTTACTGCGAGACGTGTGGCGGCCATCCAGTCCTGCCAGTCTACATCCGTCAAACCGGCAGGCACCGTACCGTGACCCGGTAACCTTATCGCGACAACCGCATAACCCTGTTGATAATAAACGTCTGCCACATGGCGCAGGCTATAGGGACTGTCGGTCAGACCATGTAACAGGACAACGGCACCGCGCGGGGTGCCCGTTGGTCGCAGGATATAAGAACGGTTCCAGTCCTGCACGAAACGGCCAGGGTAGATCATGCTGCCGGCGTAATATCGATTAAGTGGCGTTTTGTCTTCAGCTTCAAGTTTGTCGCTGACCTGCTGCTTCATCTCATTAAAAAGATGGTCTTCGGCATTGAGATAATCAGCATAAGTTGCGTTATCCAGCTGGCTCGCGGTCAGCTCATGGGGAATCCAGGTGTGCCAGCGCTTTAACTCCGGTCCGCGCTCGGCTTCATAAATGCGGATAATCAGAAGTAACAGTAATACCAGCCCCGTCACTATCCCCAGCCGCCAGAGTCTGCGTTTAGCCGTTTTCCACTTCCGGTTCATACGTCCTTTCCTGAAAAATTAAAACCCATAATGACACCACGCGAATAAAAAGCTGCGATTATAGCGGAGAGTGGGATGCGATCATTGTCAGTAGTCATGCTAGCTTAATCCGGATTTACAGAAAGACTTAGCGGAAAAATGCAGAGAGAGACGCTGGCGATTTCAGCCTGAAATCGCCAGCGCTGTATAAAAATAGAACAGAATATTTGCTGATTACAGTGAATGCTTTGGCGGCCTGGAGATGAAGGGAAGCGCTTAGGGATGAATTAGCGGGAAATGGTAACGACGTAAAACCGGATCCGGCCGGCAGGCCGAATCCGTTGAGGGGTTATAACGCTTCAGCCTCTCTGCGCTTTTCACCGAACTTCTCTTTCATGTGGGACTCAATCTCTTCAAGGCTCTTGCCCCGCGTCTCGGGCACCATCGCCATCACAAAGAATAGCGACCCGACATTAATTGCGGCAAAGATAAAGAAGGTCGTGCTGCCTGCATATTCCATAACAGGTGGGAAACCAAATGCCACCACAGCATTAAATATCCACTGTAGTGAGACAGCACCACCGGTTAATACGCCACGCAGTTGCATCGGGAACAGCTCCGACATCATCAGCCAGTAAACCGGCGAGATGCACATCTGCATACAGAACAGGAACATCAGAATGCATGCCAGGGCGAGATAGCTCTGCATCACACTGGAGCTCATAAAGGTCAACACGCTGCCCAGCATGATCTGTGCCGTGATGACCAGACATAAACCCGTAATCAGCATGGTGCGACGCGGGAAGCGACTAATGGCCCAGATACCGACAAACGTGGCCAGAACAGAAACCACGCCATTACCGATGGTGGCGGCTATTGAGGCACTGGTCCCCAGACCAGTCGACTTCAGAATGATCGGTGTGTAGTACATGAAGCCGTTGACACCAGTAAACTGCGCGACAAAGCCCAGTCCGACACCAATAATCATCAGACGGATAACCCACTTCTCACGGATCAGTGTTTTCGCATCCGGCCCGCGTTCTGCCGCCCTCGCCTGCTTCTTCATCTGCGCCATCTCATGACGCACTTCGCGCGGCGTTTCACGCAGATACTTCAGGATCTTTTTCGCCTCTTTTAAGCGCCCTTCCGCCACCAGCCAGTGTGGGGACGCAGGAACGAAGAACGTGCCGATGAACAGCAGGAATCCCGGTACCATCGCAATCGCCAGCATGTAACGCCACAGATGTTCATCATGCAGCAGATAACTCAGAAGCGTACTGGCGACATAGGCAATAAGCTGTCCGGTCACGATCATCAGCTCATTGCGGCTTACCAGAGGTGCACGCAGGCGCGGTCCGGCAATCTCGGCAATAAACACCGGTACAGTTGAAGAGCCACCGCCGACAGCAATCCCCAGCAGGAAGCGCATCGCCACCATAATATTCACTGAGGGCGCCAGTGCCGTTCCCAGTGAACCCAGAACAAAAATCACAGCCAGGCTGCGTAACGTAATACGGCGACCAAAACGATCAGAAAAGAAACCACTCAGGAAAGAACCGATGGCGGCGCCGAACACCAGCGAAGAAGCTACAAGGCCTTCAGTAAATGAATTCAGTCCCAGGCCGCCCTGACCGGGTGGTGAACTCATATAAGGTAACGCACCCGAAATAATCCCGGTGTCATAGCCAAAAGCCAGCGCGCCCATAGTGGCAACCAGCACCACGAGAAAAATGCGCTGGCGTACCGTATCCGCAGGCGCGTGATCGCCTGCTTCACCAGAGTCTGGTGTATTCGTACTCATAATATTCCTGCCATTAATTAGTTAAACATCCGTTTGATTACATTTCATACGGAATAGAAATGGAACATATTTACCGATTGGGCAACGAAGTGTAGACGGTATTTGAAAGTTAGCTTTAGCAATACGCCTTTCAGGGGGAGATAAATAATTAAAGAAAGAGACTGGAGTAACCGTGACCACCTGAACGTCTTTTCTGACTTCGAATCCCTGACGTACCGACTGGAATGCGCCACAGACTCGCCATGCTGTGAAGCAGCACAGGTCTGTGTTCACAGCTCTATTAAACGCGCTAACCATGCCGTTTCTTGTTTGCTGAGTGCCGCTGCGCAGCTCATTCTCAGCTAACCATCCACTACTGAAGACGTGACGGTTGCCTGGTTCGCCGCTTAATCAGTGGGGAAGCCCTTAGCAACGAGCGAATCAAATCAACAATCCTGATTACTGCTTGCTGACTGGGATAAGGTCGCGAGGTGAGCTCAAAGCGGGTAAAGGAATAGACATATTGGTGGGATATAGAAGTCAGATGTTTTTGAGATGCTGAGCATTAAAATCTATTCGCCACTTTAAAGCCTGCTTTATGAAATATCACAGGATGATAAAAAGTGCTGTGGTGCAACGCTGCACAACACTCTGTTTACTGATTGCAGTGGTCAGCGGGTTTATCTGCCGCCTGATTCTGATAGTGCGGGTAAACTGGCACTGATAAAGGGGATGGTTACGTTGAGAACGGCGTAATGCCAGATTCACTGTAAACAGCGATTGTTTATAGTTTTTGTTTTCATGCTGCTTAATGACATCTGCATAGGGTTTAGCTGGCGATGCTCAGTGAGTCTACACAACATAGTGAATCTGATGCTTACCGGGTTTCAGGTTGTGATTCAACACTGACACTTTCGTTACTCTAACCCCATTCCTGATACCTTTACGCTGAGATCCACACCGTGAACATGCTATTGCTCAGAAAATAAGTTTGTTACGAGAAAAAAGTTATCCACTTTTTCTGTGGATAAGTGAGGGATATTTTATGAGTATCTTTTTTCATGCACTATCCATGACCTCTCTGACCGTAATGTGAGATTCATAGAGGCTCTCATTTTTCCAGGCATGTGCAGTTTCAACAAAGAATAGCCATTAACCAAGTGGCGATTTCAGGCTGAAATTAACTGCAATTTACATTTAAAAACAATGATTTAATAGAACATTATACTGGCGGAGGCTTTTGCAGACAAAAGTTTCGCAGAGGGAGCTACGCATTATCCTCAGGGAGCGAGTTATGGAGAAGTTAAATCTCAGGTTACTGGTTACTAATGAACCAGCAGAAAAATACGTGCTTGCATTAACACTATTTTTTCAGTGAAGGCTGACATCGATGCAAGTTGATTATTGTTGTATCAGATTAAATTCGCTTTTGTTATTCATTGTATTCCAGCCGGCTAACTCATAATTTTCAGCTCTGACTACATGACAACATAATATGGCGATTTCAGGCGCCAGCAAGACTGGGAAAACTCTATAAAACCAATAATAATCATAAGCTTAAACAAAAACCACCTTGCTCCGGGCTGGCGATTTCAGCCTGAAATTCATGATTCTGCATCCCCTTTAATTGCTCTCAGGCCCAATAAAAAAGCCAGCGTTAAGCGCTGGCTGATTGGTGTGAGGTTGATTCAACGGTTAAGGTATTTCTTGAGCGTTTCAGCGATGACTTTATCAAGCTCTTCCTGCAACTCTTTTGATTGCCGGTTAAATTCATAACTAAACATACGACCGCGTACCTTTTTACGGGCAAAGCGATCTTTATCAGCAAATGACCATAGCGCAGTCGCCTGCGTTTTGTCTTTTTCCGGTTCTTTCATCAGCGTCTGACTTCCCTGTCGAATCAAACGCAGAATGTGATTTTTAAGCTCATCCTCAGCCAGCCCGTCACGGGCGCAGACGACATCAATTTCTCGCGAGATCGATTTAATCAGGGCTTCTGTGCTTTGTCCGGACTCACTCAATTTGTCAGCAGCCTGAAGCAGTGCTTTGTAGTCGGGATAGGTAAGCTCAGCCTGATTAGGAAAGAGTGCAATTAAATCTGACGGCACACTGGCGGCCTGAAGCGCACGTGTGACTTTCGCTTGTGATAAGCCCTGGTTTTCAGCGATTTCTTTCTGCGACAGACCGCCATCTTTAAGCGTTAACAGTCGCATTCCCACTTCACGCAAATTGTGTTCGCGAGCAGTCTGAATATCCTGTGCCAGTCTGCGTGCTTCATCCGGTGTAATTGCAGCATCAGTAACCAGCACGTCCAGCCCGGTTTTACAGATAAGCGCGGCTGCACGTCTGCGAGAGCCATCCAGGATTTCTATGCGCTCATCACGCATTACGCCAATAGCCGGGAAAAACTGCTGCAGCTTGATGGTACGAATAATGTCGCGCAGTGAGTCAGGTGTCAGTCCTGTTTGATCGCGGCCATTCGTTTCCATCGTGACGAATGTCTTACTTTCAACATCACTTGCCGCAATACGTTCAAAACGAAACTGGGCGCGCTTGCCCGTTGCCAGTACAAATGTCTGGTTATGCTGGCTGTCATTCGTGTCATTTTCCAGTGGAGTCTGGCTGAAGGTTCTGCCAATCGTAATTCTTTTTGCGCTCATACAAACCTCAGTTCAGGCGAATAAATTCGATACGGTCGAAGACGGCTTTTGCAAAATCCTCTGCCGCGGAACGTGCATTCTTCAACGCTTCGCTGCTACCGACATAGGTTGACGGATTGGCTGAGATAACCGTATCAAACGATTCACCGCAACGTTCGAACCCATCCAGGCGGGGTAGGGCGGCATCGAGCATATCCCCGCCAAAAATCTCTTTTGCCAGGCTATGGCAGAGTTTGTGGTCAGCTTTATTAGAGAGCTTTGACATAAAGCCAATGTTGCCCTGCAGGCGACAGGTGGCGCCGGAGTCTTCGATAATCGCAATCAGTTCCGGCAAACGTGTCAGGTATTTTAATGTTGAATGGAAGTCAACCTGAGCGGGTGGCACCGGCGTCATCAGGAGATCTGAAGCGGCAATCGCATTTTTCAGGAAAGCATCAAGATGTGGGCCGCTGTCGATAAAGATGAAGTCATAATCTTTTTTAAGTTTGGCAATCACATTGTCGTACAGCACAGCATGAACGTTCTGTTCTGGCAGATGCTCAGCACAAAGCTGGTCCCAGCTTGAGGCGATAAAAGCATCATCAATCGAAGCAGGCAGCACATCCACACCAGGGATAATCGACGGAACAATAAATTCATTAACCAGTTCATCACGGGAGACGTTTTGCAACATCGCCTGTGCGGCAGTGGCTTCTACCAGCCCAACGGAACGCTCGTGATTCAAAAACATGGTTGCCGATGACTGCGGGTCGAGGTCAATAACCAGAATGCGTAAATCTTCATATAAGAGATGAGGATGGGCACGAAGCGCATGGGCCAGTGAAACCGTAGAGACGGTTTTGGAAACGCCGCCCTTGAGATTACCCACAAAAATAGTGAAAGCATCACTATGACGATCCCGGTATTTCGGCACGCCACGATGATGGTAGATATCGATAATATTCTGAATCGACATGGCATATTTAACAGAAGAACCGGCAGCCCGTTTATCAAACTGATAACCGCTCTCTTCCATCTCATTCACCGCGTAATCGACGCTGGCACGGGTCAGTTTGGGCAACTTTGCTAACGCCGCTTTGGCATAGACCTGATAGTACGTATTTTCATGCAGTTCCTGCTTCTGCGCCTGAATCTGGTCGGTAAGGCTAAGAAGCATGCGTTCTGAACGCTGTGCAACTTTCATCACCTGTTTGTCATCGTTAGCCATGGTTGCTCCAAACATGTAGGATTTATGACTTTATACAGAAATCCTGCACGTGAGGCAATAAATTATCATCTCAACATGATATGCGTTTTTATGTGAGCACACGGTTTTTGGTGAGCTTCATCACATTATTGATTCTGTATGAATAGTCTTTGCAGATAAAATTTGCAGAGCATTCACTGTAATCAGCAGATCATTCACTGTAGTGAGCAGATAAACAGGGAGTGGAATACGAAAACCTGATGCAAAACGAGAGCAGACGAGTTCAGGGTATCTCTCAATACTCATTAAGCGTTCACTGTAATCAGCAAATCCACGTCATATCAGATGATTTGTGAGTCAGTCATGAGCTGTATTTTAAAGAGATTAGTGGGTACGTAGCCAGTTGCTCCACCCACTATGCTGAATTTGAACGTTGTCTGTATAAACGTTCACTGTAATCAGTAGAATTGCTCCGGGTGGCGTCTTGCCAGGAAGAACGTTCACTGTAGTCAGTAGATGCGTCCTTCAGGTGTCAGCGTGAAAGAGTAGGGCGACATAAACGTTCACTGTAGTCAGCAATATCCGGCTATTTAAATGTGAGTGGGTCATAAAGCATTGGGACCAAATGAAAGGCCAGACATCGCCAAATTCCAGGCTGTGATGGCAGATGGTGAAGAGGATAAGGGTTCGTCTGCGTTCACTGTAATCAGTAAATCCCGACTGAAGCGAACGACATTCACTATAGTCAGTAGACACAGGAAGGACTTCACAAACATTCACTGTAGTTCAGTCGAGAGTGCGCGTTCTTACAGCGCCAACCGGTGCCCAGCCGTGACAAACAAACTATGACTTTCAACGTGTACGCTATGACTGACAAGCCTGGAGCAGGCGGTCCTCTGCTTTTGCACATCAATAAGGGCATGACTCTTGTGACGTAACATTCACTATAATCAGTAGCGGAAGCTCCAGGTCGTCTATCCTCTCAACAAAGATTCACTGTATTCAGTAGAACGTTCACTGTAATCAGCAGGACGTCGCTGCTCAATCATAGCAACCTGGACTGCCCTGAATGGGGCTTCAGGTATAAACGTTCACTGTAATCAGTAGACCAGATGGCAAACGGGATGGCTGCAATGCGCAGGAAAGAGGACGATGTCAGCCTGCATACATTCACTGTAATCAGTAACAGTGTCACGTTGATCAACAGCCTGGCCTGTCCGTCATCACTGACTGGGAGGCACGGTCCCGCGATGAGCCTGAGTGGCACAACAGAGTACTAACATTCACTGTAATCAGTAGCGTTCACTGTAATCGGTAAAAGAGAGACGTGCCCTTAGCCTGAATCCATACATTCACTGTAATCAGTAAACAGGTCAAAGACAGATACTAGCAATAAAGTATGTAAGTACACACTTACTCTAAAGGCCTTATAAATAAACGAGTAGAGAGTTGCAGGCTAACATCGGGGCGCGGGTCATCACATAGCCTTTACTGATTACAATGAACAATACTGATTACAGTGAATGCCTGAGGAGTACTGATTATAGTGAAGGGTGAAGTGATGGAAGCAATGTCATCCTGCTCAGAGGAAGTGACACTGCCACGCAGGCATGCTGATTACAGTGAACGTCAGGCGTTAATCTTCAAACTCGATCTCATCCAGCGAATCAATGCTCTCCAGATTACCGATACCATCAAGCTTAGGCGTGCGACTGTGAATAATGAAAAACACAGAGCGGCCGCGCTTCACTTCTGAATAATCCAGATAACCGATCTCTTTTAGCTGCTCCATCGCGCGCCTTACCACGTGGTTCTGCGTAGTGGTCTTCGAACCGAGGTTAAGACGCATACGCAAACGTGCAAGGGAGATGGGTGCCGGATTGGTCGGCAGACTCTCCAGGAAGGTGTAGAGCGCCTGCGCAGACTCTTTACGCTTGAGGCGGGAGATGGCCCGGAGCTGAAGCAGTACTTTGTGGTCGAAATTATAAAGTTCGAACAGCTTAGGATCAGCCTGAATGCGGACGATATCTTTTTCACGGTCGTAATAAGCAGACTGCACCAGGTGGGTATGATACGCCTTGCCATTGCCTTCAAAGGAGAGGGTATTGGTCGCAATACGTCGTAGCGAGGCATCAAGGCGTTTTCGTAGCGCAGCAGAAGAGTTAGCAGAGGGAATGCCGCACATCTTCACAAAATCAATAAACGGCAGGGTGACCGTGTCGCCTTTGGTCGGATAACGCGAGAATGACTGAATAATACCTGCCCAGGTTTTGAAATCGTTATCCATATCCAGCCGCGCGCCGGTAATGGTAATCTTTTCGTAACCCTCCGCTTTCACCAGCGTCAGGTTCTTTAGCTCTTTCGTCGCATCTGTTGAGGCCATCGCCCCGGATTTCCCGCGAGCGGTCGATTTCAGCGTTGGCACAAAGAGCCCGAGACGCATTAATGCGACGGGCTGAACGGTATTATTCTTGTTGGGATGAAGCTGGATAACTTCACCACTGTTTTTTGTCACAGACAGAAAAGGTTCTAGTAACGCTTTGTTTTCGTTGTCTTTATCTGCCATGGCGTAAGATCTTCATTCTGTGGATGAAAGGGATCGTTTTCTGACTACAGTGAACATTAGCACTGTTTACAGTGAACATTCTACCTGGTACAGTGAATAAAGTACTGATTACAGTGAACACTTTACTGATTATAGTGAACACGATCACCCTTTTAGCCCTTGGTGGGCGCGGCCTGCGACGATCGGGGATCTCTTAGGATCTCTCTATGATCTATTAAGGATCGTCTTTTAGGATCTGGTCACTGTATAAGTGGAAAACTGCTTCAAAACGTAATCTTCGTACATGTTATTTATCAGCAAATGATTGTTAGCAATTAGCAGATTACTTGACTGAATCTTGGCACCACAAATTCCAGATTCTCATATAATAAACAACTTCCTCACTATTATTCATTTTTCATCATCAACTACAGCGCGTATCGTCTCTCCATCACTGACAGAATGAGGAAAACGGCACCATGACTGAACATGCCCTATCACGTAACCCCGCAACTGGTGAAATTCTGGCACGCTATCCACTGCAAAACCCGGCAGAGCTGGAGCAGACGCTTGAAACCAGCGCATCAGCTTTTGCCACATGGAAACACAGCAGCATGACCGATCGGGTTCGCGTATTACGCCAGCTTAGTGAGCAACTGCGTCTGCGAGAGCCTGATCTTTCCCGTATGATCACAACGGAGATGGGAAAACCCATTTCGCAGGCACGCGCTGAAGTCCTTAAATGCGCCAACTTATGCGACTGGTATGCTGAGCATGGCCCTGCAATGCTGACCGACCAGCCCACCCAGATTGCTGATGCATGGCAACGATTCCGTCCCATCGGGGTGATCCTGGCGGTGATGCCATGGAATTTCCCACTGTGGCAGGTTCTGCGAGGCGCAGTGAGCATGTTGCTGGCAGGTAACACCTATCTGCTGAAACACGCGCCTAACGTCATGGGCAGCGCCACACTGATGGCTGAGCTGTTCAGCGCAACCGATCTGCCAGCGGGTGGCTTCAACCTGGTCAACGTCGACAACGACGGTGTCTCAGTCGCCATCAAAGATGATCGTATTGCTGCCGTCGCCGTAACCGGCAGCGTACGGGCTGGCGCAGCCATCGCCGCACAGGCAGGTGCAGCATTGAAGAAAACCGTGCTGGAATTGGGCGGATCCGATCCCTTTATCGTGCTGGCAGATGCCGATCTTGATGAAGCGGTTAAATCTGCTGTCATTGGGCGTTTCCAGAATACCGGGCAGGTCTGCATGGCCGCTAAACGCTTTATTATTGAAGCGCCAATTGCAGAAGAGTTTGAAAAGCGTTTCACGGCCGCGGTTCAGGCGCTCACCATGGGCGATCCTCTGGATGAAAACACCTTCCTGGGCCCAATGGCTCGCGCCGATCTGCGTGACGAACTGGATGGACAGGTTAAAGCGACACTGAGCGAAGGCGCACGTCTGGTGCTGGGTGGTGAAAAAGTAGCAGGGCAGGGTAACTACTATGCGCCGACCATTCTCGCAGATGTCACCAGTAACATGACCGCATTCAGACAGGAGCTGTTTGGCCCGGTCGCCGCTATTGCTGTGGCACGGGATCCTCAACATGCACTGGAGATCGCCAATGACAGTGAGTTTGGCCTCAGTGCTACCGTCTGGAGCGGTAACGAAGAGATTGCCGATCAACTGGCGCTGCAGCTGGAGGTTGGTGCGGTGTTTATCAATGGCAACGGCGCGTCCGATCCGCGCGTTACCATCGGTGGCGTGAAGAAAAGCGGCTACGGCCGTGAGCTGTCGCACTTTGGTGTGCACGAATTCTGTAACGTGCAGACCGTGTGGAAAGACCGCCGCTAGTTCTTACTGCGCCGATGGAAGATAAGCGGGCGCTGCTTTAGCGACCGCACTGAGCGGACGCAGCAACCGATCCGGTGCAAACGCACTCAGCATCGGTGACGCTGTGCCGCTCAGCATCTCCTCAGCCACCAGCCTGCCCAGCAACGGGGCAAGGGTCATTCCGCTATGGCTGACCATCAGATAAACGCGTGCTGACGCGCTGATGTAGCCTGTTGCCGGTAAGCCATCAGCCGGACGCGACCGCTGTCCTGTTTCAATCCGCTCAATTCTCGCACCTTCCGCGTTTCTAAACAGCCGACGTAATCGGCGCAGCATCTCTTTACCGATCAGTCCATCCGGCGAGACCGGCCGTGCCGGATCGGCATGCTGATCCAGATCCAGCGCCTGCAGCATCAGGCGGCCGCCGCCATCCGGCCGTACATTCAGTTCCGGGGTTATCAAATTGCATTTAAGTGGGATCGGCAGAGGCTGCGTCTGCGCCAGAAAACTACAGGCAACAGGATCGGCGCGATTTGCATCGGTCATCGCCAGTTCAAGCCCACATTGACTCATGAGTTCCGGTGCCCAGCGGCCAGTCGCCAGTACCAGCTGATCGCCACGCCATTCATCACCACTGGCCAGTGTCAGATGCACATCCCGATTTGTTTCAGTCAGCGTTGTCACTTCATTGTTGCAGACCAGCTGTCCGCCACTGGCGCGCAGGTCCGCCAGCAGAGAGGCGATAAACAAGCTCGGATAGAGCAGGCACTCCGACGGGAAAAACCATGCGTGCTGAATGCGGGGATCGAGCCGCAACGCGGGCAGAGCATCCAGAAGTGCGGCGCGGCTACGTTTTTCAACGGGATAATCAAGCGTTGTGAGCTTTGCTGCGCGTCGCGCCAGCTGGCACAGGGACGATTGATCGGCTGCCCACTCCAGCGTGCCGGTTTCCAGCAGCCATTGGGGTGATGCAGGATGACTGGCCTGCCAGCGCTTGTGCTCTTCTATCGCATGGGCATTCAGATCATGGTAGCTGGTGGGTTCCTTGCCGTTGGCATTAACCCAGGCATAGCTGATTTGACTGGTTCCGCTGCCAGGATAGTTTTTATCGAAGACGGTGACCTGCGCGCCCCGTCGCGACAATGATTGCGCGACGGCTAAACCCAGCACGCCTGCACCGATTACGGCAATACGTTGTGGCATATCTGGTCTCTCCTGAACAGGGATGAGTGGAAAACTGCTTCCCGCCGGGTCGTTTCACTATTGCGAAGTCGACAAAGGACGTCAACCGCAGCTTCAGATAGTGGCTTCATCAAACCAGTCAGGCACAGGATCGGGCAGATTGATCCACTGCTCAGGGCCCGCAGCCATCTCATAGGGTGTCAGCAGTGCGTGGTCGAGCGCGGAAAGAATGCGCTTTTCATCCATTTCAATGCCGATAAAAACCAGCTCCTGGCGCGCATCGCCAGTCCCTTCCTGCCAGTGTTCAGCGATGAAATTGAGATTATCCGCATCCTGTGGCCAGTCCATCCGCGGCACACTTACCCACCAGCGCCCGGCATAACCCTGACGAGCCACAGCGCCCGCCTGCGACCACATCGCAGCATAGTCAGGCCGGCTGGCGAGCCAGAAGTAGCCCTTAGAACGGATAACACCGTCAAGCTGGTGATTAACAACTTCCCAGAAACGCAGCGGATGGAACGGACGGCGGGCGCGATAGACAAAACTGCGAATGCCATACTCCTCCGATTCCGGTTGATGCTCACCGCGCAGGGTCTGCAACCAGCCTGGTGCCTGTGCTGCACGATCAAAATTAAAGCGACGGGTATTGAGCAGGCAATCGAGCGGAACCTGGCCAAACTCACTGTTCACAATAAGGGCATCTGGATTGAGCGCACGCAGCATGCCCTGCAGTTCATGCAATTGCGTCTGGCTGAGCAGATCCGTTTTGTTCAGTACCAGCAAATCACAGAACTCAATCTGATCTACCAGTAAATCAACCACAGAACGCGTATCCTCCTCGCCCAGTGACTCGCCGCGGGACTGAAGATCATCGACTGAACGATAATCTCGCAGAAAATTGAAGCCATCTACCACGGTAACCATGCTATCCAGACGCGCATAAGCCGACAGACTTTCACCTTCTTCATCTTCAAACGTAAAGGTTTCAGCAACCGGCAGCGGTTCAGAGATCCCGGTAGACTCAATTACCAGATGATCGAAGCGACCGGCCTGCGCCAGACGTTTCACCTCCAGCAGCAGGTCTTCTCGCAGCGTGCAGCAGATGCAGCCGTTACTCATTTCAACCAGCTTTTCATCGGTACGTGACAGCTGTGCGCCGCCGTCGCGCACCAGCGCAGCGTCGATATTAATTTCAGACATATCATTGACGATGACCGCAATCCGCCGTCCTTCGCGGTTATTAAGAATATGGTTGAGCAGGGTGGTTTTACCGGCACCGAGAAAGCCAGAGAGAACGGTAACCGGCAGTCGGGGATCCTCGGATGTCAGGAGGGAGAGTGGCATAGTGTTACCTGTCAGTAGTGATTAATATATATGTTATAACATAACATTAATCAGCCTCTTTTCAATCGCGATTTCTCTTCCCCTGTTTGATAATGAAAATAGTTAAAAAGAAGGAGAAGTGATGCAAACACTCACTCTGGTGCCGCGTCTTGTACCGGACGTCAGAAGCGGCGTGAAAACCTCAACGATACGCTGGCAGGAAGGTGATGTCGTCACCGGTCCACTGAAACTGGTCAATCAGGAGGATGCAACCGACACGGTAATTGTATGGGTGACGAGGATCGAAACGCTGCGCCTGAATCACATCGCCGCACGGCTGGGGAAGGAGGCTGAATGGCCGGATGCGGTGCTGCTGGCGGGGATGCGCGAACACTATCCAGAGATCAGTCTGAGCAGTGAGGTGCAGCTGATCACACACCTCACGCCCGCCGAAACTCAGGTAAAGCTCGCCGAACGCTAATTAACTGTGCTCAATGACCAGCAGTGCCAGCGTATCGGCTTCCAGTGCCCGGAAGATATGGAGCTCATCGCCCGGATAGGTAATGTAATCACCCACATCCAGCTCCACAGCACTCTCTACCGGACCAACCAGCGCACGCCCTTTGGCAATAATAATATGCTCAATGGTATTGGGGATGTGAGGCTGTGAAATGCGTTCGCTCCCCGGCTGGACCTCCAGCAGATAAATATCACGCCGCACGCCGGGTGGGCAGGATGCCAGCAAAACGGCCTGATAATCGGCCAGATCGGCGGTAACCGACAGACCTTCTCCACGTCGTATCACCTGCAGGCGACGTGCATCAGGTTCCAGCAGACGTGAAAAGGGAATATTCAGCGTCACGCACAACGACCACAGCGTCTCAATGCCCGGATTACCATTTCCCGCTTCCAGTTGTGACAGCGTAGATTTGGCGATCCCTGCGCGGCGTGCTACTTCAGCCAGTGACAGACCTGCTCGCTGACGTTCACGCACTAAAGCGTTAGCAATAATGCTGATAGGGGTATTCAAATGCACTCCCGAAACTCAAAGTGTTTTTTATATCGAACATAACGTTCATCTTGTAAATCGCCGTGGCGATGTTCATTATATCGGATTATACGTTCATTATGAGACAGAGTGATGCGTTTTCCGCAAATGCAGTTGCTGGACAAAGGGGTAATTAAAGCGATTTTCCTGGTCTGCCTGGCTGATGGGATCGTCGGTTTATCTTATGGCTCGCTGGCCTCCGCCGACGGATTTCCGCTCTGGGTGCCACTGGCGCTCTCAACGCTGGTGCTGGCGGGGGCGTCAGAGTTTCTGTTTATTGGCATTGTGGCCGGTGGCGGCAGCCCCTTTACCGCCGCCGCTGCGGGCTTGCTGGTGAACGCGCGTCATCTGCCGTTCGGTATTGCGGTAAAAGATCTGGTGGGAACGGGCCCGCGGGGTTGGTTTGGCTGTCACATCATGAACGATGAAAGCGTGGTATTCGGAATCTCTCAGCCTCAACTGGCTCAGCGTCGTAGCGCTTACTGGCTGTGCGGCATCGGCATCGGCTTTATCTGGCCTGTCAGCGTGATGACCGGCGCGGCGATAGGGCAGTTTATTCCTGATGTCTCGGTGATTGGGCTGGATGCGGTATTCCCGGCCATTCTGATTGCCCTCATTTTTCCCGCGCTGCGACAGCGACGAACCCGGATCCCTGCCACTGTCGGGGCGTTACTCTCGCTGCTGGCGACGCCACTGGTTCCGGCGGGCATGCCGGTGTTGTTCTCACTGCTGGGCCTGCTGACATGGAGATCGCGCAAATGACGCATCAGGGAATGATCATTGCCGGCATTGCTATGCTGGCCGCAGGGACGTATCTGATGCGTTTCGCAGGCGTCAGGCTGGGAAACCGTCTGCCTGTCAGCGAGCGCACCCAGCAGATACTCTCTGACGCTGCCACTGTCTTGCTGCTGGCGGTAGCTGCGACCACCACGTTGTTTGAGGGGCACCATTTTGCCGGTGTGGCTCGTGTGGCTGGCGTAGGCTTTGCGCTATTACTGGCGTGGCGTCGGGCTCCGCTGATTGTGATTATTCTGGGGGCGGCGGTGATGACGGCGCTGTTACGTTTCCTTGGCGTATCCTGATGCTGATTTGTCCTGTGGCTGCTTAACTGCGTCCCGTCCAGGATTGCTATCTGCATGGGCATAACGGCATGATGAGTGTTTATCACCTGATCGGAGTTCACCTATGAATCGTCCGTTACAGATTGGCCTTTTACTCTTTCCTGATGTCACACAACTCGATCTAACCGGTCCCTGGGAGGTGTTTGCGCGCACGCCCGACACCAGTTGTCATCTGGTCTGGAAAGATCTACAGCCAGTGCGTTCCGATCGAGGCCTGTCTGTATTGCCCACCATGACGTTTGATACATGCCCGCAACTGGATGTGATCTGTGTGCCCGGCGGACCGGGTCAAATCGCCCTGATGTCAGATGACGTTACGCTGAACTTCCTTCAAAAGCAGGCCGCTCAGGCACAGTGGATTACATCGGTCTGTACCGGGTCGCTGGTGCTGGGAGCTGCCGGATTGCTTAAAGGATATCGCGCGACCTCGCACTGGAGTTCCATCGATCAGCTGGCCTTGCTGGGTGCGGATCCGGTCAGTCAGCGGGTGGTGCGTGACCGTAATCGCATCAGCGGGGCAGGTGTGACCTCAGGCATCGATTTTGCCCTGACGCTGGTGGCAGAAATTGCAGGTGACGCAGTGGCGAAAGCGGTTCAGCTACAGATGGAATATGATCCACAACCGCCATTCACCAGCGGTTCCCCTAAGACCGCACCGCCACAGGAAGTCGAGCAGGCAAAGGCGAAGATGGCGGCGTTTATTGCTACGCGCCGGGCCGCAACCATGCGTGCCGCACAGCGACTACAGGCTGAACAGCTTCCGGATGCCGGGAATACGCAATAGCAGCAGTAAGAGTGACATCGAATGGAGCAATGTCAGGACGATAACCCGTAATTTATCGCCCGGCGTCGGGATGTGGATCGCGGCGGTCTGCAAGTTAATCAGCACGGTCCCATCACCCGGTTTCTTCAGTAAAGATAAGCTGCACCATAAGCGCCTGGAAAACCTGGCATTTGGGTTTTCACTGCGTGGATGATTTACCGGAAGCACTGATTACCGGCAGAGAAGCGATCTATTCCGACTGGTTTTTTAACCGTAAGTCAGCCAATCCACATCGCATCGATGCGGCGGCCCGTCATGAATATCTGCGTGTTTTTCAGCAACCCGGCGCATTGCGGGCTGGCTTTTTACCGGGCCTTTGCGCAGTCGGCAGAGCCGAATCGCCAGCGTGCGCGAAAAGGTAAACTGGCAGTGCCACTGCTGGCAATTACCGCCGATCAGGGATCGATTCCTGATATGGCTACACCGTTACGCGCCGTTACGCGCCGTTGCGCACCAGGTTAGCAGTCAAATTATCCTTAACTGTGGTCATTTTATTCCTGACGAACAACCGGTGAAATTAGCGGAAATACTGGCAAACTTTTTTACTCACACAACGAATAAAAGCGAATTAACGCCTCTGTAAATAAGGGAAAGTAATAGTGTGCAGCGGATTATTAATATTCTTGCTGATCCGCTGCTATCTCATACGCCTTTCCAGTAAATATGTCTATCTTATTGATTTTAAATCACTAACTGTGGGTTATTCCGCGTTGCTTTCTGAGTCGTGCTGTGAATAAATAAACCGTCATTATCATCCACCTTCAGGATGAGTTAAATAAAACCGTCGGCAGCAGACTGCCGATAGCATATTGCCGGGGCTGCGATGAATCAGGAAAAGGCACGACTGGCCGGAGAAATTAAAGCCGGAGTTAATGAACTGGAATCGCAATTAGTGGCGATTCGACGTGATATCCATGCGCATCCGGAATTAGGCTTTGATACGCTGCGCACAGCCAGTCTGGTCACCGACTGTCTGCAGGCGCTGGGACTTCATCCCCGCACCGGTGTAGGTCGCAGCGGTGTGGTGGTGGATATCGACGGTGCAGAGCCGGGCAAAACATTGCTGTTGCGCGCCGACATGGACGCGCTGCCGATCCAGGAACAGACCGGTTTACCTTTTGCCAGCCGCTATCCTGGTAAAATGCACGCCTGCGGTCACGATATTCACACTGCGACGATGCTGGGTGTGGCAACGTTATTACCACGCTATCGTCAGCAGCTTAAAGGGCGCGTCCGGCTGATTTTCCAGCCTGCAGAAGAGACACCCGAAAGTGGTGCTGAAGCGATGATCGCGGACGGCGTAGCGGAGGGCATCGACTGGGCTGTCACTTTGCATAACAAGCCTGAACTGGCGGCGGGGGAAGTTGCCCTGACACGCGGTGCCAGCACCGCCTCCAGCGACGAATTCGATGTCACGGTACACGGCGTATCCACACACGCGGCACGTCCGCACATGGGCACCGATCCAATACTCGCCACCGTGCATCTTATCAGCCAGTTGCAGACCATCATTTCTCGTGAACGCGATCCTGCACACTCTGCCGTCCTGACTATCGGGCACATTCAGGGTGGGACTACCCACAATATCATTCCTGACAGCTGTCTGTTCCAGGGCACCATCCGCACCAAATCGCCAGAAGTGCGTGCTGCCATGGAAGCCTCATTTAAGCGGATGTGCGAAGGGGTGGCGCTGGCACAGAACGTGCGCGTGGAGGTTAACTTCCAGCGTGGTGTGCCGCCATTAATGAATGACGATCGCCTGATTGATTCACTGGAAGAGATTCTGTCGCATCAGTTTGATAAAGCGATCATCGCGCAGCCCAGCGCCAGCTTTGGCGCCGAAGATTTTTCACTGTTCACCGAACGGGTTCCGGGTTGCCAGATCCATATTGGTTCGGCCACGCCAGGCCGGGACGATCATCTGCATAATTCCGATTATCAGCCTGATGAACGAAGCATTACCGCCGGGACGCAGGCGCTGACCCGCCTTGCAATTGATTTGCTCTCTTAATAATAAATAAATGAGGTTTCTATGATGATGCGCAACCGTCTGTTCACGGCTTCTCTGACCGTGACACTGCTCGCCACTTCCGCATTCAGCCAGGCGAAAGATTTCGGCACACTGAAGTTTGCTACCGAAGCGGCCTATCCTCCGTTTAACCAGACTACGCCGAGCGGTAAAATCGTGGGCTATGAACCGGATATGGTGGCGGAACTGGCAAAGCGTGCAGGCTTTAAATATGAAATCATCGCGCAGAAATGGTCGGGCATGATTCCTGGCCTGATCGACGGTAAATATGATGCAGTGGTCGACGCCGTGACTGTGACGCCAAAGCGTGCTGAAGCGATCGATTTCACCCATCAGTACACCGTCAGCGTCTCAAGTTTTGTGACCGCCAAAAAAAGCCCACTGGCCACGCTGCCAGGCAGTGGCACGGTTGTGACGGCGGATGATGCCGCTGGCATGAAAAAAGCGATCGACGATCTGAAAACCACCTTTAAAGGAAAAACGATCGCGGTACAGGTTGCCACCATTCAGGCGGACTTCCTGCAAAAATATCTGGGCGATGTCGCCACCATTCGCACGTATCAGGCCGGTCCTGAAACCTTCGCCGACCTGATGAATGGCCGCGTCGATGCCGTCATGGCTTCGCGCACCAACCTTAACGCCTTTGTGAAAAAAAACAGCGATGCGATCAGTAGCAGCGGCTACGGCTTCTCCGGTGGCGTGCTGGGTGCGGGATCGGCCATTGGTCTGCGTAAAGGCAACAGCGAGCTGCAGCAGGTGCTGAATCAGGCGCTGGATTCCATGATCAAAGACGGAACGCTGAGCAAACTGTCGATGAAATGGTTTGGCGAAGATGTCGCGCCAAAAGCGTAACCACTGATGCTGATGAATATTGACTGGCAGATACTGGGTTTCGGGGATGAGGGCTGGGGTGGCGTGCTGCTTAGCGCCGCCGCCGTTACTGTCAGCGTATCGCTCTGCGCCTGGTTGCTGGGAGCGATGCTGGGCAGCGTACTTTGCTGGATGCAGATTGCTGGATCGCGCTGGCAGCAGCGGCTTGCGGCAGGCTACATCACACTGTTTCGCGGCGTGCCGGAACTGCTGGTGATCTATCTGTTCTACTTTGGTGGACGCCAGGTGGTCTCCACCGTGGGCACCGCGCTGGGATTCCAGGGACCGTTCGATGTGAACGGTTTTGTCGCGGGTGCGATCGCTATCGGGCTGATCTCCGGCGCCTATCAAAGTGGTGTGTTTCGCGGCGCGTTCTACGCCATTCCGGGCGGTACGCTGGAAGCCGCGACGGTAACCGGCATGGGGCGGCTGATGATGTTTCGCCGCATTATCGTGCCGCAGGCGTTACGCACTGCGCTGCCGGGCATGGGCAACCAGTGGCAATCTGTTATCAAAGAGTCGGCGCTGGTCTCTGTCACCGGACTGGTCGAAACCATGAATCAGGTTTCCACGGCAGCCAACTCCACCCAAATGTCCTTTTTCTTCTACAGCGTGGGTGCGGTGATCTACCTGATTATCACCACCTGTTCCGATATGGTTTTCCGCTACGTGGAAAAGTTTGCGATGCGCGGTCAACAGCGCGTGAAGGGGTAAGGAGTCCACGTGGATATGATGTTTTTACAGCAGACGCTGGTGGCGTTGCTGAAAGGATTACCGCTGACTATCAACCTGGCGCTGCTCTCGCTACTGGGCGGGGGCGTGCTGGCGCTGCTGCTTAATCTGCTGCGCATGACGCGCGTCGGCAGTTTTTTCTGTCGTTTCTACGTCTGGCTATTTCGCGGTACGCCGCTGCTGATCCAGATTTTTATGGTCTATTACGGCCTCGGCAGTTTACTGGCGGTGCGTGAAAGCCTGTTCTGGCCGCTGCTGCGCGATCCTTACTGGTGTGGTTTGCTGGCGCTGATCCTCAACGATGCGGCGTACACCTCGGAGATCCTGCGTGGCGGGCTGCGCGCGGTCAGTCAGCAATCCCTGGAGGCTGCCAAAGTCTCGGGCATGTCGTCCTATAAGATCTTTACCCGCATCACCTTACCGATTGCGATTCGACAGGCGCTACCGGCTTACAGCAATGAAATCATCTCGATGATTAAAGCGACGTCGCTGGTCAGCACCATCAGCCTGATGGAGATGACCGGTATTGCTGACTCAATAGTCTCTTCCACTTTCCGCGCGCTTGAAGTGTTCCTGAGCGCGGCGGTGATCTACCTGATACTCACCATGCTGGTCAGCAAAGGGGTATCGATGCTGGAACGACGCTTATCACCTTACTATTTTGGAGCACGCTCATGACCGCACCAACCATCATGCTGAGTCATCTCAGAAAGAGTTATGCGGGACATGAAGTGCTGCACGACATCAGCCTGACCGCGCAGGATGGCGATGTGATTTCGCTGATTGGTGCGAGCGGGTCGGGCAAAAGTACACTGTTGCGCTGTATTCCGTTTCTTGAAGTGCCACAGGCGGGTGAAGTTGCGGTGGGCGACATTAACGTCACGCTGGATAACACCGATGAGAAACTGAGCCGCGAGCAGCGACGTCGCATCAAGCTGATGCGAATGCAGCTCGGCTTTGTGTTTCAGAGCTTCAACCTGTGGCCGCATAAAACCGTGATGCAAAATATCATCGAAGCGCCGGTTCATGTGCAAAAGCGCAGTCATAAAGAGGCAGTTGAAGAAGCCGAAGCGCTGCTGCATAAAGTGGGACTCTATGCAAAACGCGACGCCTGGCCGTCGCAACTATCCGGCGGACAGCAGCAGCGCGTGGCAATTGCCCGGGCGCTGGCGCAGCAGCCGAAAGCGATCCTGTTTGATGAGCCGACCTCTGCGCTGGATCCGGAGCTGGTGGGGGAAGTATTACGAGTGATACGTAGCCTGGCAGAAGAGGGACGTACCATGATTATCGTGACGCATGAAATGGGCTTTGCGCGTGACGTGTCGAACAAAGCGGTGTTTCTGCATCAGGGCATGATTGAAGAGTCCGGTTCGCCGGAGCAGGTGTTCCTTGACCCCATCTCGCCACGCTGCCGAACCTTCGTGAACAGCCACTTTGAGCGTAATGCAGGCCAGAGTGACAAGGGCCACGAAATCTGACGGCGGCCCTGAGACTGCGCGTCTTAAAACCAGAAAACCCCGGAAGCATTTCCGGGGTTTTTTTCAGCCAGGCTGGGTGATTCAGATGAGCCTGTAAAGCAGTATCCTGAAATTAAGGATTGAAAACAGGGCGGCCCGCTTCAACCAGTGCCTGCCACTGCTGATAGCTGGGACGGCGCTGGATGTTTGAATACCACGCTTTCAGAGCAGTACATTCGTCAGGCACAGCAAGGTTCACCAGAGCCGCGAAGATCATGCCGCCTGTTACGGCGATATCGGCCATAGTAAACGTATTGCCCGCGACATAAGGCTGTGAGCGTAAAACGCCATCGAAATAGTGCATGCCACGGATGGCCTTTTCACGCATCTTCTCACCCCATTCCGCATTCTGATAGAGCTCAACCTCTGGCCCTAATCCTGCGGTGGCATGGTGGAAATAGACGCTGACCGCATCAAGAAATTCGATTTCAGCCCGTTTGGTCATCATATGGATAACGCCTTTTTCTACCGGCGTGACGCCCGTCAGAACAGGGTTTTCATCCAGCACGTCCAGATATTGCGTAATCGCGGTGCACTCTGCGATCAGCGTTCCATCTTTCAGCGCTAATACTGGCAGGGTTCCTGAGTAATTGATCGCTAAAAATTCAGGCTTTTTGTGCTCGCCTTTCCACAGATTGATCGGAATAAATTTCACCTGAGAAAGTAATCCTTTTTCCGCCAGGGCAATTCTTACCCGAGCAGGATAAGGGCCATCATACCAGTCATAGATTTTCATCGAGGGGAGTGAAGAAGCTGCAGATGCATTGTTGATATCAGTCATGATTAAGCTACCTACCTGTCAATTGGTAGATAGATAGTGGCGCCAGATTTTTATCCTGTCAAGACCTGTCTATCAGTTGGCAGGTAAAATTTTTTCTTTATAATGGGTTTAAACTTCAATAAGGAAAAACGACTGATGAGCCTGAACGCACGTGAAGCTATTCTGGCAGCCGCAAAGAGTGCTGCTCAGAATCATGGCTATAACGGGATTAATTTTCGCAGCATCGCTGATGAGGTGGGGATTAAGAATGCCAGTATCTATTATCATTTCGCCAGCAAAGCCAACCTGGGGGCCGCCGTCGCTAACCGATACTGTCAGGACACGGCGCAGAATTTAAAAACCATCCGCGAACAAAGTGCGTCACCGGATGAGGCGCTGCAGCGTTATCCGCAGATTTTCCGTATGTCGCTGGAAGATGCCAACCGGCTCTGTCTCTCCAGCTTTATGGCAGCGGAATATGACGATCTGCCGGAGGAAGTGAAGCGCGAGGTGCAGTGTTTCGTTGAGGCGAACGTTGAGTGGCTGACGCAGGTCCTTAATGAAAAGGAACCTGATAATACCGGGAAAAATGCTCAGCGCGGACTGGCGATCTACACCGCAGTGGCCGGTGCGCAATTAATTGCCCGCACGCGTCAGGATATTAACCTTTTCGATAGCCTGATTATGACCTATCAGGAGACCAGCCTGATTCCGCTGTCGCGATGAACATTATCCTTCAGGCACATAAATCGACATCTTCAGCGAGGGCGCATCATTCGACATGAAGCTGGAATAACTGAAATTTCGCTTCACGCCATCCTTGCCTGTCAGGCATTTTGTCCCGGAGACAGGAGCAGCTATCACATGCTCGTTCCACCATTCGCTGAATTCCTGACACTCGCGCTCAAGCCGGCTAATGAGTGATGGAAATGCGGGGTTATGCGCATTTCGATCGTAGTCAGCATGAAACAGGCCCAGCATTCTTTGGGCTTCTTTATGCCAGGTGTCTCCGAACAGGGCACGGGCCTCAGCTGTGGTCAGCATGAAAATCAGGATGTTCCTGTCTTTGACCGATAACTGGCCGAAGTCGGTGATCAGCTCTGCAGCAGCGCTGTTCCATATCAGCACATCCCAGTGTGCGTTAGTGACGTAGGCGGGCTCGGCTAAGCTCCGAATCAGTTTGATTACGCCCTCCGGAATAACGCCGTCGTTCTCAGTCTCTGTTTTCCGGCGAGTAAGCGACTGCAGATGCAGCACCTCGACCTTATCAAGCTCCAGCGCCCGGCCCAGCGCGCTGACGATCCGGTCTGAGAGCGTGTCTACCCGGCCCTGTTCGATTTTTGTATACCATTCTGTACTGATGCCAATTCTTGCTGCGACCTCTTCACGCCGTAATCCCGGCGTGCGACGCCTTTCACGGGTTCTTAAATCCCTGCTGTCAGGCCTGGTCCTGGCGCGGCGCGAACGCAGGAAATGACTTAATTCACTTTTTGGCTGCATGAGTTAACCTGGTCGTGATTTATACCCCTATAAAACTAGTCTATTTTCGCCACCGTTAAGCCCTTTTATAGTCGTGTTCTCTACAGCAGATGAGAGGTAACACTATGAAAGCAGCTGTACTCGAATCATTCGGTAATCCACTCAGCATTCAGGATGTCCCGCCGCCGATCCTCGGAACAGGGGAGGTGATCGTGGATGTTGTAGCCGCTCCCGTTCTTTCCTACGCCAGCGAAGTATTCAGTGGCGCCAGAAGATATCTTTTACCTCCACCGGTTATTCCTGGGTGTGGGGCCATTGGCCGGGTGCGCGAAACAGGGCCCGATGCTGCATGGCTTAAACCGGGTGACTGGGTTTTTTGCGATCCCACCGTCCGATCAAGAGATAACGCGCAGTCGCCTGAAATCGTGTTACAGGGCTGGAGTGCACGGGGGGAAGGCGGACAAAAAATCCAGCAATACCATCTGAATGGCAGCTTCGCTGAACAGATTCGTGTGCCCACTGAAAATGCTGTGGCAATGGGTGATATCGATCCTGCTGAAGCCGCTGCATGGTGCGCCATCAATACGTTACTGGTGGCCTATGGTGGTTTACTGGCGATGGAACTTAAAGCCGGTGAGAACTTACTGGTTAGTGGGGCCACCGGTAATTTTGGCAGTTCAGCCGTGCTGGCTGCCCTCGCCATGGGAGTCAGTAAAGTCATCGCGCCCGGACGCAACCCGCGGGTTTTGCAGGAGCTCAGGAAACGGTTTGGCTCGCGGATTGAAACCGTCACGCTCAGCGGTGTCGCTGATGAAGATATTTCTGCAATGAAAAGTGCTGCGGAGGGTCCCATTGATGCGGTGCTGGACTTGCTCCCGCCTTCAGCTCCGGCATCCGCGGCGCGCAATGCCATTATGTCGGTGAGACCCTATGGTCGCGCGGTGCTGATGGGGGGCGTCGGCATGCTGGGTGGGGATGATCTGGCGCTGCCTTATCCGTGGATCATGCGCAATCTCATCACCATTAAAGGACAGTGGATGTATGAACCTCAGGCTGTGTACACGCTCGTGGGGCTGATCCGGGCAGGATTACTGGATCTCAGCCATTACGCGGTTACGGAATTTGCACTGGGTGATATTAATCGCGCCATCACGCATGCCGCTGAAAATAGCGGTCCCTTTAAGCTGACGGTGATTCGCCCGTAACGGTTTCAGAGAAAGCCTGTTGCTTACTTTTAGCTGCGCTATTCATTTACGCTCAATAACGACGCCTCATGGACTAACCCATTAAATGTCGAGTGATTTATAATTTCTGCGCAACTGAATGCGACAGGCAATCCCGGTAAATAACAGAGTTATAATCGTGACTACCCATGGCAGCTAAATAACAGTAACAGGACATTCAGTCAGGTTCAGGCTTAATTACACTGAATCACTAAAATGTGGTTAGTCGAAGACACCATTGATGACGGCGGTTACGATAGCGGTGCTTAGAGCAATAAGCACCAGGTCATCTCCTACGGCTCGCCACTCGTAGCCAGGATAATAGGGCAGTTCATTTATCATTGATGGAGGCAACGTTTTTTTGGCAATACCCGGCGGCAAAGGTTTACCACGAGCAACTTTTTTTGCTATTCCTGGCGGCAAAGACTGATAGCCGACAAGGCCATAATTGACGGCAAGGTTACGTGCTAGAGAGTAGTTGATATCTGACCCGACGTGATCGGGTCGTCCAGGGTTCTTACGATTTCCATGTTTGTCTTTCGCACCCGCATTACCATGCCCCTTGTTTCCGTGCTCTCCGCTTTTGCCGTTATTACCCTGGGTTCCGCTATTACCATTACCCTGACCGCCACCACCGTTGCCGTTGCCCGGATTTGCAGAAACTGGTGCAGCAAGCACGGTACAGGATATAACCACCGCAAATGCGGCTTTTAAAGCGCGAGATTTGATCATGTTATCTTTCCTTAATATTATTCAATATTCTGAACCAGGACATTAAAAAGCGATGTAAGGAGGTGACATGAGTTCAACCTCATCACATTATTATTCCACCTGTTCATTATTACCCAGCATTAAACGGTCGACAAGCGCATAGCAATCTTAAGAATTATCTCAAAAAAAATCCTAAAAAGCTGTACCGTGTTTTGATATTTTGTATGAATTTCATGCTGAAGCCTTTGCTTGTAATAGATAAAAATCCGGCTTTAAGCGAGGCGGAATGCCTTTTCATTATTTTTATAATGCTGCAATTCATTGTATATATTTGCGATTACCTGAAATTACTACGACGCTTAATAACTCTGCAATATATGGCACCTTAAGCGAGGTAGAAAAGATGACGATTCATCGAGGCGGATCAGGTAATTTCCTGGAAAACCCGCAGCGGACTGAAGAAGCGGAAAGCAAAGGCGGCTCTGGCCGACACTTCGCACCTGCAAGTTTCATCTCTTTCTACCGTGATTGCCAGCTACCATTTCCTGTATTAAAAATCTGAACGGCTTTAGCAATACGCGAGTTCACGCGCGAACTGATACCTGACTTATTTCACTATCAGGCTGAGCTGAGTTTTCTGATACCGGTCTCCCCATAATATTCAGGAGTTCAAAATGAAAATTAATAAAAGCTATAAAGGATGGCTGGCTGTATCAGCCGTTGTCGCTCTCTTCAGCACTGCCAGCGTGCAGGCTGAGACGCAGACAAGCGCCCCGCAGGGTGGGAATACACCGCAGACCATTAAGAATGACAAGCTCAGTCCTGGTGACGAAAAAGCACTGAAGGATATGGCTCAGGCCAATATCAATGAAATTGCCGCCGCCAAAATTGCGCTGAACACGACACAAAGCGCAGAAGTTAAAACCTTTGCGCAGAAGATGGTTGAAGATCATGGCAGTGCCTTGAAAAAAGTTCAGGCGGTTGCTAAGCAAAAAGAGGTGGCATTACCTACTGCACCAGATGCTAAACATAAGGCCATGGCCGACAAACTGGAAAAGCAGAGCGGTGGTAATTTTGACAAAATGTATATGGAAAATGCCGGTGTAATGGACCATAAGAAGGTGCTGGCGACGTTGAAAAGTGACGCGACGAAGATAAAGGATCCCGATGTGAAGGCGCTGGCCGATGCACACACCCCTGTTGTAGAACAGCATCTGACGTCCGCCCAGCACATGTCGATGTAACGGGGCTGCCCGGTTACCGAATTATCCGCCAGCGCTGTTACGGGATCAATTAAGCGGATTCACATCTACGTGGATCCCGATTTCGACAGCACGCATGAAGAGCGATTTTTGTGGCGTGCAGTGGATATGACTCGTTCAGGTGACCTCTGGATGATGAAGTGGCATGCGCTCAGACACTGACGTGGAAGCCGTCATTCACGCCATTCCGCTGCCAGCACTCAGTAGCCGGAGATCATTATGACGCGGTGCAAACTGCTATGTCTCCGGTCAACGATACCGGCTTTGAACCCGTGTACTCAGTGCCGATCGCGGAATCATGGCGTCAGCAGCCTTGTTACTGCTGTGACCGGGAAAGCATCCGTTATGCTGCGTACTCAGGTGGTAACCAACGAGGGAGAATGTCAGGCCCGGTTGCCACTGCTTTACGCCAGCTTCGCAAAGCTGGGTAGTACACCTTCTCCTCAGGATATTATCGAAAACAACCGCGCCATAAACTGGCCGGTTAGCCCGGTTCCGCTGCTAACATCCAGCCTGAATAAAGCCCCGAAACGAGGCTTAATGATTTTTATTTTCCACCAGGCTTATTCCTGCATGTCGCCAGTATATCGTCCGTCGCAACATACTCCCGAGTCTGAACGCCGGTAATACCCAGCATGGTAGAAAACAGATTGTCCTGAGAGTATTTTTGCGTCGAACCCTGATGGCTCAAACATGTGTAGTCCACGGCATAACGCTGCTGGTAATCGGGCGACAGCCAGATAAGCAGCGGCACGCGGGTCTGGACTTCAGGCGCGATAGCATAGGGCAGGCCATGCAGATAAACACCTTTTTCACCCAGTGACTCACCGTGATCAGACAGGTAAACCAGACTGGTCGTAAACTTCTCCTGATGGGCTTTCAGTAATTCAATCGCTTTATCGACGATATAGTCCGCATACAGGATGGTGTTGTCATAGGTATTAACCAACTGTTCCTGCGAACACTCCTGAATCTGATTAGTTTCACAGGTGGGTTTAAATTTGCCGAATTCCGGAGGATAACGGTGATTGTAGGTCGGGCCATGACTGCCGATAGTGTGCAGCACGATCACGCCACTGCCCTGAAGCTGGTTGATATACTCCTCCAGGCCATGGAAAAGAATCTCATCATAGCACTCGCCTTTGATGCACATTCCCGGAAGATTCAGCGCGGTCATATCCTGATTAGGCACGCGATCGCACGCCCCTTTGCATCCCGCATCGTTCTCATGCCATAGAACACTCAGACCTGAACGCTGAATCACATCCAGCAATCCTTCCTGATGGCTGGCCAGCGCATCATCATAATGTCTGCGCGGCATGTTTGAAAACATGCAGGGAACAGAGACCGCCGTGGAGGTGCCACAGGAGGAGAAGTCATGAAAATAGACAACGTCCTCTTTCGCCAGTAAGGGGTTGGTCGGTCGTTGATAACCGCCCAGAGAAAAATTGGCGGCACGAGACGTTTCACCCACCACCAGAATCGTCAGGTTCTTTTTAGGGCCATCCAGCATGACCGGAAGTTGATGGGCATCTTCACCTATTTTCACCAGCGGAAGATTGGCCCGCTCGCGGTGATTATAGTAGGAGAGCGAGGCAGCAATGAAATTCGACGGACTCAGGGATTTCACCAGCTCGTGATTGTTACGAAA
The DNA here is from genome assembly GCF_021043305.1 of Pantoea sp. MHSD4. NCBI lineage: Bacteria > Pseudomonadati > Pseudomonadota > Gammaproteobacteria > Enterobacterales > Erwiniaceae > Pantoea > Pantoea sp. MHSD4. The sequence continues at coordinate 424,374 of NZ_JAJNDH010000004.1, read as the reverse complement.
CAGTGAGGCGTAATCCTTATAAAACAACATGGCTATGATGGCTATCAGTGCAACAGAAATCACCAGACTCACCGCGCGCTGAATCACGCCTTTCCATACCGGAACCGACTTTTTAAACGCAGGCCAGAAGGCCAGAGCAGCCATAAAAATACCGGTAAAAAATATCACCGCAATCATCTTTGGTGTCAGCAGCGCCATACTTTCTGCTGGCGTGGTATCCACCATATTGGTGATCATCGAGCGATCAAGGACGATGCCATAGTGCTGAATAAAGTACTGAGCCGCAGCGGAGACAATGACAAACAGTGCAATGGTTATCCTGTCCAGCCACAAAAATGAGGCAAGCGTCAGCACAATATTAATGACGCAGAAAGCGACGATTGGCATGGAGAGGAAAAAAAGATATTTGCTAAGCCCGTTCATCTCTATAAGCGAGTAAGCCTGGCGGTAAAAGGCGAAATTGAGAAAAACAGAAATATAGAGTGAGAATAACAGGATGAATGTAATGCGGGGCAATACAGGCTGACTCATTCTGAAGCGTGCCATAAAGGTATTCCGTAACCTTGAAGAAGTGGATCCAAAAAGATTGTTTTTAAAATTGATTAGTAAAAATTAATAAAAACTATGTGCCGTATACCACATATAGATGAAGCTCAGCACAGTAAATACTGAAATAGCCAAAGAAAAACATTCGCTTAATGAAAATTTGAGCATGGCTGGCGCCTGAAAGTTTGCATATTCACATTAGCTAATGTGAAGCTAAAATGAACTTATTGCTACAGTTTGTGCGGTATATCTTGGGTTTTTGTGATCTGTATCTCATTAATTAAACTGAGGTCCTGAAATTGATTAGTGTGGCTGGGGGATTACAGAACAATTTGAGAGACGCTGAACGTCTGGTATCTGACAGGAACCTATAAAATAAAAAGAGTCAGCGCCCGTTCAGTCTATTCTCTGTAATATTAGCCCTGCGTCATACGCAATCGGCTTCATCAGAAAAGGCTCAATCCGGATAGAAAGCGAACGGGTTTCCCCGTCCGTTTTTACCAGGAACAGTTACACCTCTTTTCGTCCAGAAAAACGCTCTTTCATCAGAGAAATGCAATGCCGATATCCAGCGCCGGTGAGGGTGGCATAAAACTGGCTTTTCCCAGCGACAGCATATCCGCAATATGCGGGTTTTCCTGCTTCATAATGAAATCTGCCAGCAGACTGCCCGCTACGGTCTGTTTAGAAACGTCAGCACCGTTACAGCCACCCGCTGTGCAAACAAGTTTGTTCAGCATGCCCCATTCAGGCGCCCCGTTCCGCGTAACGCTGATGGTACCGGACCACGTGTGAGATAACTTGACACTGCTCAGGGTCGGATAGACTTTATTAAATAAACGCTGATGCAGTTGAGTTGCCAGGTAAGTCCTGGCGGTACTCACCTGACCTTTAAGCGCGGGTATTACATGCTGGCGAATCAGGAAGCGGCGATCTGTTGTGAAACGGAAGGTTGCTCCGGCAATGGCATTGACGGGCGTCAGCCCCCAACTCTGCATAGGAGGAAGGGTCGCGAGTTGTTCATCTTTCAGTGGATCGGTAATGCTGGCAAACGTGGCCATAGCGGCCTGACGCGAGAGTCCCGGACGCAGCTCTGGCGAGAGTGCATTGGTAGCCAGCATCACTTTTGGTGTTTTGATCACGCCAAATGGCGTCAGCACTTCAGCCACGCTGCCATAACGAATACCCAGTACTGGTGTATTATCGTAACGTTGAATATTTTCAGGAAAATAATGGTTCAGGCCGGCAATCAGCTGCGTCGGATTAACCAGCACACATCCCGGCGTGAATATCCCTTTCCTGTAAAAGCGCGTGCCAAGTTTAGGGTACAGCTCTTCACTGCTTAACATCTGCCACGGCTCATCCATTAAATCGAGATGGCTGGCGTACTCCTTCAATATACGATCATTGCCACGCTCCGCCTGGCAGTGATATTTACCGACCTGTTCCCAGTCGCACTGAAGATCATGCTCTGAAATGACCTGCTCCAGCTGACGAATGCCTTCCTGAAGCAGGTTACGGTAAGCGTTGGCCTTTTTTAGTTCGGCCGTTGAGCTGCCAATATTATGAGGCAGCCCGATAACAAACCCGGAGTTGCGTGCGGATGCGCTTTCCCGTGTGGTGTACGCGTCGACGATGATGATTTTCAGGGTGGGATTAATTTCAGCCAGGCGGCGCGCAAAGGCGACACCGGCAAATCCCGCGCCGACAATGACCCAGTCGGCGGTGATATCCCCCCGCAGCATAGGTTGCGAGGGGAAACATGACTCACCCGCAGGTCAGCCTGAATGATTATGATTGAACGGTATTGATGAATAGCGCAATTCCCTGTGCCTTATTTGAAAAATAAAGCAATTTTTATAAGGGAAAGTGGGATAACTGTGCCAGCGGTAATCTGACTATTGTTGATTTCAGACAAGTAAAATTCCGGTGGATGATTATTACTCAACAGGTAAAGAGGGGGAGAGCATCGCAAAGATGCCTGTAGGGCGTCAAAGCACTCTGTTAATTTCAGCGACTACCTGCATTGTGGCCTCTTCAATGCTTCCTTCATTGCGGCATAAAAACCAGCCGTGCCTGGCAACCTCAAGCTCAAAAGCACGGGTACAGGCGACATGTTCTTCCAGGCGGTGAATCACCGTACTTCCCAGACCCCGCGAACGCGCTGCGGCTCTTTCCCATGATACCTCTGGTGCCGTGACCACCCCGACATGCAGGTCTGGTGCTCGCACGTTGTGCTCTATATTTAGCTGCACTATCTCCGCGAAAGGCACCATTCGTCGAAATGCGGCATCCGACGGATACCAGCGATCCATCAGAATAATGCAGTTCTCAGGCTGCTTAGTGAGTACGTTCTGTGAAATCCAGGCACGGCTTAAAGCAAAGCGTTCACAAATCTCCCGTTCCAGATCGACGGAGGGATCTCTGGCAAGTCGGTTGACCAGCGCCATGGATTCCGCCCTGAAGGGATCGCTTTTTTGCTCGCTAAGCCGGATCACCTTCCTGTTATCTGCTCTTAGCACTTGCGTAATGGACTCCAGCAGGGTGGTTTTACCGGTTCCCTTGGGCCCATCCAGAGTCACAAACAGCTGACGATTCATGATCCCAATGACATGGGAGTCGGGGAGTTTATATAGCGGGTACTTGCCAAAAGCATGTTTTTTACCTGATAAAGCTGAGCTTACGTCGTTCGCTGAGGCCGTATGAGCGCATGGATTGAGATCAGTACGGTGTAGTTTAAGGGAAGCGTCAATAAAACGGAAAAAATCCCGCGAGTGCCTGTCTCTGTTTTATCTATTCAACTCCACGCCTTCATTTAAAGTAACGAGGTGTTAAAGGAAACCTCCAGCACAGGCTGGAGTCTGGTGAGCAATACGCGTCACGATTATGCTCATAGCGCCTCGTTAAATTGCTTCTATTCTAATCCTGCGAAAGGTGGCTTTGATGTCTTATGAAGAGGAAACCAAACTGGAGACCGCTTTAAAACTGGCGGCCGATCATCCAGCAGAACGACCTGAATTTTAACGGGTACTTTTGGCGTCATCGCTTTACCTCCCTTGTACTTCCGGACGGAAAATGGGTGAGGGTAAGGTCGAACTGAAGGCGGGTGAGAATATATCAATTCAGCTTTGGGAAAAACCGGATGGCACGCCAGTCATTCCGGTATTCAGTTCGCAGCGAAGAGAGCCGGGGGTCTGGACTTCTGGTTAATGAATTGCCAGCGACGTACAGGATTTTAAATACCGCGCGCGGAACAGAGCTAAAATTCAGTCAGACCCGCAAGCATCCCTTACCCTTAAGGCTGAATCACCTTACCCTGCTCATCAAGCAGATCCGTCAGGAGTGCCGTGCCATCGCTCCCCACCCGGAAGGCTCCGAAACGAGCTTGCGCAAAACGCTCGCCATGGCCTTCCTGAAAGAAATAAGCGTTAGTGCCGACGGTCAGCGAACCATAATGTTGATGGTATTTCACCCGCAGCTGATTGGGTTGCAGAGATTCACCCTGATCAAACCGGGCCTGAGTCGCATGACGCTGCGCATCGAGATCAACAATCAGGGTTCCGCTGGTGGGCAGACATGGCGCTGACAGTGTCGCACCGCAGGCCTCAGCCTGTTGATACAACGTCAACTCCAGAGGGCGGGTAAGGGCATAATTCAGTGCCATGTAGTCGCCCTGCATCAGGGATCGTGGGTCAACCGGGGCAAGAGGTAAAATCATGACCGCGCCCTGTTTCAGCAACAGCTCTTTTTGCCAGATGCTGACATTGACGGCTATCAGCGCCAGCACTATTACCGCGGCTGCCAGCCAACGGCTCTGTTTACGCATTCTCACTGGCACCTCCAATCTGTGCAGGCAACACTTTTTTGACTCCCCATGCCAGGCCCAGTAAAACCAGACCGCCCGCCAGCAGCAGCAGGGATTTCTGCAACAGCGTAACTTCCAGGAAGTAATACCAGCCAATGACATACAGCACCATGAAACCGCTACTGACCACCAGCAATCCCGGACTTCCCTGATAACGCGCCATCAGAATCAGCCACAAGCCCAGCCCGATACCCGGTGCGAAAAGAGCAGCAGCACCGCAGATCAGGGCCGCGGGCAGTGTGATTATCGAAAACAGCGGCTGGCCGTTCCTTCTCTGACTGAGCACACTCAGCATTAAACCTGCCGCGATCCCTGTGCCCATAGCAGACTGAAGCGTAGCAAACTGCGCAGCGGACCAGAACATATCCGTCATAAACGCCGCATTTATTCCCAGGAAACTCAGCATCATCAGACCAGCCGGAATGCCATACAGCAGGGGAGGTACCGCTTCAGCATATGGCCCAGCCTGTAACCTCAGTTGATGGCTGACAATCCATAGCCACAGAAATATGACCGCCGCCACCAGTATAGAAACAGCAAGGTGACCCGCCGTCGGCGACAGGGTCAGCCGGGCCAGTGAATAGCCCGCCAGCACCAGAAAAAAGGTCATGGCCGTGATGGCCATAAAACGGTAGGAGCGGTCCGGCATCGACACGGCCATCACGGCAAGAATCGGCAAGGCACACAATGAACCAGACATCATAAAGCTGAAGTCACTGCTCTGGATTTGCAGCAGAACGCCGAAGATCAGCCCGCACGTTGCCGCAATGGCCCACGCCAGCCCGAGGTGATGTTTACCATCACGCTCATTGCGTAACAGGCCTCGCGCAATGACGGCGAGCAGCAGTGAAGGCAGAATAAGGGTGGCAGAATTCGGATTGTCGAGTAAGTCAGCGGCATAGAGCACCAGCGCCATCAGTAACAGAATGATGATGGCTGCGATCCAGCCTCCGACACTCAGCGCGAGCCTCAGATACCAGGGCAGATCCGATGCGTGACCGCGTTGCTTAATTTCCTCAATCTGCGAGGCGCTCAGCAAACCCTGCTGACGCAAGGTGCTTGTCAGTAAGGTCAGCCTGGCCGGAACCAGATCGATTGGCCGCTTTTCAGCCAGTTTGCGTTGCCAGTTCAGCAGGATAGAACCATTTACCAATACCCAGAAAATCATCAGTGCACCGGTCAGAAACAGGTCACCCGTATCATAGGCCAGCAGGAAAAGCTGCATGATCAGCGCGCAGCCCACAACGGTCAGACTGGCAACACCCAGCGTCAGCATGCAAAGGTCCACGTAGCGATAACGGTACAGGTAATAGCCTGCCAGCAGGGTGATCATCCAGCCTATCGTGACAGATGTAACGTGGTTAGCCCCTTCCCAGTCAGAAAGATTTCCGGCCACGATGGTGGTCAGCAGCAACAGTAAAAATCCTGCCATAACGCGTGATAACCAGCGGCTTGCCAGCCAGCTCTCAGGATGATGCGTAATCGCCCGCCAGGCCAGCGCTTCCCGGACAAGCAGGCAGGCTGCCAGCAGCGCCAGATAGCTGTGAAGCACAGCCGTCGGGATCCGGGGAACGTTGTCAAAGACAGCGAGATCCAGCAGTGACGTGGGTAACGTGGTGTAATAGAGCTGAAACCCCAGGTTAGCGACCAGCCAGCTGCAAAACCACAGGCTGTTTTGCCGGGCAATCAGCGCCAGCGGCAAAAGAACGCATAACCAGGCCCTGAATAGCTCCCAGCTGTCAGCTCCGGTCTGGTAAATCTGCCCATAGAGTGCAAACAGGGCGCCGAACCCTAAACCTGCCGCCAGCAGTGCGCTGCGAGCCAGCGTGCTATACCATCGCCACCAGACCAACACCGAGAGCGCGACTATCAGCAGTTCGGCCAGGGCAAATTTCGCCATCTTCGGCAGCCAGACCCAGTTCCAGGCAATAAAGAACACCGCGCCAGCAACCAATGACAGTAAGCCCAGAAAGCAAAGCACCGGGATAAGAAACTGACGCCACTGATTATCTGACGGCCTGATACCACAGAAAGTATAGATACGCTGGCAGGTCTCCGGCGTCAGGCTCCCGCCTTTCACCAGCCCAGCGATCTGACGGCACAGATACGCTGCCGTCCGTGACGGCATCCCGGTTATGCCATCAGGTGCAATCTCCCTCATACTTTCCCTGCCTCTGTTTGCGGTGTGACTTTAATGATGACGTTAACCACTGCTTTTCCCTGCGATCAATCCATGTATCAGCTCTGCTGAGCGGCAGATAATTTTGCAGAACAAATGTAAACATCTTTTCCGGGATATAACAGTGTAAATCAAAGGCGAGGGGGGAACTCTGCGCGATCCGCCGCATGCTTATGATCATGAGTATCGCAGACCAGAAACATCTGCGTTTACTGATGTAAAAATCCGGACCATTGTGTCTGAACAGACAGATTCATCCTGCTTTCTCATCGGGGTATCTATATCGGCATAGACTTCACCGGCGTTGGGCTGGGTGTATATGAGAACGTCAAAGCATTTTTCCCGCAGGTGAAGGAGTTTGTCTATAACCCAAATGTTAAGAACACCCTGGTGCTGAAGGGTTACGACACCATCGCCAGCGGGCGGCTGGAGTTTGACGCCAGCCGCAGCGAAGGAGTCAGCCACGGCGATTTAGCCTGGGCGACCATGCACGCGCTGGCAAACGAGCCGCTGCAGGGACAGGCGGCACACACGCAGAATGCAGAACATTGTGGAAATTTACTGATGAGCAAACGCAGTAACCGCATCCGCTCGTAGCCCATGCCGCGGCCGGATAACATGACCAGCGGGGCAGCGTCGGAGGCTTTTACCTTTGGCGACCCGAACCCGGTACTGGACCGCCGCGAACTGCTGGACTACCTGGAGTGCGTTATCAATGATCGCTGGTATGAACTGCCTGTCAGCGTTGACGGGCTGGCGCGCGCGTTCCGCGCCGCCGTGCTTCACAGCTCACCCATCAGCGTAAAGTGCAATATTCTGGCGAGTACCTTTATCCCACATCGGCTGCTGAGTCAGCAGGCGTTTAGCCACTTTGCGCTGGATTATTTGATTTTCGGTAATGCCTACCTGGAGAAGCGGACCAGCCGCCTAGGCAGCGTGCTGAAGCTGGAACCGTCGCTGGCGAAGTTCACCCGGCGCGGACTCGACCTGGACACGTACTGGTATGCGCACTATGGCATTAACACGGAGACGTATGAATTTGAGAAGGGCAGCGTGTTTCACCTGATGGAGCCGGACATTAATCAGGAGATTTACGGTCTACCGGGCTACCTGTCGGCTATCCCGTCGGCGCTGCTGAATGAGTCGGCTACACTGTTCCGCCGCAAGTATTACCTTAACGGCAGCCATGCGGGGTTCATCATGTACATGACTGACCCGGCGCAGAGCCAGCAGGACGTGGACAACATCCGCGGTGCCATGAAAAGCGCAAAGGGCCCTGGCAACTTCCGTAACCTGTTTATGTACAGCCCGAACGGGAAAAAAACGGCATCCAGATCATCCCGCTGTCTGAGGTGGCGGCGAAGGATGAATTTCTGAACATCAAAAACGTGAGCCGTGACGACATGCTGGCCGTGCATCGGGTTCCACCTCAGCTGATGGGGATTATCCCCAGCAACACGGGCGGGTTCGGTGACGTGGAAAAGGCAAGCAAAGTGTTTGTGCGTAATGAACTCATGCCATTGCAAAAACGTTTTGAAGAATTAAATGAATGGATTGATGATGATATAATTAAATTTAACAAATACACCCTTGATTAGATTAAAAGCCGCAGTTAGCGGCTTTTTTCTATTCTGATATTTACTAGATGGAAAGCTCTATTTTACTTCTAAGCGCGCGCTTGTAGCCCCGCCACGCCTGCCCGCTTTATGGAGTGGTTTTCATGCACCTGCATGACACAAACAAAAGCCCGCCAGTACTGTCGGGCTGAAGGGTAAACGATCTTTGTGGGATCATGCGGATTCATGCAGCATAGACATGCACATGGCTAAAGCGCGCTGAGATCACTCAAAACTTCGACAACTCTGAGGAATGGCCGTTAGCGTGAAGGTGTTCGATCACTCTTTCCTTAACGATACTGAGCCATTGCGCTGCTGTCATATCCCATCTGTCCGGTGCAAAGTCATACCTGTACCGCTCGGAAAAAACCTTTAGGCCATCAGATTCCTGTTCAAAATCCTGAATATTAGCCAGTAGCATTCTCAGATTGAAAGGGTTGGAAGTGGCAAGATATTCATTTAGCAGGTTATCAAAATCACAATCAGGGTCGAAAATATCACAATCCTGACCATAATACGCCACAACGAGATTATCCATCTCGCAAGATTTAGTCATATCAGTATCCATATAACTCCTTATGGCGTAGGAAACGCAGTAACAAGATAATATTGCTTACCATTGAAAGTCGTGGGCCTGATGACTATTCGGACACCATAGGCTTTCTTAACCTCTGTCGCCCCCCGCTCAATGTATGTACCGATCGGAAAATTGAACTTGTGCGCATAAACAAGCGTCGTGCGTGCATGTGAATACTTCAAAGCATACTCAATCTGTGTTCTTTTAACAGATAGCACTTCAGATATGACCAGCTCTGCCTGCCTGAGATTTTTGAAGCTACTAGATACATGGGGCGCGCGGGTTTATGAAAAACGGGCTATCAGTTGTTCCGGTGTCCTTCCTACGTGACGCGCAATCGTATGTCCCAGCACTCCGCCCTCATGCTCAGTCAGCCTGATACGGCCAGAATACACCGAAGCAACTCTTGCAGCACCCGCGGCTGAGGCGAAAATAAAGGGTACGGCAAGATCAACGGTTACCCCTACTTTGTAAGCTGTTGCATAATCCGCCCCTAACTCACCCGCCGCAATTTCAGCTACTACGGCGCCTTCGCCAGCGCGTTTCCCCAGGGTTTGCCGGTGGGTATCGGCTCAGGTTTGCTTTTTACCGGCAGGCAGGGGATGCGCTGACCTTTGCGACCATCACCGATCGCGGACCGAATGCCGACTCGCCTGATAGGGGTAAGAAAGAGTCAAAAATTTTTGTCATGCCAGATTTCGCCCTATTGCTGATGAATACTCGTGTACAGAACGGCAAAGCCGAAGCCACGGATGCCCGACCGTTGCATGACGATAAGGGCAACGTAAACGGATTGCCGTTGCAGGATGGCGTCATCGGAGCAACCAATAAAATCGCATTAAGCGATACGCTGAAAGTGCTGCAGGGAGATAACCGCGGTCTGGATATAGAAGGCATTGCGCCGGATGGGAAGGGCGGATACTGGCTGTGCGATGAGTATGGCCCGTTCCTGATTAACGTTGATGAGCACGGTAAAATTCTGGCGATGCATGGCCCTCAGGCAGCAGACGGTGAAAAATCCATCGCGGGCGGACTGCCGAACATACTCAAATGGCGTCAGCCTAATCGTGGTTTTGAGGGAATCACCCGCATGCCAGATGGGCGAATCATCGCTGCGGTGCAGAGCACGCTGGATATCGACGGTAAAAGTAAAAAGCAGGCGCGCTTTACACGGCTGGTTAGCTTCGATCCGGCGACCGGAAAAACCGCGATGTATGGTTACCCTATCGACGGCGAGGCTTACAGTAAAAACAGTGATGCAAAAATTGGCGATATCGTGGCAATCGACAATCAGCATCTTCTGCTGATAGAGCAAGGCACCAACAAAAATGACGCGATGCGTAACCTTGTCTACAAGGTAGATTTGCGTCCGGCTACCGAGCTTTCAGCATTTGATAAGCCTGGCGACTATCCGGAGTTCGACGACAAGAAAACGCTGGCGCAGCGCGGTATTAAGCTCGCAGCGAAATCGCTGGTGGTCGATTTACGTCAACTCGGCTGGCAGCAGGAAAAGGCCGAAGGACTGGCATTGATCGATAATAGAATGCTGGCGGTCACGAATGATAACGACTTCGGTGTGAAAGCAGTCATGCAAAATCCGGTTGAAGGCAAGAAGCGCAAAGATTATCGGGTGACGGATCAGGGGACACTGACGGTAGATGATAAGCCGGTGGCCACGACAATCGGCCTGAAGCCGCTGAAGAAACCTGAGGTGGATAGCGAGTTGTGGATCGTAACACTAGCGGAACCGCTTAAATAAACGATATCCCTAACCCGGGCTGTGTTCCTTAATTGCATCACCTGCTGTAAAAGAGCCGGATGTAACAGCCCGATTTTAACACCGACAGATATTTTCCGGCCGTTTTGTCACAAGTTGTGGCAGTCCGCTAGTCATTTCTTACCATTCAAATGTTTCTCTGATGCTTTGCGGCGTTAATCTTCATGGGTGAGTTCTGTGCGCCTGGCCGAAACAGAGTAACTTGCAATTGCGAGCGCACTACGGCCATCTGTGAACCTGATGGCATCAGAAAAGTGGTCGTCTGCTGATCGTGCATTTAGTCATCTCAATTTCTCCTGTTAATGATGCTTCCTTCGTTATGTATCCCCCGCTTATCAGCGTATGAAGATGAAAAATTTTGAAAACGACATTCGTTCAGAGGTTTTCAAAAGGGTAATGCCTGCAATTGCCATTCTGGAAATAACGTTATTTTTCATTTAGTTGAACTGTGATCTTGATGGCTATTATTTATTGTTACATTATAACGTAACTAAAAATGTCGCATATTTGAACCCTTTCTTTAATCTGTCGTCTCAGGACCAGTGGGTAACTGACTGATTTTAAGAATTTAAGGACGAGGTGCATCATAATGTTTCAAAGGCAGTGGCTAAAGCAATTTTACATGCCAGCATTCATTTCTTTTTATATTGGTGTCTTATTAAACACGCCTGTTTTTATCCGCCGTTATAATCAACTGCATTTTGATAATAAACTTGCGTTAACTTTCGAAGTTATAGCTGCCTTCTTTTTTGTCATGTCATTAACGCTGCTGATTTCCCTGACAGGAAAAATTCTGACACGCGTACTCCTGACGTTACTTGTTATTTTTTCAAGTGCTGCCAGTTACTACATGATATTTTATAACGTTGATATTGGTTATGGCATTATTGCTGCCGTTTTAGCAACTGACTCCTTAGATCTTTCAAAAGAGTCTGTTGGATGGCATTTTATTATCTGGTTAATCTTAGTTAGCATCCCGCCCCTGTGGGCAGTCTGGCGCGGAACGCGTACGCTTCCTGCTTCAAAAAATACAAAAAAGCGCGACTGGTATTGCAGAAGTGCTGTATTTTTCATCGCCGCTTTATGCTTCTGGCTGCCCTTAAATGTCATGGGAAAACTTCAGAACGAACAGGATAAAAAAACCAATCGAATGATGGCGAGTTATGGCGGCATTGTTGCAGGTACTTATTCTCCATCTAACTGGTTGTCAGGCATCGGATTGCTGGCATACAGTTCGCTCAGTCAGGCTGAAGATAATCATAATCTTTTCGATCCTTCCGAACATTTCCGATATGTTACACCCAAAAAATCAGATGATTTATATATTGTGTTCATTATTGGTGAGAGCGCACGGCGTGACCATATGGGGTTATACGGTTATGCCCGCGATAATACGCCTTATCTCGATCGTGAAAAAAATCTGGTTCACCTGCAGGGTTACTCATGCGATACCTCGACCAAGCTCTCGCTCCGCTGCATGTTTGTCAGAATGGGAGGCGCATCCGAAGCACCACAGCGCACCTTAAAAGAGATGAACGTATTTACGGTAATGAAAAAGCAAGGTTTTACTGAAGACTTATACTCCATGCAAAGTGAGGCATGGTTTTATAACAAGGTCATGGCGGACAGTTACTCGCTCAGGGAATCTATTCAGGCCGAGAAACGTCACACCGGTCAGCCGGTGGATGATATGGCTCTGGTGAGTGAATTAAAGGATTCAATACAACAGCATCCCAAAGGAAAACATATCGTCATTCTGCATACGAAAGGCTCACACTACATGTATACAGAGCGTTATCCGCGTGAATTTGCACGTTTTAAACCTGAATGTCAGGGGATCGATGATGCCTGCAGTACACAGGAGATGGTGAATTCCTATGATAATAGTCTGCTATATATGGACTACTTTATTAAACAGACACTGGACACCCTGAGGGATAAAAATGCCATCGTTTTTTACGCATCAGACCACGGCGAGTCGATTTCTGAGAATATGCATTTCCATGGTACACCGCGCGATCATGCACCCTTAGCTCAGCGCACTATTCCTGTGATGGTCTGGGCCTCTGACAAATTCCTTGAGGATAAAGATAACAACGCCTCTTTTGAAAAATTAAGACAATTGCAGGACAAAAAAATACCGGTGTTTCATGAAAAGCTATTTGACAGCATTTTAGGTTGCTCTGGGTTTACATCACCTGATGGCGGTATTAATCCGTTAAGAAACTGGTGTTCCCATTCGCAGTAAAAGGGTGGTCAGCGCTTATGCGATCTGACTAAAAATGAAATCATTACGAAAAGGTGAACTGAATTATTTCATTTCACCTTTTTTTTGCCTGGGCTCACACTGTTAATACTGCCAGTGATCGCCGACTCAACAAAGATTTGAAAGCGTCATCTTTCTCAGACTGCCTTTGTCCGTCATCCCCGCATCAGCACGCCTCAACATAGCCAGCCAGGAAATATCCCGATTACTGTGCTGCCGATCGCGTTATCAGCCATGGCAGCTAAGCTTAGTTGACAATCACCCGGCCGGAAGAGAGTCCACATCCGGACGCAAGCAGGAGAAGATCATGAAAGCAGTAATTTACAACGGTCCCTATGATGTAAAAGTTAAAGATGTCCCTGATGCGAAAATTGTTCGTCCTACAGATGTCCTTGTCCGCATTACCACCACTAACATCTGTGGGTCTGACCTGCACATGTATGAGGGCCGGACCAGCTTTGAGCAGGGACGTATTCTGGGGCACGAAAACATGGGTGAGGTGGTTGAAATTGGCTCGGGTGTTGAGCGTATTAAGGTCGGTGACTATGTCTGTCTGCCATTCAATATCGGATGCGGTTTTTGCGAGAATTGTGAAAAAGGTCTGACGGGATATTGCCTTACCGCCAATCCAGGTACAGCGGGAGCGGCCTATGGGTTTGCTGAAATGGGCTCCTGGGAAGGCGGTCAGGCGGAACTGCTTCGGGTTCCTTTTGCAGATTTTAACTGCCTCGTGCTTCCGCCTGACGCAGCAGAGAAAGAAGATGACTATGTGATGCTCTCGGACATTTTCCCTACCGGCTGGCATGCAACAGAACTTGCCGGATTAAAGCCCGGCGAAAGCGTTGCCATTTATGGCGCGGGGCCGGTGGGTTTGATGGCTGCACACTCAGCCATCATAAAAGGTGCTTCACAGGTATTCGTTGTGGATACACATAAAGACCGTTTAGCGCTGGCAGAAAAACTGGGGGCAACGGCCATCAATGCTGTTGGTGATGAGGCCGTGCAGAAAATTCTCGACCTGACGGACGGGCGTGGCACCGACTGTGGCTGTGAATGTGTGGGTTATCAGTGCTGTAACAAACATGGCCATGAAGACAATTCAGTCACCATGAACAGTCTCGTTGCGTCAACGAAAGCAACCGGGGGAATCGGTGTTGTTGGCGTATTTGTTCCTCAGGATCCGGGAGCTTCTTCGGACCTTGCTAAAGAAGGTAAGATGCCCTTTGATTTCGGGAGTTTCTGGTTTAAAGGACAGGCAATCCGCACCGGTCAGGCTAATGTCAAAGCCTATAATCGTCAGTTGTCACGCCTGATTCATCAAGGTAAAGCCAGCCCGGGAGATATAATCTCACACCGTCTTTCGCTTGAAGAAGCGCCTGCGGGATATAAGCACTTTGACGACCGCGATGAAGGATGGACGAAGGTTATCCTGAAGCCATAACATAGGTTGGCCGGTAAGGAAAAATCGTAGAAATGCTGAAGTGCCGACGGGATACCATTGCGTATCCCGTCATTATTTTGCTCTGTTTCAGCAAGCCACCCTGCCTCTTGTCAGCCACTTATTAAACAGGCATTCCGTTCTGTTCTTTGTCATCACATCACATCATGTCATGTAGCCCTGTAATGCTTCTGTTTTCTACTTTAAAAGAGACGGGCACCTCAAAACCGGGAGAAGGGGCAGGCCTTTCATGAAATCATCTGCACAAAATGCCGCTACATTAAACAATAGAAAATTTAAAGATTTACCTCGCTTATATAAGCTGTGATCGGGCCGATAACATGACTGCCATTTATTTTTTCTCACCGGGAGCCGTTATGTTAGGTAAATTATTCAGAAAATCACCCTCCGCAGCAGAGGTCATTTCATCCACAGTGCCTGAAGTGTTAATTGAAGAGTTTCAGCCACGTAGTCAGCTACCCGAACGTCTGGACAGTTTTTTGGGCCTGGTGCCAGAAGTATTATGGATATGTGAGGGTAAAGACATTAACGACAGCACGCCGCTATGGATTTCATCGGCAGCGCCGTTAGCTTTGTCACGCGGAAGCAGTAATACCACGACGCTCTCAGCGCTCTGTTCCCTTGTTCATGAAGAAGATAAAAGCCATTTCAGGCATCTTTTACGAAACCCGCAGGCCCCTGTTTCTCCCGACGTAAAGCAAAAATGCCGTTTTATGACAGCGGACGGAAGTTATGAGTGGTTTCAGGTGGCGGTAAAACGTGAGCGCAGCCCGGACAGCCAGAGTCAAAGACTGACTGGAATGTTGCTGAACATTAACGATGATGTTGCGCACGAAAGTGAATACGACATTGCCATGACCCGTTTTAACCTGTCGCGTGAAATGCTGAATGACGGCCTCTGGGATCTTCAGATTATTAATGGTGACCCTTTACATCCGAAAAATGTGTTCTGGTGGTCTCCACAGTTCAGGAAACTGCTCGGATTCGAAACTGTTGAAGAGTTTCCTGATGTGATTGACAGCTGGGCTTCGCGTCTTCACCCGGACGACAGCCATCACACGCTGGATGCCTTTATAAAACACCTTAACGATCATTCAGGCGCAACAGGTTATGACGTTGACTACCGCGTCAAACTCAAAAACGGCAATTACCGATGGTTCCGGGCCCGCGGTCAGACCCGACGCGACAAAGACGGCGTACCTTTGCGGGCGGTCGGGGCCCTGATTGATATCCAGACACTGAAAGACCGGGAAGCTCAGGCTGAGCATGAACGTCAACGAAGACATGAGGCTGCAGCGTCTGTCAGTGAAATTGCTGATTTGGTCTCCGAAAATGCAAATATCGCTGCTCAGATCAAACTCATCTCATTGAACGCCAGCATTGAGGCCGCAAGAGCAGGCGTACAGGGGCGGGGCTTTTCCGTTATTGCCAGTGAAATTCGCGAACTGGCGGACAGAACCGCTGAGATAACCGAAAACATTAGCCGCCTGCAGGTCCGGCTGGAGGCTCTGTCGCATTAAGGAGCCGTCAGGTAACATGCTGTTTTTTTTTGTAATGTTGCCGAATATGTCCTTGATCCAAAAATCTTTCCGACGCCTCCATTATCCCGTTGATATTATCGCGCAGTGTGTCCGCTGGTATCTGGCGTACTCACTCAGCCTGCGCAACCTCGAAGAGATGATGGCTGAGCGGGGTATTATTGTTGATCACTCCACACTTCACCGCTGGGTCATCCGCATGGTACCCCGGCTGGACAGGGCGTTTCGCAGATGTAAACGCACAGTGGGTCGTCGATGGCGGATGGATGAAACCTCCGTAAAAGTTAAAGGTGAGTGGAAATACCTGTACCGGGCAGTTGACACTGATGGTCAGACCATCGACTTTCTGCTGACGGCTAAACGGGATGCAGCGGCAGCACTACGTTTTTTCCGCAAGGCCATGCGCCACCACGGTGAACCGGAGGTTGTGACCATTGATAAAAGTGGCGCCAATACGGCAGCGTTGACCATACTCAACGCCGGTAAACCAGCAGATGGAAGCATCAGGGTCAGACAGAGTAAGCACCTGAACAACTGGTGGAACAGGATCACCGAAATATCAAGCGCCGGATACGGCCCATGCTGGTATTCAAATCATTTGGCGAGCGCAGACGATACTGGCTGGCATTGAGTTAATGCACATGATACGCAAGGGGCAATTTCATCATTCAGCCAACAGTGAATTGTCACCGGCAGAGCAATTTTATCTGTTGGCTGTTTAATAAATCGGCAATGCCACTTTTGCTGACTTGTCTACGCTAATGCGACAGAGCCGTCACAGCGGCGCAGCCATTACCCATGCCTTTCTCATTTCGCTTCTCATAATGGTCGCCTGCCTGACTATCGGGGCAGCACTGTGTACCCGGCTTATCCGGCTCGGATCGCTCCGCGAGCCCGGCCCGCGTATCCCAACGGTAACTAGCAGGCTCAGCTGGCTGCGTTGCAGCGGCCAGCAGATAGACTCTCTGTTTTCACTTAAGTGGTGCACAGCCTATGCATGGGAATCTGATCGCTTCTTCAATCCGGAACGATAGAAGAGTTGCCGTCTATTTCAGAAGTCATCGATCAAGCTGACAGGGCAACAGACCCTGTTCGCAATAAGTGAGGAGCAGATGCGCCATCACTGATATCAACCTTACTGACAGGCATCACACACTTATGGAAGGAATTGCGCCGCGAGGCCAGGAGTAATGGTGCATTTCAGAGCCCTGATCGACAACATTGCGTCATCGTCCATTACAGAGCTGGTTAAAAAGCATGCTAAAGCGGGGTTGGTTAAGCTGGCGCAGTAACAAAGCTAACGGGGTGCTTTAATCGGTCAAATGAACTGCACCTCATCAGTCAACAAGGCTTGTAAAAATTTCACAGGATTACGGCCAAAACGCAGTTAAATGGTCTGGTTTTAACAGGCACGTGATGCCTGGACGAAAAAAAATGGGGCCCTGAGGCCCCATGCTACTTAGCGTTTCTTCGGCGTCTGTTATTCAGGCAGGGCGTAAACCACCACCTGATCACCCACCTGATCTTTCAGGATGGTATTACCACCCGCGACAAACGCCACATACTGACGGCCTTTGTACTCGTAGACCGATGGGTTAGCTACCGCAGGGGCTTCTGCCTGATCGGACCATAATTCTTCGCCGCTCTCAACAGAGTAGGCGCGAACTTTTGCATCCATTGAAGCACCGATGAAAATGACGCCACCTGCCGTTACAGCCGGGCCGCCAATCGTCGGGGAGCCCCAGCTTTCTGGCATAAAGAAGCCATACTGCTGTGATGCGCCAACAGGACGACGCCATTTCACGTCACCGGTGTGCATATCAATTGCGACGATTTCACCAAATGGCGGCTGCCAGCACGGCATACCCAGCCAGTTGTTTGCAACCATCAGGCGCAGGCCGTAGGGCGCGCCTTCCTGAGGGGCAAAACCGCTTTCATTGCCGGAACCGTTATCCGCTTTTTCATAATCTTTGCGGCTGTAAAGTTTCACATACTGCACAATGTGAGAGGTGTTAACGATAGCAATCTGTTTTTGTGGATCGAACGCCACGCCGCCCCACTGTACGCCACCGGCACTGTCCGGGTAGGTCAGTGCACCTTCGCCTTTGGTCGTTGGCGGCGTATACATACCCTCATAGGTCAGCTTATCCCACAGTCGTGAACACTGACCGGCACCCACCACATCCGCCAGTTTCCAGATCGCTGGTTTTTTCGACTGATCGAGCAGCGGCGCAGGTTTGGTTGGGAATGGCTGGGTTGGCGAGAGCACTTCACCCTCTACGGATCCATCACCCTGAGGCACCGGTCGCTCTTCAATCGGCCAGACATCCTCGCCGGTCAGACGGTTAACCACAAACAAAAAGCCCTGCTTGGTGGCCTGAATCAGTGCCGGGATCTGTTTACCGTTGACGGTGATATCCATCAGCGTTGGCGCAGAGTTGATGTCGTAATCCCACACATCGTGATGTACCCACTGGCGGGACCAGACAACTTTACCGGTATTAATATCCAGTGCCGTGGTCGAAGTACCTAGTGGAATAGGCGCGGTGCGGTTACCGCCCCAGTAGTTAGGAGACGGCGACGAGACAGGCAGATAGACCAGACCGTGCGCTTCATCGGCAGACATATGGGTCCAGACGTTAGCCGTACCGGTGCGTTTGCGAACCTCCGCCGGAATGGCTTCAAATGTCCATTCACGTTTGCCGGTCTGCGCGTTGACGGCAAAAACGGTGCCTGGAGGGGCTTCAGCATAGGCCCAGTCTTTACCTGCCCAGCCAATCAGAAGATGGTTACCGACAACCGTGGGTGGCTGTAGCACCGACAGCGGGTATTTGGCATTCACAGTGTTCCACTGATTAAGATCTAATATGCCATTTTCCGCAAAATCGCTGCACGGCTTACCGGAATCCGCATCCAGCGCAAAAAGTTTGCCATCCACGGTTCCCATGTAGACGATCTTCTGACAGGCCTGGCCGGCAACCGGATTTTTAGCCTGCCAGTAGGAGACGCCACGGTTTTTCAGAACCGGCTGAGTCAGCGCTTTACGGGATGATTTAGTGTCATAGTGCCACTTCTCTTTACCTGTGCCTGGGTCAAGCGCGATCAGGCGATCAAACGGTGTACCGATATAGAGTGTCTGATTGGCAAAAATGGGTGTTGCTGACCAGACGGTAGCGGGTGTATCGCCTTTACCATCGGAGACATCGCCGGTATGAAACTCCCAGACTTTCTTCAGTTTGCTGACGTTGTCAGCGGTAATCTGTTTAAGAGGACTGTATTTCTGCGCATTCAGCTGACCATGAAAGCTATCCCAGGTGGCAGAGGCGGGAACCAATGGGGTGGCGGGATTATCCGCAGAGACGACATTTTCTGCACTATGCGTACCGCTTGATGCTTCATCAGTCGTTTTTGTCGTGCCTGGCGACTGTTGATTGGCCGCCTCAGCATCGACTTTTTCGCGCGCGCCCATTGAGGCTTCTGCGGCTTTATCCTGCGCATGGAGAGTGAGCGGCGCAAGCAGCAGCGCCAGTGCCGTCATACTGACTTTCATGAGTGGAGAATAGTGATTGTTTTGCACAGGGGGTTCCTCAGGCGTTGACGCGATGGCGGGCGGAGTGATTGTTAAGTGTAATCAGGCCAATCAGGCCGATCACCATCGCTGCGGTAATGATGTACTGATGCAGCAGCGCAGCAGCAAAACCGATACCGATCAACAGGAGTAAAGTCAGCACCATTAACGTAATGCGCGCACCACGCCTGGATGCGCCACGCAAAAGAAACGTCAGCAACGCCAGTACTACGCTGGCAATAGCCACACCCAGCGCTCCGATGGTGCCAGTCACGCCGGTCAGTGGTGTGAGCCACGCATACAAAGCGACCGCGAAGCCAATCACGGCGGCGAGTAGCATGAGTAAGCCGCCCAGGCGGGAAGGTTGAGAGTGCATCATACCGGTAAATCCTTTTTGAATTCGATCAGTCATTAAATATGGCGCACTGACGTAATTTTGCGGATTATTTTTCCTGAACCCGGTAAAGGGAACTATTCACGCAATCCACACAACGATTATTGGTCACTAAACCTCCTGTCGGAAGGTGAGCGCCCAACTGTTTTCCCCGTTCTTCTGTCTTTCAGCCCAAAGCGGTCAGAGAGTACGGGTATCGACGCGGAATTGCGCGTCTTGAGAAGGCGTATATGAAAACTATGCTCATCACCACAGTCGTAATCAGTTAATGCAGCCAGCAGTGTTTTATTTCGACAGGAGAAATGATGTTATGCAACGGATAATTAAGACATCGCTGTGCCCAAATACAGGACGTGCAGGCGCATGACATCTTAAATAAAGGGCAGCATAAAGATCAGTAAAGCGCCGGAGTGAAATGGCCGCTGGTGCGAGCGGCCATCATTATTCAGGGAACGCTTTGTATCAGTAACGGTTTACCCATCCGTTGAGCGGGTGAGGTTTTCCCATTGATCTATTTCCCGACCTAATGCAGCGAGATCCTGCCGTACTAACGTTAATGCATCACTGCCTAATAACAAATGCCTGGGTGGATTCTGACTGTTAATCAATGTCAGGATGGCGTGAGCAGCCTTGACGGGATCACCGGGTTGCTTACCACTTTTTTCCTGACGTGCCTGACGAATGGGGTCGAATAAAGCGTCATAGTCCGGGATACTGCGGTCGCTGCGCACCATTGAACGCCCGGCCCAATCCGTGCGAAACGAGCCGGGCGCCACGGCAGTCACATGTATATTAAAGGGTGCCAGCTCTTTGCTTAATGTCTCCGATATTCCTGCCAGTGCAAATTTGCTGCCACAGTAATAGCTTATGCCGGGCAGGGTAATGAAACTGCCCATTGAGGTGATATTAATGATGTGTCCACGGCGCCGATGGCGCATTCCCGGCAGGACAGCTTTGATCATCGCGACTGCGCCAAACACATTCACGTCAAACTGCCGTCGCATCTCAGCGAGCGGTGATTCTTCCAGAATGCCCTCATGGCCATAACCGGCATTATTTACCAGGACCTCAATGGGCCCGACGTCGGACTCAATCTCATTGACTACTTTATCAATACGCTCAACGTCCGTGACATCAAGCAGTCGTCCAAAGGCGCGCTGTGCATCGAGCGCCTCAAAAGCCTGTCGGGCTTCGCGGTTGCGCACAGTACCGATGACTTGATGGCCTGCGGCAAGTGCTTCCCGTGCCAGCGCGAGACCAAAGCCACTGCTGACGCCGGTGATTAAAATGGTTTTTGCAGATGTCATAAAAAGAACTCCCATACAGTGTGAAGGTTGCATGGTATTCTCAGTATCGCCGCATTCTTAGGCCGTATCTTCTCTTTTTCTTGCCTGATTTTATGAGGTGGCGGGATGTCAGGAATCATTTCTCTGGTGAAAACACTTGCGGTGCAGGAGGGATACAACCTCACTGCCTTACCCGATGTGCGCATTTTGCGCTCCGACCGACCGCTTAGGAGAACGCCTGTCCTTTACGATCCGGGCATTGTGATCGTCTGCCAGGGCAGTAAATGCGGTTATTTCGGTCAGCAGACTTATCTATATGATGAGCAGCACTATCTGGCGGTTTCAGTGCCCGTACCCTTTGTGATGGAAACCGACGCGTCGGCAGAACATCCGTTACTGGCGATGTATCTGCATCTGGACTTTCAGCTTGCCGCTGAACTGATGCTGCAGATTGAGAAGCATGGCACCCCGCATCCCTCGGCAGTGCCGCAAAGCATGATGTCGAGCATGATGGATGACAGGGTAAAAACGGCTGTGCTGCGCTTGCTCGAAGTCCTGAATGATCCGCTTGAGGCGGAGATCCTGGGTCCTGCAGGCCTTCGTGAACTCTATTTTCGCGTGCTGACAGGCGTACAGGGCAACGCAATGCGTGCCGCGCTGGCCTTACAGGGCCAGTTTGGCAAAATCGGCAAAGCGTTACAGCGCATCCATGCCACTTACGCGGAGCCGTTAACGCTGACACAACTGGCGATGGAGACGGGAATGAGCGTACCGACGTTCCATCATCATTTTAAAGCGATAACCCGGATGCCGCCGATGCAGTATGTGAAATCGATACGCCTGCATCAGGCGCGCATGCTGATGGTACGCCAGCAGATCACCGCGGCCGCCGCGAGTTATGCCGTTGGTTATGAAAGCCCGTCGCAATTTAATCGCGAGTTCAAACGCCTGTTTGGCTTGCCGCCAGCAGAGGAGATAAAACGTATGCAGCGTCATTTTGTTGTCCCGCCTCCGCAGCCAGCGTCGGTATTCATTTCATCGCATTAAGCTTTCTCAGTTTCGCGGAATAGGGCGTGCGGATTGGCACGCCAGTGATCTCATGTGTATTAATGGCCACCCATTATCCGTTCAACCTCTTCAGGTTTGTCATGCACACCAAAACGGTCAATGAGCGTGCGGGTTGCGTCGTTCATGCCCCGGATTTCCACTTTGGCACCCTCGCGGCGGAATTTAATCACGATGCGGTCCAGCGCGTTGATCGACGTAATGTCCCAGAAATGCGCGAACGTTACGTCAATCACCACTCTTTCCTGAGTTTCCTGAAAATCAAAGTGGCGGGTAAAACGATCTGCTGAGGCAAAAAAGACCTGGCCTGTCACTGTGTAGGTTCGGGTATCACCCTCCAGTGACGACCTGACTGTCATAAAATGGGCCACTTTTGTGGCAAAGTTCAGTGACGCAATCAGCACGCCGGTCAGCACACCAAACGCAAGATTGTGGGTTGCCACCACCACGACAACGGTCGCCAGCATTACGATGCTGGTTGAAACCGGATGGGTCCGCAGGTTCGTAATTGATCGCCATGAGAAGGTGCCGATGGAAACCATAATCATCACCGCAACCAGCGCCGCCATGGGTATCTGAGACACCCAATCGCGCAGGAAGATCACCATCAACAGTAGCACCACGCCGGCCGTGAGAGTGGAAAGCCGCCCCCGTCCACCCGACTTCACGTTAATCACTGACTGACCAATCATGGCGCAGCCCGCCATGCCGCCAATAAATGCCGTACAGACGTTGGCAATACCCTGCGCCTTGCACTCGCGGTTTTTATCGCTCGGGGTGTCGGTCATATCGTCCACAATAGTGGCGGTCATCATGGATTCCAGCAGCCCTACAACGGCAAGGCCGGCGGAGTAAGGCAGGATTATCAGCAACGTATCCATGTTCAGTGGAATGTCCGGGATAAGGAACACCGGCAGGCTATCCGGCAGCTTGCCCATGTCGCCTACGGTGCGCACATCTAAATGCAGCCACATGGAGATGGCGGTCAGCACCACGATGCAGACCAGCGGGGAGGGAAGGGTTTTATTGAGGTAGGGAAAGAGGTAGATGATTGCCAGGCCTGCGGCGGTGAGCGCATAGACGTGCCAGGTGACGTTTGTGAGCTCTGGCAGTTGTGCCATAAAGATCAGTATCGCCAGCGCATTGACGAAGCCGGTCACGACCGAACGGGATACGAAGCGCATCAGGCTGCC
Organism: Pantoea sp. MHSD4; assembly: GCF_021043305.1. NCBI lineage: Bacteria > Pseudomonadati > Pseudomonadota > Gammaproteobacteria > Enterobacterales > Erwiniaceae > Pantoea > Pantoea sp. MHSD4. Next base: position 401,045 of record NZ_JAJNDH010000004.1, on the reverse strand, counting down.
GAGTTTCAGGTAGCCGGCGAGCAGCTGCAATATGCCGGTCATTACCGAGGCAGCAAGCAGATACTGCAGCCCGTGGTCCTTAACCAGCGTGACCATCAGCAGCGCCATTGCGCCGGTTGAAGAAGAGATCATCGCCGGACGGCCGCCAAAGAAAGCCATGACGATGGGGATACAGAATGCGGAGTAGAGTCCAACCTGCGGATCTACGCCAGCGATAATAGAAAAGGCGATCGCTTCTGGAATGAGTGCGAGCGCGACAACAATACCAGCAAGGACGTCACCACGGACGTTGCCCAGCCAGTCCTTACGCGTCGAGGACAGCAGCATAGTAATTTCTCAGATTTTGAATACAGTCAGCCCGGGAGGGCAAAAAGTTTCAGGTACAAAAAAGCACATCCGCAGACGGGATGTTTTCGAGTGTGCGACTGAGATTACTCAGTGCGACAGGGGAGGGTGAAGACTCAGGGTGGCGTAAGACGCATGATTTTTGAGTTCTCCTTTAAGGCAAAAAGGTGCCTGCAGGACTGAATTTAGCCAGCAGAGACGGTGGAGGCTGCGCTGACGGTGATGTCCGTTCTTATCCGGACAGGCAATCAACTATAAACGAAAGGGATGTGAGGTCAACATTTGAGCGCGCAGAAGGGTGTCGGTGACAGCCGCAGAAACGGGCATGCAGGTACGCGCCATCCGGGGCATAGCACAGTAATATGTGAAACCAGCTGAACAATATATGTGGAATGATGCATGTGTGTTGACGGCACAGAGATAGAAAGTCACACTGTTTTTTTACCCCTGTTATCGGGAGCTCTATCATGCCCCAGCTTTCTCCTCTTCAGCTCTTCAAAGGGCTGTCGGACGAAACGCGTTTAAACCTTGTCCTGCTTTTGCGCGAAAAAGGCGAACTCTGTGTGTGCGAGCTGACGCTTATACTGAAAGAAAGCCAGCCCAAGATATCGCGGCATCTCGCTTTACTCAGAGATACAGGCCTGCTGATTGACAGGCGAGAGGGCAAATGGATTCATTACCGGTTGTCACCTCACATGCCCGCCTGGGCGGCAGCAGTGATTGAACAGGCTTATCTTTGTCAGCGGGATGACATTTTGGATCTCAGCAAGCAGGCTGAACGGGACAACGTGACCACTAACGGCAAATCTGTCTGCATTTAAAAATTTTATACATACACATATGTTTTTTCATATGTATTTTGAATTGCTGTGCCCGTTATGACAGGCGCAGTATTAAAGGAGAGTGTATGTTTCTGGCGGGTGCAGTTTTTATCCTGACACTGGTACTGGTTATCTGGCAGCCGAAAGGGCTCAGTATTGGCTGGAGCGCCGTTATTGGTGCTGCGCTGGCACTGCTCACCGGCGTGGTGCATATCGATGATATTCCGGTTGTCTGGCAGATTGTCTGGAATGCCACGGCCACGTTTATTGCGGTCATCATCATCAGCCTGCTGTTAGATGAGTCTGGCTTTTTTGAGTGGGCGGCTCTGCATGTTTCCCGCTGGGGAGGCGGCAGAGGCAGACTGCTGTTCACCTGCATTATTTTGCTGGGCGCGGCGGTGGCGGCGCTGTTTGCCAATGACGGTGCTGCACTTATCCTGACGCCCATCGTCATCGCTATGCTGCTTGCGCTGGGTTTCAGTCCGGCTGCCACGCTGGCATTTGTTATAGCGGCCGGCTTTATCGCGGACACGTCCAGCCTGCCGCTTATCGTCTCGAACCTGGTCAACATCGTGACGGCGGATTTCTTTAAGCTGGGCTTTAGTGAGTATGCGTCCGTCATGGTTCCGGTGAATATCGCCTCTGTTGCCGCCACGCTGGGAATGCTGCATCTGTTTTTCCGCAAAGAGATTCCGGTCACCTATGACCTGACCAGGCTGAAGCGTCCACGGGAAGCCATTCGTGACAGGCGAACCTTTAAAGCCGGCTGGCTGGTTCTGCTCCTGCTGCTGGCCGGCTTTTTTGGTCTGGAGCCGCTCGGCGTGCCGGTTAGTCTGGTTGCGGCGGTGGCGGCATTTATCCTCTGGCTGGTTGCCCGAAAAGGGGCGGTTATTGATACCGGTAAAGTGCTGAAAGGTGCGCCCTGGCAGATAGTCATCTTTTCGCTGGGCATGTACCTCGTCGTGTATGGCCTGCGCAATGCCGGACTCACGGATTACCTATCGGCTGCACTGAACCGGTTTGCGGAGCACGGCGTCTGGGGTGCGACGATGGGTACCGGTTTTCTCACAGCCTTTTTGTCATCAGTGATGAACAACATGCCAACGGTCTTAGTCGGAGCGCTCTCCATTGACGGCAGCACCGCTCAGGGTGTGGTGAAGGAGGCGATGATATATGCCAACATCATTGGCTGCGACCTCGGCCCGAAAATCACTCCGATTGGCAGCCTGGCAACCCTGCTGTGGCTGCACGTTCTGGCACAGAAAAACATCAGCGTCAGCTGGGGCTATTACTTTCGCGTGGGCATTATCATGACCCTGCCGGTGCTTTTTGTGACGCTGGCCGCGCTGGCCCTGCGTCTCTCTGTTTAACCTTAATCTGGCGCTGCGTGCACGCACCGTCTTAAAGGAACATCGCTAATGACTGACATAACTATTTATCACAACCCGGCCTGTGGGACGTCTCGTAACACCCTGGCGTTTATCCGCAACAGTGGTGTAGAGCCTTTAGTGATTCTGTATCTGGAGACGCCGCCGACCCGCGACGAGCTGCAAAAACTGATTGCAGATATGGGAATAAGCGTGCGCGAATTACTGCGCAAAAACACGGAACCGTATGAGCAACTGGGGCTGGCAGAGGACAAGTTCAGCGATGATGAACTGCTTGATGCCATGCTGGCTCATCCTGTCCTCATTAATCGTCCGGTGGTGGTGACGCCGCTCGGCACAAAGCTTTGTCGTCCGTCGGAGGGGGTTCTGGAGATTCTGCCGGACCCGCAGCAGGGACCGTTTACCAAAGAAGAGGGTGGGAGTAATCAGTGAAACATCAGCGCGTCTGATAACGTCAACGTGGGCAGATTCGGTTACGCTTCAGGCAGACCTGAGAATACCTTGTGGGCATGCATCAGAGCGGATACGGCAGGGCCGCAGAGAGCGATGTTATCCGCAGCGGATAAAAGCGCGAAGGTAACCTGACCGTAAAACGGCTGGTTACTCTCAATTTAATTGTGAAAGGTTCTCAGTTAATGATAAAAAACCCGCCATCTTCAGCGGGTTGAACAGTTAAGTCGTTCAAGTTTTATTCCAGGCGCCAGCTCCAGCAGTGAAGTGGCACATTTCAGCCTGGAAGAAAACGCAAATTCTGCAAGACGAATTAATATTAAAACAGATTAAAGCGCTGAATCATCAAAAGCTTTGCCAGTTCTGATCACCTGCTGCCGCGACGGCAGGACCTGTGCGCAAAACGGGTGCGGCCGGTACCGGGCGGTTTACATTGCTGTGTGATGGCGACGCAGGGACAGACGATGAAGCGAGCGTGAAAGTATTAACCAGTTGGTTAAGTGACGCCGCCTGCTCCATCAGCGAACGTGAGGCTGCAGAAGCCTCTTCAACCAGCGCGGCGTTTTGCTGTGTTACATCGTCCATCTGATCCACGGCTTGATGAACCTGTCCGATCCCCTGAGACTGCTCACTGGCCGCCACGGATATTTCATCGACCAGATGAGTAACCTGACGAACGGCATCGTTCATTCTGGCAATATTTTCGCCCACACCTTCTGCCTGTGCTGAGCCAGCCTGAACAAAGCCCATAGACGATTCGATAAGCGCCTTGATTTCACGCGCTGAAGACGATGAACGCTGCGCAAGATTGCGGACTTCACCGGCCACGACGGCAAAGCCACGGCCCTGCTCACCAGCACGGGCAGCTTCTACAGCGGCGTTGAGGGCCAGAATATTGGTCTGAAAAGCAATCCCCTCGATCAGTGAAATGATATCGGTGATTTTCGATGAGCTTCCCCGGATATCGCTCATTGTTGACAGCAGAGTGTGCACACGACCTTCACTGTCCTCTGAGATTTCATGCGCATTTTTTGCCAGCTGGCTGGCAAGACGCGTGTTTTCTGCGGTCTGACGGACGGTCTCACTCAACTCAGACATACTGGCAGCCGTTTGCTCCAGTGAGGCAGCCTGCTCCTCAGTACGGGATGAGAGATCTTCGTTACCGGCAGATATCTGCGCCGAGGCTGAGCTGACCGACTGAGCAGAAGCTTCTACTTTTGAAAGCGAGGCTGAGACATTGCCGATGAGCTGATTGAAGGCCTTCGCCGTCATGCCGATTTCATCCCGGCGTGACTCGTCCACCCTGAGGGTAAGGTCAAGCTTCTCGCTGGCTGTTTCCATGGTCTTCCGCATACCATTCAGCTGACTACGGATGGCGAAAATAGTTTTCAACGCAAAGAATGCAAGAATAGTGATAGCCAGCGCGGAGCCACCCATCAGGCTCCAGAGTGTCACCTGATAACTCCGGTCGTTCTCTTTTCTCAGGGCTTTACTGATGTCCACATTAAGCTGAAGCTGTTTCTTGTATCCTGCAATCAACTGGCGTGCCCATTCGCCAAGGCCGTCATTACTTTGAAGCGCGCCTAGCGCAACAGCGTCATTCTGTGCGCGTGAGCCAGCAAGAAACTCCGGAAGTGAGGCGTCAATTTTTTTTATGGTAGAGAATGCATCCTCAGTTAACTGCCGGTCTTCCTCATTGGAAATGTCGTTGCTGAGGTAAAACTGATTCATGGATTTGATATTGCTGATAGTTTCATCAATTTTTTTTTCAACTTCAGCCTGGCGCCGGGGTTCTGTTGCACTCTGGTGGCGGTACAGCCAGATAATTAGCGTATTACTGTCGTCAATCAGTTTGCCCAGATCCAGAAGCGATGGAACCGTGTTTTCCTGCACATACTGAAAGCGGGACTGAAATCCGCCAGCAACGAAGACGGCCACAATAACCATCGCGACCAGCGCGGTAGAGAGAAGTGAAAAGGTGAGCAATAATCGCTGTGTAATTGTCATCTTTATTCCTGCTTTTTTAAGTGGTTAATGATATGGGCTGTCTATTTGAAAATATTCAGCATATCTATCGGCATAAAGATGAACTTAATTAGAAAAAAACTGATGTTTCAGGTAACTGAATTGCAGTGTCTTGACTGGCATAGTCGTTTTCGGGAACAGAAATACAGGTAGGGAGTAACGTCTGCTTCTGGCACAAAGCGAACATTGATGGCATTAGCCATGAGAGGGTGCAATTGTCATACTGGACACAATTATGATTCTGTCCAGACCATGCAAATTGAAATCACAGGAAGAATTATGGACATCCAACTCACAAGCGTTACCCCGGACAGCCCAGGATTTGCTGAGTTAAGATCGCAGAGCATGGCTGAAGGATTTAACATGTTACGCCGACTGCAAGATAACTGGCTTAGCGGACAGAATCGCTTTGATAGACCAGGAGAAAAACTAATTGGGGCATCTATAGATGGATTAATGGTTGGCGTTTGTGGACTTAACATCGATCCATTTACCCCAGAAACTGGCATCGGACGTCTGCGACATCTCTATGTAGACTCAGGATGGAGAAAAAGGCAGATCGGCAGTGCCCTGCTCAGTGAGATAATTAAGGATTCTGACCGCTGGTTTGATTTTATCAACACAAACGCTCCTCCATTGGCATTCATTTTTTATGAACGAGCTGGCTTTGTTGCTTTAACTGGCATAGAAAAAGTCACCCACCATCTCTGCCTCAGAGACCCAGCGCGTTAATACAGTCATCTTGTGGATTGACCACATATTCTGTCCAGTGAACCTTTTTTACAGGAATGCCGGCCAGGGTATAGTCCTGGCGTAATCAAACCGTAAATCAGAGACATTACATTAAATCCATGCCGCCTGGACACACTGCGTTTCTGAGCAGGTTTGCAGAACGGCGACTGGAAAATCTTCAGGATATCAAAGGAACTGACTGGCAGCTTTGAGCGAAGAGCGGACCTGTAGGCTAAGAATGTAGGCTGCAATACCATTATGCTGATTTATTGTGCAGTGAGGTATCCTGCATCCTGCATCATGTTAATGAAGACAATATTCATAGCGATTAGCCAATCGGCATTTTTTCTGAAAGAGAGTATGTTGAACTGTCTGCTTTGATTAGAGTTTCAACATTCATAAAGTCCTCTGTTCTCTGCCTGCCAGTTTGTCACCTGAACATTCAATCACCGTCGTACTGTTCTCTTGCTACCCGAAAATAGCTGGAGGAGGTGATAATCCAGGACCATAAAGGTAACATCCGCATAAGCATTTCTTTTCCCATATGGGTAATCGCATAAACCACCCGGGGCAATTTTTCCTCGTAATCACAGCGGGATATAAGCCCGTCCCGCTCCAGATGGCGTAATGTTCGCGTCAGCATTCTTTGAGTGACATCCGTAAGGTAGCGGCGTAACTCACCATAGCGAAGAGGTCCGCTGGTACCAAGAATATGCAGCACGCCCAGCGACCAGCGATTACCTGCATGCGCCAGGATCTCACGTTTCAGTCCCTCATCATCGTTGCTTAATTCTTCACAAAACTCCTTTGAAAATTGCAACAGTGCTTCCCGTTCAGACTCCATATCACCTCCGGTATCATGTGTGTGCCTAATTGAACCAGGCTATGTCAGCTGTCAGGATGACGTTTTAATACAACAGGAAGCAAGAATGAATTTCGACATAAAACCTATAAACACTGTTCTTATACTGGGTGCTGGAGAGCTTGGTATTCAGGTACTGAGAGCGATGAGCAATAAAGCGCAGGCGCATACTCATGTAAAAATTAGCGTGTTACTCAGACGCGAAGCCGCTCATGCTGTTTCTGGTTCACGCAGGGCACGGCTGGATGAACTGATGAAGCTTGGGATCGCTGTGGTGGAGGGCGATCTGCAGGAAAACAGTATTGATGAACTGAGTGAGCTATTTGCTTCTTTCGACGCCGTCATCAACTGCAGTGGTTTTGTTGGCGGCCCGGGAACGCAGATAAAAATTACGCAGGCGATATTGAAAGCGGCTGTAGCTCGCTACTTTCCATGGCAGTTTGGCGTTGATTATGACGTTGTGGGTAAAGGCAGCGGGCAACAAGTCTGGGATGAACAGCTTGAAGTTCGCCACCTTCTACGCCAGCAGAATGTGACAGGATGGGTCATTGTATCTACAGGTATTTTTACCAGCTATCTGTTTGAGCATGATTTTGGTGTGATTGACGCAAAAAGTAAAACTGTCTGTGCTCTGGGAGACTGGCAGCACGCCGTAACGCTGACCACACCTGAAGATATCGGCCAACTGACAGCGGACATTTTCTTCCATCAGCCCACTTTCCAAAACGAGATTATCTATATTGCAGGTGATACGCTTACTTATAGTGAACTTGCTGATTTAATGCGTGACCACTGGGGTGCTGAAGTAAACAGAAAATTACTGGACAGGCAAAAGCTCCAGGATGATGTGCAACATAATCCGCAGGATGTCGGGGCAAATTACCGACTTGCTTTCGCACGGCCTGACGGACTAGCCTGGAATAAGAGCGATACTTACAATCAACGTCAGGGGATTGCAACTACAACGGCCCGTCAGTGGCTTGCAAAACAGCATGGAATGTAGCAGTCCGGTACTGACAAAAGCACAACATTACGCGGTGCGTGCCAAAGTCTGATACCGATGTCGTTAATATATTGCTCTATATTTCACCGAAAAAAATTTCCTGGCAGTTTTGCTGACAAGACGATTGGCCCAAGTATGCTAAAAAGGCCAGAACGTAAAGTGATGGCCCTAACTTAGTTAGGGAGGGCCTTTGTATTGGATCAAGGTTTTAATGTCCGCTTCTGGCACAAAGCGGACTGATGCATGGCCAACGTCCGCTTAAGGCGAGGAGCTGACGCTAACGTTATTTTTTAAAAATTTGGTTTGTATCTTTTTGCATTAGTCTGTAGTCGAAAAATATTGCGTCGGTTATTTACCCTATGTTTTTCTGAACATTGTAATAAACGCGCTGCCTGAGCCGTTTTCTATGGGGAAAACTGCTTTTCACCTGCGCCTTCGTTGAAAAGCCCGGCGACCCAGTCAGCAAAAGCACGCACGGCGGGAGAGAGAAAACGCTGATGCGGATAGAGCATCGTCACCGGCACGGAGGGTGGCTGCCAGTCCGCAAGAACCTCGACCAGTTTGCCTTGCTGCAGATTCTTTGAAATCACATTCTCAGCAAGCTGCGCCAGACCAAAACCCTCAAGACACAGTCTGATGTAAAGTCCCGTTTCGTTGACGGCTGTATCCCCCTCAACCGGAACAGAGAAGGCCTCAGCGCCTCGTATAAAACGTAGCTCATTAGTGCGTCTTCCCGAACCGGAAAAGTAATGAATCGCCCTATGCTGCGATAACGCCTCCGGCGTCTCAGGAATACCGTATTCCCTGAGATAGTCCGGCGAGGCGCAGGTCAACCAGCGAAAACGGCCAAGCGGACGTGCAACCAGTGTGGAGTCAGTTAATTCACCGGTTCGTATGACGCAATCCACACCTTCCTGCACAAGATCGACTTGCCGGTCGCTCACACCAATCATCAGGTAAATATCCGGATAAAGTCGGTAAAAGTCTTTCAGGTTGGGCAGGACGATGAAATGCGCGATCCCACCGGGCATATCAACTCTCAGGCGCCCACGGGGCCGCCTGTTCGAATCAGCCAGACTGGCTTCAGTATGTTCAATTAAGGCCAGAATCTCCCGGCATTGCGCCAGATACTGCAGGCCTTCAGGCGTAAGGCTGACCCGTCTTGTCGTGCGGTTCAGCAGACGCACCTGCAGGTATTTCTCCAGGTTTTTAATAGTACTGGTAACAGTGGAAGAAGGCAGTGACAGCGTTTCTGCCGCGCGTACAAAGCTCCCGGCCTCAGCAACCCGTATGAAAATCTGCATAGCCTGAATCCGATCCATCATCCTTCCCATGGGTAAAAATTGAGTCTGATTATTCGCAAATTATGAATTATGAAAACGGTTTAAGCACCTTTTTCAGGATAATGGCGTGGCGTATCGTTTCCACATTGATCAGGAAAGAGGGAAGTTAATGACCGGGTATATCAGAAATATTGTTAGCAATCAGAATGTCACTTCACAGGCTATGTTGATTCGTGGTGCCACGATACTGAGCATGGACGAGAGCGTCGGTAACATTGAGCGCGGTGATATTCTCATCAACGGTTCAACGATTAACGCTGTGGGTCAGAACCTTGACGCTCCGGGCGCTCACGTCATTGATGCCAAAAATATGATTGTCATGCCGGGTATGGTTGATTCCCATCGTCACGCCTGGGAAGGTCAGCTGCGCCGCATTAACCCTAACGCCACCTGTCTGGACGACTACAGCAACGCCACGCACTTCTCGTTCGCTAAATATTACCGCCCTGCAGATATCTATGTCGGTAACCTGCTGACGGCGCTGGGTGCGATTGACGCGGGCATTACCACGATGATTGATAATTCGCATAACAGCCGCACCGCAGAACACGCCGATGCCGCAGTCGAGGCCCTGTTTGATAGCGGTATTCGCGCTATCCATGCTTCCGGCGCACCGGTTGCGGGTGAATGGGATAATGCGCACTGGCCTTGCAACTGGCAGCGTCTGCAGGAAAAATATTTCAGGGATAATCCAGAGAGTCTTGTGACGCTGGGCGTCATGGCTCAGCTGGATCCGGAATTGTGGGCTGAGGCCCGCAGACTGGGGCTGCCGATTGTCACCGAGTTCTTTGGTGCTGAAATGGCCTCCGAGCTCGAATCACTGCATCAGCAGGGTCTTCTTGGCCCGGACAATATCTTTAACCACTGCACAGCCCTGCCTGATGAGGGATGGGAAATCCTGCGCGACGCCGGTGTCCGGGTCAACGTCTGCCCGCGCTCAGATTCGCACTATGGGATCGAAAGCGGGATGTTCGCCATTGAAGCCGCGCAGCGTCATGGCATCAATCCTGGACTTAGCGTGGACAATGAAACGTCTTACAGCACCGATATGTTTACAGAAATGCGCGTGGCGTTCTATCTGCAGCGTGTGATGGGTATGCATAAGCAGCACTGCTGTAATTCAGAGCATTCGCTGACAACGCTTCCGGCTGCTAAGTTGCTGAAATCGGCAACCGTTGATGGCGCGTTTTGTGCCGGACTGCAGGACAAAATCGGGAGCCTGACGCCAGGCAAACAGGCTGACCTGATCCTGATTAACGCGACTGACCTCAACCTCTATCCAAACGGGAATGCGTTTGGCACGGTGGTGCATGCTGCTGAACGCAGCAACATCGATACCGTGATGATCGGCGGTCGCATCGTCAAGCAGAACGGCAAAGTGCTGGGTGTGGACAGCGAGCGCCTTCGCGCAGCGATTGACGAATCACGTGAGCACCTTTTTGCGGCATCAGGGTATGAACCAGACATCTTTGCGGAAAAATTCCTGCCACCTATTCAGTCTGACTGATAGAGACGATCAGCATGATTAATCGCCGGCTTGCAGCATTGTGTCCTGTGGAGTTTCGGATCAACCAGAACTATCACCAGGCCAGCGAAGTGCTGGGCGTTGAACCGAATATTGGGGACAAACTTGTCAGCCCGCAGGTACGACAGTGCTAAAGACCTGAAACCTCACACTTGACTTACAAGACTTCATATTTTTGATTAATTGTCAGAACTTACGGATCAGAGTCATCTGAAGTGCCTCCCTGGCAAGTATGGCTTCAGCGAGCAGCTTCCTGAGGCGTGTATTCTCCTCTTCAAGCGACTTGAGCTGCTTCACTTCAGGAACCTCCAAGCCGCCAAACTTCTTGCGCCAGGTGAAAAAATGACGTCGGAAATAGCTTTTTACGGCAGAATTCACCGGAAGAAAAAACAGCCTCATCTGAGCGGAGGATACTGATGATCTGTTCGTCGGAAAAAGCTTCCTGGTAGGGGTGTACGCAGGTGGCTTATGAGGACATCACTTACATCGCCTGTGTTAATCAGCGGAGGGCAGGTCAGCCTGTTTATGCAGGAGGTTATATTACAAAAGCTTTTCTGGTTTAAGGATAAGGGATGTAAATCAGAACTGCTAATTTGACCTTTATCAGCTAATACAAAGCTGGTGGCGGGGTAGATAGTTAAGCACGGGATTTTGCCTGCGATGTTCATGGCCGTACGGTGTGTTGTTAACCAATCGGCCAGAAAGTATGCAATTGACGCACTTCCTGACCGGCTTAATCATTAAATTACAGGCTGTTTTGCAGGAAATTATTATGTCATCAAACCTTTCTGATGACGTTAAAATACCGGCAACAGATCAAACTCGCTCAGCGCCCATGAAAGGATGTTCAGGGCGGCGAATACCATAATCATGCACAACTGAAGCCCGTCCCACTGGCTGCGCTGATAGCCTGAGTAATGAAGGGATCGCATTTTCAGATGAAGTAATCCCGGAACAATCACTGCCCAAATTGTCGCGATTAGCCCGGCATAACCAATCGCGCTAACAAACCCATCCGGAAAAAGCAGAGATAAACTCAATGGCGGCAGGAACGTGATCGCTGTGGCTTTGAGGCGGCCCGTTCTGGTCCTGGGAAGAGTCAGGCGGTCACTGATGTAATCCACAAGGCCCGCTGTCACCCCAACGAACGAACAGATAACGGCAAAATGCGAAAATATCGAGAACAACAGCGACATTCCGGCCGTATAACCGCGCAGACTAAACGCGTGCATTAGCGCGGCAATGTCGCCGCCCTGGCTGGCAATTTCCGGAAAGGCTGAGCGCGGAAGGTTACCCATCGTGCAGATTATCCAGAAAAGATAGATAACCAGCGCCACGGCGGTGCCTGTGTACAGGCATATTTTCACACGTCGATGATCGCCATTGTAATAGCTAATCAGACCAGAAATGTTTCCATGATAACCGAATGAAGCAAGGCAGAATGGCACGATGCCTAACATATAGGGCCAGTAGGATGCTGCCGGGTTCTGACTGTCCAGCAGGTAGTCGACATTCACGGTGGTAAGTAATCCACCAAACAGGATAAGTAACAGAACAATTTTAGTGATGAGCAAAACAGACATTATCCTGCCAATGCTGCTGGTGCCTAACCAGACGATGGCAGCCACGGTCAGGCTTAACATAACTTTGGCTTCGGATGATGAAACCGTTTTGCCGGTCAGTCTGCTCAGTGAGTGATCATAAACAGGCCCGACCGCTGAAATATAGGCGTATGTCAGAATGCCCAGCACGAAAACCAGGCTCAGGCCATTTACTTCAGCCCAGTTACGGCCTAATACATCACGGACGATTTTGTCATAGCCGGTTTCCAGAGGGTAATGCTGGCTCACACGGTGAAACATCAGACCACTGATTAACATACAGACCCAGCTAAACGTCAGTATCAGTAACGCCCATCCAAACCATGCCCCGGCCATCACGACCGGCAGGACGAACATGCCTGCACCCACCACGGTGCCGCAAATGATGGTCGCTCCCCAAAATACTGAAGGAGAACGCCTTGAAATTGCAATATCTGACATAGGGGTTCCTGAAGTGAAAATTTAGCGCTGAAGGATAGCCTCTATAGCCAGGGCATGGCTAATTAACTGACGATCTTCTTTCGGCAACCAATCTGACGATAATCCTGCTGACAAATGTCCCCGGCCAGTAACCGGCATTTTATGCTGGGCACACCTGTGCTGCTGGCAATGTCGGTGTTACGAATAAGTTTATTGGAAATATCAGGTAGACCGGCATTACCGATTCGTGGCACTTCACACCACAGAGTCGGATAGACTCAGCCGGTAGCCCTGATCATGCAGGCAGACGAGGGATAACAGCGGGTTCACCCATCACTGCTGCGTCGGGTAGCGACAAGTTGCTGACTGTCGGGGCAACAAATCCAGGGGTATCTTTGGTGAGGCATATAGGAACAATACCCCGGCTGAATAACTTCCCTGCGAAAATGCGCACATACCGGCAGCTACCGATGCGATACTTCCGCCGCTGCTTATAACTACCCGCTCCCGGAGAAATCAGCGACAAAGAGCACCTAAGCAACAGGTTTCACGGCGGGACTGAGCGCTGATTTCAGGCATAGATTATGCAAAATCTGTGGGGTTCAGAGGCGGGCAGGGGGAGTTTAACAGGTTTAATACTTGTTTAGAGAAAGTGTGCTGCTCCGAAGGTCAGGGTTCGCTTTGAGCGATAAGCGGACGTGAAATAGTATCGATAGGGACGTTCTGCTATATCAAATATAACGATACGCTCGCGAACCCTTGTTGGTGTTGATTTTTCAGACAGAAGTGCAGGGCAATATAAACCCCAGGTTTTTAATGCAACCAGCCTATCCACGTTTTACTTTTTTAATTGCCATTTTTACTAACCAATACATGGCTAAAGCGTAAAAAGCGATAACGGTCACAAGGGAAAAGAACGTAACCGGATCCGTACCGGCTTCGTATACGTCATCCTGATAACTGCCGAAAATTTGATGAGAATGTTCAACGAGCCACGCCGTCAGCGGATAGAGTGGCATCCCGTAACGCGATACCATAAAGGCCGCAATAAAGCAGACGAAAAAACCCGCTGCTTTTCTAGCGAATTTTGCTGTTTGCAAAATTACTTTCTCCCTGAACGTCAACGTAGCCGTATGCCATCAAGCTGTTTCGCGAACCCGGCTCGCGAATTGTTTTTCTCCGGAGCAGCGCCTGTCTTACCGTATAGAAATCAGTGCGCCGCACGAAGGTGATACACCCTTCACTTTCTCCGGAGCCGTCTGGCCGAAGAGGATGCAGGCGGAAACCGCCGCGGGCAACGCCATTGATGAAGATGGAAACACTCATCGTTTCAGAATTAAAGAGCGCAAACCATTCAGAATGATTTGAGTTGTTCCAGGTGTCGACGGCCTATCCTCTGATCCGGTTAGCGATACTGCCTTCAGGACGCGGAACAATCCAGTAGCGCCCGACCGGAATGGCACTGTTAGGCTTGTAAGTACAGTTTGGATCATTGGTATAAGGCTTTTGGCCGGAAAATACCGGGAAGGTACCCACGCCGTAAACGTGTAGCTTTGCTTCGCCGCCGCCCTTTGTTAGATCGTCGTAGGTCATTCTCTTTAACTGCATTAAACGCTCCCTGCAGGTTATAAGGCATGCCAGTGAACCGGGCAATGCTACCATTCATTCATAGAGAAGTTAACGGGCAGGCGGGCGCTTGACAGCCAGTGTTCTTCTGCGAGCCAGACAGCATTATTTATCATAAGACTATTTGCCGCATCCCGTCATAGGCATTCGGCGCGATCCTTCAGCACAAATACGTATGTCCGCTTCTGGCACAAAGCAGAAGTGCGTCTTAGGCAAGGTCCGCTTTTCAGCAAGTCGCGGACGTTGCTAAAAGCGTTCTGTATGAATTAACAGGGAGCAGGTCAGTCGCCTACATCACTCTTACGCATAAAAAGATAAAGCCTGAGGCATGCATCTGCGCGAGCATCCAGATGCGGTTTTTCTCACCTCCTCCAGCCAACTAACCCCCACACGCCGACTTCGATAATGACGTCGCGTAGCCCCGCACCGGTTAAATCTGACGATAGAGAAAGTAATGTTTTTACTGATGATATGCCCTAAAATCATGATCGTTCAGTCAAAGCGATGGCTGCAATCAGTTGCATAGAATCATAAGCCGTGAAACCGTAAAGCTGCATTGCAAATATTTCTACAAAATGAGGTCAATTTGAGGCCTGAAGACAAGCAGCTACGGAGTGACTGGCATGAGTGAATTAGTGACAATGGCTTTGAGGGCCCCACTTAATGACGAATAAACAGGGTGTTTTGATTGTTAACCTTGGAACACCAAATGAACCAACGCCTGCTGCGGTTAAGAAATTTTTATCTAAATTTCTGCATGACTACAGAGTGGTCGACTTACCGAGAATCATTTGGTGCCCCATTCTACATGGCGTGATTATCCCATTACGTGCGAAGCGAGTGGCGAAATTATACTCTTCGATTTGGATGGAGGAAGGTTCCCCTCTCATGGTTTACAGCGTCAGGCAAGCCCGTGCGCTTGAAGAAGTGACAGGTTTGCCCGTCGAGCTGGGGATGAGTTATGGCGAGCCGGGTATAGGTAGTGCAATTGACAGGCTACTGGAAAAAGGCGTAGATAAAATTATCGTCATTCCTTTGTATCCCCAGTTTTCATCTTCGACCGTTTCTTCTGTTTGGGATAGCGTGAGCCGTCACCTGCAGACCATGAAGAACCGCTATACACCCTCCATAAATTTCATCAATGACTATGCCGATCTTCCTGCCTACATTGAAGCGTTAAAAGCATCCGTTCTGGCATCTTTCGAAGCTAACGGCATTCCAGATGCATTGTTGATTTCATATCATGGTATACCGGTAAGGTTTGTCAAAGAGGGGGATCAATACCAGGAAAGATGTGAGTTAACGACAAAGTTACTCATTGAAGCAATCAATATGCCGTCATTGAAAATATTGATGACGTTCCAGTCAAGATTCGGCAGAGAGCCATGGTTAACGCCTTATACTGATGAGACAATTAAAAATCTGCCGAATGAAGGAATAAAAAGCCTGCATGTAATCAGCCCGGGGTTCGCATCAGACTGTTTAGAAACGCTTGAGGAGCTTGATGAGCAGAACAGGGAGATTTTTATGCATGCGGGTGGTAAATCGTTTACTTACATACCGGCGCTTAATGATAAACCGATTCATATCGAGATGCTGCGACAACTTGTGAACCTTAATCGGTTTCAGGCATGATTTTCACATTCTTGTGAGCAGGATGTTGCATGTGTCAACATTCATAGTGAAACCAGAAGTGGGCCCTCCCGGACATGTATTTGATACGTGCCGGGACGGCCTTATAGGGGCCGCCTGGAAAACCCGCTACGCCAGCTGCAAGCAACTGTCTTATACGTGGGTATGAGTCGAAGATTATTCGAGGGCAGGTCAGCTATAAGCGAGGAGCGGACATTGCTAAAAGCGTTCTGTATGAATCAGCGGGGAGCAGGTTAAACATCGCCTGCTCCCCGTTAATTAATCCTGAGCTTCGTTAAAATTGCGTCCTGTTCAGGCAAACACCCGCGCCATTTACTCTACTAGCGCCACTGCCCGGATTGGCGAAGCCGATGCCCCCTTAATCCTGAGCGGAAATGCCATGAAAATAAATTCGGAAGGCAATGCTTGAAGATTAGCCAGATTCTCAATGATCAGGCAATCAGAGCCGAGAACGGCAAGGTGAGCCGGGTATGCTTCATTATTATATCTGTCCAGCGACATGGCATCTGTACCGAAAACAGTAACGCCTTTTTCAATCAGATAATCTGCTCCTTCGCCTGATAAGCCTGGCCAGTTTTGCAAAAATGGCGCCTGGTTTGGACGACAGCTCCACTTCTCATCATAACCCGTTCGAAATATCACAATATCTTCTGCAATGATTTTTCCTTTATCAGCTTCCCAGGACTGGATCATTTCTACAGTGATGTCACTGTTCTCTGCCAGATGCGACATATCCAGGCAGCGACCCCGTCCGGTGAGCTGGCGCACGTCAATCTGCTCTATAGTTTTTCCACCTTCAATGAAATGAACAGGCGCATCCACATGAGTACCGCAATGATCGCCGAGGCTAAGTTGACAGTTATAATTGCCATCACCAGCAATGTAGTCTTCGGCACGGCTGCAGAAGAATTTTCCATGGGTTGGCCAGACTGGCATGAACTCTTCATAGAGATGGTTTAACTCAATGAGTTTATGGTGACGTAATAAAGTGATCAGATCGCTGGTCATATCAGGCCTTTTTCAACGTTACTGTTTCTTTAATGAACCAAAGTGGAACACATGAGATAAGTAATACCGCGACAATAACCAAATAGTGCACGGTGAAACCGTAGTTGTGAATAATCCAACCACTAATGGGTGCGACCAGAATACCAGCGATGCCAACTGCGAGGCCGATCATCAATCCCATGCTGGACGCTGCAGCACGAGGAGATGAGTCGATAAGTAAAGCATAAGCCACAGGGTAAGGTGAGTTGCGGAACAGGCCCCAAAAGATAAGAATGGCCCAGCCAAGTGTTGCGGAATGGATGAACATGCAAAGCGCCGCTGCCAGAATCCAGCCCGTAATAATGATGCCCAGAGAGCGTTTACGCCCTTTCAAATCCGAGAAGCTGCCCCACAAAATCTGCCCAATCCAGCCAGTCAATCCGGATGCACCAGAGATGATTGCTGCGGTCGAGAGGTCGAGTCCAACTTCACGCGTCAGTTGCAGCGTCAGAAAGTTAGCTATCCCCATCTCTGCCCATGTAAAACCAAAAATCAGCAGAATACTCAATTGGCAGTTGCGGTTTTTCAGGCAAGATGCGGCATTAGCCCATACCGAACTCTTTTCAATGGTGTTCTGCAATGATTCCGTAACGGGCGGGGTCAGATTGTTATCAACAATCCAGTCATTAACCCTCTGATGATTTTTACGTGTACCAACGATTAACTGTGCCACCAAAATAACTAAGCCAATCAGTGGAATAAACAGAAATGCTTCACGCCAGGTCGCAAAAGCCAGAATGGCTGCGATCAGGATAGGACCAATAAATTGTCCTAGCGGAAATCCGGTATGATGTACTCCAATAGCAAATCCACGGTTCTCTTTCTGCCACCACTCCCCGAGCAGAGCAACGTTTATCGGTTCCGACCCCCCGGTTCCCATGCCCATTGTGACACGCAGAACCTGGAACGCTCCCAGCGTCTTACAAAAGGCAGTCGCAACACCTGAGATAATTTCCACAAGCACCGTTACGCACCAGCTGTAACAGCGCTTATGCCCGGCACCTAACCAGTCTGAGAACAAACCGAAAACCACAGCGCCAGCTAAGGTTCCAACAAAGCTAAGTGAGTTGAGCCAACCTGCCTGAACTTCGGTCAGGTTAAATGACTGCATTATTGCCGGAAGCAGAGTAGGAAGAATAATCCTGTCAATTGAGTTCATCAGGATCGCAAGAGTCGTAATGACCAGCATCCACCAGGAGAGAGGATGCGCTTTAGGGAGAAAACGATATAGCCCGGTGCGCGGAGCGTGTTCACCGTCAGTCCAGGTCTCTTTTGGCGACTTTTTCGTCTGTTCAGATGTGGAAGTTGTCATATCTGGTGCCTTAGAAAAATATTTATTGTCAGCAGCCCTACTGATGCCGCTGGCGAGCCCAGCCCCTATTTGTAGTTATTATTGTTATGTTTAAGGAAACAATAGATCAAAATTTAAACACCTTGGTAACATAGCTATTGCGGCTACTACCATACAAGTAGCTTGCAGTTGATACTTGACCTTGATCACGGTTAATCAATGATTAAATAAAAAAACCATTAAAGAGATCACATAACTGGACTGATTTGTCGGGTGATTTATAACCAGGCAGGCTGTTCAGGTATTAAATTGAGTTTAAAGCAGTAAAATCCGAGTGTCCGCTTCTGGCACAAAGCGGACTGATGCAGAGATCAATGTCCGCTATGAGCGAAGAGCGGACGTTGTATTTGACATCTACACGCTCTGTGCCTCAGGTGTTCCCTGATGAAATACCAGTTTCCATTGCCCGTTCTCAGATATTTCCCAGCATGAAGAACGAAGGGATGCACGACTACCATCTGGATTAACAGTTCTGTAGTGCAGTATTGCGAATTTATCTCCAGCACTGATAAGCCGGAAATCACTACTAATAAGAGCTGGAACGCTATCTTCATCCGAAAGGGCTTCAATAGTTTCTGCACGATCAACTAATACGCCTGAACGCGTTATTTCGCTAAATCTCTCATGGAGTATCTGTTCAAGCCATTCCCGATTTTTTCGCCTACTGCCATGAAGAGAACATTCGAGTCTTTTTAACGTATCCAGTAGCATAGTGGTTGCCCTCATCACAATCGAACATTAACTCTTAAGGCAATAATCGCTGGAATGCAACGCCCGTTCCCGGCACAGATCTAGTTCAAACTGCGGCGCTGAGGTTTTGCTATAGGTGAGGAGCGGAAGTTAGTCAATTATTTCCGATGGTTTTTCATTCTCGGGCGACCAATACCCACCGCTGCCATGGTAAGTTTCAGCACCTAATACAAACTTAGTTCCACAGTGCCTACAAACAAAATGGTAATCGACGATATCACCCCATATCATCTTTTCAGCACACTCTTGAAAGCTGTATTGATTCCAGTCATCCGCTGCATCAATTTCGGCCAGAACCCCTTCACTGAGCGCATTCTTAGCAATACGGATTGCTTTACGTAATTGTTCAGGTTGGCGGATAACGTATTTAACACATAAATTTAGGCACCAATCGCAACTCATTAAACAGCCTCCATGATGATATGCTGGCGTGGTTTACCACTATAAGCCAATCAAATTATTCACAACTTCTTCTATGTTGAACTTCTGAATTGATGTTAGCAACGTCCGCTCCTGGCACAAAGCAGCCTGTCTGCCAACTGAAGTTGGTTAAATCTTGCCTGTTGCATGTCTGTCAGATTTTCTCGATTACTGATTAACAGTAGCCTTCACTTCTACACGAGAGCTAAAAGCTGTTCCCGATTTAAGTACTCCGAAAATTATATGGATAAGTTTGCGCATGACTGCCCCCACGACAAGCATTTTTGGCTTACCGCCAGTCAGAAGGCGCTGTCCAAATATACGGATGTCCGGGTTGTGTTTTAGCGCAACCAGAGCGGGCATATAAAGTGCGCACCGGAGTCTGGCATCTCCCATTTTCGACATGCGTGTTTTGCCCCGGACTGATGATCCGGACTGGTGATGGCGGGGATTAAGTCCCAGAAAAGCGGTCACTTCCCTGGCTTTTCTGAACTCTTTGCTGGCCATGAAGGACAGCACCAGACTGCTCGAAATGGACCCGATGCCTGGAATTGACTGCAGCAAATCATCCTGTCTTTTCAGCTCAGGATCATTACTGATGTGGTCTTTAATTTGCCGCCTTACCGCTTCAAGTTCCATCTTAAGATGGTTGATCATGCGTTCCACTGAATCCTGAGTGTCAATATCTGCATTTTCGCGACGATTGCATTCCATTCTCAGCATACCGTTAAGTGCATCGATACGCCGTACAAGAGCCTGCAACTTTCTGACGGGCGCAGCTACGGGTTTCCATTGGTCTGGCTGCATGGCTTTACAAAAGCGTGCAATCAACCGGGAGTCTGCTTTATCAGTTTTAGTTCTGGTAAGTTCAGAAGCCGCAAATCCCTTAATTCTTGCGGGGTTAACGATGCTGACTTTCAGATTCTTTTTGTACAGAAAAGTAGCGAGGGCAGTACCATAGTTGCCAGTTGCTTCAAGACACACATGAATGTCCGGAATATTGCCTGCCTGCAGCCACTTACTGAGTGCTGTAAAGCCGGCGGGGGTGTTTTCAAATGCTTTACACCGATAAACCCCATCACAGAGTTCAGCTGCATCAAACTTCTTACTGGCAATATCAATTCCAAGATACACAGTCATAGCTTTTCCTCGTTGAGTTCAGCTGACCTACCTTGCAAATTCAGGCTCACCGGTATGCGGGGCCACAGATACCCTTCGGTCATACGCTGAAAAGAGAGGCAAAGCGGCAGTTATCTTATTCGCTGGCTCACTGGCCAAAGGATGTCGCCGGCCTGCTTTGCCCCGGTTCTAACACACAGAATCTGTCTGTTCTGTGTGGCTGATTATACAAGGATGTCGTTGCATAACTTCACCTATACCACTACCAATTTGCATTACACTTTAAAACAGGTAAAACCAACCCGCTAATTTTGAAGAGATAGTGCATATCTGCGATGGATTTATCCAATATGGGCACCGCCAAAGTGGTGCTGAATAACAGTGATTGCGATAAAATTGTTATAGAAAAGTGGCCTGTCAGCGAAGTTGAGTGGGCCTTTTATCAATACGCGGCAACAGAGCTTAACCAGGCAGAGGTTGCAACGCCTAAGCTCTTGTCTGCTGATGCTAACTTACGCAAGTTAAGAATGGAGTATATTCCTTACCAGGTTAACCAGGCCGCTGTGGCAAATGATGATGCCATAGCTATGTTGGGGCGCCTGCATTGCTATCCTGGGACTTCTGAATGGCTCTATCACACCCATACCTGGACAGAAACAGCGCTTGAAAACTCTCTCCTACTTTTGGCATTACCTGACAAAAGTGCACAGCAGCTACGGCGTTTTCAGCAGTGTAGTGGTCAGTTATTTGGCTACCAAAGCCTGGTTTCAGGCGACAGCAATGCAGGCAACTGGGGAAGAAGAGCAAGCGGTGATTTAGTTCTTTTTGACTGGGAAAGGTTTGGCAAAGGAAGTCCTGCTATTGACCTTGCTCCCCTTATAAAGGGAATGGGGACAAAACACATTTTTATAGACCTTGCAGAACGCTATTGCCAGCTATCCTTCCACCAGAATATCAATGAGCTGGCCAGAGAAATTGCTATTGCAAAAGCCTGGATTGTCACAGAAGTGATTGTCCTGCTTCATATGCGGCAAAAGACCGCCTTTTCTAAATATCTGAACTGGTATAGAGAACACCTTCCCGATTGGTTAGATAACGTCCAAAAAATATTATGACGAATGCGTTTTAAAATTCTCCTCTTTACAGGAATGTCTGTTTCTCGCTCTTAGCAAACATCACGCCCGCGTCAGTCCGCTCTGTGCCAGAGGCGGACGCTTCACATCTCCAGTTTAAGAACTGATCAATGCCTGCCTGAAAATTTAAAATTAGAGACTATTCATATGGAGGTAACTTTCTTCATTCAGGGTGAGCTATTTGTAGTGTTGGATACATTTTGACTGGAGTATTAAATGCGTCTTTTCCATTTCAGCGATAATCCTGATATCACCCTATTCAAACCCCGCCAGTTAAGGGTTCATGTTGACCGTCCTGCCGGACAGGAGTGGCTAAATGGGTCACTTATATGGGCTACAGATGAAGCGCATGAACTACTTTATCTTTTCCCTCGTGAGTGCCCACGCATCGTTTTCTGGTCACTGCCTGGCACATGCAGAGTGGAGGTTGAACAATGGATGGGCAGCGACTCCCATGCTACTGCCATAGCCTGTATCGAACGTTCATGGCTATCACGCTTTCAAAGTGGAAAAATTTACAGATATGAATTGCCTGTAGATGGATTTGAACCAACAGGAGAAGTCGGTATGTGGGTGTCACGAACTGATGTTATCCCAACTTGCATGAAAGAGGTTTCCAACCTTGATGCTGAACTTGCATTGCGCAATATAACGCTTCGGGTAATGGAAAGGCTAACGCCACTCAAAAGTATATGGCTGACATCACTTCACGCTAGCGGGATAAGATTGAGAAACGCCCAAGACTGGGGCAAACCAGGCTGGACGCATTCGAACCCGGGTCGTCAGGTTATTGTATAAACTTATAGCAGGCAGGTTAGATCCTTAAGTAAGCATCAGTAATGTCTGCTCCTCGCTCATATTGGACAACCATAATCACATCTCCTAACCCAAAGGAGATTGAGCATGACAACATTCCCATGGAACAAGGGCCGTCTTATTGGCCAGAAACGGCCTCTTCAGATCTCTCATATCTGGGGAATCCGTATCAGACTTGAGCTGGAAGGAAAAGTACGCGATTTAGCTCTGTTTAACATGGCTCTGGACAGTAAACTTCGGGGCTGTGATCTGGTTAGGCTAAAAGTTTCTGATGTGGCCTATGGGCACTCTGTTTCGGGCAGAGCGACAGTGCTGCAGCAAAAAACGGGAAGCCCCGTTCAGTTTGAACTGACTAAGGGAACCAGAGAGGCTGTAGCCGCGTGGATTAAAATGGCTCATCTACGTAGTAGCGACTATCTGTTCCAGTCCCGCGTCGGTTCTTCACGACATATCTCAACTAGGCAATATAACCGTATTTTTCATGGATGGATAGATAAGCTGGGTCTCGACGAGACTCTGTACAGTACGCATTCTATGCGAAGAACCAAGCCATATCTGATCTATAAAAAAACGAAGAATCTTCGAGTGATCCAGCTACTGTTAGGTCACAAAAAACTCGAAAGTACAGTCCGTTATCTCGGTATTGAAGTGGATGATGCCTTGGAGATATCTGAGTCTATTGAAGTTTAATTTCTGAGGGCTGCAACAGCAGCCCTGTGCCAAAAGCGGACGACGCTAGTCAGTCCAGAGCTACCTCGTGCTAATAGCAAGTTTAGCCGCGAAGCATAAAAATAAGCCCCCTGTTGCTCTGTCCATCACACGGACGAAGCGACCTTTCTTCAATACGGCTGACGCAAATTGCGTGGATAAAATGAGAGTGATTGACCATATAGTCCCAATCGCTACGTGGATGCTGACCAGGATAAAAGTCCATATTAAAGGTGAGTGACCGGCAGGTACGAACTGTGGCAAAAAAGAGACATAGAAAATGCCCATTTTAGGATTGAGCACATTCCCCAGCATTCCTCTGATAAACCAACTCCCCTGAGAAACGTTGTTGTCATCATCATCACTGAATGATGATCGAGGACGTATCAGGAGTTGTAAGCCCAGCCAGCTCAGGTAGACCGCGCCACAAACTTTCAGCACAGTGTAAGCCATCTCTGAAACCGCCAGAAGAGCGCCAAGACCCAACGCGACCAACGCGCCCCATATAAAACAGCCAGCATCAATGCCAAGCGCAGCGTGAAAAGCCTTTTTGCCGCCCTCAGCACAAGCGGTGCGCAGAATAAGTGCCGTATCAAGGCCGGGAGTCAGGGTAAGTAACAGTGCTGCGAGAGAGAATGCGAAGAGGGAATCGTTAACAGTCATTTCTTAGTCCGAAAGAGCAGATGCTAATCATTTAGTTCTACATAATCAATCCAACAAATATCACTTTTTTAAAGGTCCGCTCTTCGCTCAAAGCAGACGTTCACTTTTCCTGTCCCTCGAAAATGGCCTTCTAAATCCTGATCTCCACTTGCAAGCTAAGAGGGTATCTTACTTCGGGCGTATGCCAACAGTCCGCTTTTGGCACAAAGCGGACAGGCGGGCTTAGCTGAAGGTCCGCTATGAGCGAGAAGCGGACCTTTTACCTCGGTCCGGGATACCGGATTGTTTAGTCAGTTATATGCCTTCCTTGCTGCGTACCTCTAAATCGGCAATAGATAATTGCAAATGTTCCAGAAACGCCTTCACTTTGACAGGTAGATATTTTCTGCCGGAATACAGCGCGTAGAGCACCAGATCTTCAGGTTCGCGATTACAGTTAATTTTTATAAGGGAGCCGTTGTCGATTTCGGATTCACACGCATGGAGAGGCAAAATGGCGAAGCCAAGTCCTTTTAATGCAGCGGCTCTCGCCATCTGTCCGCTGTTCACCTTGTAACTGGAATGTACCCGGACGGTTTGGTTTTGTTTAAATCTCCAGGGCGTTCCCTGGAGTACCGACATACTGGTAATGCAAGGGATGTTGGCTAATTCATCTGGCGATCGTGGCAAGGGGTAACGTTTCAGAAGTTCTGGTGCGGCCACCACACAGCTTGGCCAGCGCAGAATTTCCCTGGCAACCCAGCTGGAATCTTCCAGTGGTCCACGCCCAAAGCGTAATACTAGATCAAATCCGTCCAGTAATCCTTCTGTTGGATCCAGCTGAGTGTCACAACTGAGCTGTATTTGTGGATGCCTGATGCAGAAGTCAGCAAGGATATCGGCCATGAATGGAAGGTCTGGGGTAATGATCTTCAGATGGCCTGAAAGTGAATCACCGAATAGGGATACTTCTTCAAGGGCATGGTCCAAAGCGCGCGTGAGCGGTGTAATGGATTGATATAGTTGTTTACCGGCTGCGGTCGGAATTATCTTGCGGGTTGTGCGCTCCAGCAGCCGCACGCGAAGTTGTTGTTCAAGTAAAACGACATGACGGCTGACATTGGATGATGGCAGTTGAAGCTGATCTGCTGCGAGCTTAAAGCTCAACTTTTCATAAACAGCCTGGAAGCAGATCAGCCACTGCATCTCAAATTTCTCAATCATAAATTATCCCAGTAAATGAGATTAATAAAACTATATTGCCATATTTATCAGTAATAAGGCGGTCATTACAATTTCTATTACGTTTCGTAACAGGAAGAAGATGATGACCAGACCTAAGAAAATTGCCATCGTAGGGGCCGGGATTGCTGGAATGGCGCTGGCAATACTTGCAATCAGACAGGGCCATCAGGTCAGCATATTTGAACGTGGCAGCACCGTATCCACTTCAGGAGCGGGTGTGACGTTGTGGCCCAATGCCATGTTCGTCATGCAGAAGATGGGTCTGGACAAAAAGGTAATTCAGGTGGGTGGTACGCCCTGCATGATGCGCCAGTTTGACCGATATGGTCTTCTTCAGTCTGAGTTCGATATTTCAGCAGTAAATTCACTATGCGGTTTTCCCAGCGTGACAGTCTTACGACGTGAGCTACTCAGCTTACTGATCGGTGCGCTGGATAGTCTGGATTGCGAGATCAAATTCAGTTGTGCAATCACTACTGCAGACGTAATGAAGTTAAGCCAGGAGTTTGACCTGGTCGTGGGGGCTGACGGGCGTATGAATTCAGTCGTCCGCCAGGCGTTGTATGCGGAGAGAATACCTCCTCATTATCATGGCTTTGTGAACGTAATAGGAGTAGGCAGGCAACGAGAGGGCAGCCTGAGCAATGCTATCGATGATTTTCGAGGCCGGGGGGAGCGTTTTGGCATCGTGCCGGTGAATAACGAGTGGTGCTATTGGGCAGGTGCATGGAACGCTCCTGTTAACGATGAACGCCTTCGAGCGCATTATTTCGATGAGTTGCATCAGCGTTTTCAGGACTGGCCTGATCCTGTG
The DNA here is from genome assembly GCF_021043305.1 of Pantoea sp. MHSD4. Lineage (NCBI taxonomy): Bacteria > Pseudomonadati > Pseudomonadota > Gammaproteobacteria > Enterobacterales > Erwiniaceae > Pantoea > Pantoea sp. MHSD4. Next base: position 375,206 of record NZ_JAJNDH010000004.1, on the reverse strand, counting down.
CAGAATGTATTGCAGTCATGTGATAAAGCATTAATTAAGTGCATTTTTGTTCATGACATTGATCCACTTCCTTTCTGGCATCAGGACAATATTTTACTGATCGGAGACGCGGCTCATGCTTCCTTACCGACTTCCGGGCAGGGAGCATGCCAGGCGCTGGAAGATGCATGGCATTTGGCTCGCTTATTGAGGGAGATCGACGATATAAACATTGTTCCGGAAAGCTTTTACCAACTAAGACATAGCAAGACCTCAGCAGCACAGCTGACTGGAAGACAATTCGCTGATAAGATTTTTTCTGAACAACCTGAACCACTGTTGCCTGCCACTAATATTTCTACTGCTGAACTCAGTCGGTTTTGGATGCAAGGTTTGACGTAATAGCCATTTAAAACCCAGTCATGGTGACCGGATTTGTCTATATGTCAGCTGGACACAGAATTAACCAGCGCGCCGATGGTTATCTGAGCCCGGACCTGGCAGGGTCCACTTCTGGCACAATGCGGACGATCGGCGCTGAAGGTCCGTTATGAGCGAAAAGCAAACGTCAAGCCTATGAAGTAGAGATGTTATGCCACATTAGACATAACATCCCTGTTATGAATCGGTCTCAGAGTTCCTCCTCATGAGGAACTGGTCATAATATACCCCGTCAACGCATAGTGCAGCGGTGTCTGTTGCCCACTCGATGAATCCGAAGGAACGATAAAGCGCATACGCAGACCGGTTAGTGGTAACCACGGTGAGTTTTACTGTTTTAGCTGAGCTGGCGGCTTCCAGCGCCGCCTCCATGAGACCAGATGACAGGCCACTCCCTCTCATCCCGGAGCGAACATACATTCCCCAGATATTTGCAACGTGGCTCAGTTTAGGCAGCGAGCTGCGGCTAACGCCAATCATGCCCTGCAGAATATTATGATGGTCGTATCCGCCAAAAACATGGCTGGCTCTCAGCTGTTCGGCAAAGAACTGCAGTGGCTTATGATTGCATTCCTCGTAAGAGGCACCAAAGGCGTCAGGATGAAGCCGTAAAGCTTCCAGCCTCAATTCTCTGAAGTCGCCAAGATCGCTTTCGGTGATGCGCCGTACCGTAAATTTTTCCACTGCTGGTTCCCTGGTGTCATTGATTTAAATTTTCATAGCTCACTCAATTTAACATAAGAGTTCGATCCCGAATCGCGTCAGGCAGACTCCGCTGTACAGAATCAGCTAACTTCAGATATGTTACCCATGACATGCCACCATATTCATGGAGTACACCATGCCGGAGTTCTGCTTTTTTAAGAAAGGTCAGCACATCGCCGCCCTGGAAAGATCTGACTCGGAAAAAGCCGCACAACTTGCCGGTGAAGGCTGGGAAAAGCAGTTTGAAGAGGTTAGCGCCGCCGATGCCGAAAGCGCGCTCGCCAGACTGGCAGATATGCGAAAAGAGGAAGTGACGACGGAGCGCGCTTTCATAACGGGGTCCGTATTCAGCAGTCTCCTCACAGCCATTCTCAAATAACGGACGACTGGCCGCGTTTAATGACCCTGCCAGCCACTCGCTTTTAACATAAGGCTACGGTTACAAACTGTGGCTCAGAGCTTGCCCCAATGCATGTTTTGAATTACAACCCTGTATCCATCCATATCTTCAAAGGTAACGCCATCGCGTTCCCAGTAGGGATTGAATGATTTAACTCTGGCGAAGCCAGCATCATCCATATTTTTACAAGTGGTTCGCCAACTGTTCTTCTCTGGAATGTACAGTACCAAAAGATCTTCATTTGAGGGTGAGGGGTGCACCGGATGATCATGGCACTGGGTAAACTCAAGATGCCAAGACAAACTATCCAGTCCTAACATGTATCCGCTGAATCCATTGTGGTCTGTAAAGTCGCCGATTTTTTCTAACCCAAGCCCGTTACAGTACATTTCACAGCTTTTACTTAGTGCGCTGACAGGCCTGGCTATCCTCAAGTGCTGCAAAACCATAAATGCCTCCACTTTACATCCTGATTTACCATAACAGTGCTTGGTCGCACCCCCCAAAGCCCCTCAGCGCGTTTCTGCGGCCTGAGGGCCGTTTCCTGCACCTTTTCCCTGTCCATACCCCTGAGAAACGCGCCTGATGATTTTGATACGTCTGCATGGCTATGCAGTGAGTGCTCGTCTTGAAAAATCAATGCATGCAGATGTTGGAAACGTCTGCTTCTGGCATGGAGCAGACACTCGCGCTGTAACGGCCGCTATGCGCGAAGAGCGGACCGTTTACGTAAAATGGAAGAGTCAGATGAAGGCATCTTGAGTCACCTCATCAAATTAACCGGTATATGACTTAAGTTCAGGTGATCTTCAGCTTAAACAGCCGATATAATGCAACCCGGCCTGGATCGGTTACGTTCACTTCACGGTATCCCTGTGTACGCGTTAACCATTCTTTTTGCAGGAAAAGTGTAAACAAGGCTGAGCCAGCGTCACCGCCGAGATGGAAACGTCTTTCACTCCAGTCCAGACAGCCGCAACAGGGCTTGCGTCGTGTGCGAGAGTTAAGCAAAACGCCCATTTTCTCAAAATGTATTTTGCCGGCTGATGTCAGTTCCGAGCCATCTGCTTCAAGCCATTTTTCCTGCAGCATAAATTCATAAATATTGACAGCAAGCTCGCCTGCCAGATGGTCATAGCAGGTGCGCGCATAACGCAGATAGACCGGCGTACTGGAAACGGGAGCTTTGGAAGTACCCATGGAAACTCCCATCAGGTTTTCCAGCAGTCCGGCGATATGATGGCCCGCAAGGCTGTAATAGCGATGACGCCCCTGCGTCAGGCAAATGACCAGACCGTTGCTGAGAAGTCTGTTCAGATGTCCGCTGGTCGTAGAGGCTGCTATGCCAGCCACTACGCTAAGTTCTGTAGCTGTCCATGCGCGCCCGTCCATCAGGGCGCACAGAATGCTTACCCTTGACGGATCAGACAGCGCAGAAGCCACCATTGCCATTGATGTTTCAAGGACACCATCTGGCTCAATGTCGCGCTTTGTTTTAACGAGGTTCATTCAGAAGGTATTGCCCATCTTCGGGTTACTTCGGCTGCCCGGGCATCATCATCCGTAATGAGAATGAGCCGGTTACTGTGATCGCTGTACTGTACCAGAATATTGATGCCGTTCCGGGCAATTGTGTCAGCTATTTCTCCCAGCTCTCCGGGCCGTTCCTGAGGTAATTTTCTTACCAGGGGACGGCACACGTTGCACACATCAAAACCGGCTTCAGTCAACACCTTGCGTGCTTTATAGCCGTCTTCAACCAGGAAGTGTGCGTGCCCGCCTTCAGTTCCTGCAAATACGCCACCGCCTTCAAGCCCCACTCCGTTTTCACCCAGTACACTACCCAGTGAACCAAGTGAGCCCGGGCTGTTTTTTAGAATAACGTGAATGTCATACATGCTGATTTGTTCCCTTATCAGAAGAGTAATCACGGAATACGCTGGCTACCCGTATTCTGTAGAATGAAAAAATCGACTGCTTACCTTCTTTCTGAGCGGCCTGATGCATTAGATTCCGCTTCCATCCGGCTACAGACTCCTCATTCTCCCACCACGACAAAGAAAGAATCTTTCCGGGCGTAGTCAGGCTTTGGAAACGCTCAATTGAAATAAAGCCGGGCGTGTCGGATAAGAGAGGCTTCAGATCCGAAGCGAGCTGAAGGTATCTTTCCTGAGCCTCTGGCAGGGCATCTGCCTCAAAAAGTACTGCAATCATGGTCCGCTCCGTTGTTAATTTACGGACAGTTTAATGATGATGAGGGCACGCTGCTTCGGTCGGCACCGAAGTATGCCTGTGCGTTAGCGAAGCCATCGACATGGATAAGCGATGAACAGCAAATTCATAAGTTGAAAGGCGGGACAACATAGAGGTATGGGTTCCTGGCCAATGTCCGCTGTGAGCGAAGAGCGGAAATTTTGACATGAGCTGCCCACTTACCTTATAAAATTTTTTCCACAACAAAGGGATATTCAATTGAAGATCTATACCTACCCCAAAAGCCGATCATTAAGAGTACTCTGGGCTCTTGAAGAAATGGGAGTGAATTACGAGTCCATCAGAGTCGATCTTTTGAACCCTACTTCTGAGGTGAGATCACCCCATCCATTGGGAAAAGTGCCTTTTTTGACCGATGGTGACGTGTCAATCAGTGAAACCTTAGCGATCTGTATTTACCTGTGTGAACAACATAAAAACATCTCTATTTATCCCGCAACCGCTGAAGAAAAATCCTCTGTAAATTCGTGGTTAAGCTTCACGCTATCCGATCTGGAAGCCCCCGTATGGAGTCTGCTCAAACATATTGTCTTCACTCCCGAAAATCAGCGTTCCCCGGATTTAATGAATTATTTCAGTAAGGAAGCAGATAAAGTCATCTCTCAGATTCGCTTTAAGCCGACTCAAACATGGATTGCGAGCAACAACTTTACACTGGCCGATATTTTTCTTTCTCATACGTTGTTATGGGCAAAACTGTGCGGATTGGAAATCACCGAAGAGATTGATAGCTACATATTAAGATCAACGAGTCGCCCCGCTTTCTTAAAGGCTCAGGAAGTAAATAATCGCTAATCAGGTTTTGTCATCTTTTAAAGGTGCATTGATGTCCGCTTCTGGCATAAAGCGGACTGACGTAGTTCTAAGGTCCGCTATGAGCGAAAAGCGGACGTCAAGCCTATGAAATAGAGATGTTATGCCACATTAGACATAACATCCCGGCCACGAACCTCGCACAAGCCATCTGGTGTATGTTGCGCCAGTCAAAAAAGGATGAAAAAAATGACTGACACGAACGAACCCTACTGGAACCACATGGTTCCCGAGCTGACCGTAACCGATCTTCCCGCTTCCCTGAGCTTCTATACCGATGTGCTTGGCTTCAGCGTCATGATCAGGCGAACAGAGCCAGAGTTTGCCTATATCAGCCTTGGCGAAGCGCAACTGATGCTTGAGCAATATCACCCAAGAGGATGGAATACGGCCGAACTCACCAGACCACTAGGACGCGGCGTAAATTTCCAGATAGAAGTGGACGACATTGAACTGATATTTGCCCGTGTAAATGCTCATAGCGTAACGCTGTATCGGGGTCTCAACGATAACCATTACAACAATGGCGCAACAATCGCCTGCCAGAGAGAATTTCTCGTGCAGGATCCGGATGGATACCTTCTGCGTTTCAGCCAGTACATTGAATAGAGTTTCCGCTCTTTCTCATGAGACCCTACCGATCACTCCGATTGAAAACAACATGGCTATTAACGAAGAGCAGCACTGAACGAAAAATCCTTTTCTATAAAGCCCTGATCTAAAGCAACCGCCCGGTTTGCCGATGTTCCTCTTTCCATTCAAAAATCAGGAAGAAAAATGAGCTGGCAAGACATGAAGTGCTTTTCAGGGTTTGATATAAAGAAGTCGGGATTTTTATTACTGCCACTGCTTCTGGCTGGCTGCACAAATTTTTCAGCAAAACAGCCCTACCGCACTCAAGGCGGGGAACAACTTCTGATTAGCGCAAATATGCCTAACGGAGTGCTAAAGCTGTGGGTGAATGAAACTCTCATCATCAATGAACCCTTTGTAAATCAGGACAAGAGCCTTGCTGCCGCGTTCAACAATGATTTCACTAATGTGTATTTGGCTACCTACCAGAACAAGAAGGTAATGGCTCGGTGCAAACGGGAAACTCATGCTTTTTCTCGCCCGGAGCAGGAGTGTGATGTGTTTTTTGACGGTGAATACGCTGCAAACCTTTTCCTACGCTAAGCAAATTTTTAACCGCCTGCTGGCAGCTTTATCTGAACCTGCCAGCAGGCTCATATTCAGCATAACAGTGTCTGGCCGCATCCCCGCAGAGGCCCTCAACGCGTTTCTGACGCGTACGGGCCGTTTCCGGCACCTTTCCCTGTCCGTATCGTGAAAAAACGCCCCTGATCATTTAGGCGCGTCTGCATGGTTATACAGTGAGAGTTCTTCTATAAAGATTAATGCATGCAGATGTTGGATACGTCCGCTTTTGGCACAGAGCGGACTTCCTGTGCCTTGAAATGATTCGCGGTTAACTTAATGTCGTGTAGAGGCTTCATGAAAAGCACAGGTCTCAGTAACCTGAGACCAACCCGTGGCCCGCCTTACATCAGCTATTTCCCTGTCCGAAAACAGCGAGCAGCAAATGAAAATAAAGAGGTAATGTCTTTCTGACAACAACGGGAGGCAGATATGGGTTTTAAAATTTCAGGGCTTAATGCTGAACCCTTTATTCATCTTTTTAAGCAGGACGAAGACTACTTAAAACGTCACGGCGCTTTAAGAATAAAGGTAGACAGCCATCCCGGTTATCCTGACAGAATTTCACTGCGAGATATTCCTGTCGGTGAAACAGCGATTTTGCTCAATCATACTTATCAGCCAGCCTACACTCCTTACCACGGCTCCCATGCAATTTACCTGTGGGAGGGATGTAATGATCAAGGTATATACATCAATAAAATACCAGAATCGATAGTTGCCAGGCTCCTTTCATTAAGGGCCTTCGGTGAAAACCATCTGATGTTACAGGCAGATATCTGTGAAGGTGCGGATACGGAAATGCTGCTGAAGCTTTTTTTCGACGACCCGTCAGTGAGCTATATCCATATTCATAACGCAAAACAAGGATGTTACGCCTGTCTTGCCGAGCGTTTATAGATAAGCCTGCAATCCGGACTCTTGAGGGAAAAGTAAAATGAAGATTACTGACGTTGTAAAACCTGCCCAGAAGTCCGCTTCTGACACGAGGTGGACGGAATCAGATGAACGTCAGCTAAGAGCGAAAAGCGCACCCTGACCTGCAGGATGGTTATCAGCCAGTGTAGTTTCTGAAGTTTAAACTGCACATAAGATGACGGCAGATAACGATGATTCGATATGTCCCTCTGAAAGGCAGGAGTACTATAAACGAAGTATACCTACTTACCGGTTTTGCTCGCTTCGTTATGGACATTCTGCCCGATTGTGGCTGTTAATTTGGACCCGTCTTAAGCTTCCCATATCCTGACAGCATTACGGTTGCTTCATCCATCCGCTGACGGTCGAGTTTATAGAACACCCAGTTCTTGATACGTTTCGAGGTCACTATTCCGGCCTTGGCCAGGATCTGAAGATGGCCTGTCACGGTAGGCTGACTGAGACCAATCTTTTCGGTGATAAACCCGACACACACCCCATCCTCGACCAGATCGCCATCCTGCTGTTCCGGAAAATATGACCTGGGATCGGAAAGCCACTCCACCACCACGAGCCGGTGCTCATTGCCGAGAGCGCGGAAAAGGTCTGCCATTGATGTTTCAGGATTGTTCATATAGCCAACCTCCTATATAGTTATTTTCCTATATAAACTCTGAGGTCATATTATGACAAACCACACACAAAGACCAATGGACAGTGTCACGCTGAAGGCGATTTATGCTGCTTCCGCGCGCATCAAAACAACGGTTTGCAGAACCCCGCTGCAGCTTTCGCAGGCGCTGTCTTCTCTTGCAGGAGCAGAGGTCAGGCTCAAGATGGAGAGTCTTCAGCATACGGGTAGCTTTAAACTGAGGGGGGCTGCAAACGTCATTGCCAGTCTTAATGCAGACCAGCGCATTGCCGGCGTCATTGCCCCGACGGCGGGAAATCATGGACTGGGGCTTGCCTGCGCGGGTCACGCAGCAGGTGTACCGGTGTCCATATTTCTGCCCTATTCAGCAGACCCGATTAAGGTCTCAGCAATGAAAAGCTATGGTGCTCAGGTTACGTTCTTTGAAAATATTGAAGAGGCGAGACAGGCCGCGATTGTGGCTGCGCAGGAGTCCGGCGCGACGTTTGTCTCCGCCTACGATAATGAGCAGATGATAGCCGGAGCCGGCACCGTCGGTCTGGAAATAATGGAAGACTGGGCAGACGCTGACGTCATTCTCGTAAATATTGGCGGCGGCGGGCTGGCGTCAGGTATTGCGACGGCCGTCAAAGCTATCAACCCTGCAGCCGAAGTGTGGGCAATTCAAAGTGAAGCCAGCCCGACTTTTGCACACTGGAAAGAGGCTGGCCGAACGATCCCGGTTGAATTATCCCCGTCAATCGCCGAAGGCATCAGTGGCTATATTGAGCCTGAAGCAATAACCTGGCCCCTTGTACGCGACCGCGTTGATCGTGTTCTTATTGTTTCAGAAGCCGGGATCAAAGCAGCGATGCTGTTAATGCTGAATCAGCACAGCCATGTTATTGAACCTTCGGGAGCACCTGCAATTGCGGCAGTCCTTCGTTATGCAAAAGAACTGAGTGGACGTAAGGTCGTCTGCGTGGTTAGCGGCAGAAATATATCGGGTTACCGTTATCTGAAATTAATGAATGAGGCCACACTCTGACGACACGCAGCAAAGGTGCAGGCAGGAAACAGAATAGCACGCAGTCGGTGTGAGAGTGAGAATTGATAAAATATCACGCCCCCTTCTTTACTTAGATCGATATGCGAACTTGCCCTAAAAAGCGAGGTCTGCCCCGATTATGTTACTCTGTGCAGAAGACCGGGCCTCATCTGAACGCAGTCTGTCAAAATAATTACATTGTCCGTACCTTCTCTCCGAAGCTAAATAAAATGAGAATAATATGAATAAAAGCAGTCTTAAAACCTTTCACCTGTTACGTATTCTGATGCTGACGTGCGTACCCATGTTTTTACTGGGTTGTGCCAGTGCATTATGCCCTTTTGGCAGCTTTGAAGGCACGGTTCCGGACTTTAAAAATAGTTACTGGAGATCCACTGAAAAACATCCGGCTAAGTCTGATGAACAAGTCCAGGAAGAATGCACTCATGCTGCCGACGCTGAGGAGCAACGCCTTTCGCAGGTCTATCTGCAGTTGTGTAAAACCGGCCAGTTAACCGCCGAAAATCAACGATTTGCACAGAAATTACTGGTCAATCCACTCTATTCTGGCTTGAAATCAGCAAAAGCCGTACCACAGGATAAGTCCGTTAATACAGTTGAAGCCCGGCTGAGACGGTCGATTTCTGGGAGCGATAACGCTAAGTATTTCAAAGAAAATTGTGGCTATTACATTGAAAAAAACGCAGCCGAACGGACCAGCACCCTGCTGGGTTTACAGGCAGGGGATTACAAAAAGGAGGTTTTTAAACAGTGCATGGCAGAAAATCATATGGCGCTCATTGTTCCACAGACTGAATTCAGCCGGTGCAAGTCGATAGGATGGTAAACAACCCAGGCCTGACCTCTACTTCAGGTGAACAGGTAAAATGATGACATTGGCCATTTACGCTCCTTACCCCAGACAAACAGTGCTATGCAGGCAGATATAAAATTAAATGCGGGCTTTGCTATAGAATGCATGAGCCCGGAACAACATTAAATATGCTGAACAGCGTTCATGCCAGGCGGCGCGTTCGCCGTTTACCTTCGGTCTGCACTATCTGATGTATACGCATCATTCCCAGTAAACCAGGTAAGCAAGTGCAGCAGCTGAACAGAAAGCATAGGGGCTTAAAAGCAAAATATCCGAATAAGACGCCTCACATATCCTGATAACAGGCCATGCCAGTATAAACAGCCACATGAAGAGCACAGAGTACACAATACAAAAGCTCCCCTTCAGGGCGGCATCAGGATAAAATCGCTTCGAAATCATCGCTAATGGCATGCCGATTATCATTGTTCCCATCGTGGTCCCAATAATACTCATCGTAACGATGAAAAAATAAATAAATATGAGGCCCATTACCGGTGCACTGTCTTTCCCCAGGGAAAGATAGATTAAAACCAGTAATGAACCCACGAGACTACTAAATGTTGCTGATATCACAGATATCCTAATCCAGTTATCGTCAATAATGTTCGCCATAACTCTCTCTTTGTCTGAGCAGCTTTATTGATGCACCGTACCCGCTAAAATTTTCGGCACGAGGCTTGACTGCAAAACAGGCTTCAGGCACAGCATCCTCATGACGACCTGCGACGGGCATCCTGACAATAAGGACATAACGCCGCCAGTCAGTTTTTTTGGAGCAGGCCAGCATGATTGTCATCCCTTTTCCTGGTGAGTTTTATTCTACGAGCCTTTTGCATGTGCCATAAAATTTTTAAGCATAACTATCTAATTCGAGTAAGGCGACAACATCTGCTTATGGCACAAAGCAGACCTACGTACTGCAAGGTCCGCTATGAGCAAAAAACGAAAGATCGCAGGACCTCTCTGATTAATAAAAACTTGCAACGCAGTCCCGTAATTTTCCTCAGGGATTAATAAATATGCATAGCTCTCACGCTGGATAATCAGAAATATTTCAGTCAGGTCAGCCTTAACTATATGTTTTAATGAGTAAACTAACTTCGCACTTATCGTGAAGTACTACAGCAGAGATTTCAGATAGTTTGGTGCTTAATTTTTAAACTCAGCAGGTAACTTCATGATAAGAAGAGTGGATCACGTCGGTTTTTCAGTTAAAAACATTGATGAGTCATTATTCTTCTGGACTCATATTCTCGGAGGGGAGTTATTACGCGAAGGGAAAATGTCTGGGCCCATCATTGATGAAGTTACAGGCGCAAGGGGGGCTGATGTACGAATGGCGTTGCTTGAGCTGGCTGGCATCAAAATTGAATTACTCCAATACGATAACATTAAACAGCCAGCAGAACCCTCAGCACCCTACATCCCCGGCTATGCTCACCTTGCGTTTATAGTTGAGGATCTGGATACGCTCTTGCGCAAAGTATCGGAGTATGGCTGGAAAACACCAGGTAAACCTCAGACAGTCTTATCAGGTCCCATGCAGGGAACCAGAGTAATTTATTTACAAAGCCCCGATGGACAGACGCTGGAGTTGATGGAGCACGGTCAATGAAGTCCACCTGGCATAGCCCGTTATCGGCTTATTTGAAACATTGATCTTTGCAATGTCCGCTTCTGGCACAATACGGGCTCACATCAAGACCGGCGGGTTGCTCTGGCGCAAATCCTTTTTTTATCAGGCGTGAGAGTTCGCCTGGCCTCTTTCTGTCGACCTACATGCCCAGACTGGCCAGCAGGTCATCCACATCATCCTGACTGGCAGGCGTTTCTGATGCGGAAGCAGGTTTAGAAGGCGCATTACGTTCGGCGCTGCTATGTGAGCCTGCGTTATCACGGATGACCTGTATCAATTGCTGCTCCGCCTGGTTCAGCACGGCCATCATCGCCTGCACAATTTGTCCTGTGAGATCCTGGAAACCCTGCGACATCATTATCGCGTGCAGCTGCTGTTGTGTCAGACCCGTGACACGAGGGACGTCATTCAGCAAGGCAACGGTATCTGTAGCTAATGCCTGGGTCTGTTCTTTGTCTGACAGCGTCCCGGAAGTGGCATCCCAGCGTTGTGTGAGTTTCTCCGCTTTTTCTCCCAGCTCAGTTTGCAGCGGCTGCGTGATTTCCACGCTGTTGATTACGCCCTCTGCTGCTTCGCGGGTCATTGTGACGACATAACCCAGCCTTTCACGGGCGTTCGGAATGCTTCCCGCCACATCGGCAATGGTTTTATCAAGCCCCAGCTGTTGCAGACTGTCGCGAAGCTGCCGCAGGATGTGGCCAGCACGCGCCGTAATTTCGCCAATTTCCTGATGCTTACTATGAATGTCGGATGGTGACATGGATGTTGTTTCCTGCGTACAGAGTGTCGATACCTGAGGTTATCGGCAGCTCTCGGCAGATTTTTAAATTTCCCTGGAATTTTTCCTCAGGTAAAAAGTGACATGATGTCAATGAGGCGGCATTGGCTGAACGTCATCAGGCTGGTGGAAGCGAGAAATAGCCCTGATTAAATCGTCAATGGATAACATATCGTCCAGTTATAGTTGACCTTCGCCAATTTTAAATCCCCGGTAACATCGCCAAAATTAACGGACTGGCGTTCAAAAATATACTGACGCAGAGAGGTGGGTAGAAAATCGGCGCCGTAGCGCAGAAGGGTGCTGTGCCAGAAAGGGGCAGGTAATGGGCTGCCACTGTGACGCATTTGCAATTCATTCTTCCATTGAGAATTCAAAACGCTTTCGCAGAAGGACTGGCGCATAGCGATTGCAGTACTGTCAGGGATTCCCGCCAGCAACAACTGGCTGGGCAACGCAACCAAGCGAAGGTCTCGTATAACGATTCGTTTTGCATCAAATCCAGTCCAGATCTTCGTCAATTCTGCCACTTTTCCTGGCAGTGGCTCGTTTTCGTTCATGAACGGCAGAGTCAGGGGCAGGAAGGTAAAATGGAAACCCTCCGGGGGAAGAACATCAGCAAGTGAGTCATCTTTTGTGAGCTGCTGCAATTCACCAATAAGACGCGAGGCATCCAGAGAAACAGGGGGCTGTATACCCGAGGCAAGAGCCAGCCTGACGGGATCGTAATAGTTTCCCTCTTTAATATCCCCAACTCCTGCATTTTTCGCCCAGATGGCGGTGGTGTTCTCGTTTGTTGAACGATAGAGGTTTTGCAGACTCATCGATGACAGACCTTTTGGAATAAGAATGAATACAGGCTTTTACCCTGCTCTTTCTGCCCGGTATTTTACGCTATTTAATTAATTATTTAGTGTTCACCTGCCCTTAAACAGACAATCAGGGGACAGATCAGGACAACATAAAGCGGACGCATAGAATCCATCCACTCTCTCTGATATTGATGACGCTAAAGCACGTCTGTTGAGGGAGAAAAGATGAATTTTTTTAGCAGTAAAGAATTTACTGGCTCAAGAGCATGGGACTCACTGCATATTGCCAGCTTTGATAATGTCAGCGTGAAACTTCACTGGACCGATCAGCCTTACAAGTGGCACATCAACGATGGACAGGAAGTTTTTGCTGTCATGGATGGATGCGTTGAAATGCAATATAAGGAACAGGGCGAAGTTAAAAGCCGTGTTCTCAACGCCGGTGATATCTTTTACGCCAGTGAAGGAACCGAGCATATCGCGCGCCCACAGGGCATCGCACGCGTGCTGGTTATTGAAAAAGAGGGCTCGGTTTAATCAGAGTGTTTCTTTATCGGGTCAGGCCTGATAATCCGTGACGAAACGGGATATCTCCTCGCCCAGACTGAGCAGAAATGATTCGCGTGAAGGGTGGGTATCTATTATGTGCGGCGGCAGCGTGTTCATAAAAGTAAAATGGCCCGCATCCTTAACCACGTAAACATCAATTACCGTTTCTGATTCTGATTGCATAAACAGCGCTTGCGACGGCGGTGTCAGAGTGTCCTTTTCGCCTGTCCAGATCTTCACCGGCATATTGAGGGATGCGAGTGCCGAGGGGGCTTTAAAAAAGTCCGCCGCAGGCGCTAACAGGAACAGTTGATTTAAAACCTGACTGCCTGCAAAAGTCACCTTCTCTCCGGCTCGGGTCCACGCCTCCGCGCCGACTTGCATCAACAGAATCACGGCGCCGAGGGAGTGCCCGACACCGGCAATCGATTCATAATCATGACCAAAATTATCCAGAGCGAGGGCAAGCCTCTGGCTACGATCCAGCAGGTCAATCTTTGAGGGTGTGGGTGAGGTCAACCGATCAAAATGCGGTGCGACCACCGCAATACCATTCCGGTTAAAGGTCTGCAAGAGCGCCAGATGACGCAATGGACTTCCTCCAGCACCGGCTGCGAAAAGGATGCATTGCCTGGCCTCTTTCGCCCTTAATAGCGTGACCTCGAAATCCTTACCGGCATGCCGGATGACAGCGGTTTCCACCTTCTCGCTGTAAATCATAAAGCCGACTCCCTGCTGAAACATGAGTCCCGTGATACTAACCCATCGCGTGTGAAACGATAGTTTTTGCCCACTCCGGAACCCGGCCTTGCAGCTTTGCTGCGCTTACTGCGACGCCTCTGCCAGTAATGCCGCCTGAACAGCAGGGCGCGCGCTGATCCTCGTCCGATAAGCCACCAGCGCTGGCCAGCGCGCCAGTTCAATGTTGAAGAATTTGCACCAGCCCAGCACGGTGTACAGATAGGCATCAGCAACGCCGAACGACGTCCCCATCAGAAAGGCTTTATCGGTCAGCGAAGTCTGCAGATAATCGAACCGCCGGAACAGCTTCTCGCGAAAAATCGTCAGAACATTGTCGGGCAGGGACGTGTTAAACAGCAGCGCAGACCCCGCATGAATTTCACTGGTAATAAAGTTAAGCCACTCCTGCAGACGAACCCTCTCCCAGCTTCCTGCTGGCGGTGCCAGCTTGCTTTCTGGTTTCAGGTCAGCGAGATACTGCACAATCGCTGGCCCTTCCGTCAGTATCTGCCCGTCATCCAGTTCCAGCGCAGCGACATAGCCTTTGGGATTGATTGAGCGAAAGTCATGCCCGTCAGCGGTGAGCTTGCTCCTGTTGTCCACTTTAACCAGCTCAAACGCTATTGCCAGTTCGCGCAGCCCGATGTGGGGCGAAAGCGAACAGGTATCCGGGGCGTAGTAGAGTTTCATCTTTTCTCCGATAACATTGAAAGCGGGTAGCGTGTGTTGTGTCTGAATACACTGTGCTCAGTCTGACTGTTGCTGTAAAATTAATGTTTAATAAATTAACTATAAGCCTGGTTACTGATGACTGTGATGAATCTTCAACACTGGCGCCTGCTGGTGGCGGTGGCTGATGCCAGTAACATCTCGCGCGGCGCTGAAGCGACGGGCATGACCCAATCTGCTGCCAGTCAGGCGATTGCCCAGTTAGAGTCCTCGCTGGGGTTCCCGTTGTTCGTGCGGGAGCGTCGTCACATCGGTATAACCGCCCTGGGTGAGCAGGTGATTGAACATGCCCGAACGATGGTGGCGCAGCTCAATGCTATTCGCGAACTGGCTGATGCGCACAGGGGTTTAAAAGGCGAACGTATCCGGCTTGCCAGCTTCCCCTCGGTCACTTCTATACTTTTGCCTGGCTTGCTGCGGAGCTTTAAGCGTCTGCATCCGGACATGGATGTGGTGGTGCTTGAAGGGACTGATGAGGAAGTGGAGGCGTGGCTGGCAGCAGACACCGTTGAGCTTGGGGTGGTGATGAACCCCGCGCCCGGACGTGCTGACGTGATATTAGGACAGGACGCCTGGGTTGCGGTGATGCCTGCCAGCTCTTCGCAGGCTAGCGCGAACGGCATCACCCTGCAGGAACTGGCAGACCAGCCCTTTGTGCTTGCGACAGGCGGCTGCGTGGTGAATGGGAGAAGCCTGATCGAACAGGCGGGCCATCAGCTTACCGACGTGCGGGTACAAGTCCGCGACTGGATCAGTGCCTGCCTGCTGGTGCGAGAAGGGATGGGGGTTGCACTGGTGCCGGAATCTGCTCTGCCAGCGGAGCTGCGCGGCCTGACCGTGCTGCCGGTAATCCCTGCGGTACACCGTGAGTTCGGGCTGGTCTGTTCACGCGCCGGAAAAGCTTCTGATGCCACGCAGATACTCCTGAAAGGCGTGCGAAAAGGGTAGGGACACCAGGCGGCATGCTGACCAGGCGGAACAATCGACATCGCTCAGAATTCGCGTAACGGGTCGAAAAGCGGGTAAAGCCGGGGCTGATTCACAAGTAAAGCGCCTTGCTCGCCCAGCGTCTGCTTGCTTTAAGCGCTATGTGATCCCCCGTACTGTAAGGTGTTTTATCGCGGACCCGACGCATGCGATCTTTGCAGTCTTTCAGGAAGGTTTCAGCACTCTCCTGGAAGATGGAGCAGGTTAATGGCTTGCCCGCTTCGCTGGCCGTTGCCTTTTCTGCCTCATTCAGCAGTGTACTGTAAGCATCAATCGCTTTTGTCATTCCGGCCACGTCGGGATTGGGTGAGGTAAACAGGATAGCCAGGCAGCACAAGGGCAGTCACCTTCATCGCGGGTATGCTGGCACTGCTTGCTCTTTTAAACACGATCGGTCCTTTCTTTATGTGGTCAGAAATACAGACTGGAAATGGATATTCGCATTGGCTCCCTTATCAGCTGCGATGAGGGAGCCGATGACAAACGGCTTATGCGCTTGGCGACGCTTCGGCTGATTCTTCTTTCATTAACGCCCTGACTGTCTGATGGCGATGCCAGTAAAGGCCGAGAGTATTTTTAAAGGCTTCAATCTCTTTCTTCAGGCCGGGTAAGGGGATCTCACTGCGCTTTTTACCTTTAGCGTTCGGCTGCTCATGCTGTAGGTAGAGCTTATCCCGGCCGAAATTACGAATGACATTGATGTTTTTTACGTTATCCCACTCCAGCAGTTCGGCGGTTTTCGGTGACACGATGCCCTGCCAGGTGATGACAATCTGCGAGCCATCTTTAAGCGTGTAAGGCACATTGGGGAAATGCTTCAGCACCAGCGCGGTTTCCATCTCACCCTCAGGCTGATAACGCCAGGCCAGGCTTTCCTCATGCACTGAAGAGAAGTCGCGTTCATATTTCTGCCACAACTGCTGCTCGATCTCGTTGGCAACCGGCATCAAATCAACCCAGCTCTTGGCCGGGAAATCGGCGGCGACCGCAGCATAGTCGGCTTCGTCAATGTTGTATCCGACGTTGCGCATCCTTTCTGCCAGCGGCGGGTGTGAGTCAAAGGGGTGCGGCACATTCTGTTCGCGGACAACGCTGATAAAGTCCGGAGACGCGACATGCTCAGGCAGACCGGCAGCGATAGCTTTACTGATCCCCAGTTCATTTTCATGCAGCGTCCGGTTATTAAAGAAGTTTCGCTCAACTTCACTGCGGTAACTGGCATAGGCGGATACTTTGATCAGCGATTCGATAATCGCGGCGGGGGAGACCAGCGTTGAGGCATTGCGATCCGCCACAAACTCACGTTCACGGCTGTTGCGCTGCCATGCCAGTTCAAACAGCATGCGATAGAGGTAGAGCGGATAGTACACGATCAGTGTTGCCAGATTCTGACCCATCAATTGCATGTAAAGGTCAAAGCGATGCAGCTTCGGTCCCAGCAGTGCGCCGGAAGCGGTGTCACCTTCATGCAGGTGTGTCAGCTCATGGACCATCACGCCATCAGCCTGCGCAACGGTGAGCTGACGCAGCAGCGGAATGCTGACATAGAGTTTACGACCGGTAAGCGGGTGTCCGTTTACGCTGAGTGGGGCTTCCGTCACGTAAAAGTTGGTATCGATGCCCGCAACGATATGATCGGGGGGCGTGGTGCCAACTCTGGCGGCCAGCATATCAATCTGTGACCAGAGTGCCGGAGCGGCTTCGCGGGTCACGACTTCACCTTCAATACTCTCTTCCGGCGGGAGTTTTTTGAAGATGCCTTTAATCATGTAATACATGCCGGCCAGCACCAGCAGGCCTACGGCCATCACCAGCTTTGGATAGTAGGTTTGCGTGAAGAAAGCGGTACCCCAGAATGAGAGCCAGACCAGCATGCCGCCCTGAACCATAACTTCCAGTGAACAGGCCAGCATCAGGAATTTGCGGGCCAGCGCCAGACTGATCACCTGTCCCTGGCGGCTTTTAAAAGCCAGCGCACTGAACAATAGCACCATTAGCAGGACAACGCCGCTGCCGATCAGCGTCCAGAAAGCCACTTTATCCATCATGTAGAACTGCCACAACTCGGATTGCGGTGCGCAGACGGCGTTTTTGTAATCCTGCAGATTTTCATCGACCGGGCCGCAGACGCTGGACGGCGGGTTCTGCTGCAAAAATGTCTGCAGTTTGCCGGTATCCTGATGTTGCTCCTGCGCATCGTTCATAAAGAACTGGGTGTACTGCTGATCGAGTTGCGCATTGCCGTATTCAGCAAAAACCAGAGTAATAACAGGTACCAGAAACAGTGTGAACAGCAGCCAGAGAAATACCTTCAGATAACCCTTTTTCAATTCCGTTAATGATTTCAAAATAATAACATCCTATATGTCAGTGAAAGGGAGAAGCTGCTGACATCAGGAAGTTCTCAACAAGAATATCCTGGCCCCGACTATGCCGTGCGGGGCACGTAAGCGCTTCAGAGAGAGTGTAATGAGTGCAATGAGATTATAATCCAGTCTGAACTCATTTTGAAAATCCCGGAAAATATTTCTGGATGTTTTTCATTGCCCGTTCGCTATTCTTCGGGCGGCTCACGTTGCTCAGGCATAACACCGATAATTTGAGTTAAAGTTTATTATTTATTTTGGTCAGCCTCCGCCATGAAGTTTAAAAAGCTGCCTTCCTGATGACCCTATACCAGATTTTATATTTTGCCAGTTGCGCTGAAAAAAATTACCAGCGCATCCCTTTAAAGGGGTTCCAGCCGTTATCGCCTTTTCGCTCTTTCAGGTAATAATTGTAATTTGTACTCATGCCGTACAGTGCATTAAAGCCATAGGCCAGGCCGCCCTGAAGATATCGTGGGAACTCCATGCCCGCTATCGCTAAAGCGATGATCAAAATAATATAAACAGCCATCATAATTAAAATCAGCATGATGTTCTTCTTCCACAGGCCGAGTACAAACAGATAAATCGGGCCAAAGAACGAAGGCAATTAAATTCATGTTAACTCTGAATTTTTGCCTGAAAGGCAGTTGCTTCAGTGCCTGTCTGAAGCCGGGTGAACTGGGAGCACCATAACGGTCGAAAAAATCAAAGCGGGCCTGCCACCTCGCACTGTATTCTTTAGATCTGTTCTCTTTACCATTATTTTCAGTGAGTTGTTCCATATGAACCTCCATGCTTTACACGAAATCTGACGATCACCATACTGTTTCATCCGGATGACAGCGGCATAAATGTCTCCCACCGAAACAGCCGATGCAAATGTTAAAAAACGCGATTTCTCAGCCGCGATTCATTCACACTAAAATAATAGCGCAGTGCAACAAACAGCAGTGCCGCATCCGGCGAGCAATATTAATGGCACACTGGATCCGGGATAAGCAACAACCTCAGGAAATAATCCTGGCGGCATCAGGCGTTTTATAACGAATCGGGCTGATATGCCCTGAACGGGGCAGGGAGAATATTAGCACCAAAGAAAATATCGCTACAATGATAAAAATATGTTAATTTCAAGAAAATAATTTCTCGTTCCTCACCCATCTATAGGATATAAATATGATCGCCTGGAGCGGAGTCGGGTTTTTTGTCGCACTATTAATTTGTGCTGCTTATCTGCTGTGTAAATGGGTGCTGGATTTTTATTACTACGATGGTTTTTTTGTCGCGCATTTATGGGCGACAGGCGCAACGCTCATCGTTGCTGCCCTCTTTTGTGCGCTCTTCGTCTGGGCGCTCCGGCAGGAAAAATGGCTGGACTCCATCGCAACGGCGACCAAAAGTGAGCCGATGATGGCCCCCGAAAAAGCCCACAACTTCTTTTTTATCCCCGTTCTTTACTGGCCGATAATTTTGTTATTGCTCGGTTCAGGGATCTGTATTTACGACCTGACCCGATAACGCCTCTGCCTCGCCGACACCCGATTCGGTGTCAGTGAAATGGAAATAGCCACTACACGAAGGAGTTCACGGTGAAATTACGTCAATCATTAAACATTATGGGTGCGCTCTGCCTGACGGCTGCACTTGGCAGCACCCCGATGATCGCATCAGCAGCCGAAGCGAAAACAGCACAGGCTGCAAACACGCAGAATCAGACGATCTCGTTGCTGGATGGCAAACAGACTTTCAACCTGCAGGGTTATGAAAAGCAGCCTGTTCCGGGCGGTGGACCTGGAACCATGTATGTAAACAAGCAGGAAAAACGCGTCTTGATCATTGGCGAAGAAGAGATCCCGTTGATTGCGCGCGGTGGCAGTGACGCTGATTTTCTTGAAGGCGGGAAGTCTATCAAAGACAAGCAGAAGCAGGCGTCACCTTCTTATACGGTGATCAGTGAGAAAACTGAGAATGACAATGGTCTGCCCGTTTATCACATTGAAGCCACTGACAAAATGGGGGGTAATGATGTTCAACAGGCGACGCTGCTGGCGGTTGCCAACAAGAAATTCACCGTTATTCAGGTGGTTTCAAATCACAAAGATAAAGCTGGCCACCTGAAAGCGGTTAATAACATTCTTGGTAAATAAGCCGGGACAGCGGGTCAGTAAGAGAAGGGATTACGGGTGAGTCATGCGTTTACTCAGCCGGTAATGCCTTCTCTGTCCCCGGTTTTTTCCAGGCCTTAAAACATAAAAGGCCGTTTCCGGCCTCTCGTTATCTCCCCCAGATACTCACTTCAGGCCGCACGCACCTGAGGCATTTCAATATCCGTACTGATGCGTGCGCCCTCGGCATCAAATACCATGCAGTGATGCGGATGGAAAGACGGACGCAGCGTCTGATAAGGGCGGAAATGCACATCACCTGGCAGCAGCATTTTGAAGCCGTCGTGGCCGTGGCTCTGACCAAACAGATAGGTGTTGTTGCCGAGTCGCTCAACCACCTCACAGTGGAAGTCGATGTTCAGTGGCGCATCGCCGTTGATCTGTAACTGTTCCGGCCGGATACCCAGCGTGATCTCATCACCGGGCTGCAGCTGACGGATTGGTGAGGGGAGTTGCAGCCGGTTTTCGCCGTCATTTATCAGGGCGACCAGCCCGGAGGGGCCACACTGCTCCACGCGCGCGGGCAGGAAATTCATCTTAGGTGATCCGATAAAGCCCGCGACAAAGCGGTTAATCGGGTTGTAGTAGAGTTCCATGGGCGAACCGACCTGTTCCACCTTGCCGTAATTCATCACCACAATCTTATCGGCCAGCGTCATCGCCTCCGTCTGATCATGTGTCACATAGACCATGGTGGTTTTCAGCTCCTGATGCAGCTTAGCAATGTGCAGCCGCATATCGACACGCAGTTCCGCATCCAGGTTCGACAAGGGCTCATCAAACATAAACACCCGAGGATTACGCACAATCGCGCGGCCAATCGCAACACGCTGACGCTGCCCGCCAGAAAGTTGTTTAGGTTTACGATCCAGCAGATGCGCCAGCTGCAGCGTCTTCGCCACCATCTCCACCTGATGCTGAATCTGCGCCTTTGGCAGACCGTTCACTTTCAGACCGTAGCCGATATTCTCCGCCACCGTCATATGGGGATAGAGCGCGTAACTCTGAAACACCATCGCCACGCCGCGGTGCGAGGGTGCGACATCATTCATCACCTCATCCCCAATCAAAATCTCGCCTTCACTGATCTCTTCCAGACCGGCAATCAGCCTCAGCAGCGTGGATTTACCGCAGCCTGATGGACCGACAAAGACGGCAAATTCACCGGCCTCAATATCGAGCGCAATATTTTTCAGCGTTTCTGTTTTACCAAAGCGTTTGGTGACGTTCCTCAATCTGATACTGGACATGCTAATCCTCACAACAAGATGTCTGGCGGCTAAAATGTATGACGTATAACAGTTGATCATTTTTCACGTCAGCCCTGATGGTGCCTGTGTTGACTATAACGTTCAGCCAGAGTGCACCCTATCGCTGTTTTTGATTTCTGTAATACCGATCACACATTGGTGCAAACGGGCTGGAGCGCAGCACCTGTTCCGCGTAGCTTATGGCTCAAATGCGATACGTTATCCACTCTTCACATGCCTGATAAATCCTTATTCAGCGTGTGTCTGAAAAAAGAACAACAGCAAATGACAGCTAAAAATGTCATACCTTCACACGAGGCCAGCAATGAAAATTAAAATCAGCGTTACGCTACTCCTGTCAGCATTGATGCTTAATCAATCCGTCTGGGCCGCTCAGCAACTTACCGTCTGGGAAGACATTAAAAAGTCAGACGGCATTAAAACGGCGATCGCCGATTTTCAGAAACAGTTTGGCGTTGAAGTGAAAGTACAGGAGATGCCGTTTGCACAGCAGATCGAAAAGCTGCGGCTGGATGGTCCGGCAGGCATCGGACCCGATGTGCTGGTGATCCCCAACGACCAGCTTGGCAGCGCAGTCGTGCAGGGCCTGCTGGCACCACTGAAAATCGACACGGCAGAACAGAGCGCCTACACCCCGTCAGCGATGGCGGCTTTTACTCAGAACAACGTGGTCTATGGTGTCCCCAAGGCGGTTGAAACGCTGGTGCTGATCTACAACAAAGATCTTTTGCCTGCGCCGCTGAAAACCCTGGATGAGTATCGTGTGTTCTCGCAGAAGCAGCGCGAGGCAAAACAGTATGGCCTGCTCGCGAAGTTTGACCAGATTTACTACAGCTGGGGCGTGATGGCGCCAATGGGGTCTTACATCTTTGGCAAAGACGCTAAAGGCGCGGTTAACACTAAAGATATCGGGCTGAACACGCCAGGCAGCGTGGAGGCGGTGACTTACCTCAAGCGCTTCTTCAGCGAAGGATTACTGCCAGGCGGCATCATGGGCGACAACGGCCTGAACGCTATCGACTCCCTGTTTACCGAGAAGAAAGCGGCGGCGGTGATTAACGGGCCATGGGCGTTCCAGCCCTATCAGGCTGCCGGTATCAACTATGGCGTGGCACCGCTGCCATTACTGCCCAACGGCAAGCCAATGAGCTCCTTCCTGGGTGTAAAAGGCTATGTGGTGTCCACCTGGAGTAAAGATCAGGCGCTGGCGCAGAAATTCCTCACCTTTATTAACCAGCCGCAGTATGTGAAAGAGCGCTATCAGAAAACGCAGGAGATCCCGCCCGTTACAGCATTGATGAACGATCCGATTATTAAAAATGATGAGAAGGCCAATGCGGTCGCAGTGCAGGCGGCACGTGCGTCAGCCATGCCAGGCGTACCAGAGATGCAGGAAGTGTGGGGGCCGGCCAATGCGGCGCTGGAGCTGAGCGTTTCAGGCAAGCAGGAGCCAAAAGCGGCGCTGGATAACGCGGTGAAGCAGATCACCATGCAGATTGAAGCGATGCAGGCCAGCAACCAGTAATGCGGGTTCGCGGGATGACCGTACAGGATAAGGATCAGAGTGTGGCTATATCTTCCGATGAACATCTGGTGACGGCTAAGCCGCCGCGTCGTCATGCGACCACCGGTGCGCTGCTGGCACTGCTGCCTGGCTTTGGCCAGTTTTACCACCGCCAGTGGGCGAAAGGGTTGTGCTTTCTGATTCTGCTCAGCAGCTTTACCGGCGTCTTCCACGATTTTCTGCGTGAAGGATTCTGGGGGCTGTATACGCTGGGTGAATCAGTTCCGCGCGATAACTCCATTTTCCTGCTGGCTGAGGGGATTATCAGCGTGCTGATTGCCGCTTTCGGCGTCGCGGTATGGGGCGTGTCTGTGCGCGATGCGTGGGTCAATGGCGCCAGGCGCGACAGGGGCCAGCAGCTTAACAGCGTGCGACAGCAGTATCAGTTACTGCTGCGCGACGGCTTCCCGTATCTGATGATTTCGCCGGGCTTTATTCTGCTGGTATTCGTGGTGGTGTTTCCGATTCTGTTTGGTTTCGCCATCGCCTTCACCAACTACAACCTCTATCACACGCCCCCGGCGAAGCTGGTGGACTGGGTGGGGTTCAAAAACTTCATCAACATTTTCACGCTGTCGATCTGGCGCTCCACGTTCTTTGACGTGCTGCAATGGACGGTGGTCTGGACGTTGCTGGCGACGACGCTGCAGTGCACCGTGGGCGTGATGCTGGCGATTCTGGTGAATCAGAAAGACCTGCGCTTTAAGCCGCTGATCCGCACCATCTTTATCCTGCCGTGGGCGGTGCCGGGCTTTGTCACCATTCTGGTGTTTGCCGGGATGTTCAACGACAGCTTTGGGGTGATCAACAACGCGATTCTCGACTTCTTTGGTATCGCGCCTAAAGCCTGGATGACCGATCCGTTCTGGACCAAAACGGCGCTGATCATGATGCAGACCTGGCTGGGCTTCCCGTTTGTGTTTGCGATGACAACCGGCGTCCTGCAGGCGATCCCGGATGACCTTTATGAGGCCGCCATCATGGACGGCGCCAGTGCCTGGACGCGGCTGAAAACTATCACGCTGCCGCTGGTGCTCTACGCCATTGCGCCGATCATCATCACGCAATACACCTTCAACTTTAATAATTTCAACATCATCTATCTGTTTAACAACGGCGGTCCGGCCGTGGCGGGGTCGAATGCCGGCGGAACCGATATCCTGGTGTCATGGATTTACAAGCTCACCATGTCGTCGTCGCAATATGCGATTGCCGCCACTATCACCATTTTGCTGTCGATTTTCGTGGTAGGTCTGGCGCTGTGGCAGTTCCGCGCGACCCGGTCATTCAAACAAGATGAGATGGCGTAAGGAAGCAAGTATGGCGAAGTCCGGCAGTATTAAACGCGAAAGGTGGATACGCCTGTCGCTGACCTGGCTGGTGGTGCTGGCCGTCTCGACCATCATTATTTATCCGCTGGTCTGGACGGTGGGGGCATCACTGAATGCAGGTAACAGCCTGCTCAGCAGTTCGATCATTCCGGAGAATGCGTCGCTGCAGCACTACCGCGACCTGTTCAATGGCACGGTGCCGTATATGACGTGGTACTGGAACTCGATGAAAATCAGTTTTCTGACCATGGTGCTGACGTTGATCAGCGTCAGCTGCACCGCCTATGCCTTTTCCCGTTTTCGGTTTAAGGGGCGGCAGAACGGCCTGATGCTGTTTCTGCTGCTGCAGATGATCCCGCAGTTTTCGGCGCTCATCGCCATTTTCGTCTTGTCGCAGCTGCTGGGATTAATCAACAGCCATCTGGCGCTGGTGTTGATCTATGTCGGCGGGATGATCCCGATGAACACCTATCTGATGAAGGGCTATCTCGACTCGATTCCCAAAGATCTGGATGAGTCGGCGCGCATGGACGGGGCAGGTAATTTCCGCATCTTCGTGGAGATCATCATGCCACTGTCGAAGCCGATTCTGGCGGTGGTGGCGCTGTTCTCTTTCACCGGGCCGCTGGGTGATTTTATTCTCTCCAGCACCATTCTGCGTACGCCGGAGCAGTTCACGCTGCCCATTGGCCTCTATAACCTGGTGTCACAAAAAATGGGTGCCAGTTACACCACTTATGCAGCTGGCGCGGTGCTGATCGCCGTGCCGGTCGCGGTGTTCTATCTGGCCCTGCAGAAATACTTCGTTTCCGGCCTCGCCTCAGGCAGTACTAAAGGATAAATCATGACGCCAAAAACATTGATTCTCGCCCTGGCACTGGCCTGGGCGACACCGCTGCTCGCCGCCGATCAGCCTGTCATCGCCTCTGCCGGGCCGTGGCCAGCCGATTTTATCAAGGGAGCAGATATCTCATCGCTGGCTGAGCTGGAGAAGCAGGGCGCGAAATTTTACAACGCAGACAACCAGCAGCAGGACGCCATCGCCATTCTGAAAGCCAGTGGTATCAACACCATCCGGTTGCGGCTGTGGGTCGATCCCACCGACGGCAGCGGTCACACCTACGGTGGTGGCGGCAACGATCTGGCGACCACGCTGGCGCTGGCGAAGCGGGTCAAAGCAGCGGGACTGAAGCTGCTGCTCGATATTCACTACAGTGATTTCTGGACCGATCCCGGCAAGCAGTTCAAGCCCAAAGCCTGGCAGTCGCTGACCTTTCCGCAGCTGGAAACCCAGGTGCATGACTACACGCGCGACACCATCGCCCGCTTTAAAGCGGAAGGTGTAATGCCGGATATCGTGCAGATTGGTAACGAACTTAACGGCGGCATGCTCTGGCCAGAAGGTAAGAGCTGGGGCCAGAACGGCGGCGAGTTTGATCGGCTGGCGGGTTTGCTGAAGGCCGGTATCAGCGGTTTGCGCGAGAACCTCAGCGATCCGCATCAGGTGAAGATCATGCTGCATCTGGCCGAGGGCACGAAAAATGACACTTTCCGCTGGTGGTTCGATGAAATCGTTAAGCGTGATGTCCCGTTCGATGTGATTGGTCTGTCGATGTACACCTACTGGAACGGTCCTGTCAGCGCTCTGAAAGCCAACATGGATGATATCTCCCGGCGCTACAACAAGGATGTCATGGTGGTGGAGGCCGCTTATGGCTACACGCTGGAAAACTGTGACAATGCTGAAAACAGCTTCCAGGCTAAAGAGGAGAAAGCAGGTGGCTACCCCGGCAGCGTCGCGGGTCAGGCGGCATACCTGCATGACCTGATTAAGGCGGTGCTGGCGGTGCCGGACCATCGCGGCAAGGGCGTGGTCTATTGGGAGCCCGCGTGGATCCCCGCACCAGGCAATACCTGGGCTACACCTGCTGGCATGAAATATATCCACGACGAATGGAAACAGGGAAACGCCCGCGAAAACCAGGCGCTGTTTGACTGTCACGGCAAGGCACTGCCTTCGCTGCAGGTTTTTCATTAACGCTTAGCGCTAACGCTAATGTCTTCCTCTGAGGAACAGGTATGAATAAATTTCCCCCGCTCAGCGCCCGGGTTAACCGGCTGCTGCATGGTGCTGACTACAATCCGGAACAGTGGGCGCATCAGCCGGGTATCATTAATGACGACGTTGAAATGATGAAGCAGGCGAACTGTAACGTCATGTCGGTGGGTATTTTCAGTTGGGCGAAGCTGGAGCCGGAAGAAGGCCGCTATGAATTTGGCTGGCTGGATGAGGTCATCGACACGCTGTGGCTGCAAGGCATTTCGGTGTTTCTTGCAACACCCAGCGGGGCACGTCCGGCCTGGATGTCGCAGGCCTATCCTGAGGTACTGCGCACAGGGCGCGATCGCGTTCCGGCGTTGCATGGCGGCCGCCATAACCATTGCATGACCTCGCCGGTTTATCGTCAGAAAGTGCAGGCGATGAACAGCAGGCTGGCGGCGCGTTATGCGCACCATCCGGCGGTGATCGGCTGGCACATTTCCAATGAATATGGTGGTGAATGTCACTGCGATCGTTGTCAGGAGGCCTTTCGCGGCTGGCTGCAGCGCCGTTATGAGACGCTGGAGGCGCTGAATCTGGCCTGGTGGAGCGACTTCTGGAGTCACACGTACAGCGACTGGTCACAGATTGTGTCGCCTGCGCCACAGGGTGAGATGTCGATTCATGGCCTGAATCTGGACTGGCGGCGGTTTATGACCGATCAGGTGACTGACTTCTGTCGTGAGGAGATTAAACCGCTGAAGCAGGCCAATCCCGATCTGCCTGCGACCACCAATTTTATGGAATATTTCTACGACTACGATTACTGGAAGCTGGCACCGGCGCTCGATTTTATCTCCTGGGATAGCTACCCGATGTGGCACAACGAGAAAGATGAGACCACCCTCGCCTGCTATACCGCGATGTATCACGATTTGATGCGCACCCTCAAGC
This sequence comes from Pantoea sp. MHSD4, assembly GCF_021043305.1. Classification (NCBI taxonomy): domain Bacteria; kingdom Pseudomonadati; phylum Pseudomonadota; class Gammaproteobacteria; order Enterobacterales; family Erwiniaceae; genus Pantoea; species Pantoea sp. MHSD4. The sequence goes on along the minus strand of NZ_JAJNDH010000004.1, from coordinate 347,996 downwards.
AGGGCAAGCCGTTTGTGCTGATGGAGTCGACACCGGGTGCGACCAACTGGCAGCCGACCAGCAAGCTAAAGAAGCCGGGTATGCATATTCTCTCTTCACTGCAGGCGGTCGCCCACGGTGCGGACGCGGTGCAATATTTCCAGTGGCGCAAGAGCCGGGGTTCGGTCGAGAAGTTTCATGGCGCAGTTATCGATCATGTCGGTCATCTGGATACGCGCACCGGTCGTGAAGTGAGTGAACTGGGCCGGATGCTGGCCGCTATGACGCCTGTAATGGGGAGCCGGGTCGAGGCGCGTGTTGCCATTATTTTCGACTGGGAAAGTCGCTGGGCAATGGACAACGCGCAGGGGCCGCGCAATCTGGGTCTGCATTACGAGCGCACGGTAAACGAGCATTATCGGGCGTTCTGGGAGCAGGGTGTTGCGGTAGATGTGATTAATGGCGACAGCGATTTCAGTGGTTACGATCTGGTGATTGCACCAATGCTCTATATGGTGCGCGATGGTTTCGCGGCGCGTGCAGAGCAGCATGTTGATCGGGGCGGGCATTTCGTGGCCAGTTACTGGAGTGGCATCGTCAATGAGAGTGACCTTTGTTATCCAGGCGGTTTCCCGGGTCCATTGCGGCCGCTGCTCGGTATCTGGTCAGAAGAGATCGACAGCCTGACCGACGAGGAGTTTAACGGCGTGCGCGGTGTGCGCGGCAATGAGCTGGGGTTGAGCGGACCTTATCAGGCCAGAGAGCTTTGTGAACATATTCATCTGGAGGGTGCGACTGCGCTGGCCAGTTACGATAGTGACTTTTATGCCGGCACCCCGGCGGTGACGATGAATCGGGTCGGTCAGGGTAAAGCCTGGTATATCGCATCGCGTAACGATCTGTCATTCCATCGGGATTTTTATGGCGCATTGATTAAGCAACTGGGTTTACCGCGTGCACTGGCGGGCGAGTTGCCGCCGGGCGTGGTGGTTCAGCGCCGAACTGACGGTGAGCAGGCGTTTCTGTTTGTGCAGAACTTTACCGCTCAGACGCAGCAGCTGTCGTTGCCCGCCGGGCTGAGTGATTTGGTGGATGGCATGAGTGTTGGGGGATCGCTGACGCTGGGGCCGTGGGGGTGCAGAGTGTTGAGCGGACCTATGGCGCAGGGAGCGGTATAACCGGAGGCAGTAAGCGGTCAGGGGCAAATTTAGTGGCGGTGGCAGGCCGTTTGAGCACAGGCGCAGAGGACCAGCGCCCTGGGCAAAGACACAAAAGATGCCGCCCCTGTCCGCTCAACACAGGCTATTACGCACCTCATCCCTGAGGTGCGTCCGTTACCGCTCCAAAGCGTTGCGTTGTTCAGAAACGCTCCCGGCGTTATTCTCCATGGCCCGTGATGCTTTGCTACAGGCACTGGCTCCCATCGCTTATGGTTTTGGCCTTGCCTGTACTAAGGTCTGAATTTAACTGTTAATAGGGAGCCGGTTTTTTAGAGGCTGCTAACAGGATAGATGCAGGAAGCGTGTATATTCAGTGAGCGTTCCCAGGCATGTCCCCCGCGTTTTCATTAATCAGTCGTGAGTGGCGGGCCATTGCCCGCCTTTTTTATTATCTGAAGGAGAACAACATGTTGAGTCTGAAATCGTTTAAGCAATATTTCAGTCGGCAGCCGCTGACGGTGGAAGAGCTTGAGGTAGACAGCGCACTACTGGAGCGTCTGGTGAACTGTTTTGGCGGGCGTGAGAATATTCAGCAGGTTGACGCCTGTTTAACCCGGCTACGGGTAAAAGTAACGTCGCTGAAGGCAGTTGATACGGCGGGATTACAGAAAGCGGGGGCGATTGGCGTGGTGATCCTGGGGCATGAGGTACATGCAATCTTTGGTAAGCAGTCTGACCAGTTGCGTCAGTTGCTGGAAGAACGTTTCTTTAAGCCAGAGCAATAAACCGCTGTAAAAATATGATGCAAAAAAATGGATAACCGTCGCCGGTTATCCAAATAAGCCCCTGCATAAGAGCTTAACAATGATCACAATGAGGAGACTGCTCTGTTACCACCAGGCTTCGACCTGTACGCCGAAGTTCCAGGTGTTGTTACTGGTGTTGTCTTTGAAGCTGTGTCCGTCTTCTGAATCATTCAGGTAAGAAGCAAACAGACGTAGCTCCGGACGAGACATAAATTCGGGACCGGCTGCCAGGCCCAGCGCCAGCGTATATTTCTGTCCCGCCGCTTTATAGTCGCTGCCCACTTTATTCTCATCTTTCTGCCAGAAACTGCCGACTTCGCCGATACCACGGACATACTGTGTAAACTGATACTGTCCACGGCCCACCAGCGACAGCAGCGTACTTTTGCTTGTCTGCGCGGTGATATCATCGGCTGAGCCCCAGGTGAAGACCTGATTCAGGGAGAATTTATCGGTTATCGGCAGCAGGCCGGTATTGATCACGCGATAGCCGGTGGCATTGCTGGTATCGTTCCACATGTCATACCAGCCGCCGCCCTGCGAGATCATGTTTTGTGCCAGGCCTTTGTTGGCATACTGGAACACCAGTTTCTGATAGCCACCCCACATATCCTGACTGATCTCACTGGTGAGCATAACGCCGTTATCCGCGTCATACAGGCCACCATATTCTTTCTGTTTGTTCGTGGTGTTCGGCATGGCGTAGTCAACACCAAACTCGGTCCAGGCACCGCTCCAGGGTTTCCAGCCGGCATAGCGAAGGTCGAGGTAGTTAATGTTGACGTCGTTATCGCCATCCACGCGGTAATCCACATCATTGGCGTCGCCACGAATCCACGCAAACGAGATAGCGCCCGGACCCAGGGTGTAGTTTTCGATACCGGCACCTGAACCGGAAATATTCCAGTATTTGGTATCAATGATATGCAGATCGTGACGCTGGTAGTAGCGTTTGCCGCCCCAGATCACGGCATCTTTGTCTCCCGGCACCAGTCCTTTTATCTGCAGGTTCAACTGACGTAAACCAAACTGCGCATCATCGCCGAAGGTGGTTTCGTTATCGTTTGAGCCGTCGGAGAACATGCTGACCATGGTGTCGACATAGAAACTCACGTCGTCCTTTTTGTAGACCTCGCTGCCCAGCTCAACCTCGCCATAGGTGTCGGCTTCGTTGCCAAGACGGCCGACCTTGTTTTTTTGATACTCTTCAATACCGCCATCCTGCGATACGCCCACGCCACCACGCAGATAGCCATGGAAATCAATGTTGTCGATAGCGGCATAGAGTGTCGGGGAGGTCAGGGCCGCAGCAAGCGCCACAGCAGCAGTACGTAACCTTGTTTCCATGTTATCCTCAATTTTTATTTGTAATACGTTCACATGACAGCGGCAGTAAACGTCTTTTGTCAGATGAGTGACAAATAAAATCGCGATAATGTGTGACGCACTGCAAATAAAGCGGCGCTATTTGTAACGATTAGTGAATTGGATCACCAAATTTTACTATGTGAAGGTATTACTTTTACTTTTTATTTCCGCAATGTGACTGCGGCAGCCTGGCTGTCACTGCGGCTGTGATACCATGCCGACTTCGGTCATCAGGGATGCGAATTATGAAATCAAAAAATGCCACCTTAGAGGATGTCGCCCGTCATGCTGGCGTGTCGTATCAGACGGTTTCACGGGTTTTGAATAAGTCGGCAAATGTCTCGGAATCAACGCGGCGCAAGGTGGAGCACTCCATTGAGACCCTGCGTTACGTGCCTAACAGACTGGCGCAGCAGCTGGTGGGTAAGCAGAGCACCACGCTTGGTCTGGTGACAACATCGCTCGCCCTGCATGCGCCTTCTCAGGTGGCCGCCGCCGTTAAACGTTATGCCAATGCTGCGGACTATCAGGTACTGATTGCGATGATTGATGAGAACGTCAACCAAAGCCTGCAGGACTGTATCAATGAACTGAAGTCTCAGCGTGTGGATAAAGTCATTATCAACGTCCCGCTGGAGAGTGCTGACGCAGAACAGGTCGTGGAAGAGAATCAGGACATACTCTGTCTGTTCCTGGATGTTGATCCCTACAGTTCGGTGTTTAACGTTTCGTTTAACCCGGCTGACGGTACTCGCGCCAGCGTCAAATATTTGTATGAGCAGGGGCATCGCGAATTCGCGCTGCTGGCCGGGCCTGAGCAGTCGGTCTCTGCCAATCTGCGGTTGAAGAGCTGGCTGGATACGCTGGAAAGTTATCGTCTGAAGCCGGTCAGTGTCAGCCACGGCAATTGGGATGCGCAGAGTGGTTATAACGGTGTATTGCAACTGTTGCGGGAAGCGCCGGAATTCAGCGCGCTGCTCGTGGGCAATGACCAGATGGCGCTGGGTGTGCTGAGCGCACTGCATCAGCGCGGCGTGGCGGTGCCAGGGCAAATTTCGGTGATTGGCTACGACGATACCTATGAAAGCGCCTTCTTCCATCCGGCGTTAACCACGGTATCGCTGGATCTGGATTTACAGGGTAAAGAAGCGGTTTCGCGTCTGTTGTTAGCCAGTGAAGAGGATGATCAGCGTTCCTCTTCCATTCTGCCAGCAAAACTGGTGGTGCGCAGTTCAACCGGTAGCGCCGGGCAGCAGCAGCGGGATTTAAAGCAGATTGCCGAACAGTTGCGGCTGATCGCCAGCCGGCTTGAGTAACCCGACAATTCCTGAAGATAAAAAAGCACAAGAACGCACCGCTGCTATGCTCAGATCAGGATAATTATTCTGAATGTCGGACAGATTGCCCGATTATCTGATGCTGTCGTGACGTGCATTCTGATTCGCGCTAAGGCACTCCGATACATTCAGCCCGATTTCATTGGCTTCAGGGAGTGACATTATGCTGTGGCTCGAACAGGGACTTTACCTTCGGATTGATGAGTTAGCGCATGGCCCCAGGCCGCTGCCGCTTTCGAGTGGTTTTACGCCCCAGACGGCTTATCGGGCGCTGGGCTGTTTTAACCCCTCCGAAACTTCAGATGCTTACTACATTCTTTCAAATGACCGCGATGAAATATGGTTTATCTGTAATCGTCATCTGAGAACCGTTTTTCTTGATGCCAGTAACACCGCATTTCGGGTAAAGATGCAGGAGCCAGCAGAGAGTCTGCCGGTGCCCTCCGCCGCGCCCGAGGGTCATAATATCTCTTTTGAGCGCTCAGTCTGATTTCGCTGTCTGCGAACCATGACGCACCAGAAATATAAAAGCCGCCATTGCTGGCGGCCCTGATGACATCTGTAAAAGCGTGACCTGTAAGTCTAAGGGTCGCGCTTTTTAATTTTCGGTTGCCGTCTTTATCGCCGGTCGCTGTGGCAGTACGACCATACAGGTGATAATGATCAGTGCCAGCGTCAGCGAGGCACCGTATCGACTCAGCGCCAGTCCACCTGCGGCAAGGGGTTTATCCAGAAAGTCGCCAACAACGGCACCTAAAGGTCGGGTCAGAATAAAGGCTGCCCAGAAAAGCGCTGTGCGGGAAAGTGACGTAAAGCGACTGGCAGCCCAGATAATAGCAAGTGCCCCAACAAACAGCAGGATCCCGCCATCGTAACCCAACCCTTCGGTGTCTGCCGTCCAGTCACCCAATGCTGTGCCCAGTGTTTGTGAGAACATAATGGTGACCCAGTAAAAACACTCCGTGACCCCATTGTTGACTGAGCTTACTGCGACTGTGCCGCAGGTGATTTTCCACAGGAACAGAGAGAGAACCAGTAGTGTGCTCAGTAGCAGCGTGCCCCCTGGATAGCCAATGTTCAGCGAGCGATCGGCAAAGTCTGCCATCGTCGTGCCAACTGTGGTTGTGGCGACCACGGTGAACCAGTAAATCCATTTATTGAAGTTGTGACGGTTAATCTGCACCACCACCGCGACCAGGAAGATGATGGCAAATATCAGTGTCCCGGTCAGATAACCCAGATTCATCGACATGGTCACTGCATCACCACCGGTTTCACCCAGGGTTGTCGCTGCAATTTTGATTAACCAGAAAGCCGCGGTGACGGCCGGAACTTTGCTTAGGGAGTGAGAGGCTGTGTTGTTATTTTGCATGAGGTCGTGCTCCGGAAAAGCCCAACATGGGCTAATATCGCAGCGATTCTATGAGATTAATCTTAAGAAAATGTTAAGCTGAAGGAATGAAAAAGATTTCCCTAACAGGATTTTTAACGTGGCGTGAATCGGGAAGGGCGTTTTGAAATGAGACCTGAATTTCAGATGAAGTGCCCACATCACGATGTAATCACATGTTATTTTTTATCCGGACGGAAAGCTGGTTTTCGTGACTGGATGCGGGTAGTCAGACATGCGCAAATAAAACTCTCTGACAAACATCCATCTATAAGCAATAAAATTAAAGAATCACAGCGCGCCAGCACAGTGTCTCAGATTACCGTCAATCTCCTGTTGTGAATGCCGTAAGGGCCAGCCAGAGTGACTAATCCCTGTTACAGGAGGAAAGGGACGGCGCTGGCGGCGTAAAGGTTTTCAACTAAGCTGTCCCTCCAGCGTTTCACATCCCTGATATATCAGGGATGTGACTAAAGATTCTGTCCCGATGCGCCGATATACTCAGGCTGATACTTCTGACACTGCATACTGTCATGGACGTTTTGCGCAGACTCATAGGGAAAGGGTGACTCAAAAACGGTAGCCGCAGTGGCGCCGGTTTAAGCCAGTGTTTATGGCGGGTATTTTTGCAATGATAAACCTGTGCCCAGGCCTGTTTTAGATGCAGGCGGGGACTTACGGTTATAATCAGGTGTGTAGCGACGAGTATTGCGCACAGTTAATATCGTCAGCAACATCGGAGTCGGCCACCATGAACACAATGATCAAACCCTCTTTTACCGCTGTTTGGTCTACTGACGCCCAGGGTATCTGCATTACCAGTCAGGCAAGCCCGGCGGGTATGATGCCTGAACTGAAAGGCGTGACGCTGAGTTCATGGCTGAGGCTGGCGCAGGCTGACGACGATGCGAAAGTTGCGCAGAAACTGACTGCAGCGCTTGAAGAACTCACGCCTTTTCATATCGAAGTGCCTATTCACTGTCTGGACGGTAAGACGCGCCGTGTCCTTTTGTCTGGCCTGCCGGATTCCCTGCCCGGGCGATCTCATCTGCAATATAACGGCTTCATTCTTGATGTCACCGGACAGCGTAAAGCGCTGGAGGATGCGCTGCGCACGGCGGCAGAATATCGTCTGTTAATTGAAAACAGCACCGATCTTATTGCCCATTGCGATGCGGAAGGCCGCTACGTGTCGATCTCACCCTCTTATAGCGAAATGATTGGCTGGACCGCCGAAGAGGTGGTGGGCAGGTTAGTACTGGATTTCCTGCATCCCGACGATCATGACGCTGCCACTGAAACACTCTCATGCATCTTTAGCGGGGGAGTATGGCCGGATGTGGTGGAAGTGCGCAAACTGCATCGTGACGGTCACTACATCAATCTGGGCACCAAAGCCTGTGGCGTCACCAATCCTAATACGGGAAAAAACATTGGTGCCGTACTGGTGTCGCGCGACATCACGCGAGACAAAGAGCGGATGCGTGATCTTGAGAAGCTGGCGACCCTGGACACGCTGACCGGCCTGCATAACCGTGCCTGGATCATTGAGAAAGTGGGCGGCATGCTGTCTCAGGTGGAGGATCAGGCCTACACCACAGTGATGTTTATTGATCTTAACGGCTTTAAGGCGGTAAATGATCTGATGGGGCACGCGACGGGCGATGCGCTATTGCAACAGGTGAGTCAACGGCTGCAACGCTGCATGCGTCCCGGAGATTCCGTAGCGCGACTGGGCGGCGATGAGTTTGTCGTGGCAGCGAAGTGTCATAATCGCGAAACCGCATCTGCTATTGCTCAGCGTATTATTGACAGTCTGCAGGCGCCATTTGCTATCAATAATATGGATGTGCGCATCGGCGCAGCGATCGGTATCAGTCTTGCCCGCTTCGGTACGGTATCGGCCAAAATGTTATTCGAAAATGCGGATAAGGCGATGTATCAGGCCAAAGCACGGCGTGATGGTTCTTACCAGTTTTTTGAGTCAGCAGCGCCTTAGCCAATCAGTAAGCTGGCGAGGAACGCTCTCTGAATTCTCCATTTCTCCTGCTCCGGCGAACAATCATCTTACGGTGTCATCACAGTAGCCATAACGCCGTCAAGCCTGGCTGATTAACCCCATTCCTGTCAGACACTATGCCCGTCCTCTCCTGTTATCCGGAAGAAGGCCAGATCGATATCATGCCCGTCGTGTGCTATCGAATCTGCCTGCCGGATTCGCGTCACGGGTATGCTGCCGTGAACGGCTTTCATTGAAGCTATACACTCCTCCCTTTCCAGCCACTCTTCTCAACGGTGTAATAATCAAGCTTTTAGCCGTGAATGTTTCCAGGTTATTTCATTTTCCTGTCATTTTCATTCTTCACGCTGTGCGTTTCCCTTCATGGATTTAAGAAATATGAAAATAAAAGCGATATCTCTGGTTACCAGTTGTGTGCTCTCTTTATCCACATTCGCGGCGCAGCCGCAGGTGGAACGCTACATCGTCAGTTTTCCGGAAGGAACGCGTGTCAGTTACAACGGCGCGTTCGCCAGTGCATTTCCTCAGGGGTTGCCAGTGGGCATTGGCTCAGGTTTGTTATTTACAGGCAAGGAAGGGGATGCGCTGACATTTGAAACGGTCACCGATCGCGGGCCGAATGCTGATTCGCCTGATGTGGGTAAGAAAGAGTCAAAAATCTTTGTCACGCCAGACTTCGCGCCACTGCTGATGAGAATTCGGGTTCAGAACGGCAAAGCTCAGGCCACGGATGCCCGACCGTTGCATGACAATAAAGGCAGTATTAATGGATTGCCGTTACAGAATGACGTCATCGGGTCAACTAATGAAATCGCGCTAAGTGATACGTTGAAAGTGCTGCATGGCGATAATCGCGGTCTGGATACAGAAGGCATTACGCCCGATGGAAAGGGCGGGTATTGGCTCTGTGATGAATATGGCCCGTTCCTGATTAACGTTGATGAGCGTGGCACTATTCTGGCCATTCACGGACCGCAGGCCGCAGAGGGAGAGAAAGCTCTGGCGGGTGGTCTGCCGAATATTCTCAAATGGCGTCAGCCAAATCGCGGCTTTGAAGGGATCACCCGCATGCCGGATGGGCGCATCATCGCCGCAGTACAAAGCACGCTGGATATTGACGGTAAAAGTAAAAAGCAGGCGCGATTTACGCGTCTGGTGAGCTTTGATCCGGCGACCGGGAAAACCGCGATGTATGGCTACCCCATCGACAGTGGGGTTTACAGTAAAAACAGTGACGCAAAAATTGGCGATATTGTGGCGATAGACAATCAGCATATCCTGTTGATTGAGCAAGGCAGCGACAAAAACGACACAATGCGCAACCTTATCTACAAGGTCGATCTCAGCCCGGCTACCGATCTTACAGCCTTTGATAAGCCGGGCGACTATCCGGAATTTAATGACGAGAAAGCGCTGGCGCAGCGCGGTATTAAGCTGGCCGATAAAACCCTGGTGGCCGATTTACGTCAACTCGGCTGGCAGCAGGAGAAGGCTGAAGGACTGGCGCTTATCGACAGGAAAACGCTCGCGATCGCCAATGACAATGACTTCGGCGTGAAAGCGGTCATGCAAAATCCGGTTAAAGGTAAGAAGCGTAAAGATTATCAGGTGACCGGGCAGGGGACGCTCACGATTGATGATAAGCCCGTGGCAACGACCATTGGCCTGAAACCCTTAGAGAAACCTGAATCGGACAGCGAGTTGTGGATTATTACGCTGGCAGAGCCGCTGCAATAAACGCTTTGCTCACTCAGGGCTGCATGCCTTTAATGCAGCCCCTTAAAGGGCAGCAATAATGGCGGCTTCCATTTTCCCGGGCGTGGTGGTTGGGGCAAATCGTTTGATCGGTTTGCCGTCGCGCCCGATAAGGAACTTAGTAAAGTTCCATTTAATACGCCCACCCAGCACGCCGGGCAATTCCTCTTTCAGGTACCGAAAAATCGGATGGGCTGCGGCGCCATTAACCTCTACCTTGCCGAACATCGGGAAACTCGCACCATAGTTGATGTGGCATGTCTGCGCGATCTCGTCGGCTCCGCCGGGCTCCTGTTTACCGAACTGATTGCAGGGGAATCCCAGCACCACCAGTCCCTGAGCAGCATACTTTTTGTAGAGGTCTTCAAGACCTGCGTATTGGGGCGTGAATCCACAATGGCTGGCGGTATTCACCACCAGAACCACGTTGCCTGCGAAGTCGTTCATTGAGATAAGCTCACCATTGAGGCTGGCGGCCTTAAATTGATAAAAGGGAGACATGTCACCCTCCTCTGAGCAAAACCCGGTATGCGTCAACAGTAGCACAGCACGAACAGCGGAGGGAGATGGTGCCCGGCAGAGAGTGCGCTCACAGACCCGTAATCCTGATGCCAATCTCTGCCGCCAGCGTACAGAATGATCTTTCGCTCCCGATGAGAGTCGGGGGCTATTCCTGCTGAACCTTAACCACAACTTTACCTTTTGCACGCCCTTGTTGAAGCCAGTCAAGCGCCTCCTGAGTTTTGGTGAAAGGGAAAACTCTGTCGATCACCGGCTTAATGTGTTCCGCTTCAATCAGGCTGGCTATATGGCTGAGCTGATTGCCATCGGGACGCACAAAATGAAAGGAATAATGCAGGCCACGTTTTTTTGTAAGTCGCACAATCTTACGGCTCATCAGGCTCAATATTAACCGCAGAACGATGTTCAGGTGTCTGGCTCGCGCGAAATCAGCGTCTAAAGGTCCAATCAGAGAGACTATTTTCCCACCGGGTTTTAGGATCTGCGTGGATTTCTCAATGGCATCCCCACGGAGCGTACCGAGAACAACATCATAATCCCTCAGCACCTGTTCGAATTCCTGTTTTTTATAGTCAACCACTTCATCTGCACCCAGCCGACTGACCCATTCCACATTAGCCGTACTGGTCGTCGTTCCTGTCTTTGCGCCAAGATGTTTCGCCAGTTGGATCGCAAAGCTGCCGATGCCTCCTGAACCTGCCGGAATGAAGACCTTCTGTCCCGCCTGCAGAGAGGTTCTCTCTGTGAATGCCTGCCATGACGTCAGACTCACCATCGGAAGCGAAGCCGCCTGAACGAAATCCAGATTCTTTGGCTTTATTGCGGCGTGACTTTCATGAACCCGCGCATACTCGGCCAGAGAACCCGTACCGGTATCGAAAATGCTGGCGTAAACCTCATCACCCGGCTTAAAGCGCGTCACGCGACTCCCGGTTGCGACAACCACACCCGCCAGATCGCTGCCGAGCGAAGCGGGCAGCTTAAAATGCAAAACCGGCTTGAACGTTCCCGCAGGGATCATGTTATCGATGGGATTCAGACCTACGGCATACACCTTCACCAGAATGTCTTCAGCGCCGTGAGAAGGATAATCGCTCTCTTCAAACCCCATTTCAGGTGATTTTCCGTAGCGTTTAAACGTAAAAGCTTTCATCGTTCGGGTTTTCATCATTCATTTCTCGCATCAAGCTGAAGGCTGTTTCGCACAACTTTGTCGAGCAATGAAGCGGGCGCAAAACGGCGGATAAAATTGAGTTTTGCAGCCAGCGTTCCTGCTGTATAGCGTACTTTTGGCCGTGCGCTCTGCGCCGCGTTAACCACGACCTCTGCCACCACCTCAGCGCTTTCTGCTTTAGCCATTGCCTTACTGACCACCTTCGTTAACTTAGCCCGAATGAGTTCGTACGCTTCAAGCTTTGCGTCTGGTTCTATATTGTGAGCTTCAAACTGCGTTTTTATGTATGCCGGTTCGATGACGGAGACCCTGATACCCTGTGTGCGCAGTTCATGATCGAGTGCGCCCGAGTAACCCTCTACGGCATGTTTACTGGCGGCATACAGGGCGACATAGGGCAATGGCACGATGCCGAGAATCGAACCGATGTTAATAATGCGCCCACTGCCCTGATGGCGCATGTGGGGCAGCACGGCCCGTGTCACTCTTACAATACCCATAAAATTGGTGTCGAAGATCTGCCGCGCCTGCTCAATAGAACTCTCTTCTGCGGCTGCCGGAGAAACCCCGAAGCCCGCGTTGTTCACGAGAAGGTCGATTCGGCCTTCCCGCTGGATTAACGCCTCAATGGCAGCTTTAACCGACGCGTCATCCGTCACATCCAGTGGCAGTAAGGGAAAAGCGTGTTCACCTGCCGCCGGACCACGCCGGCTTGTGCCATAGACCCGATAACCCGCCGCAAGAAGTTTATTAGCAGAGGCTTCGCCAATTCCTGAAGATGCGCCAGTCACAAGTGCTACACGTATTGTTGTCATGATGAGTATGACCTTAAGTTTGCGTTTGGATTTTTCTGCAGGAAAAAAGACGCAGCCGCAGATTAATCATTGGCTTCACTCTCAGCAGAACCCTGATGGAGGGTTCCGCTGAAATGACTTTTATTACAACGTTTTGTAGCGTTCTGCTGCTTCATCCTGTCTGATGTCTGACAGCAGACCCTGACGGGCGGTATCCAGCACATCCCAGCGCTCAGCATGATGCAAAGGCGGAATCGTCACGAGCTCGCGGCGGTCAAAGCCTGCCAGAGCGGCGTCAACCAGTTCGCCGACTTCCATCATTTTCGGCGCGTTAGTGATGTCGATACCGGCGCGATTCCATATTTCGGTGTAAGTCCCCGCCGGAAGTACCGCCTGGATATAAATCCCTTTTGATGACAGCTCTACGTTCATTCCCTGAGACAGGAACAGAACAAAGGCTTTGGTTGCGCCGTAGACCGTCATAGCAAATTCCGGGGCGAGTCCAACGATTGAACTGATATTGACGATTGAACCTTCTCCGGCGTCGGCAAAACGGGTAGCCGCAACACTGGCAAGTCGCGTCAGGGCGGTTACGTTTAAGGCGATAAGCTTTTCCATGGAATCCGGCGTTTGCTCGGTAAAACTGCCGGACTGAGCGATACCCGCGTTATTGATAAGAATACCTATCCCCGCATCTTCACGCAGGCGCGCTTCTACTGTGGTTAAATCACCCGCTTGAGTCAGATCGGCAGGCAGAACATCCACGGAAATGGTGTGTTCCTCTCGCAGCCGTTTCGCAAGGGCTTCCAGTTTTGTTTTATCGCGAGCAACCAGAACAAGGTCATGTCCACGGCGGGCAAACCGTTCTGCATAGACCGCACCAATACCTGCGGATGCCCCGGTGATAAGAACTGAAGGTTTTTTCATCATTTTATCTTCTTTGTTAGTGGGTAAGAATCGCCGTCGGCGAAGTATGTTAAGCACACCCAGGAATTTATTCGCTGGTATCGTTTAGTGACGGATAATCGGTATAGCCTTGTGCTCCACCGCCATACAGTGTTTCAGGATTGAGAGGGGCCAGAGGCGCGCCCGTTTTTAGTCTTTCGACTAAATCAGGGTTAGAAATGAAGGGGCGGCCGAACGCGAATAAATCGGCTTTATCCTGTGCAAGATGCTCAGATGCCAGTGCCAGGTCATAGCCATTATTAGCGATATAGGTGTTTCTGAAGCGGCGCCGCAGCGACGTGTAATCGAACGGCGTTGCATCACGGGGACCGCCCGTTACGCCTTCAACGACGTGCAGATAGGCGATACCTGAAGCATTAAGCTGGTCTGCCACATAGTCATATTGTGGCTGTGGATCGCTGCATGAAATCGCATTGGCGGGAGAGACAGGTGAGATGCGAACGCCCGTACGCTCTGCGCCGATCTCATCTTTGACGGCCTGCACGACTTCCAGCAGCAGGCGCGCACGATTCTCTACAGAACCGCCATATTCATCGGTCCGCAGGTTGGCACCATCCTTCAGAAACTGTTCCAGCAGGTAGCCATTCGCACCATGTATTTCTACGCCATCAAAACCGGCGGCAATGGCATTAGCCGACGCCTGTCTGAAGTCAGCGACAATCCCGTTTATTTCATGCAGTTCAAGGGCGCGGGGTTCAGAGACGTCAGCGAATCCGTTGTTCACAAAGGTTTTAGTTTCAGCGCGGATGGCCGAGGGTGCGACTGGTGCAGCGCCGCCGGGCTGTAAATCGACGTGTGAAATCCTACCCACGTGCCATAGCTGTACAAATATGCGCCCACCTTTCGCATGCACTGCGTCAGTCACTTTCCGCCAGCCGTCAATCTGCGCCTGGGTGTAGATGCCAGGCGTATCCTGATAGCCCTGCGCCTGCTCAGAAATCTGCGTGGCTTCGGTTATCAGTAATCCTGCAGTGGCACGTTGCGCGTAGTAAGTCGCTGCCAGTTCGCCCGGCACCAGTCCTGCTTCGGCCCGGTTACGCGTCAGCGGAGCCATCACTATGCGATTTGCCAGCGTGATGGACCCCAGTTCATAAGTTTGAAATAGCGCGTCATTGGTCATGATCATTCCTCGGTGAAGTAACGGGCAAAAGTACTTTTTTAATGATGATGATCGTAATCATTAATGTCAACTGGTTTGATTATGATCATCATCAATGTATAATCAGGCTCTGTGTCGGGAGGTAAAATATGAAAGTGTCCAAAGAGCAGGTTCGTGAAAACCGGTTGCGGGTCGTTGAAACCGCGTCAGCGCTTTTTCGCGAGCGTGGTTATGATGGAGTAGGCGTTGCAGAACTGATGTCAGCCGCAGGATTAACACATGGCGGGTTTTATAAGCATTTCGGGTCTAAAGCTGATCTGTTAGCCGAAGCGATGCGCTGCGGTTTTGCGCAATCCGCAGAAAAAACCCAGGGTGTGAGTCGCGAAACGTTTATCGAATACTATCTTTCCAGACAGCATCGCGATGATAGAGGAAAGGGATGTGTCATGTCGGCTCTGGGGACTGATGCAGCCCGTCAGTCTGAATCCATTCAGGAGACATTTGCGGCCGGGCTTGAACGGCAACTGTCTATTCTGGAATCAGAAAAAGCAACGCGCGCAGAACTGATCAATACCCTTGCGCATCTTGTGGGTGCGATAATGCTTTCGCGGGCCTGTCCGGACAACTCCGGGCTCGCTGACGAAATTCTGGACGTCTGCCGGACGCGTTTGCTTACGCCGGATGAAGATGAACATTGAGTCCCTATTTTTCCGCTCCACTGGTATGAAGCCACGACGCACTGACGGGAGTGTTCAGCTTGCTGGCGTGTAATTTATAGCAGCAGGCGTGCGAAATCAGGACCTCCTGTTCCGGATTTCGTACTGGCTGATGGATATAAACCTGCCGTCCATCTCCTGAACCAGCGACTCACGGTCAGCCGTTGTCGCGAAATCCAGGGTACAGGCTCATTCCGCCATCGATAAATAGCGTTGTCCCATGAACGTAGTCAGATAAATCGCTGGCAAGCCAGACGACGGCATTCGCCACGTCTTCAGCTGCACCGATGCGCCCGTAAGGAATGAGTTTCAATAACTCTTTGCCTGCCTCGCCCTGAGTCGCTTCCTCGTTGATGGCCGTGGCAATAGCGCCGGGGGCCACGGAGTTAACGCGGATGCGATCTTCACCCACTTCCTGTGCCAGGCTTTTCATCAGCAAATCAACCCCGCCTTTTGACGCGGCATAGTTGACGTGTCCGGCCCAGGGAATAAGCTGATGAACCGAACTCATATGAATAATTTTTCCCACCGCGCGGCTGAGGTGAGGGCGGTGCTCCTGGCTGCGGAACTGTCGCAACGCAGCGCGCGCGCACAGGAACTGGCCGGTGAGGTTGACGTTAATAACGGTGTTCCAGTCCTCAAGCGTCATCTCAATGGAGGGCGCATCCTTCTGAAGCCCTGAGTTTGCGACCAGGATATCCAGTCTGCCAAATTCAGCAATCGTCTGGTCGAAAAGGTTCTGCACGTCCGCTTCTTTCGATACATCTCCTTTAACTGCGATGGCACGTCCACCGTCTGCACGGATGTTTTCAACCAGTTTCTCTGCCGGTTCCGCCTGACTGTGGTAGTTAACCACCACACAGGCACCTTCTCTGGCGAGAGCTTCAGCACAGGCATAGCCGAGACCTGAGCTGGCGCCGGTGACCAGCGCAACCTGATTTTTGAGAGAAAAGATCATGAGGCTTCCTTAATTCAGTCAGTAATGGGCATCGTTAACCCGGCAGGCATCGTGCAGGATGGAATGGCGTTTGTTCGCTGACACGTTGACGTTCAGGCACTCAAACGCGGCTTAGCGGGTCAGCCGGATGCGATGCCTGGGCCTGAGTCACTGAATTATAGATGCGAAATTTAGGATTAGCAGCGATGACGGGCTTGACTGACGGGATCTTCGTTGCACAGGCTTTGCAGGAGCAGTGCCTGCGGGCAGGAAATGTGGATTCACCCTGGCAGGTTTTCTGGCGGGCAGGTCAATTGACTGCCCGATGCTCAGCTGAGTAACCGGGAGGCAATGCCCTGATGCCGCAGACAGCGGACGCCCGCTTAACCGGCGATGGCCGACCGGCAAAAGGGCCCGGCCTGAAACCGCCATCCTCAGCGAGGCCGGTGTCATCATCTATTCAGGCATTTTCTTAATAGGATAAGTCACGAGTGGTTTGATCTCCTTCAGCACAAACATGCTCTGCATCTCTTTGATGCCGGGTAACCGGCGTACCACGGACATGGCAAAATCGGCGTAGGAGTCGAGATCTGACGCCACCACCTGCAGGAGGAAGTCAGCATCGCCACCGATACTGTAGCAGGCCACCACATCCTCCAGCGCAGTCACTTCCTCTTCAAATTTTCGGGCCTCGGCTTCGCTGTGACTGTCAATGACGACCCGGATGAAAACCATCACGCCAAGACCAATTTTTTTGCGGTCAAGTACAGCACGGTAGCCCTGAATGACTTCATCTTCTTCCAGCTTGCGGACTTTGCGCCAGCACGGCGAGGCTGAAAGGCTTATTTTCTCTGCCAGCACCTGGTTCGTCACGCGCGCATCATCCTGCAGGATTTCAAGTATTTTCATATCTGTCGGGCTAAGGGCCATGCGGGAAAACTCCTTTCTACAGAGAGGCTTTAGAGGGTTATTTTTACCTAATTATCCGCATCGGGTAAATGATATAGGTAACAATTTTCTGCCCCGCTACGGCATAATACATTCATCTTTCTAATGAATATTATCAACGGAACAAGGAATGAACGGATCCTATGTTAATGCACATCGTCATGTTTACGCTGAAAAGTCCGTGGAGTTGGTCATCCCTGGAGACTATTGATGCAGAGAGAGCCACGCGTGCTCACCCGGATCATATTAATGAAATAAAAGGTTGGAGCTGTGGCAGGAATATCACCCGACGCGACATCGCAGCGGATTTTGTCGTAATTGGCCTGTTTGAGAACCGCGAAGATTTGAACGCCTATATTATCCACCCTGACCATCAGAAAGGCGTCGCCAAATGGAAATATATTGCGGACTGGAAGGTGGTTGATATTGAATTTCCCGGCGACTTTACATTAAACCGTGGTTTGCTCTCTGTACTGAATACGCTTTCGCACGCACATTAAGATCCATTCCAGAGAAGTGAGGAATTACGATGAAGTTCGACGCCAGTCAGCATCGCTGTACGATTATTATTGATAAAGATCTCCCGGCCGGTCTTGCCATGAACGCAGCAAGCGTTATCGGAATCAGTTTTGGACGCACGGTCGATAATCTCGTTGGACCTGATATGCAAAGCCTCGATGAAGTCAATTACCCCGGTGTTATTTACGCGCCTCTCCCGGTACTACTAGCTTCAGGTGATTATCTGCATGAATTACAAGCCAGTGCTGAAAGTGATGATGAGATGTATGTCATGCCATTCAGCGCACTGGCACAGTCGTGTAAAACCTATGAAGAGTATGGCGAAAGAATTTCGTCTGTGAAAAGCGAGAATATTGAGCTGGTCGCCATTGGCATTATCGGGCCTAAAAAGAAGCTGACCCGAATGACAGGGAATCTGCCGCTCTACAAATAAATCATCTTAAAGCGCGTTAAGCAGCCGATCGCATAGCGATCTCACCCTGCATGCCTGCCTGTTTTTATTTTAATTTATCCTGACTAAGGAAGAGAAGATGTACGCTATTTTTAAAGAACGAGTCATCGCGCAGGCGAAGGAGGTTTATTATCTGCATAGCGCCTTCCATGCGGGTAATATCAGCCTGAATGAGCTTGGTCTTCATCAGAATAATAAACTGCGAGAAGTGGTGAAATATGTTGCAGAGCATTCACCCTTTTATCGCGAGCATTTTAAAGGTTTAACGTCTTCCGATATTGAATCATTAACTACCGCTGGTCTCACGTCTCTTCCGTTCACGACTAAAGATGATCTGAGAATGCAAGGCGCAGCGCTGGCATCTGCCCCCCTTCATCAGAGCTGGATTTATTACGAAACGACAGGCACAACGGGGAAGCCGACGCCGTGCCCGCGTAATGAAACCGATTCGGTGCATAATAATACGCCTCTGATTATTCATTACCGTAATATCTTTGAGCAAATTGCGCCCCATCATGTGGTGGGCGTCATGGGGCCAACAGAACTTCATTCGACCGGGGATACCTTCGAGGATGTATTCCGCAGTCTGGGTTACAGCGTCGTCAAAATGTGGCCGCGTTCGCCCGTCGTGGGAATGAAGCGGGTAATGGCATTAATTAATGAACTGCAGATAACCGCACTGGTCTGTACGCCCGCCGTGGCGATTGCTGTAGCGCGTTTCATTAAAGATTCGGGCGGGGACCCATCGGCAACCAGCGTGAAGCTGATTCTTACCGTGGGTGAATTGACCACGCCACCTCTGTTAAGAAACATAGGTGAGATCTGGGGGGCAAAAGTCTATAGCTGTATGTATGCCTCACAGGAGTCTTCTATTCTTGCCGTGTGCGCACAGGATAGTCACCTCTACACCGTCCCGCTGAACAACTACTACGAGATTATCAACCCTTTCAGTGGCGCAGCCTGTGACATCACCACGGGACAGGGGGTAGGTGAGTTAGTCATCACGCATCTCTATAAGGGCCAGAAACCGCTAATCCGTTACCGTACCGGTGACATGGTACGGTCAACCTTGATGCCGGATGGCAGCCAGAAAATTGTGCCGATTGGTCGTGTTCGCGATGTCCTGACGCTCAACGGGCAGGCTTACTGTGCCTGGGACCTTGAAGCCGCGCTTCTTGAAAAACTGGAAGGCTGTCTGGATTACGCTATCCAGATTGACAACCGCGAAGGGAGAGATGTGCTCAACATCACGGTGGAGATGTTTAACCGGCAAGCCGATGTTTCTTCGTTACTCAGCAACGTCAAACGGCATATTGAACAGAACATTGCCGGTGTCAGCATTCACCTGATTGATGGCGAAACCAGTCGCGTAACCGGCACCTCTGCAATGGTGAGCTGGAAAGCGGCACGTATTCATGACCTGCGTCCGGCGGCAGATAACAGCGATCGTGACGCGGCACTTGCGCTGATTAATCGGGGATTTGAATGATGACAATCAGTGACGCTGATAAACGTGATGAAACCCGGTCGCCTCACCATCTATGGAGCTACCTCAACGGCGAGTTTATTACCGCCGATAGCGCGCTGTTACCGGTTACCACCCAGGCCTTCAATTATGGCACCGCTGTGTTCGAAGGTATTCGTGGTTACGCGCATCATGCTGATAACACCGTTAATGTGTTCCGTCTGGACGATCATATTAACCGGCTGATTCAGTCAGCCTTATTACTGCTGATTGATGATCTACCCGAACCTCAGGCGTTAAAGGCGTTAACGCTGGCGCTTCTGAAAAAAAATGATGTCGAAGACGACTGCTATATCCGACCGATAGCATATAAACGTCATCTTTTACCTGGCACCGGATTTGGCGTAAAGCTCTCCGGCGTCAGTAGCGGGCTTTCGGTTAATAGTCTGAATATGCGCGCCTATATAAAGCAGGGGGGGGTGAAGTGCACGGTTTCAGGCTGGCGTCGCATTGCCGATAATTCTATTCCCGCGCGGGCTAAAATTACCGGCAGCTACGTCAATTCGGCTCTGGCAATGGAGGCGGCTCATCGTGGCGGATATGATGACGCCATAATGCTTAACCACCACGGTTACGTTGCCGAAGCGACCACATCCAACGTGTTTATTGTGAAAAACAGGACGCTCATTACTCCGCCGGTTACCGCTCATATTCTGGAGGGTATTACCCGCAGCACCGTCATTGAACTGGCTACAACCTGCCTTGATCTGCGTGTCGAGCAACGGGATATATTGCCTTCAGAACTCCTGACGGCGGACGAATGTTTTTTAACAGGCACGGGCGTCGAAATATCGCCTGTCATTCAGATCGACCATCGCAAGCTGAATAGCATGGATGAGAAAAGTATTTCCCTGTCTGTTAAAGGTCTGTATGAAAAGTTAGTCCGCGGTCAGTTAACTGCCTTTAATCACTGGCTGACCCCTGTCTGTTAATTCATTAATTTAGGTGAAAAGATGCGCCATCATTTTATGGATATGGGCTTAACGCATGTTGTGAATTATCCCATTCATACTTTAGGCCCTTCAGGAACAAGCAGCGAATATGCCTCACAATTTTTCCATCGCTGGATGGGTGATCATTATTCTGACAGCTCTCATACGATTCATCTTGATGACTCCTATGAACTGGCAAGAAAAAATATTGATGAAGAGAACGGGTTATTAATTGTCGCCAATGCGTACCCTAAAATTAACGATTTTTATATGGACACCCGTCTGAAACTCTTAGCAACATTCCTTTATGACACGCCTCTTTATGGGCTGGTTGCTAACAGGGTTTTACCGGACAGGCCTTTGACGGTTGCCTCTCATCCGGCGCCTGTTCCATTGATTGCCGAATTACTCCCGGCCGGATTACGTATTACAAAGATTGTTGAGATGTCTTCTACCAGCGCGGCAGCACAGGCGGTGGCCTGCGGTGAAGTGGATATTGCGTTAACAACAGAAATTGCCGCCAGACTGCATAACCTTAATTTTATTTCGCGCACCCGCCCGATACATATGCTCTGGTCTGTTTTCGCCTCAACGATTCGTAAAGGATAAAAAATGACAATGTTTAAAATGCACACACTTGAAAGTGCACCCGCTGCCAGCCGCCCTTTGCTGCAAAGCTCCATTGACGGTTTCGGCTGGATTCCCTGGCAAAGTGCGTTCATGGCAGAGTCGCCCGCACTGCTCGCTTCTTACCAGTTCGCCCATGACGCCTTCTCTCAGTGCTCGCTGACAGAAGAGGAGCGGGCCGTTGTCTGGATCACCACAGGGCTGCTCAATCAGTGCGCCTATACGGTTCAGGCGCATAGCTGGATTGCGCAGCATAAAGGTGTATCGGCCGACATCCTGAGCAGGCTGACTGAGCAACCTGAAGCCCTGCCGGCGAAGCTGGCTGCGTTATACCACTTTACCCGCGACGTTGCTCTGGCTCAGGGTCAGATATCGCACAACGCGGTTAAGGCGCTTCTGGCTGCAGGGTACAGCCAGCAAAATGCGCTGGATGTGGTGCTTGGGGTCGCCCAGAAAACCATGTCAACGCTGCTTAACAGCATGGCAGATACCCAAATCGAACCGCATTTTCAGACCTTTTCGTCG
This sequence comes from Pantoea sp. MHSD4, assembly GCF_021043305.1. Classification (NCBI taxonomy): domain Bacteria; kingdom Pseudomonadati; phylum Pseudomonadota; class Gammaproteobacteria; order Enterobacterales; family Erwiniaceae; genus Pantoea; species Pantoea sp. MHSD4. Next base: position 326,446 of record NZ_JAJNDH010000004.1, on the reverse strand, counting down.
CGATAACCACGGACATTCACCATGCAATTTATCCATCGTGAGCAGGTTGAGCAGATTTTATCGTCTGCGACATGCCTGCAGTTGAGCCGGGAGGCGTTTACCCTGATGAGCAGGGGCAAAGTTAAACAGACTTTGCGGAGTGTTATCGCTTCTGAGCAGGGTTCCCTGATGGGCACCATGCCCGCTTACATTGAGGATGGCCCCTATGCGGGATTCGGGCTCAAAACAGTCAGAGTCGATTTCAATCATCACAATCAGTCTACGTCCCATGAGGGGTGTATCCTGCTTTACGATGCCACTGATGAGGGCGATATCGTGCTGGTTGATGCCGCGTCTGTGACAGAATTACGCACAGCCGCCGCATCTGCACTGGCTACGGACCTGCTTGCTCACCAGAACGCAAGCCATCTGGCAATCCTGGGAACAGGGGTTCAGGCGCGAAAACATGTTCAGATGATCATGGCCGTTCGTGCAATCACGTATATCTCAGTCTGGGGAAGAAGCCGGGCTGGCGCGGCGCAGTTTGCAGCGTGGTGTCAGCACTATTCCGGGCTGCCCGTTACGGTTGCGGAAACGCCTGCTCAGGCCATCGCTCAGGCGGATATCATTTGTACGGTGACAGCGGCAAAAGCACCGTTTCTTCGCGCCAGCGATCTGCCTGCGCGCTGTCATATCAATGCCGTGGGGGCGTCTGCCCCCGGCTTTCAGGAAGTGGCGCCAGATATCTACACGGCGGTCAATCTGTATTTGGATTCCAGAGAGGCCGTCTGGAACGCCTCCTCCTGCCTACTTAAGGCAAAACAGCAAGGATTATTACTTCAGGACGCTTCAGGCACGGAAATAGGCACCCTGCTGACCTCAGGCGATCGTCCTGACCTCCCTGTGTCACAGAGAACGCTGTTTAAGTCCGTGGGGCTTGCCGTGCAGGATCTGGTTTTTGCCCGGGCTATCGTCGCCGGAAGCCGGTCCGCTATGAACAATACGCTGAAATAACTTTTCGCCCTCTCTTTCGACAGGAATCACTATGTCAGGAACTGCTCAGATACTCTCTTACATGGCTGCATTGGGACTCGCGGCCGCCATTCCGGGGCCGGGGATGACCGCATTAGTCGCCCGTAGCGTCAGTGGCGGTCTGATGACCGGCTTTACGATGCTGGCTGGCCTCATTCTTGGGGATTTGATCTATTTATCGATTGCCGTCTTTGGTCTGGCGGTAATCGCGCACAACTACACCTCCATTTTTACGCTGATTAACTGGGCTGCTTCACTCTATTTATGCGTGCTGGCATGGCAGTTCTGGTGCCACCAGCCGCAGGCGATAAACATCAATCAGAAAGCGACAAAACGGGAACTGGCATCGGCGTGGTTTTCCGGGCTGACGATTACGCTGGGCAATCCGAAGACCATCGCTTTCTATATGGCGATATTACCTCTGGTGATCTCGCTGGATAATGTCTCGTTGCAGATGTGGGGGGGAATGCTGGTGCCACTAACCGTATTTGTCCTGCTCTGTATTGGCGCAGTTTTCATTCTGGCGGCGCTCAGAATACGCCACCTCCTCACCAGCGAAAAAGCGCAACGACGCCTTTTCCGATCGGCCGGTTTCATTATGATGCTGGCCGCGGCAGGCATGGTCATTAAGACGCTGTAAAATCCGGTGGCTCCGCCTGCCGGCAGGGGCGGACTGGCACGTCTGTCCGGGATTGGCGGCAGTTGCGAACCCGACGGTCAGCGGCAGGGGCGGTAAGACGTGCGGCTGACCTGTCGCCTTGATATCAGCTTGATCGCTTAACGCCACGCCGGTGGCCGTCAGGCTGCAGGGGGGCTAGGCTGCACAGCCTGAATGCTGCGGGAAACGGACAGCAGCTTGCGGCTGCGGGATAACACATAGTTAACGCTGCACGGTTTCTCTGGCCGCTGCCAGCGCAGCAGCTGGAGGGTGATAAGCCCCGCAGCAGTTCACCGACTCACCCTCATGGAAGTTAACCGTCCTCCGCAGGCCTGCGTTACTTAACCTCTGCTTCCCTTTCGCGACGATCAGCGTCCCTCCTGACGATTACCGTTAATCAGCGCCAGAGATTCCCCGCTGCCTGCTCATTTACGGCATGCCCGTCACATAAACTAAAACTGCCTCATACTTTTCTGTGACAAATAACACAACCTGATTACATCTTCCGGCGGAGATGATTTTTTATCGTGATAATAGTTTTACTGAGTACATTGATGTTGTACTGAGTACAACAAGGCACTTTGCGCTTAGCGCGTTAAGTGATGAAAAAATTGTGAGGATCATCATGTCTGAAAAACAGCACATCACGACTTTCTCTGCCGATATTGAGCAGCAGACCGTTAAGAAGGTGGTCTGGCGCATTTTGCCCTTCCTGATTATTTGTTATCTGATTGCCATTATCGATCGCGGCAACATTGGTATGGCTTCGTTACAGATGAACGAAGATTTAGGACTGTCGAAAGCGGTATTTGGTTTTGCGAGCAGTCTGTTTTTCGTCGGTTACTTCCTGTTCGAGGTTCCCAGCAACCTCGCCATGCAGAAAATAGGCGCAAAAATCTGGATCTCCCGCATCATGGTGTCGTGGGGCATCATCTCGGTTTGTACCGCCTTTGTAGAGAGCGCCAATACCCTCTATGTACTGCGCTTTCTACTGGGGGCCGCGGAGGCAGGATTTTTCCCGGGCGTGATTCTGTATCTGACATACTGGATCCCCGGTAAGTACCGTGCCCGCGTGATTGCGACTTTCATGGTGGCTATTCCTGCAGCGAATTTTGTTGGATCGCCAATTTCTGGTCTGATTCTGTCACTGGATGGCTGGCTGGGCATGCGTGGCTGGCACTGGCTATTCATCCTGGAAGGCATTCCTGCGGTGATTCTGGGGATTGCGGCCTTCTTCGTATTAAGCAATCGTCCCACCAGTGCCAGCTGGTTAAATGAGGAACAAAAAGCGTGGCTGAACAGCACCCTTGAAGCTGAAAATGCGAAGAAGAAAGCCATTGGTCACATCTCTCTCTGGCAATTGCTGCGTCACAAACATATCTGGGTAATGGCGCTGATCTATGCAGGTGCGTCTGCGGCAGGCTCAACGCTAAGCGTCTGGTCTCCGCAACTGCTTAAATCGTTTGGTCTGGATAACCTGACCACCGGTTTGATCAATGCAATTCCATATGGTCTGGCATCGGTTCTTATGATTGTCTGGGGCAGAAGTTCTGACCGCAGCGGCGAGCGTCGCTGGCACACCGCGTTAACGCTGTTTCTGATTGCGGGTGGTTTGCTGTCCGCCTTCATCACCAATAGTCTGACCGGCAGCGTTGTCATCCTGTCGCTGGTTCTGATCGGCGCGTATTCGATGAAAGGGCCTTTCTGGGCACTGGCATCGGGGTGGATGTCATCCACTACCGCTGCTGCGGGCCTTGCTGCAATCGGCGCGGTGGCCAATCTGATTGGGGGAGGACTGATGGTTAACGTTTACGGCATTATTAATCAGGCGACCGGCAGTCATACTCTTGCCATGGTACCACTGGCTATCCTCTGCGGTGCTGGAGGTATCGCTGTGCTGGTCATGGGCCGTAAAAAAGAGTCGGCGATTAACGTTGAGAATAACGCTTCGCCAGTCGGCAAATAATCTCACCAGGCCAGCAGACATTAATCAAAATGTCTGCTGGTCACACCGCCCGGCTTTTTATCCTCGTAACTAACGCGCCGCTTGCTGCAGACACCTCAACCAGTGAGAATTGCCTGATAGCCTCAACGCTAAAGTGCATGATGAAACCAGCAACACAATACTGCTGCACATCCTTCTGGCGGGTTTTAAAAAGTCTGAGAGAAGTGCACATGAACCTGCGCTGAAACGACGACAAAACGATCTGACACTCATCCTCGTCGAGAAAGAGATCAGTAACAATCTGACAAGAAAATTCCTTTCCTCATCACTACTGACTTAAACAATCTCAGGCTACTTTATCCAATTAAAATGGATATACGGAGCCGCTAAACGTGTTTACATCCTCTCTGAATCATTCAGCATGCGGGCTTATAGTTATATTGACGTTAGGGCTGGCAGTTTCCATACCTAATGCGAACGCGGTTAACGCTGAAGAAAACCAGCAGATTAACGGTCTTGTCAGAGAGCCACTCATGCTACCTGTGACTTTACCAGAGGGTAAGCCAGCACTCCTGGAAGCTTTCGTGACGCGACCCGCCGGAGATAAACGCTGGCCTGTTGCCCTTATCACCCACGGCACGGCGGAGACGGCTGAGTTCGATCGGCTGGAAATGAACCCGAACTGGATGTCAGGAATGGCACTGGCATTCGCCCGGCACGGCTATGCGGCGGTGGTCGTTATGCGTGAAGGTTACGGGTATTCAAGCGGCGGTGCTGAATATACCGGCAGTACCTGTGTTGAGCCGCGGCATGATCTTGCCGGAAAACGGGATGCTGACGACCTGCTGGGAGCGCTCAACGCTATCAGGCATGAGCCCTGGGCATCCCATCATTCAGCCATTCTCGCCGGGATGTCAGCGGGGGGTTTTGGCGTCCTGGCCACGGGGGCCCGCCAGCCAAAAGGGGTTCAGGCAATCATCAACTTTGACGGCGGGCGGGGTGCCGGAAAGGGTGGGTCGTTGTGTGACAGAGCCGGGTTACTTAAAAGCTTTGCTTCCATGGGCGCCACTTCGCGCATTCCTTCGCTTTGGCTCTATTCGCAAAACGACACATTATTCCCGCCTTTCACCGGCATCTCTTTTTTCCATTCTTATACTTCAGCAGGTGGTCTCGCCAGCTTTATCGTGATGCCACCTTATGATACTAACGGTCATACTTTTATAGAATCCGCACCTGAAGATTTCTGGTGGCATCCTGTCGCTGAATTTCTTCAGAAACAGCGGTTGGCATACAAGGCGATAGTGGCGACACGCATTGAAAGACTGCCTCTGCCGCAGACTCTCAATAGCGCCTCAGGAACCTTAGCATTCAGAAAATATGAATCTGCACAGCTTTATGAAAAAGCATTTGCTACCGATGTCAGAGGTGATTGGGGAGTGTCTTACCGGGCGCGCACAACGGAAGATGCTGCTGCGAGGGCGCTTAGCAACTGTCAGATGCATGAGCATACCGCGAATGTGAAGTGCAGGATTTATGCTGTCAATAACACCCTCATGCCGTGATAAAATTAAATGGGTCAGTAACGTGATTCCTCGGGTGGAATGAACGTCTCTGCATATTGCGGTGTATTCTCATTAATCAGGTTTACGGGAAGGGTGTACGGCTTAATAAGGACACCTTCCCATGACCGGGATGTTTAATTGTTAAAAAGGAATAGGTGTGGAAGTAACTGCAGAACTGTGTCCTCCAGAGGAATGGGAATCAATGGTGAACATTTTTACTGAAATGGAAGAATATTATTACGGTAAAGGAATTATTCATGAGTCACTGTTGAAAAACTATCTTCATACTCAACTGTTCAGCACACTCTCTGGCACACAGGTTATCAGGGCGCGCTGTGGTACCCACATCGTTGGGCTGGCCTGTTGCACTATTCTTTATCCTTCTCCACGGTATAGCGGTGAGTTTCACATCAAAGAACTTTTCGTCTCTCAACATGAGAGAGGCAAAGGGATTGGTAAATCACTCATGCAGTTTATGGCGCAACTTGCCCTTAAGCAGGCGTGTCTCAGCCTGAGCTGGAACGCGGAAAAATCCAACCATCGGGCAAACCGTTTTTACCAGTCACTTGGCGGAAAGATCAACGACAGTATCGTGAGTTATTCTCTGCAGGGTGACTCCCTGAGAACACTGGCTACTGAAGATTAATCAGATCCTCACAACGCTGACCTGAAGAGAAGATAATCGATAGCACGCTTTCATGAGTTGTCAGCCGTTTTCAGGGAGGTCAGCACGATCGCCACGGGTTGATGGATGCGAAATCACAAGAAATTCCACCGGAAACCCGGTGTCATTTCTGGCCTGATGCTTTGCTCCCGGAGGGATTTCGAGTCCTTGCTGAGCCTTGATGTCATGTTTCTCACCCTCTGACTCCATGGTAAGAACACCACTGAGTACAAAGAAAAATTGTCTTGAGACGGCGTGCCAGTGACGTTTTTCAGACGTGCCTGGCGGCATCTTTTCATGAATGACCAGCATGTCCTGACGATTTAACAGATTCCAGCCGTCGCATTCTTCACCCCATACATAGTGCTCTGCGTTTTCCTTAGAAATCATCCTTATCGTCCTTTTAGCTGAATCTAATGAGTGCCTTCAGTATGAGATACAGCACTGAGTGAGTCATGTCTAATCTTTGACACTCAGAATTACGCTGCTGGACTTCCTTCCTTAAGCGTTACCGCCAGAACATCCAGAATGTTACGTGCTGCAACAGTGCCCATCTTCACGTAAGAGTTATCACTGACGCCGCCGATGTGTGGCGACAGAATTACGTTCTCAACATTCTGCCAGATATGTGGTGCCGTGAGGGGTTCTGAGTGGAAACTGTCCAGTGCGGCCCAGGCCACGGTGCCATTCTTCAGCGCCGCGCTCAGCGCGTCATCATCAATGAGTCCGCCGCGTGCGGTGTTCACCAGAATGGCGCCTTTTTTAAACAACGCCAGTTTCTCAGCGTTAATCATCTGGCGCGTCTGTTCGGTGAGCGGGCAGTGCAGCGAAATGACGTCAGACTGTTGCAGCAAATCGTCAAGTGAGGAGGACTCACACTCATCAGGGAAGGTTTTGGCAAAAGGATCATAGGCGAGAACCTTCATGCCAAAAGCCCGGCCAATGCGGGCAACGCGACCACCAATTGCGCCCAGCCCCACCAGTCCCAGTGTTCTGCCTTCCAGCTCAATGGACTTATGGGTGGATTTATCCCAGTATCCGTGACGCATACGCTGATCCAGCGTTATCACCGATTTGGCGCAGGCCAGAATCAGCGCCCAGGTATGCTCGGCCACGGCCGCTGCGTTGGCACCCGGCGCGGACTGGACACTGATATGGCGTTCTGCCGCTGCTTTTTGATCAATAACGTCAATGCCGCTGCCATGTTTGGAAATCACCCGCAGGGCAGGTGCGGCATCCATGATGCGGGCGTTGATTTTACCGTAGCGGACGATAATCCCCACAGGGTTATGCTGCTGGCAGAGCTGGAACAGCGTGTCTTCGTCAGGTTGGTTGCCAGCATAAACGATGCGGAATTCAGTCAGCAGATTCAGCGCCTGCGGTGCCAGATCGTTGCCGGTCACCAGAATGACGGAAGATGATGTTGTCATCACAGTGTCTCCCCCTCGTGCAGCATGCCTGCGATTTGAAGCGATTTCTCTAACCAGGGTGCGCGCAGGTCGCCATCACGAATGGCTGCAATGCGGCCGGTCTCAAAATCCAGTTTTTTCTGTGCCAGTTCGAGCAGCTCGGGAACGGCTTCACGCGGCAGAACCACGACGCCATCAATATCACCAATGACAAGATCGCCTGGCTGAATGGCTGCGCCCGCCACAGAAACAGGGAAGTTAACGCGTCCCGCAACAGATTTAGTCGGGCCGCAGGGATTCAAGCCTGCAGAGAAAACCGGGAATCCGTTTGCGCTCAGTGAATCGGCATCACGCACCGCACCATCAATAATGATTCCGGCGATACCAGACGCTTCAGCCTGAGTGGACATAATTTCCCCGATTAAGGCACAGCTGATATCGCCTTTGCCATCGACAACAATCACATCACCTGGCTGAGCAATTGCCAGTGCGGCGTGAATGGCGAGGTTATCGCCTGGCCTGACTTCAACGGTAATTGCCGGTCCGGCGACTTTCATCGTCGGGGAGACAGGTTTAACGCGACCATGCAGCGTTCCACGTCGTCCGGCAACATCAGCGAGTATCGCTGCCTGATACTGCGCAGCCTGTTTTACGAGCTCTGGCGCGACACGGACAATATCGCGATTGATAAAGGTATTCTCTGCATTAGGCATAAATCATTCCTCGTTTGTTTTACCAGGTGCAATCAAGTTGTACAATATAAAACAACTATATCTATGTTAATTCCGATCGCACCAGTGTTAAGCGTTCATTTGTGATGTAAATACGATGTGAATCACAAATTGCGCGGTAAACTGCCTGCCGTCGCACACAGGAGGACGTACCGATGGGGAATGAAGGCGTAATTGCCGTAGAAAAAGCGCTGGCGCTGCTGGATTGTTTCAAACCTGGCGAGGAGTCGCTGACGCTTACCGCCCTGGCGCAGCTGTCGGGCTACCATAAAACGACGGTTTATCGCCTGATGAACTCACTTGAGCGCATGAACTATGTGATTCGCCGCGACAATGGCGTTTACACTCTGGGGCCCAGACTGCTTTATCTGGGCAAGCTCTATGAGCAGTCCTTCCATCTGGCGAGTATTGTTCAGCCTGAACTGCATGCACTGGCGACCGCGACGGGCGAAAGTGCCTCATGGTATGTGATGGAAAATGAGCAACGACTCTGCCTTTTCAGAGCCGAGCCGTCGGAAGGTTTACGCGAAACGCGCCTGCCGGGCACCTTTCTGCCGCTGGATAATTCTGCTATCGGACAGGTGCTTCGCTACTGGGGTCTGAATGAACCTCTGTTTGACACTGCGCCTATGCTTCCCCTGTTCACGTCAGGTATACGCGATCCGCATATCGCGGCGTTCTCAGTACCGGTGTTTGGCGAAGGTGACAAACTGATTGCGGCGCTGGCACTGACCGGGCCCGCATCACGCCTGACGCAGACAACGTGTGACGGTGGGTTGGGTAAACTGATGAAAGAGGTGGCCAGCAGGCTTTCGATTAAATCAGGCGCGCACAAAGTGATGTGCGATAATTTTTATAAAATTTAGCGGTCAGCTTAACCCGCCTGCAGCGAGGCTTTTATGCACGGATTTAACCCGCCGGCGTTTAAAACCTCGCTCTTGTCATGAAAAAATCCCCACTTCCCGACCTCAACATGAATTTCCTTCATGTTCGTTGAAATTTAATCACTTTTTTTCAACCCGGCGTTGAGGCATAAAGTAAGAATTGTTAATAACTTTGAGTCATATGAATGCTTGTAAAGGGATAGTAACGCTGGAAAAACCCTTAAAACAACCATTCATCTCAGCGACCAGGATACCCGATAGCGATGAACAATTTAGCCTTTACCCTCAAGCGCATTCGTTTCGACGAAAACTATAATCCTTCGAAAAATACGCGGGCGACGACTAACTTCGCTAATTTAGCGCGCGGCGAAAAACGTCAGGAAAATCTGCACAACGCCCTGGCGATGATCGACAATCGTTTCAACGCGCTGGCGCACTGGGACAATCCTAAAAGCGATCGCTATTCTGTTGAACTTGAGATTATTTCTGCTGAGCTGAATCTTCGCCCGGAAAGTTCCGACGAGCTGTTCCCGGCGATTGAAATTCTTAAAACGCACATCGTGGATCATCAAACCGGTCAGCGCATTGAAGGGATTGTCGGCAATAACTTCTCATCCTATGTGCGTGATTATGATTTCAGTGTCGTGCTTGCAGAGCACAATAGAGGCCAGTCAGAATTCAGTCTGCCGGATGATTTTGGTCAGCTGCACGGCAATATTTTTAAAAGCTTTGTAAATTCAGCGGCCTATAAAGAGAGCTTCAGTAAATCGCCGGTTATCTGCCTGAGCGTGTCGAGCAAAAACACCTACGTGCGCACCGGTAACCATCATCCGGTACTGGGCATCGAATATCAGCAGGATGCGCCTTCCCTGACTGACGTTTACTTCGGAAAAATGGGTCTGAAAGTGCGTTTCTTTATGCCGCAGGGCAGTGTTGCGCCGCTGGCCTTCTACTTCCATGGCGACCTGCTCAGCGATTACACCAATCTTGAGCTGATCAGCACCATCAGTACGATGGAAACGTTCCAGAAAATCTATCGCCCGGAAATTTATAACGCCAATTCTGCAGCCGGACAGTGCTATCAGCCCACGCTGCAGCATCAGGATTATTCATTAACCCGTATTGTTTACGATCGCGAAGAGCGCAGCCGACTGGCCGTCGAGCAGGGCAGGTTTACTGAGGCGCATTTCATCAAGCCTAATCAGACACTTCTCGCACAATGGTCTGCTGAATTCGTTCTTTGATTAATTAAAACCAGAAGGTCACCTGCTATGAAAACCTTATTACCGACATCCACCGCGGGCAGCCTGCCTAAACCTTCATGGATTGCGCAGCCAGAGGTGCTCTGGTCACCCTGGAAATTGCAGGATGATGAGTTAGTTGACGGCAAAAGAGATGCGCTGCGTCTGTGTCTGGACGATCAGGTTCGTGCCGGTATTGATATCGTCAGTGATGGCGAGCAAACCCGTCAGCACTTCGTGACGACGTTTATTGAGCACCTCAGCGGTGTGGATTTTGAAAAGCGCGAAGTGGTCCGCATCCGTAATCGTTACGACGCGAGCGTTCCGACCGTGGTGGGTGAAGTCTCACGTCAGAAGCCTGTGTTTGTTGAAGATGCGAAAATCCTGCGCAAACTGACCGATCGTCCTATTAAGTGGGCGTTGCCGGGGCCAATGACGATGATCGATACCCTGTATGACAATCACTACAAAAGTCGTGAAAAGCTGGCCTGGGAATTCGCAAAAATCCTGAATCAGGAAGCCAAAGAGTTAGAAGCAGCAGGCGTGGATATCATTCAGTTTGATGAGCCTGCGTTTAACGTCTTCTTCGATGAGGTGAATGACTGGGGTATTGCTGCGTTAGAGCGTGCCATCGAAGGTCTGAAATGCGAAACCGCCGTTCATATCTGTTATGGCTACGGCATTAAGGCGAATACCGACTGGAAGAAAACGCTGGGTACAGAGTGGCGTCAGTATGAAGAGGTATTCCCAAAACTTCAGCGTTCGGCTATCGATATCGTTTCACTGGAGTGTCAGAACTCGCGCGTTCCGATGGACCTGATCGAGCTGATTCGCGGTAAAAAAGTCATGGTCGGTGCTATCGACGTGGCAACCCATGAAATTGAGACACCTGAAGCAGTGGCAAACACGCTGCGCAAGGCGCTGCAGTTTGTGGATGCTGAAAATCTCTATCCTTCTACCAACTGCGGCATGATCCCGCTGCCGCGTCAGGTGGCCAATGGCAAACTGCATGCGTTGAGTGCCGGCGCAGAGATTGTCCGCAGAGAGATTCTGGGAAAATAAACTTTTCCTGAGCAGGCTCAGTCCGGCTGGCGATTCGCTAGTGAGAAACCAAAAGCCGGACTGAGTAGTATTCCCTGTGCTGGGAGTGGGTTTGCACAGGGATACGTGTCAGCATTAAAATTACGCTACTACCTATCTTCTGCACCTTCTCTTTTCCCGCCAGCCTCATCGTTAAAATATCTTCTTACCTGATCCCTTACTCATATCGTCATGTTATATCTGTTGTTAAAGCTGATATTTTCAGTCAATCATCAGGTAAAAGGATCGAAGATGAATACAATATTTGAGTGGCGCCATAACCATTATCTGATCAGTACCGACAAGAAAAAATCAGACCAAAAGGCTAACCGGGAGAACTATATCTGGACGATGACGCGGCCTGATATCTATGCCGGGAATAATCGTTAAATAACCACGGCTAAACAGCGATAATCCGTTCAGATACAGCGCGGTGTAAATACATCATCAAGCATGGATGTCTGCCAATAAACGGATCAGACTGGCCGCAGGACGATCACAGCGTATCGACACGCCTTGCTGGTGTTATTTCTGAAGACACAATCAGCCGGATCGCCCAGTTCCAGACAATCGCCAGCCGCCATTTCATACGTGCTGGAGCCCGCTTCGAAGGTCAATGACCCTTCCAGTACCCATATCAGCTGACGTCTCGAAATATACGAGATAGCGGGCATCGGCACAGCGGTATTGGCGGGCAGTTCGACACTGACCAGATCGACCGGCATCTCACCCGGTGAAACGTGCCGACGCAAATAGCCGGTTTCAGGATCCTGCCATACCGGCTGATTTTCGTGCCTGACCAGCGTTCCTGTCTGAACTTCGGTCTGGGCCAGAAGCTGCGAGATGCTCATGTCAAAAGAGCCCGAAAGCCGCGCTAACAGCACTGCCGTCGGGCTGCTCTCTCCACGCTCAATTTTGTGGATCATCGCCCGCGATACACCGGAGTGACCTGCAAGGTCAGTCAGTGACCAGCCGCGTCTTTCTCTTTCATCTTTAACCTTTAATCCGATCCGGATATTCAGGCTATCTTCTTTACTGGACATTTCATCTAACATAATGGATAACTATCATTGTGTACAATTCATCTACTTTAGTGAATGGGCAAAGGGGTGTCTACCATGATTATTCGTGCGGCTATTGAAAGTGATGCTGATGTGATTGCTGAGATTTATAACGATGCGGTGCTTAACACCACGGCTATCTGGAATGAAAGCAGGGTAGATGTCGCGAACCGCATCGCATGGATACACAGTCGTCAGCAGGCGGGTTTTCCTGTGATAGTGGCAACGGACAACGATGAAAGCGTGCTGGGATATGCCTCATTCGGTGACTGGCGGCCCTGGGATGGATATCGCCACACCGTTGAACACTCTGTTTATGTTCATAATCACGCGCGGGGACAAGGCATAGGTGATGCCCTGATGCGGACGTTAATTCAGCTTGCCTGTAAGAGCAAAAAGCACGTGATGGTGGCGGGCATTGAATCGGAAAATGTAGCGTCAATCACACTGCATAAAAAGCTGGGCTTCACGGAGGCGGGCACCATGAAAGAAGTCGGCAATAAATTCGGGCGCTGGCTGGATCTGACATTTATGCAGTTGCGTCTGGATGACCGCAAACATCCATGACTATCACTGCCTGAAAGTTAACGCGCGCATGTGATGGCGGACATCCTTTGGAGGCTGAACGACATCGTGTGAATGAATTGTAAATTCATACACCAGCCGATATAACAGACGGATAACCACGCATCACCGAGGCAATGATGGCGCTTTCACACGAGTTAGTCCTGATATTCACCACCTATCTTGTCGCCACGGCCAGTCCCGGGCCGAGCAATATGGCCATAATGGGCACGGCAATGAAAAAGGGCAGAGGTGCCGCACTGGCGCTGGCGGCGGGTGTCATGAGTGGTTCAATGATCTGGGCGCTGCTTGCCGCCTGCGGTGTGCTGACCGTGCTGGCAACCTTCGCCCAGTTACTGATTGCGTTAAAAATCGGCGGTGGCTTGTATCTGCTCTGGCTGGCCTTTAAAGCGGGCAAATCAGCATTACGTCGCACGGAAGCCAGTGACTTTACCGCCAGCGATGATCGTGTAGCTTATGGCAGACTTTTCCGGCAGGGAATACTGATGCATATCGGCAATCCTAAAGCGATTCTCACCTGGGTAGCCATCATGTCATTTGCACTGAAGCCGGAGGGGATGGCGTCAACGCTACCGATTATTATCTGCGGCTGTGCGGCCATTTGCATGTTTGTCTTCGGCGGATATGCTCTGCTGTTCTCAACTGCCGTCATGAGCGCCTTTTACCGTCGGATTCGTCGGGAACTCGATGCGCTGTTAGCCTGCTGCTTTGGTCTGGCAGGGTTAAAACTGATATTCAGCCGCAACTCGTGACCTTTAATGATGAGTGATAGAATTTTGCTTCTGGCTTAAAACCTGAAATGATCGGGTAATTTCAGAATCCCCACTTACAAGGCAAAAAAATGCAAGGCGCATGTCTCTGCGGAACCGTGACTTTTGAACTATCGATTACACCCAGGCACTTTTATCGGTGCCACTGTTCACTCTGCAGAAAGCAAAGCGGAACCGGCTACAATCTTGCAACGCTGGTGAATGAGACAGACTTTAGCTGGCTATCCGGTGAAAGCCAGCTCGCTTCCTGGCGTAAACCGACCGGTTATCGCAACGATTTTTGTTCCAGCTGTGGTTCGACCGTACCTAACGCGCTGCGTGACAGGCCCTATATCTGGATCCCGGTGGGTTTACTCAATGAACCTGCCGATATGCAGTGCATCGGAGACTACTGTACCGATGACGCGATGCCCTGGGACACAACCCGTTCAGAGACAAATCATGCCGGGCCTGTTGAGTCGCTGAATGCACTATTGGCGAGCTTAACGTTACTGGATTAATAACAGCAGCCATGGTCAGTTATTCGTAAACGTTAAGCCCCAGTATTTCAGACAGGCATTCACATCAGTTGAAGAATGCAGCAGAAGCTTAGGCAGTCTGACATGGTCATAAAGTTTCTTATGGCGCTTTCTGTTCTTTGGGGCAGTAAGGATAATATATTTCAGCATATCCAGGGTTACATGCTCTTTGCGTATTCCGAGACCGCCAACTCGCGGCGTGAATGAGTAGCATCTGCGAATATACCGAAACAGCGCCACTGGCACTTTTACATCCAGAAGAATGAATCCGGTGGCGCGCGCGAGACGTTCTTCAATACATTTTGTGTAATTCCCATCCATAACCCATTTTTCCTGACTCACCGCGGCAGCGTGCAAGCGGAGAAATTCAGCCGGTGCTCTTGGAATCCATTGGCTTCCCGGAAGATGGTGAAGTTGATCCAGATGAATGGCAGGTAATGCTGTTTTGTGGGAGATAGCGTCCGCTAAAGTCGATTTTCCGCTGTTCGACGGGCCCATAATACAAATGCGCGGTCCGAGCGCGTCTAAAGAAAGTAGTGTGGTCACAATATTTTCCGGGAATTATCCTGTCAGGAAAAAGATAAATGAGTACAGCTCTGAAAGCCATCCGCATACCGCAATGATGAGATTCAACGGGTAAAAAGCGTGTAATAACGCCACCAATAGTAAAGGTTCGGGAACAAAAAGCACAGATTACACATTTACAAATTTAAATGTGTAAATATAATGGCGCCTCTTCACACATCAGAGGACTTTTTGTTATGCCGTCACTTTTTACCCCCCTGAACCTGGGCGATCTCAAACTTCGAAACCGCATTGTCCTGCCGCCGCTGACGCGTTGCCGCAGTGAACAGCCGGGCAATATTCCCGGCGATATGATGGTGGAATACTACCGTCAGCGTGCCGGTGCGGGACTGATGGTCACTGAAGGCACCCAGATTGAGCCTCGCGGGCAGGGCTATGCATGGACGCCGGGGATCCATAGCGACGCGCAAATCGCGGGCTGGAAAAAGGTTACAGAGGCGGTACATCAGGAAGGTGCCACCATTTTCTGCCAGCTCTGGCATGTTGGCCGCGTGTCACACAATGAACTTCAGCCAGGTAAACAGCCACCGGTAGCGCCTTCAGCCATCGCAGCCGATAACGTCCGGGTATTTATTGAAACCGGGCCAGGCGCGGGGATACTGACCGCACCCAGCGAGCCACGGGCACTGACCACAGAGGAAGTTAAAGAGATCGTTGCGCTTTACCGACAGGCAGCGGAGAACGCCAAAGCAGCCGGTTTCGACGGCGTGGAACTGCATTCCGCTAACGGCTATCTGATTAACCAGTTTATTTCAGAGCATACTAATCTGCGTACGGATGAATATGGTGGCTCAGCGGAGAATCGTCTGCGCTTCCTGCGTGAAGTCGTTGAGGCGGTCAGCTCGGTCTTTGGCAGCCATCGCGTGGGCGTTCGGTTTGCCCCTCTGTTTTCGAGTACTGACGAAGAGCGCGTTTATCTCGGTCTGGTTGAAAGCGATCCCCATGCCACCTACATCCGTGCTGCGCAACTGCTGAATGAGCTGGAAGTCGGCTATCTCTCCATTGCCGAAGCGGACTGGGATAATAGCCCGGACATGCCCGAGAGTTTCCGCGTCGCATTGAGGGAAACATTCCGCTCTCCGATCATCTATTCCGGTCGTTACACGGCTGAAAAAGCGCAGCATGTACTGGAAAAAGGCTGGGGCGATCTGTTTGGTTTTGGTCGTTCATTTATCGCTAATCCTGATTTGCCTGCACGCATTAAATCAGGTCATCCGCTGAATGAGGTCGACCACGCCTCTCTGTATGGCGGCACGGAGAAGGGTTATACTGACTATCCTGTTTTTCAATCCTGATACTCTGTGAGGCGGCATGTCCCCCGAAAATGCCCTGAAGTTACTGTCCAATCCAACCCGAGTGGCAGTGCTGAAGTGGCTTAAGCATCCTGAAGAAGCGTTTGCGGGCTATACCCAGCTCTATCCCTTCGATCAGTATGGCGTCTGTGCCAGCCTCATACAGGACAAGGCGGGCTTATCACAGCCCGCCACGTCGTTATGCCTGAAAGCACTTCACAGTGCCGGGCTGGTCGAAGCCAGCAAAGTGGGCAAATGGACCTATTATCGTCGTGCTGAACCGCGTATTCGTGAAATCACCGACGTGCTGACACAATCACTGCAGGCGCTGTAAGGCGACTGCAGTTTAAACACCCTCTCATTGCCTACTGCTAACGCATTGCATTTGACTCTGGCGCAAAACCTTGCCTGTCCCCTAAAATTCTTAGCAGCCATCCTGTGCGCGCTTGACGAAGCTGCCCGCTTCACTTACAACTAAACCCGTCAGGGGAGTCTCGCCAGAGAGACTGAGAGGCTAATAGCGCATCGCGCGGCTTAGCGACCCTTAGAACCTGACCCAGTTGATACTGGCGTAGGAAGACGGGTATCGCATCAGATACTTGCCGCAGGGGCGCATGCACGACGCCTCTGCCTTTTCCCTCCGTATCACGGGTCTTCGTTAACGTATAACGAGGCCAAAGTGAAATATCTCATCCAGAATCTCTCTCTTCCTCGCCGGTGGACATCATGAGCCGCTGGTCGGTGCTTGGCAGTGGCGTGGCCGGGCTGTGCGTCGCCACACTGCTGATGGAGCGGGGCGAAACCGTCGAAATCATTACGCAGCCTGACTGTCGTGCCGCCTCACACTGGGCGGGTGGCATGCTCGCGCCCTGGTGCGAAGCGGAAAGCGCGCCTCAGCAGGTGATCGATTGGGGCCAGCACGCTGCAGGCTGGTGGTCGCAACGTGTTGATGGCGTGGAACAGCAGGGTACGCTGGTGGTTGCGCCGCCGCGTGATAGCCGCGAACTGACGCGCTTCGCCAGCATGACGGAAAAACATGAGTGGGTCGTACCGGGTGATATCGAACCGGCGCTGGAAAATCGCTTTGCCCGTGGTCTGTATTTTGCGGCGGAGGCGCATCTCGATCCCCGCCTGGCGTTGCAGCAACTGCGTGACAAATTACAACAGGCTGGCGTGCCCTTACACAGTGGTGAACCCACCGGCACCATCATTGACTGCCGTGGCATTCACGCCGCGGATCAGCAGCCCGAGCTGCGCGCCGTACGGGGTGAAATGCTGATCCTCCAGACGCATGACGTTCAGCTCTCCCGTCCTGTCCGGCTGCTGCATCCTCGCTTTCCCTGCTATCTGGTGCCCCGAGCAGAAGGGCACTTCATGCTGGGTGCCACCATGGTCGAAAGTCACGACAGCAGTCCGATTAGCGCCAGAGCCATGATGGAGTTGCTAAGCGCCGCTTACAGTCTGCATCCGGCGCTGGCTGAAGCGCGGATTGTGGAGAGCGGCACCGGCCTGCGCCCTGCCTATCAACAGAACCTGCCGGAGGTTCGTTTTGAGAATGGCCGTTTTTCGCTCAATGGGCTGTATCGCCATGGCTTTTTGCTGGCTCCGATCATGGCTGAAAACCTCATGCTGCAACTGACTCAGGAGATGACTCATGCGAGTTCAACTTAATGGACGCACGATTGAAACCGATGCAGGCACGCTGGCGGAACTGCTGCAGGAGCAGCAGATCGACCCGCGCTCCGTCGCCGCCGCGCTGAACGGTGAGTTTGTGCCGCGAAGCCGGTATGCCAGCCAGCAACTTGAGGCGGGTAATCAGCTGGAAATCCTGTCACCGATGCAGGGAGGTTAATGATGTTCTATCAATTTGCGCCGCAATCCCGCTTTCTTCTGGGTACTGCTGGCTATCCGTCTCCCGACATTCTGCAGCAGGCGATCGACGCCTCAGGTGCAGAAATCATTACTGTCAGCCTTCGACGGGAGGGCAGCGAAGGGGGTGCCTTCCGCACGCTACTGCAACAGCTCAACAAGCGCATTCTGCCGAATACAGCCGGTTGCCACACGGTAAAAGAAGCCGTGACAACGGCGCAAATGGCGCGTGAACTGTTCGACACGCCATGGATCAAACTGGAAGTGATCGGCCATGCTGACACGCTGCAACCCGATCCTTTTGCACTGGTTGAAGCCGCCCGCATCCTCTGTGCTGACGGTTTCCAGGTTTTTCCCTATACCACCGAAGATCTGATTGTCGGTGAAAAATTGCTGGAAGCGGGTTGCGAAGTGCTGATGCCCTGGGGCGCGCCAATTGGCTCCGGTCAGGGGCTGCGCAATATCGAAGGGCTGCGCACGATGCGTGCGTGGTTTAAAGATGTGCCGCTGATTATCGACGCAGGTATCGGCTCACCCGGTCAGGCGGCGCAGGCTATGGAGATGGGTTTCGACGGTGTGCTGCTCAACACAGCGGTGGCAAAAGCAGGCGATCCGGTGCGGATGGCCGGTGCGTTTGCTGCTGCGATTTATGGTGGACATCAGGGATTCCAGGCGGGCCTGATGGAGCAGCGTGATATGGCCTCTGCCTCTACGCCCATTTTTGGTCTGGCAGAGTTCTGAGGAGAGACAATGGCGCGTTATCAGCGACAGACCATGTTGCCTGAAATTGGCGAAGCGGGGCAGCAGCGGCTGGCCAGGGCAAGCGTGCTGGTGGTGGGCGCGGGCGGCCTCAGCGCCACCCTGCTGCCGTTACTGGCAGGTGCGGGCGTGGGATTTATTCGTCTTTACGATGGCGATCGTGTTGAACTGCACAATCTTCACCGGCAGACGTTGTTTGGTGTCGGCGATGTGGGCGAGCTTAAAGCACACTGTGCGCAGCGTGCGCTGGCGCAGCGAAATCCTGACTGCCTTGTCGAGGCGCATTCACACCTGCTGAGCGCCAGTCAGCTACCGCAGGCGCTGGAGGGAATCGATCTGGTGGTGGATGCGGCGGATAACTTCGCCATTACTTATCAGCTTTCTGACGCCTGCTATCCGCGCGACCTGCCGCTGATCTGCGCCTCGGTGCTGGGGCGTAAAGGGTATGTCGGCGGATTCTGCGGCGGTGCGCCCGGCTATCGCGCAGTGTTCCCGCAGTTGCCCGTGGCCTCGGGTAACTGCAATACCGCTGGCGTAATGGGACCTGCGGTGGCGACGCTGGGTGCAATGCAGGCACAGATGGCACTGAGTGTATTACTCAGGCTGATGCCATCGCCGCTTGGCTGCATGATCCAGTGTGACTTTGTGGACTGGCACATCAGGCAGTTTCGCTTCGATGATGCACCTGAGCCGGACACGCCTGGCACGCCTTTTATCGATCGTCTGATGCTCAGGGATGATGACTGCGTTGTGGAGTTGCGTAGTCTGGAGGAGGCGTCTGAAAGTGTGGCTGATAGGGTGTTACGGATTCTGCCGCAGCAGATAGCAGCCTGGCAGCCGCCATCCGATCAGCGCGTGGTGCTGGTGTGCGCCAGTGGCATGCGCGCCGCCCAGGCGGCGGATAACCTTGCCGCGCGGGGCGTTACGCGGCTGGCGCTGATGGCAGCGAATACGCTGTAGGAGGCGGGTTTAAATCACCTCGACCAGCTGGAACGTCTCGAAGATCAGCTCCATTTCGCTGTGGAAATAGCCTTCACGTTCGAAATAGCGCTGATGTTCCTGTCGCCAGTAGTCGAGGCTGAGATCGCCTTCACCCTCCAGCATCGCCATCTCTGGCGTCACGCGGTCAAAGCGCGTCAGGAATAGTCCGGTGGTGCGGATAACACACACCGGCTGCTTTTCGCCGTTCAGAAGAATGCTGTAACCGCCCGGCTGAGGCAAGGCATCCTGCTCCTGCCAGCTCCGCAATGAACCGCAGGTAGCCACCTTCTTTCCGGCAATAATCAGCGTTGCAAGCTCGCTGGCTAATTCCGGAGAATCACCAAATGCATCTGTAAATGCACCCGGATATTTGTCCTGTATCTGTTCAAGCGTCATTGTCATCTGCAAATCCTTAGTGAAATAAGCGCCTGACCAGCATAACTGCAGGCCAGCGGCGCCGTTTAGAGGATGTAGCAACGGCTCAAACGCTGCTAATAGCCGTACAGCTTACCCGGCCTGCTTACGGGAAAACAGGCATAATTATCAGGACATTGAAAGAGATGGCGTACTGGCTCTCTTAGCGGTGGTTTAAAGCCTGGCGCGGCAACGGCGGCCGCGCACGTAAAACTAACGCATCAGAAAGCTCGACCAATGTTCGATGTCGTCACCACTGCTGATTTCAGGTTGTACCAGACCATTGACCATAAAGGTCGGGGAAACGTGGATACCATTCTGACGGGCATACTTGCAGTGCCATTTAATCGCGTTCTGCAGGTCAGGCTGATCAAACGCGGCGCTGGCATCTACGCCACTGTACGCTTTAAGACGGTCCAGAATCTGGTTTGGCGTGGTATCGCGATTCGGGCCGGTGCAGTGGTCGGTGAATTCGAACTCTTCACGATGATCGGCCACCGCCTGCATCACCTTCTTCGCTGCGTCTTTACTTTCGCAGGCGGCGGCAAGGATATAGCGGACAATCAGCCCGGAATAAAGATGCCATGGCTGAGATTGCAGCCGGATCTTCACGGTGATTTTATCTTCACCTGCGTGCGCCAGTAATGCGTCTAATTTATTGAATGCACGCACCGAAAAAGGACAGGTAGGTTCCAGGAAAACTTCAAACACTTCGGGGCCATGGCCCCACACCAGGACATCAGCATGCTGATACATCGGTCACTCCTAAAAGATAAACAGGAAGGTAAGACATTTACTCTGGCAAATCCTCTTTATTTCAGCCAGTTGAGAATCAGCCGCAATTGTTACAAAAATCAGCAATCAATCAATCACTGACTGGCGCGTAACAGGAGACAGGCAGGTCCATTGATCGCTAGAATTAAAGGCATTAGCATTCTCATTATCTGACTCTTTATCGTCAGCTGAACTGAAGAGCGCTATAGTTACCCGCAGAGTTTGCTATCTGCATGATGAAGCCATCTCTGCGACTTTCCTGCTGATCGCCTGCCCCGAGCCGATAAGCGTTAAAAGAGGTTAATTTTGCATACCGATCTCACCTGGAAAACTCTGCATCGCGTCATTAACCAGACGATCTCAGACATGCTGGACGAGCAGCAGAGTATCAATGTGTTGTCACTCCGCGCCCGATTGCATGAACTGGCAGAAAAAGAGGAGGATGAGGTCATGGTCTTATGTTACTGGCAGGCGAGTAAAATTTTAATGCGATTGCCCGCCACGGTAACCGCCAGTCAGTTAATGGTTGCTGCACGTCACGCGTTTCGCACACCAATGGATCACGATTTAACCTGAAAGATATTTCACGCACGAAGGTGCCCGCCCCGTTCCCGTTATCCTCTGTTTATCTCCTGAACGCGGTTTTCCCCAACTTCTGTTAAAATTGAACCTCTGCGCCACTTTGCAGGATGCATGCTCGGGAGAAACTATGTTGTGGATTTGGAATGCCCTGATTGTTCTGGTCACCGTTATCGGTATGGAGATAACGGCTGCACTGGCGCACAAATATATTATGCACGGCTGGGGTTGGGGCTGGCATTTGTCTCATCATGAACCCCATAAAGGCTGGTTTGAGGTTAACGACCTTTATGCAGTGGTATTCGCCTGCCTGTCGATTTTGCTCATTTATCTGGGCAGCACAGGTGTCTGGCCGTTGCAGTGGATTGGCGCGGGGATGACGCTTTACGGTTTGCTCTATTTTATCGTGCATGATGGCCTGGTTCATCAACGCTGGCCGTTCCGCTATGTTCCGCGCCGGGGTTATCTGCGCAGACTTTATATGGCGCACCGCATGCATCATGCTGTACGTGGCAAAGAGGACTGCGTCTCGTTTGGTTTCCTTTATGCGCCGCCGTTGTCAAAACTGCAGGCGACGCTGCGGGAACGTCACGGTGTTAAACGGGGCGCTGCCAGAGGTAAGCGGGACGTGGAGCAGGATGCGCCATCCGGGAAGTAACCGCCTGACCTGATGCCGCCACCAGCATAGCCAGTTTCTCGGGTGTGCTGGTGGACTGGCGTTGATCCCACGCCTGTGAACCCGCCTGAACAACTTTCATCCCGATTTTACGATACACCTGTTTAGCAGTAGCAATCGCCCACGCTGAGCGCAGAGGCAAACCGGGCAGTCCGGCTAACGACGACTGGTAATAGGGCTCGGCCGTCTCTACCAGCCGACGGGCCACGCGACTCAGTGCCTGGCGATTATGCGGGTCAGCCAGCGTCTCTCGTGTCAGACCCGCTTCAGTCAGCCACTCGGCGGGCAAATAGCAGCGTCCCGCTTCAGCATCTTCAACGATATCGCGCGCAATATTGGTCAGCTGAAATGCCAGCCCGAGATCACAGGCACGATCCAGCGTGGCATTGTCTCGCACGCCCATAATCTGCGCCATCATCAGACCCACCACGCCCGCCACGTGATAACAGTAGCGCAGCGTATCATCCAGCGTCTGATAGCGTGTCTCGCGAACATCCATCGCAAAACCTGCAAGATGATCAAAGGCATAAGCAGGCAGAATGTCATGCGCCATCGCCACCTCCTGAAAGGCCGCAAAGGCAGGTTCATGCATCTGTGATCCGGCATAGGCCTGACGCGTTTTCATCTCCAGCTGCGCCAGGCGCTGTTCCGCAGATTGCAGCGACGGCGTATTGTTACTGAAGCCCAGCACCTGATCGTCAATCACGTCGTCACAGTGCCGACACCAGGCGTAGAGCATCAGCACACTGCGTCGTGTTTTGGCATCAAAAAGCTTCGATGCCGTGGCGAAGCTTTTTGAACCCACTTCCATGGTTTCTACGGCATGGTCGAGCAGTGACGGACTGTTCAAGCCAAATCCTCCAGCATTAATCCTGCAGTGGCTTTGGCCGAACCAATGACGCCCGGAATACCCGCGCCCGGATGGGTGCCTGCACCGACCAGATAGAGATTTTTGATCGTCTTATCGCGGTTGTGCGGCCGGAACCAGGCGCTCTGCGTCAGGATCGGCTCCACCGAGAACGCCGAGCCCTGATACGCATTCAGCTCATCGCGAAAATCAAACGGCGTGAAGATGCGGTGCGTCACGAGCTGACTGCGCAGGCCCGGCATATAGTGCTGCTCCAGATAGTCGAAGATACGATCGCGCAGGCGCGGACCTTCAACACTCCAGTCGATATCGGCGGTGCCGAGATGCGGCACGGGCGCCAGCACGTAATAGCTGCCGCAGCCTTCAGGTGCCAGTGACGGATCGGTCACGCAGGGCGCATGCAGATAGAGTGAGAAGTCCTCTGCCAGCGCGTCTTTGTTGAAGATCTCATCAATTAATTCGCGGTAGCGCGGACCAAAGCAAACCGTATGGTGCGCCAGCTGATCATGATGATGATTCAGGCCAAAATAGATCACAAACAGCGAGTTACTCATGCGCTTATTTTGCAGGGTTTTCCCCTGCGCCACAGATGCCGGATGCTGGCTCAGTAATTCACTATACGTGTGAACCACATCCGCGTTAGAGGCGACCGCACGGGTCGGGAATACCCGCCCGTCATCCAGATGCACGGCGGTAATTTTATTTTCCAGCGTCTCCAGACGGGCAACGCTGGCATTCAGCTCTACTTCCCCACCCAGATCCTCAAACAGTTTCACCATGCCCTGAACCAGCGCGCCAGTGCCGCCGCGTGGGAACCAGACGCCCCATTCACGTTCCAGTGCATGAATCAGGGTGTAAATTGACGACGTGGCAAAGGGATTTCCGCCCACCAATAGCGAGTGAAAAGAGAATGCCTGACGAAGATGTTCATCTTCAATGTAGCTTGCCACTTTGCTGTAAACACTGCGCCACGCCTGTAATTTTGCCAGCTGAGGTGCAGCACGCAACATGTCGCGGAAAGAGAGAAACGGCACAGTGCCGAGTTTCAGATAGCCTTCTGCAAACACCGCACGGGAATAGTCAAGAAAGCGCCGATAGCCTTCAACATCACGCGGGTTAAACGCGGCAATCTGTGCTTCCAGCGCTGGCTGATCGTTGTCATAACTGAATACCTTGCCAGACTCCCAGCAGAGGCGATAAAACGGCTTTACCGGCATCAGCTCGACATAGTCAGAGAGCTTTTTGCCCGCCAGCGTGAACAGCTCTTCAATGGCGCTCGGATCGGTAATCACCGTCGGACCGGCATCAAAGGTGTAGCCCTGATCCTCATAGACATAAGCCCGGCCGCCTGGCTTGTCACGCTGTTCCAGCAGTCGGGTGGGAATACCGGACGCCTGAAGGCGAATGGCCAGAGCCAGACCACCAAAGCCTGCGCCAATTACTGTCGTTCTATTCATTGCATCGCCTGTTGACGGTGAGGAGTCATAATAGCCTGTAATGCCGCCAGTACGGGAACCGGTGGCTTGCCGCTTAGGATACGCAGCCGATCAGACATAGTGAGTTTTCCCGCATAAAAACGGGCGATCAGACCTTCGGGAAGTCCGTAAAAACGTTGCATAACCTGCCAGCGCTGGTCAGCCGGACCCGCGAGAAACAGCATCCGGTTTAGCATGCGGAAGAAGCGCTGCTGCTGCCAGGCCTGACTGGCGAAATGCGCAATGGTGGCGTGCAGGGTTTCAGAGGTAAATGTCTGCATCTGAGCCAGCCGGTCAGCCAGCGAGACCGCCAGTGGCAGAGAGTAGCCAGTGGTAGGGTGAAATAACCCGGCACGCAGCCCGCTGCAGGGCAAATCGCGTTTCTGCCAGAAGGCACCCACGTCGCCGGTCAGTGTAATCGGTAACGCACCTTGCTCTTCTCGCAGTAGCTGGTTCAGTTTCCAGCCCTGCTGTGCGGCATAGTCACGGATATTCTGACGGGCGCGATCGCCTTCCAGCGTGGCGTGATCAATATAGTGGGTATCTTCAATCAGCACTGTATCGGCAGAAAACGGCAGGCTGTAGACAAAACGATAGCCTGCCTGCTGATCCACCGTTGCATCCATGATGATCGGTTCAGTCAGTCCGTGTGGTTCACTGAGCTGCCACTCCTGCCCGACGAACGACTGGAAGCCCATACGCAACGCGGTATCGGACTGATAGCCACGACCATCGATCACCGCGTCAGTGTCCAGTACGCGGCCATCCTCCAGCGTGACCGAGCGTGAAGCGATGTTCGCCACTCTGGTGTTCAGCAGCAGATCCGACGCAAATCTGTCACGAATGACCTGCGCAAAACGCTCTGCGGTCACGCAAAAATAGCCACTGTTCAGGGAACGATGTCGTTGAGGAAAGCGCACTTCATAACCGGGCCAGTGATGAACGACCAGTGGCGCAATCCAGTGATGCTGTGTTTCAGTCAGATCTTCCGCATGAAATGACCAGGTGTGATGCGCGCCTGGCTCATTTTCGGCATCAATTAAGAGAATGCGCAGGGACGGCCGCTGCTGACGCAGGCGCAAAGCAATCAGGCCGTTTGCCAGTCCCGCACCCACCAGAATAAGATCATACCGCGGCATAATCTCTCCTCTTAAGCACCGGTTTACGGGTCAGAATCGCCTGTTCGACAATGTCCGCTGCCAGTGTTGTCCCGCCCGCCTGACGAAGGGCGGTGCGCAGCGTTTTCATCTGCTCAACGTAACTCTCATCTGCCAGCAAGGTCTGGAGCTGGCGGGCCATTGAGTGGCTGGTGGTAAAGCGTGATGCGCGACGTCCGATACCGTGCCAGACCACTCTGGCCGCAACGCCTGGCTGATCAAAGGCCAGCGGGATCGCCAGAAGCGGCGTCAGGTGGTTAACTGCATCCAGCACCGTGTTCATCCCGCCGTGGGTGATGGCCAGATCGGCCTGCGCCAGAGCCGCTGCCTGATCGGCAAAATCGACCACCTGAACATGGCTGGCCTGCGCGAGTTTCTCCGCCTGAAACGGTGACAGGCGACCGCAATGCGCCAGCAATAACTGCGCGTCAATCTCCTGACAGGCACGGACGATGGTTTTAAACAGGCCGTAGCGATGACCCTGCAGGGTGCCGAGTGAAGCAAAAACCTTCGGTTTGTCGTCCTGCGTGAAATAGCGTGTCTTCGACGCAGCCGATGACGATTCCGCAGCGCGCAGAGGTCCAACCGCGTGGAAATGGTCGGGCAGGGTCTGGCGGGGAAAATCGAGTGCCGGGATAAGCTGGCTGATCTGTGCCAGCGGTGAAAAACAGTGATGCAGTTTTTCGCGCGGTGCTAATCCCATTGCATGAGCATTGCGGGCGATCACCCGATCGTGACGCCGCATCAGCCAGTCGTAGATTTTTTCACTGGTGCGATAGCGTTCGCGCGCCTGATCTGTCCCTGCATAGTCAAATGGCATCACGGCCAGCGGAAAATCGGCCTCACGGTTTAGCGGCAGCGCACAGGCAACCGAAACGAAAGGCAGATTCAGAAACTCTGCTGCTAATGCACCGGCAGGTTCCATCTGATCGACGATGACGCCATCGATCGCCAGCGTGTTCAGCACCACCGGCAATTCGCGACAGAGCATATCGGTGCTGCGCGCCATCTCATTGATCAGTTTCAGCATCGACGGGCCAAGAGGATGCGCCGCCAGCTGCAGGGTATGCGCCAGACTGCCCGCGGGATGCGAGGCTAAGCCCAGCGGGAAAAAGCCA
Organism: Pantoea sp. MHSD4; assembly: GCF_021043305.1. Taxonomy (NCBI): domain Bacteria; kingdom Pseudomonadati; phylum Pseudomonadota; class Gammaproteobacteria; order Enterobacterales; family Erwiniaceae; genus Pantoea; species Pantoea sp. MHSD4. Next base: position 299,780 of record NZ_JAJNDH010000004.1, on the reverse strand, counting down.
ATTCGCCGGTCAGTGAGAAGCGCGCTGACGTCCGTCTGCTGGATAAAGGTAATCTGGTGTCCGCGCGCGATTAAAGCCTGGCTAAGATGCTGAAGCGCCTGCACATGGCTATAAAAGGGCGGTGCGATGACCGCGTAGTGGCTCATGCAGCATCCTTAACTGACGGCAGCGAGTTTTTTCTCAAACCAGGCCTGAACAAAATGATGTGTGGAATAACCGTCCTGACAGGCCGAGAGCAGATGCTCGCTGGCGCAACGCAGATGGTCTCGCAGTCGCGTTTCCACTGCCTGAGGCCCAAGCAGATTCACCAGCGTCGATTTACCCTCATCCTGATGGGTATCTTTGCCGGTATCGGCCATGCCGTCGGTAAGATCGTCCAGCAACTGGAAAGCCTGACCGAGATTCAGTGAAAAACGGTGCAGCTCTTCGCGGGTCTCTGCAGACGCTTCTGCCACAATGGAGGCCATCTGCATTGAGGCGCAGAACAGCGTGCTGGTTTTATAGTGATTGGTCATCAGAATGGCATCAGCACTGCGTGGTTTGTCACCCTCTGAGAGATCTTTGAATTGACCCTGCACCAGTCCCTGCATACCGACCGCATGGGATAACTCCGCGACGGCGTCTGCTCGTGCGGCCGCTGTTAAGCCTTCTGCCATGGCGACCACGCCAAATGCCTTACTCAGCAGTGCAACCGCGGCCAGAATCGCCACATGTTCGCCATACTGACAGTGAATGGTCGGCCGTCCACGACGCAACTGCGCATCATCCATGCAGGGCATGTCATCCAGAATCAGGGAGGCGGCATGGACCATCTCCACTGCACAGGCGAGATCAAGCAAACCGGCGGGCGTGACGTCGCAACCGAGATCGCGCGCGGCCAGCAGTAGCAGCAGTGGACGAATACGCTTTCCCGGTGCCAGCGCACCGTCGCGCATTGCAGCGCCGACCAGGTCACGTTCACTTTCAACCGGTAAAAGCTGGTCGAGCCGTTGCTCAATCTCGTTCAACAGGCTCGCAGCCTCACTGCGGTTGAAATTGACGTGTTGTTCTGCACAGACCGTCATCATGGCTGTCCTTATCTACAGAGGAAGTCACAGCAGGTCGAAATTCTTCGATGCCATCTTCAATAATCGTCCCCGACTGCCCTTGCATAGTGGGCAGGTTTTCAAAGAACGGCGGGTAATTCCATTACAACTAAGCGTAGTTCACAGAGATAAAAATGTCGGTAAATTCAGCAGCATTCCGTATTTAACGTCGATAATTAACGGGGCATTCTGCCTGAATCAACCCAGTAATGCGCGCAGCGTTTTTATCACGCTGGCGACATCCTCGTCAGATAATGCGCCATCTTTGGCGAAACGCACAATTCCCTTCGGATCAATGACGGCCACTGACGCGTTTTCCGGCAGAAGATGCCAGCTGTGAGCGGTAACGCCACTGCTGTCGATAATGAATTGCTGCCATGGGTCAGCCTTTTTACTGGACGCAATGCTGCGCACTACAAAAATGGCACTGCCGGGCAGAGCATCGTCAGTATTGACGATGGTGGTGGTCTGGAAACGGTCTCGCGGCAGTCGGGCCTGCTGAATGGCATTGATTAAAGGCTCGCTCTGATCTTTCGCAGAGAGACGACCCGCCACATGAATCACCAGACGCACTTTTCCGGTCAGAGTCTGACTGTTCCAGCGCTGATAATGAATGTCGCCCTGTTTCAGCACCATTTCGCCTTTGTCGGCGACATAGACGGTGGGGACAGGAAAACCCGTTTTCAGGGTGTGGGCAGTGGCGAAACCCGAAAAAAGAAGGGCTATCATCAATCCATAATGGCGCACAGGGTCCTCACTTCTTTTTGGTTTACGGTAGGCCAGCTAACTCATCAGCAGGCAGAAGATTAGTATCACATCTATGTTTCAGATCAATAAAGGCATTTAATAACTGGAGTCAAAATAGCGGGGAAGATCTGATTACTGGAGGTGTGAAATGAGTACAACACTGATGACGCTACCTGAATTTGCCCGTTATATTGGCATCGCAACTCCAACGCTGGCGCGCGCCTTTTGCTGTCGGGGATCGCTGGGAGGCGTGCCGCTGCCACAGGCGCTGGATGATGCCCCGCTGACGCAGCGTCACTGGCTGCGCGACGATGTCTGTCAGTTTGATCATGCCTATAAACGGGTTCAGGCGAGGCAGCAACGTAAAACGCTTTAATCAGCGCGGGGATAGTCCCGCGCTTTCTTATGCAAAATTATCGGGCTTCACCAGGAAACAGACCAGATTAGCCTCACGGTCGCCCACGATTTCAATGGTGTCATCCAGCCCGCTGACTGCGTCTCCACGACCCAGACGGTGATCGCCCACGCGGATAATGCCTTCAAGCACGGTGAGATAAGCGACAAATCCCGGCATTGAAGGCACATTGAGCGTATGGTTGCGCGCCAGCAGCGTGTCGTAGATATAGACCTCCTGGCGCAGTTCCAGTGGCGCGTCAGACGTTTCTGGCCCGGCCAGTTCGGTCCAGCCGTTGGTCATAATGCCCTGGTCGCGTTCCAGCACCTGAGTCATCGCTTCCCCGCCCGGCTGTGAAGGCCGAATCACAGCCTGCAACAACTCCGCTTCATACAGCGGCACCGACTCTTCGTACTGAACACCTTCACCCGCATTGACCACCATCACTTTCTTTGCAGAGAGCTGTGTGCGCTCGCCGTTGCTGTCCTGATGTTGCATCGAACCGCGCCAAAGGTAAGTGAACACTTCTTCATTCTGATGCTGCTGCATCGGAATCCGGGCATCCAGTTTTAACGACATCAGGTCAACACTGATCAGCGGGCTCAGGGCAGCGCCGGGCCGCTGGCGACGAACGGTGAAAGGACCGTACTCAAAAAGTTGCTCAGGATTTGCTCGCACAATGTTCATGATTAGCTCTTAAATAAAGTGACCAATAACAACGATCATAGACCTCAGACGTAAAATGAGAAGCCGGGGGATTTGCCCGGCTTCGTCAGTTATTTTGAATAATAGACAATTTGCCGTGCTGGCAGCCTACTTGCCCTGTTCGTCACTTTCACCCAGAAAGAAATACCAGAGTGGAATCGACAACAGCCCGGTAAAGACGGTGGAGTAGAGCAGGATCATCATCGCCTGAGTGATATACATAGTCAGTGACCAGTGGCTGAAAGGGATCTGATACTGATCAATCACGCCACCAATCATCGCATTTGCCATTACCGAGATGACAATCAGCGCCAGCACCGTGACGCTGCGCAGAAAATAACGCATCTCTTTACGTTTACCGGCGAAGCGCGACTGAACGATAGCCAGCGGCGACTGCTTATCCGGGGCGATTTCCACCTGAACGATAGCGGCTCGCTGCGCACTGCGCCAGCGCTGAATATCCAGCAAAATCAGCACTATCAGGCTGACACCCATAACGGGCAGGGCATAGCCCAGGGCCAGCATGACAATCAGACTGGTACCCTGTGCGTAGCGCGGCAGTGACAGCCAGGCGGACAACAGCGTCTGCGATGGGCTGAGCTGAGGAACAGCCGGGCGACGTATCCACCACATGCGGTAGCCCAGCACAATCATTGTGCAGAGACCAAAGCCAAACAGCGCCAGAATCAGCTGGTTGGGCAGGCCAAACAGCACGCCCATATGGGCATCCACGCCCCAGCGGGTCAGTTTCGCCACCAGCGGGAAGCTGGCGAACTCAACGCGATCGACCACGCTGAAATTAACCGGATTGATGGAAACTGCATCGACCTGGCTCGGCCAGCTGCGATCAATCTCTGACACTGTCCATGCCTGTTCAGCGTTCTTAGGCTGGCGCAGTTCCAGTTTTGTGGCGTGAAGTCCGGCCTGACGTGCAGCCGCCAGGGCCTGATCCCAGCTGGCATTCGGCTGATTCAGGATCACCGGCGGCGCGGTTTTCGCTGGCATGGTCATCCCGGACATCGTCATTCCTTCCATCGCACCGCGATGGTCAGCATGGGGATCGGCGGCTTCGGCAGGAACGTTACCATTCAGCGCGGTGTTAACCTGCGGCGTTGTCCAGCCGAAGTCGCTGCGCATCTTATCAATGTTGTTGCCCGCCCACTGTGACCAGGTCAGCCCCGTGACTGAAAAGAACACCAGGCCGATGGCCAGAATCAGACCCAGCGTGACGTGCCAGTGACGCGTTGCTGCAAAGCCACTCAGCGCTTTTTTACGGTGTCGTGGTGGCCGCGTGCCGGCCCATAAAACGAGTCCACCCAGCGCGGCGACCCACAGCCACGAAGCCGCCAGTTCACTGTAATTGCGACCAAAATCTCCCAGCAACAGGCCGCGATGCAGCTGATCCAGCCACATTCGCAGCGGCAACACACCGCTGGTGCCATAGACCGTCATATCGCCTTTCACCTGCAGGGTGTAGGGATCGATAAACAGCGAGCGCGACTCAGATGGACCCAACTGAGGCTCAGCAAACTGCACCCGGGTTGTATCCAGCGGGCCTGGTGCGGGACGCACGGCGTAAATGCGCGCGGACTCACCGGCACGGGCACGGGCAGCGGCAATCTGAGCTGACAGCGGTTGTGCGACACCCTGCGCGTCAGTGGTCAGGGCATCGTGGTAAATCGCCTGTTCCAGCTGCGGCGTAAGAACGTAGAGCGTACCGGTGAGAGCGGCGACGAAAATAAACGGCGCAATAAACAGGCCAATATAAAAATGCAGGCGGCGAAACAGGTTAAAAACAGTGCCGCGTGGTGCAGGGGACATTTCCCGATTAGAGGACATAGCATTCCACACTTTTCAAAAGACAAAGGCGATCTGGTGACGTTGTCACGCAATCGAATCAGTTAGCAGTCGGTGTGACGCAAAACAGGGTGGCGCACGCGGTCGGTGAAGGCGCAGTAATCGTCGCCATTGCGGCGGATTAATGGCAGAAGGAGGCGGGGCGCGGCTTATCAGGCACATCCACCAGATGAACGGGATAAAGACCCATAGCATCAGCGGCACATGAACCAGCAAATCGCAGTAACCACAGGCAAAGCCCGAACCCATCATCATCCCGTGATCCGCCATCGCCATCTCGCTGTGATGATCCATCATGGGCATCTCTGCGCTCATGGCAGAGGCATCCTGCATCATGGCGCGATGTTCAGCCAGATTTTTAGAGATCATCGGGGCAACAAACAACAGCAGCACGGCCAGTATCGCAATACCGGCTGTGAGTCGCTGTCGGATGTCAGATCTCTGCATGATTTTAACAGGCATTTGGGGTCAGAATTCAGGGCGGCAGTGTAACGCGAAGGGGATAAAAGGGTTAAATAAAGTGGCTTCTGTAGCGAGAAAATTCGCACTCTTTGAACATATTCACTTTAATTTCAGCATCATTTAACGTAGTTGTTACCACCAGAACACATACAAATAACATTAATGTTTCGGCTGCAGTTAAACCGAACCCATAAAGGACTAAGAATGAAAATTGTCATGCTGGATGGCGACACGCTGCCTGTTTCACTGCCGACCGGAAAGCAGAATGCTGACTGGGAAATTCGTGCACAGACTTCGGTCAGTGAAATCGTGTCGGCGCTTACGGGCGCCACGGTCGCGATCACCAATAAAGTGCCGTTGCGTGCCGACACCTTAAAACTCTTACCCGATCTGCGCTTTATTTGTGTCGCGGCGACCGGATATGACTGTATTGATCTCGATGCCTGTCATACACGCGGTATTGTGGTCAGTAATGTTCCTGGTTACTCCACCCAGAGCGTTTCAGAGGCGGTTATCGCCGCGATTTTTGCCCTGCGCCGTCAGATGATGGCTTACGCCAGCAATACCCGCATCGACTGGCCGCAGGCTCAGCACTTCTGTCTGCATCGTCAGCCGATAGGGGATATTGGCGGCGCAATGCTGGGTATCGTGGGCAAGGGCGACATTGGCCAGGCGGTCGGCAGGCTGGCTAAGGCGCTGGGTATGCAGGTGCAGTATGCCGAGCGTAAAGGCAGTGACAGGGTGCGTGAGGGTTATGTCAGCTTCGAACAGATGCTCGCGACAAGCGATATTATTTCGCTTCACTGCCCGTTGAGTGACAGCACTCGTCAGATGATCGATCGTCAGGCGCTGGAGAAAATGAAACCGCATACGCTGCTAATCAATACCGCGCGCGGCGGACTGATTAACGAAGCCGACCTCGCTAAGGCGTTAAAACAGGGTGTCATTGGGGGCGCGGCGCTGGATGTGCTGAGCAGCGAGCCGCCCGCGCCCGACAATCCGCTGCTGGCGGATCTGCCAACTCTGCTGCTGACGCCGCACATTGCCTGGGCGAGTCGCAGCGGTGTGGAGAATCTGGTGACTGGCGTGATGGCCAATATCGCGGCCTTTATGCAGGGCGAGCCGGTTAATGTGGTGAGTCGGGCCTTGCGGAAATAGTTTTAATGTCTGACATGCGTTGATATTCAGAGCAACCTCGTAGAATTCAGGTGACACGTTTTACAGTGGTTATTAATCAGGCTATTAGTTTCGTTATCTCCATCAGTGACTAAACGTGCGTGCGCGACAGGAATTAGCGCCTTTTACTGGCTGACTCAGCCGTTGTAAGCGCTTCAGGAACAGAAAGGATTCTGGCCAGTGAAAAAGAAGAACAGCACACCCACACCTCATGATGCGACATTCCGGCAATTTCTGACTCAGCCGGATATTGCCCGGGATTTTATGGCGCTGCACCTGCCGCCGGAGCTGCGCGTACGCTGTGATCTCAGCACCCTGAAGCTGGAGTCGGGGTCGTTTGTGGAGGATGACCTTCGGCAGTACTTCAGCGACGTGCTTTACAGTCTTAAAACAACCGCTGGCGATGGATATATCCATGTACTTATTGAGCATCAGTCAGCACCTGACAAACACATGGCATTTCGGCTGATGCGCTATGCAGTGGCAGCTATGCAGCGCCATCTGGAAGCCGGGCATAAGACATTGCCGCTGGTGATACCCATCCTGTTTTACACCGGCAGACGCACGCCCTATCCCTATTCGACCCGGTGGCTGGATGAGTTTGATGACCCGGTGCTGGCGGACAGGCTTTACAGCCACAGTTTTCCGCTGATCGATGTCACGGTGATTCCTGACGATGAGATCATGCAACACCGCAACATGGCGGCTCTGACCCTGTTGCAAAAGCACATCCGGCAGCGAGATCTGACAGAGCTGATGGACAGGCTGGTATCCATTTTGATGGCAGGCGATCACTCTTCATCACAGGTGATATCGCTGGTACACTACATGGTACAGGCGGGCGAAACATCAGACGCCAAAGCCTTTGTACGGGAGCTGGCACGGCGTGTGCCCCAACACGAGAACGCACTTATGACTATTGCACAACAGCTTGAGCAGATAGGTCTTGAGAAAGGCATCGAACAGGGTATTGAACAGGGCATCGAACAGGGACGAAAAGAAGGTGTTCGTGGCGCGAGCCTGAGAATTGCGCGTAACCTGCTGATGAATGGTATGGATCGCAACACGGTTATGCAGATGACCGGTCTGAATGAAGACGATCTGACACAAATTTCACACTAAGATATTTTTTGCACTCTGATAATTACTGGTGCCTCACATCGCCAGTGCGCGGCACCCTTCAAATCAGACGGCTTTCCCAACATCCTGAAATTACGCCGTGTTTTATGACGGCGAGCTAAATATTCTCGCTCAGCATCAAAATATCGAGCGCCCCAGCTTATCAGTCAGCAATTCCAGCACAGCGGTTCCCGCCAGTGAATTACCCGCGCTGTCCAGCCCAGGTGACCAGACGGCGATGCTCATCTCGCCGGGAATGATAGCAATAATTCCACCCCCCACACCTGACTTAGCTGGCATTCCGACGCGCCATGCGAACTCGCCTGCGCCATCGTACATCCCGCTGGTGATCATCAGTGCGTTTATCTGTCGGGCCTGACGTGGCGTGATCATCTGACTGCCATCCAGCGTTTTTCCCTGATTCGCCAGGTAGATAAAGGTGCGGGCCAGCTCAATGCAGTTCATTGAAAGTGAGCAATAGTGGAAATAGGTCTGCATCACGCTGGTGACATCATTATCAAAATTACCAAACGACTTCATTAACCAGGCGATGGCTGCATTACGGGCCGAGTGTTCAAATTCAGAACGGGCAACATGGCGATCATAATTAATATCGGGCTGCTGACTGAGCTGACGCACAATTTCCAGCATTCGCTGCCGTGGTGCGGTCAGACGGGTTTCCAGCAGATCGCAAATCACCAGTGCACCGGCATTGATGAAAGGGTTACGCGGCTTACCCTGTTCCAGCTCAAGCTGCACCAGCGAATTAAAAGGCTGACCTGAGGGCTCTTTGCCGACCCGCTGCCAGATTTCGCTGTCGTCATAGCGCGTCAGTGCCACAGTGAGTGAGAGCGCCTTTGAGATCGACTGAATCGAAAAGCGCGTCTCAGCATCACCTGCCTGAAAGAGCGTGCCGTCACGCAGGCAAACCGCAATCGCCAGATTGTCGGCCGCCACATCCGCCAGCGCAGGAATATAGTCAGCCACCTTTCCCTGATGGACCAGCGGACGTACCTGGTCCAGGATCGCCTGCAGCAGAGCATTATTCAGTTCAGACACTTACCTTCTCCCGTCGATTCTTGCTGTCCGCATCCGCGACCAGCGAATCATTAATTGATAGCGGCTGGGCCGCAGGTTCAGCTGATAGGTTTTGACTGCGCTGCCAGCGGAGCCAGCAGCATCTGTAGCAGGCTCAGCAGGGCCAGTACACCGAAAGGCAGCGTCCAGTTACCGCTCTGCTCATGGAGCACGCCGAAAAACAAAGGGCCAAATGCCGCCAGTGCATAACCCACACACTGCGCCATGCCCGACAGTTGCGAGGCCTGGCGGTGATGAGTGGCTCGCAGATTAAACAGCGAGAGGCAAAGCACCAGCGATGCGCCCGCGCCCAGTCCAGCCAGAGTCAGCCAGATGGCGGCCCAATGCGGATTAAGCATCAAACCCAGCATGCCAAGGAAAATACCCGATGAGGCAATAAATGCAGTGAGCCGGGCGTCTTTAACCCGCTTCAGAACCACCATACAGCCCAGATTGGCAATGATCGCAATCGCCTGATACCAGAATAGCAGCCAGCCCGCACGGGTCTGACTGAAGCCATTGTCCTGAGCAAAGATAGCAAACCAGTCGATCAGGGTATAAAAATGCCAGCGACTGCAGCGCCATAAACAGCGCAATCTGCCAGCCCCCGGCTGATTTCCAGGGATGACGATACGCGACGGGCGCATCGGTTGCCGCGACTGTTGACTGCCGCTGACGCAACAGCGGCAGCCAGACAATCAGCGCCACCAGCCCGGGCAGTGCCCAGACGACCAATGAGAGTCGCCAGCCGGCCGATGAAAGCTGGCTCAGCGGCACGGCAATGCCTGAAGCCAGGCTGGCAGTGATCGACATCGTTGCAGCATAGAGACCAATATATTTAGCGGTGTGGGCGGTGAAATCGCGTTTAATCAGTGGCGGCAACAACACGTTGGCGGCGGCAATGCCTGCGCTAAGCAGCAGCGTTCCCCCCCACAGTGCTGCTTCGGCGGGGTGCCAGCGCAACAGTGAACCGGCCGTGATCAGACACAGCGCACCCCACAAACTCCGCTCCAGCCCAAGCTGATTTCCCAGCCAGGCGGCGGGTGGGGCGAGCAGGGCAAAGAGGATAAGTGGAATAAAATTAAACAGGCCCGCTTCACCGGCAGTGAGTCCAAACGTCTGACGAATATCCTGCAATACCGGGCCAGCGACAGTAATAGGTGCGCGAAGGTTCGCGGCAGTAAGCAGCAGGACGAACAAAAAAAACGTAGCGCTTGAAAACGCAGTAGGAGATTTAGCGGCGTGTTGTACAGGCATCATGGCAGGGATCATCACAGGCAGCAGTGCTGCGGGGGCGTTGCTTGACGTTAACGCTTACGCATCAGAATTGATGTCTGGGCGCTACTCTACTGACCGGTTAGGGGAGTGTAAAGCCTTGTAATGCTATGAGATAGCGCAAATGCGATCTCGCAGCACTGTTGGCCGTTTTACCGATCAGTGAAATTCAGGTTCAGGGAAGTGACCGCAGTCATTCTGGCTGGGATTGGTGCCGGGCTGGCAGGTCTGCTGACGGGTTTCGGCTGCGGGAACCTGTTTTTCAGCGTGCCACGGGGCGCTGGCGCTACATGCACTAAGAAGTGAAACCAGAATCATCACACTGACAACGCGCATAGCCGCTCCTTATTAACCGTCACGAACAAAGTTACGTCGGTGATCGCAGGTTTGCAGGTCAGGGACGTCTTACCTTAGTGTGGTCGCTAAGGAGATTCTGTCAATTAAAACAGCGCAAACATCAGGGCGACAGGAAAACTCATCGGCCAGGTCGCACCGACTAAAAAGGCGCTCAGCAGTTTGATACTCAGCTTATCTTTTGCGATGAAGAACGTGATCAGCGTAGCGACCAGTGCAACAACAGCATAGAAAATGAGCATTCCCTGGTACAGTGTCATCGTAATCTCCGCAGCGTCATTAAGGTTTTCGCTGCGCATGATGCGGATTTTTGTGATCCAGATCAAGAGGTGCGCGGTTTAGGATCTAAAGAAATCATGGATTAAGCGCGCAATTCGGACTCTGAACTGAACTATCACATCAGGCGATTTCAGGCTGAAACCCGGCCGAAAAATGCCGCTAAAACCTTTGCTGCCGCCGCAAATGCATTCCTACAACCGCTGGCGAATACTTCTCTGTTATTCGTTTGCAGGATGTAAAAAGCCCGCCAGCGAGTGCGGGCAATATATTACAGCGCCAAGGGGTGTGACTTAACTCTGGTGATATAACGCCATCACTTCCTCCAGGTCCGGAGTCCGTGGGTTGCCGCCAGTGCAGACATCATCCAGCGCCGCCTGTGCCAGTGCTGGGATATCCACTTCTTTTAAGCCCACTTCACGCAGCGAGCGGGGAATACCCACATCGCGACAGAGCTGACGAACCGCGGCGACCGCCGCTTCCCGCGCCTGATCCAGCGATAATGACTCGACCTGTTTTACACCCATTGCGCGGGCAACATCGCGATATTTTTCGCCTGTGCAGGAGGCATTCCACGCCATCACCTGCGGCAGCAGAATAGCGTTCGCTACACCGTGCGGGACGTTATAAAACGCGCCAAGCGGGTGTGCCATGCCATGCACCAGACCAAGGCCGACATTGGAGAAACCCATACCGGCCACATATTGTCCCAGCGCCATCTGCTCAACCGCCTCAATATTTCCTGCCACCGATTTGCGCAGTGACTGGCTGATAATCTCAATGGCTTTGAGGTGCAGCATATCGGTCAGGGGCCAGGCGCCGCGTGTGATGTAGCCTTCAATGGCATGGGTTAAGGCATCAATACCCGTCGCAGCCTTCAGCGAAGCTGGCATGCTCGCCATCATCTCCGCATCAATGATCGCCACTTTCGGAATGTCATGAGGATCGACACAGACAAACTTACGGCGCTTCTCTTCATCAGTAATGACGTAATTAATCGTCACTTCTGCGGCTGTGCCTGCCGTGGTCGGGATGGCGATGATTGGCACACACGGATGGCGGGTGGGGCTGGCGCCTTCCAGACTGCGGACATCTTCAAACTCAGGGTTATTAATAATAATGCCGATCGCCTTGCTGGTATCCTGTGGTGAGCCGCCACCGATGGCTATCAGGTAGTCGGCATCTGACTCTCTGAACACCGCAACACCCTTCTGCACAACCCGAATGGTAGGATTCGGCACCACCTCATCATACACCGCCCAGTCAAGCTGATGGTGCGCCAGCAGATCAGTCACCCGTTTCAGCGCACCCGCCGCGACCAGCGCTTTGTCAGTAACGATCAGTGCTTTTCGCATCCCGCGACGTTGTACCTCTTCCGGCAAATGGCGCAAAGCACCAGCACCAAACCAGGCGGTTTCATTGAGAATCATACGTTGGGTCATTAAAACATCCTCTGTTAACAAATGGATTTTTAACATCCGTGATCTCCGGTGGATGTTCTGCGCAGACCCTCTCACTTTCAGGTAAAGACATTTGATAAAAATCAATCAATTAGTAAAAATCGCTGCGCCTGTGCCCGCTGGTTTTCGTGCGGTATGTCTGAAATCAGGCTATAGACCTGTTGATGGATTTCTCACAGTCGTCAGTGGTATGTAACACTGCTTCATCAGCAAACCCGCATGCCTATGAGGAAAGAATACATGACCCGATTCGTAATGAATAAAAAGGATGATCTCGTCGACAGCGCGTTAGATGGCATGATTTACGCCAGCCCGTGGCGCAATCTGGTCCGGTTGCAGGTCGATCCGCGCATTCGCATCGTGATGCGTAATGACTGGCAAAAACAGCAGGTCGCGCTGATTTCCGGTGGCGGTTCAGGCCATGAACCGGCGCATGTCGGTTTTATCGGCAAAGGGATGCTGACGGCGGCCGTCTGTGGCGATGTGTTTGCTTCTCCCAGCGTGGACGCGGTTTACAACGCCATCATCAATATTACCGGTGAGGCAGGATGTCTGCTGATTGTGAAAAACTACACCGGGGATCGACTCAACTTCGGTCTGGCAGCAGAAAAAGCGCGTAAAGCGGGATTCAGCGTCACTATGGTGATTGTCGGTGATGATGTTGCGTTGCCCGATAACCCTCAGCCACGCGGCGTAGCGGGCACGTTGCTGGTGCATAAAGTGGCGGGCTTCGTCGCAGAAAGGGGGGATGACCTGGCGGCGGTGACCGAGGCAGCAGAGTCAGCCAGTCGTGCTATCGCCACTATGGGCGTTGCGCTCTCAAGCTGCCATCTGCCGGATGAGCAGACCGGCCAGCGGGTGCCAGACGGCAGCGTTGAAATGGGGCTGGGGATTCACGGCGAACCGGGTGTTGACGTAATGCAGACGCAAAACAGTCAGCAGATTGTGCAGCATCTGCTGGAGAAAGTGGTGCCGGACAACGATCAGCCACGCGCGCTGTTAGTCAATAATCTTGGTGGCATGTCCGCGCTGGAGATGAGTCTGGTAACGCGGGACCTGATTGAGTCGCCGCTCAGCCGGGGCAGTGATTATCTGATTGGCCCGGCTCCGCTGATGACCGCGCTGGACATGAAAGGCTTTTCCGTCACCTCCATGACGTTGACACCGCTGTTCGAGGAGGCAATCTGCGCGCCGGTAGAGGTCAGCGGCTGGGTTCCGGCTGTTAAAATTGCGCCTCTGCAGCCTGTTATTGCCCCCAGAGAGGCAACAGCACAGACGGCCCAACCCTCTGATAACCCGACGGTGGCGGCTTTCGTTGACAGCATCTGTTCAACCCTGATCGCCAGCGAAAGCGAGCTGAATAAACTGGATGCCCAGGTGGGCGATGGCGATACCGGCTCGACCTTTGCTGCAGGTGCGCGTCAGATCCAGCGTGAATGTGCGGATAACAAGCTGCCGTTAAATGCCTTACCGGATCTGCTCGCGGTGACGGGTGAACGACTGGCGACGGTGATGGGCGGCTCCAGCGGCGTGCTGATGGCGATCTTTTTCACCGCTGCCGCGCAGCAGCTGGCGGAAGGTGGTGCACTGCCCGCAGCCTTGCTGCAGGGTCTGGACAAGATGAAACAGTATGGCGGGGCACAACCCGGGGATCGCACGCTGATTGATGCGCTGCAACCGGCCATCGAAGCGCTGGTGGCGGGTAAATCGCTGACTGATGCGGCTGATGCGGCACAGCAGGGCAGTGATGCAACCGCCAGCATGGGGAAAGCAAAAGCGGGCCGATCATCTTATCTTAACAGTGCTAACCTCAACGGCGTGTCCGATCCGGGTGCCGTCGCGGTGGCCAGAGTGTTTGCAGCGTTAAAACAGCTTTAAACTTTCCGGCACACCTATGGCGCCAAACGCCTCTGAAGAAAGGCTAGTAACTGGCGGTTTACTTCGCTGCGCTGACGGTGCTGCGGGTAAACCGCATTTAGTGAGAGCGGGGACGGCAGATAGTCGTCCAGCACGGTCACCAGTTCACCGCGTTGCAGGGCAGTCTCAACGATAAAGGCGGGTAACAATACCAGTCCTAAGCCTGCCAGTGCGGCATCACGCAGGACCTCACCATTGTTACTCACCATCGGCCCCTGCACCGCCAGCCACTTCGGTTTACCATTCACCTGCAATTCCCAGCCATTCTGACCTTCACGTCCGTAGCGCAGACAGGCGTGTTGCAGCAGGGCTTCTGGCTGCTGCGGTGTGCCTGCACGTTCCAGATAGCGGGGGCTGCAGCAGATAACCCGCTTCAGCTCGCCCAGCGGACGGGCAATCAGCGTTGAGTCCGCCAGGGTGCCGATGCGTATCGCCATGTCCACGCCTTCGCCAATGACATCCGCATAGCGATCCGCCAGCTCAATCTGAAACTGCAATGCCGGGTGGTGGCTGAGGAACTCGGCGATCAGCGGCGACAGGTGGCTCATACCAAAGGACATCGGCATATTAATGCGGAAGGTGCCACGCAGCGCCTGCTGCTGCTCAGACACTGCCAGCTCTGCTTCCTGAATCTCATCCAGAATGCGCTGAGCATGTTGCGCGAACAATAAACCTGCATCGGTTACAGACAGCTTACGGGTATTGCGTATCAGCAGTCGTACTCCCAATGACGCCTCCAGCGCGGCCATGCGGCGGCTGACATACTGTTTCGATAACATCAGATGCTCAGCCGCTGCAGTAAAGTTGCCAGCATGCATCACGGCAACGTAAATCCGAAGGTCTTCAATCTGCATAGTGTCCACTTATCGGTGACAGTGACGATGATTCAGGCGAAACTTCAGCCAGAGGAGTTAACTTATATCGGGTAATACGCCATAGGGCAACGCGTCAGCACTATCAGCCAGCGCGACGGAGATCATAGATTTGCCGTTTTCTTACTCCTGAACGGGCGGTCAGTCGGGTCAATCGTATTAAAGCCGTTATAGTAAACAGGCAGTGACGCAATCCATCCGGGACATAATCTCTTGATTAATCTGATAAGGAGTAGCTGGTGAAAAAATTACTCTGCGCGACGGTGCTGGCCGTTTTGCCAATGACTACGCTGGCGGCGTCGGTGTTTACGCTGCAATCACAAGACTTCAGTGATAATGCGCTACTGGATAAAAAGTTTGCCGGTGCCAATAAAAGTAACCCTTCCTGTACCGGTGAGAATATTTCTCCTCAACTCAACTGGTCTGCTGCGCCTGCGGGAACCCGCAGTTTTGCGCTGCTGATGACCGATCCGGTCGGGGCCAAAGGGCTGGGGGTCACGCACATGGTGGCCTATAACATCCCTGCCAGCCGCACGTCGTTTGCGCAGGGGGCGCTGACAAAGGGCAAGGATTATACCGGTGGAAAAAATACGCCAGGCACGCTGCATTATTACGGGCCTTGCCCGCCAGCAGGCAGTGGTCTGCATCACTATAACTTTGTGCTGATCGCCACCGATTTACCGGTGGGGCAGCTGAAAGCGGGGTTAACCCAGGCAGAGTTGGTCACGCAACTGAAAGGCCATGCGCTGGGGGCGGCCAGCACAGTGGGCCGCTTCAGTAATGAATAATCTGCACCCGGAATAAAGAAACGCTTGTGGCACGCGTAAGGGCGGTTAAATAAGGTGGGCGGAGCGTCCGGTCGCAGATAAAAAAACACCCTGCAGAGCAGGGTGTCAGAACACTTATTTACCCGCTGTCGCGGCGGGTTTATTTCGTTTGCGCAGCTTGTCGATTAATCGATGTGCTTCTGCCTTAGTCGCCACCGCAGGGGAAGAACCGGTCAGCGGCTGACGGGCCGTCTCGCGAACGGTCAGAATAGTCAGCAGGCCAATGATACCCGCGCCCATCATGTAGTAGGCCGGCATCATCGTGTTTTTAGTGGTATCCACCAGCCATGCGGTAATCAGCGGTGTGGTACCACCAAACAGGGAAACTGACAGGTTAAAGCCAATGGCCAGCGCACTGTAACGGATATCGGTGGTGAACAGGGCTGGCAGCGTCGAAGGCATGGTGCCGCTGAAGCAGGTATGCAACACACCCAGAATCATGAGTCCGCCAAATACCGCCCACATATTCCCGGACCCGATCAGCATAAAGCTTGGGATAGCGAGGAGAATCAGGCCCACCGCACCAAAGGCAATTACCGGACGACGACCAATACGGTCAGTCCAGCGACCCCAAAGCAGCGTCAGCGGCATCATCACAAACATCGCCACCATCACCAGAAGCAGGCCACTTAACTCTGGCAGACCCAGTATCCCGGTCAGGTAGCTCGGCATGTACGACGTCAGCATATAGTTAGAAACGTTAAACAGCAGCACCAGACCAATACACTTCATCATCGGCGCACGGTATTTGCTCAGCATCTGCATCAGTGTCAGACGCGGTTTGCTCTGCTCCAGCGCTTCCTGTTTTTCCATATGCTGCTGGAATGCTGGCGTCTCTTCCAGCTTCAGTCGCACATAGAGACCAAACAGGCCCAGCGGCGCGGCGATAAAGAACGGCACGCGCCAGCCCCAGGACATCATGGCCTCATTGGACATCACGGTCGTCATGACCGTCACCAGGCTGGCACCCATCAGATAGCCGCCAATGGTCCCGAATTCCAGGAAGCTGCCCATAAAGCCACGGCGTTTATCGGTGGAGTACTCGGCGATAAAGGTCGCGGCACCGCCATATTCACCCCCGGTCGAGAAGCCCTGAATCAGGCGGGCCACCAGCAGCAGAATGGGTGCCATGATGCCGATTGAAGAGTATGCCGGGATCAGACCAATACAGAATGTCCCGATCGACATCATGATCATTGTCATCGCCAGTACTTTCTGTCGGCCGATACGGTCACCCAGCGGCCCGAATACCAGGCCACCAATCGGACGCACCAGGAAGGCCGCTGCGAACGTACCAAAGGTGGCAATCAACTGAACCGCGTTGTTGGCATCAGGGAAAAAGACTTTGCCGATGATCACGGCGAGATAGCTGTATACCCCGAAGTCGAACCATTCCATCGCATTACCTAATGCCGCTGCGCCAACCGCACGCTTCAGCATGTCGTTATCGATCACGGTAATGTCGTCGACAGTCAGCTCTTTAGGCTTCCTGTTCCAGAAATGTTTCTTTGGGTGTTCAGACGATGAGTTTCTGGTGTCCATATTCTCCTCAGGTGCATCAATGAAGGAGTCTTATAGCTTTCGCAGCCGCAAACAATGTTCAGAAGAAACCGTGGAAATGAAAGCTATAAGAAGCCGAAAAATTTTAAGTGAAGCGGCAAAAGCCGCAGCCGGTTAACCATAGACCACGATTGTAAGGTTTTGCAAGTTTTCAGCCGAAAAAACTAGCTTTGAAAGATAATTCAGCACGGCGCTCTGACTCCTGAGTGCTTACGGCCATAAATATTTGGAAATATTGCCTGTTAATAGCTCTTTTTATGTGTGGATCTGTTTATGGCTGTTTTCGCCACAATGACTGCCGAAAAAGAGGATCTCGCGTGCAGAGTAATCTGCGGCAGGGATGGCTATGGGGTGGTGGTATATTTCCATCCACCGCATATCCATAGCAGGATTAGTTGGTAGTTAACGCATAAAGGGAATGGCAGTGTAAGGCTATTCCATGCCAACAGAGTCTCTCTCATGAGCGCGTTAACAACAGCAGAATTGCCGGTCATCGATTTCGCATTATTGTCAGGTAATCAACAGCAGCAGCAACAGGTGCTGGAAAAGTTAAGCCAGGCCGCGCGTGATGTCGGTTTCTTCTATTTAATCAATCACGGCATCGACCGTGAATTATCAGATGAGGTTCAGGACGTCGCGCGGAAATTTTTTGCCCTGCCACAGGCGGAAAAATCCGCAGTAGCGATGGCTAACTCGCCTCATTTTCGTGGTTATAACCTGGCGGGCGTGGAAATAACCCGCAGCCAGCCCGACTATCGTGAGCAGTTCGATATTGGTGCGGAACGGGAAGCGCTGCCCGTTACTGCCGATTCCCCCACCTGGCAACGGATGCAGGGGCCGAATCAGTGGCCTGAAGGCTTACCTGAACTGCAAACCGTGGTCACCCGCTGGCAGCAGCAGATGACAGAGGTAGCGCTGGCGTTACTGCGCGCCTTTGCCCAGGCACTTAATCTGCCGCGCAACGCTTTCGACAACCTCTACGGCGACTATCCCAACGAACATATCAAACTGATTCGTTACCCGGGCCGCACCGAGGGCGAATCACGCCAGGGTGTTGGCGCGCATAAAGATTCCGGCTTCCTGACCATGCTGTTGCAGGATGACCAGCCGGGCCTGCAGGTTGAAGTGACACCGGACAACTGGATCGATGCGTCGCCGCTGCCGGGTACCTTTGTGGTGAACATTGGCGAACTGCTGGAGCTGGCGACCAACGGCTACCTGCGCGCGACGGTGCATCGCGTGGTCTCGCCACCTCAAAGCAGCGAGCGCTTATCCATCGCCTTCTTCCTGGGTGCCCAGCTGGATGCGGTGGTGCCAGTCTATCAACTGCCTCCTCAGCTGGCTCGGCTGGCGCAGGGACCGGGCAGCGATCCGCTTAACCCACTGCTGCGCGAAGTGGGCTGGAACTACCTCAAGGGCCGGCTGCGTTCGCATCCGGACGTCGCGCGGCGTTTCTATCCCGAACATAACACTCACTGATAACGATAAGAGATAAATGATGATTAAAAAGCGCTTTCTGGCCCTGGCCGGTCTTTCACTGCTGATTGCTCAAAGCTTACAGGCTGCACCGCTGCGCGTGGCGGCTGATCCCCTGCCGCACGCGGAAATCCTGGAGTATGTCAAAACTCTGGATCCTAAACTGGATATCAAAATTGTCGAGCTGAGCGGCGGCGTGAATGCCAATGAACTGCTGGCCGCCGGAGATGTGGATGCCAACTACTTCCAGCATCTGCCTTATCTGAAAGATCAGGAGAAAGCGCTGGGTAAAACCTTTGCCGTCGTTGCCAGCGTGCATATTGAGCCGCTGGGAATTTACTCGCGCAAGGTGAAATCACTGGCGGCGCTGCCAGAGGGTGCCAGCATTGCGGTACCGAATAACACCACCAACCTGAGCCGTGCACTGTGGCTGTTGCAGGATAAAGGCGTGATCAAGCTAAGCGCGAAGGGCGAGGCGGGTTCGACGCTGGTGACGCCGAAAGATATCAGTGAAAACCCGAAGAATATTAAAATCGTTGAGATTGAGTCGCCACAGCTGCCGCGCTCGCTGGATGATGTGGATGCCGCCGTGATTAATGGCAACTACGCGCTGGAAGCCGGGCTGACGCCCGCGAAAGATGCGCTGGGTCTGGAGTCCGCGGCCCATAACCCTTACGCCAACCTGCTGGTGACCACGCCTGAACGGGCTAAAGATCCGCGCGTGTTACAGCTGGCAAAAGATCTGCGCTCGCCGCAGGTGGCGGAATTTATCCGTAAAAATTATCAGGGCTCTGTGATTCCGGTTGCGGACGAGCAGCATGATTAAAATCAGCCATCTCAGTAAACATTACGCTGGCGCACCTGCGCCAGCTCTGGACGACATCTCACTCACCATCGAAGAGGGCACCATCTTTGGCATCCTCGGACGAAGCGGGGCGGGTAAAAGCACGCTGCTACGCTGCCTGAACCGGCTGGAAAGCCCTTCCAGCGGTCAGATTGAGATTGACGGACAGGATCTCGCCGCGATGTGCCTGGCGCAACTGCGTCAGCAGCGACAGCAGATGGGGATGATCTTCCAGCACTTCAATCTGCTGCATTCGCGCAATGTACAGGACAACGTCGATCTGGCGCTGGAGATTGCCGGGTTGCGAGCGGCGGAGCGGCGCCAGCGTGTGGCCTCGTTGCTGAAGCTGGTGGGGCTGGAATCGTCTGGCAAAGCCTGGCCGTCGCAACTCTCAGGTGGGCAGAAACAGCGTGTCGGCATCGCCCGTGCGCTGGCCGCCCGACCCCGTTATCTGCTGTGTGATGAGGCCACCAGCGCGCTGGACCCCGAAACCACCACCTCGATTCTCGATTTGCTTGCCGACATTCAGCAGCAGCTCAACATCACCATTGTGTTGATCACCCATGAAATGGCGGTGGTGAAGCGGATTTGTGACGGCGCGGCACTGCTTGAGAATGGCCAGCTGGTTGAAAGCGGCAGCCTTAGCCAGATCATGGGACGTGAAGAGGGACGCCTGCGCAAAATGCTGCTGAGGGATGGCGAAGCAGACCGGGCGTTTATCAAAAAATATCAGCATGAGGCATTAACCCGATGCGTAGCATGAGTAGTGAGCGGTTCCAGGAACTGCTGCTGAATGCCACTGGTGAAACACTCTATATGGTGCTGCTGGCGGCACTTTTCACGGTCGCGCTAGGCCTGCCGGTGGGCGTACTGCTGTTTCTGACCCGGCCAAAAGGCATTCTGCCCAATCGTGGGATTTCACTGCTGCTGAATACGCTGGTCAATACCGGACGCGCGTTGCCGTTTGTGGTGCTGCTGATTGCGCTGATCCCCTTTACCCGTCTGCTGGTCGGCACCACGCTGGGCAGCACTGCCGCCATTGTGCCGATTACGCTGGGTGCGTTTCCTTTCTTTGCCCGCATTGTGGAGAACGCGCTGGATGAGGTCGATCGCGGCCGAATAGAAGCGGTGGTATCAATGGGCGGCACGCTGTGGCATATCGTCAGTCGGGTTCTGCTGCCGGAAGCGCTACCCGCACTGGTGGCGGGCGTTACCCTGACGATTGTGATGCTGATTGGCTTCTCGGCGATGGCGGGCGTGGTCGGTGGCGGCGGACTGGGTGATCTGGCGATTCGTTACGGTTATCAGCGCTTCGACAACCAGATCATGACGGCCACCATTGTGGTGCTGCTGGCACTGGTGATGCTGATTCAGAAACTCGGCGACCGGCTGGTGCGCTCACTGGCTTATCGTCGGTAGGTTTTATATCTGACGCTGGCACAGAGCTCTGCAGATTGTTTTTAACGGTGAACAGGAAGGCAGCATTTTATCCCGCCTGTGTTCAGACCATGTTGTGCGGGCCCTTCCGGCATCAGGTGCGTTTAACCTGAAATGCGGTCTGCAAAAAGAGTAAACAGCGGCGCTTGATAACCTACCAATAGTAACTTACCTTTGGTAGCTTAATGGCTGAACAGGTAAGGTGACGACGATGCATGCATTAATAGTGACTTCTCATCCCAATCAGGATGCGCATACCCACCGCGTGGCGGACCAGCTGGCGCAGGGCATTATCTCGACCGGCCAGCACACGGCTGAAAAAGCCGATCTGGCAGCTGAAGGATTTGATCCGCGTTTCACGCTCACCGACCACCGGCATTTCAACGGCCAGGCGGAGGCATCGCCGGATGTGCTGGCTGAACAGCAGCGGTTAAATCGCGCTGATGCGCTGGTGCTGGTCTATCCAGTTTACTGGTGGTCATTTCCTGCCCAGCTCAAAGGCTGGATAGATCGGGTTTTCATTGCCGGATGGGCCTTTGATGAACAGGAGGGTCGGATAGTGAAGCGCCTCAATCATCTTCCTGTGCATCTGATTGCAATCGGGGGCGCGGATACGCGAACTTTTCTGCGGCGGGGCTATTTCGGCAGCATGCGAAATCAGATTGATCACGGCATTTTTGACTACTGTGGCGCGCCGGTGGTGACCAGTGAACTGTTGCTAAGCGGCGATGAGGGTTATCCTGAGTCACACTATCAGCTGGCGCAGGCGTTGGGCCAGCGTCTGTTCCCCCATCAGGAAAAACATGACCGTTGAGAAAGTACCGCGGAAACGACTGTCACGTGAGGCCCGACGCAGGCAGTTGTCGGATGTCGCGTGGCAGATTTTGCAAACCGAAGGCAGCGAAGCGCTGACGCTGGCACGGGTCGGCGAAGCGGCGGGCGTCAGTAAACCGGTGGTTTACGATCATTTCACCACCCGTCATGGATTGCTGGCAGCGTTGTATGACGATTTTGATCGTCGCCAGACCGAGCGAATGGACGCGGCGATGAATGCTGCGCCGATGGTGATGCAGCAAAAAGCGGAAGTGCTGGCCGCCTGTTATGTGGATTGTGTGATGACAGAAGGACGTGAGATTCCAGAGTTGCTGTCAGCACTCAGCACCTCACCGGAACTGGCCGCCGTCAAACGTCATTATCAGCTCGACTTTATCGCCCGTTGTCAGCACTGGTTTGCTCCTTTTACGGGCAGCAAAGGTATTGCGGAAGCAGGCATGTGGGGCTTGCTGGGGGGCGCGGATGCTATCGCCGCCGCCGTGACACGTGGCGATGTCGCTAAGCCGGAAGGCGAGCAGGCAATAACGGCCATGGTCGTCGCGCTGGTGACTGGCAGTAGTGCATCGGAGTCAGCGTAGGATAAAAAAGGCGGCCCGCAGGCCGCCGAATCATTCAACCACAACAGGCGTTGTGTAAGCAGTGGCAACGTACAATGATGATCGTTTAGCCTTTAACCCCGCCTGCGGTTAAACCGCTTACCAGCCAGCGCTGCGCCAGCAGGAACACCAGGGTGATCGGAATCGCGGAGAGCACCGCCGCGGCGGCAAAGTCTCCCCACAAATAGTTCTGCGGATTGAGATACTGTTGCATCCCGACCGCAAGGGTGTAGCTGTTGACGTCGCGCAGCAGCAGCGAAGCAACCGGCACTTCAGTGACCGCTGCGATAAACGCCAGAATAAACACCACCGCCAGAATCGGCACTGACAGCGGCAGCAGCACCAGCCGGAACGCCTGCCATGGCGTTGCGCCATCCAGCGCGGCGGCCTCTTCCAGTGATCCGTCGATGGTTTCGAAATACCCTTTAATCGTCCAGACATGCAGCGCGATGCCGCCCATATAGGCGAAGATTACGCCACCATGGGTATTCAGCCCGATAAACGGCAGATACTGACCGAGCCGATCAAAAAGCGCATAGAGCGCCACCAGTGACAAAACCGCCGGGAACATCTGGAATATCAGCATCCCTTTCAGCAGGCTGGCACGACCGGCAAAGCGCATACGCGCAAACGCATAGGCGCAGGTGGTCGAAAGTGCCACGATGCCTAGCGCGCTGATTGCAGCAATCTTGATCGAGTTCCATAACCATAACAGCACCGGAAAGGGCGGCGGTGTCACGCTTCCATCCGCATGTTCAACGCTGAAACCCAGCGCCAGCCGCCAGTGCTCCCAGGAGATCTGTTCCGGGATTAGGCTGCCGGTGGCGAAGTTACCGGATCGCAGTGAAATTGCGATCACCATCAGCAGCGGGAAGAGTATCGCCGCAATAAATACCAGCAGCAGCAGATGCGTGGTGAACAGACGCAGCCGTTGTGATTTGGGTTGTACCATAGCCATAACAACTCCTTAGTCGAACTTCATCCGCGAGGCTTTCAGGTTAATCACTGCCAGCGCACCCACCAGCAGGAAGATCAGCGTGGCGATGGCAGCCGCCAGACCAAAGTCCTGCCCGCCGCCGCCCTCAAAGGCGATGCGCCAGGTGTAGTTCACCAGCAAATCGGTATAACCGGCTGGCGTGGTCGTGCCAAGACGATCCGGTCCGCCGTTGGTCAATAACTGTACCAGCACAAAGTTATTAAAATTGAAGGCAAAGCTGGCAATCATCAGCGGCATCAACGGCTTCAGCAACAGCGGCAGCGTAATCAGGAAGAAGTTCTGCAGCGGTCCTGCTCCGTCCATCGCCGAGGCTTCATAGAGATCATCGGGAATTGCTTTCAGCAGTCCCATGCAGAGGATCATCATGTAGGGGTAGCCGAGCCAGGTATTCACGATAATCAGCATGGTGCGCGCTAGCGTCGGATCGCTGAACCACGCGGGCTTCACGCCAAACAGCGCGCTGAGCATCACGTTGATCTCACCAAAACTCTGGTTAAACAGCCCTTTGAAAATCAAAATTGAGATAAACGCCGGAACGGCATAGGGCAGAATCAGCATCACGCGGTAAATGGCTTTGCCGCGCAGCGCCTCCCACTGGACCAGACAGGCCAGCACCATGCCTACGGCGACGGTCAGCACCACGGTGATCAGCGAGAAGAGCA
Source organism: Pantoea sp. MHSD4 (assembly GCF_021043305.1). Lineage (NCBI taxonomy): Bacteria > Pseudomonadati > Pseudomonadota > Gammaproteobacteria > Enterobacterales > Erwiniaceae > Pantoea > Pantoea sp. MHSD4. The sequence continues at coordinate 275,771 of NZ_JAJNDH010000004.1, read as the reverse complement.
GCGTCCAGCCAAATATCGCCAGGAACGGCTTCTGAATCCCTTCATCAGTAAACACCCGCACAAAGTTTTTCCAGCCAGTATTCACGGTAAAGCCAGGGCTTAACGTTTCGTTGTCCCACTTATTGTCCGCGTTAACGGCCTGATAGAAGCCGGTCCGCGGATTGGCACGGTAATGCGTGCCGCTTTGCTGGTTAATTAGCTCATCCTGCGCGCCAACCCGATAGAGTGGCTGGGTGCCGGAGAACTGACGCAGCGAACTCATCCGCAGCTGACGGCCATCCGGCAGTTCTGCACGGATCTGGCTCAGCGCCTGACGGTTAGTGGTGATTACTCTTAAGGTCGCCCGTTCGCCAGCGGGTGGGGTCGCCGGGGCCATTTTCAGCGTCTGTTCCGGGCCAAACTGAAACGGCGGCGAGACAAAGTCTGCTTTGCCATCGTTCAGCACCAACTGCCAGCGATCGCCAGCCGGAAACAGTGAGAAACTCACTGCTTCACCCGCCTGGAATGTGCGGCCCAGCAGTACCTGCTGCGCCCGCTCAAAGGTGAGCTGGTTAGTGCTACTGTAGTTGGTAAAAGCGATAGCGATGGTGCAGGCGAGGGGGAACAGCACAAACAGCGACATTCCTGCCACGCCGGGATAGACATAACGCCACGCATAGGCGCGACGATTAGCAAAAATCCACAGCCCGGTTGCACTGAGGATCAGCGTCAGCAACGCAAACAGATATTCACCCTGCGCGTACATCAGTATCAGCAGATAGCCGACCAGCAGACAGCCGATTCCGATGAGAACGCCTTTCAGCAACAGACTGTGCGTTTTCGGTTTTCCTGACATGATGCGGTTTTCCTTAACGGTCACTCAAGCCGGGGATAACCCCGGCATGGGATTATTACTTCTTCAGGCGGGCCTGGGCATCTTTAAGCGCGGCGTCAACACTCTGACGACCGCCCAGTGCATTCAGCGTGGCGGTGCGCATCGCGTACCAGAAGGCCGCCATCTGCGGGATGTTTGGCATGATGTCGCCCTGTTTAGCGTTGCTCATGGTGGCGGCGATACGCGGATCTTTTTCCAGCGTCTGCTGGTAGGATTTCAGCGCCACGGCACCCAGCGGCTTGTCATTATTAACCGTTTCCAGTCCTGAATCGGTCAGCAGATAGTTCTCCAGGAACTCTTTCGCCAGCTCTTTGTTTGGACTGGCGGCGTTGATCCCGGCACTCAGCACACCGACAAAGGCTTTCGACGGTTTGCCCTTCAGCGTGGGCAGTTCAGTGACGCCATAGTCGATGCCGCTCTTGTCCAGGTTGCCCCACGCCCACGGACCATTAATGGTCATGGCGGTTTCGCCTTTGTTAAAGGCGGCCTCAGCGATGGAGTAGTCAGTGTCCGCATTCAGCGTTTTGGCTTTGACCTGATCGACCAGGAACTGCATGCCCGCTTTCGCGCCGGCGTTATCGACGCCGACATCCTTCACGTCATAGTGTCCGTCGGTGAGTTTAAAGGCGTAGGCACCGCCCGCGGCCAGCAGTGGCCAGGTGAAGTAGGGTTCCTGCAGGTTGAACATAATCGCGCTCTTGCCTTTGGCGCGCAGTTGCTTATCAAGACCGGCAATCTCTTCCCAGGTTTTCGGCGGGTTCGGCAGCAGCTTTTTGTTGTAGATCAGTGACAGCGCCTCAACCGAGATCGGATAGCCAATCAGCTTGCCGTCGAAGCGTACCGCGTCCCAGGTGAACGGGAAGATCTTCTCGCGGAAGCTGGCATCCGGCGTGACCTCCGCCAGCAGGCCCGACTGCGCGTAGCCGCCGAAACGATCGTGTGCCCAGAAAATGATGTCCGGGCCATCGCCGGTCGCCGCAACCTGCGGATACTTCTCCTCCATTTTGTCAGGGTGTTCGACCGTGACTTTGATGCCGGTCTCCTGCTCAAATTTCTTACCCACTTCGGCAAGGCCGTTGTAGCCCTTGTCACCGTTAATCCAGATGACCAGTTTACCTTCCTCAATTTTTGCCATTGCGCTTGCTGAAAAGAGCACAGCAGAGAGGGCAGAAAGGGCCAGAATGCGTGCTCCGGTTTTCGTCGTCATAAATCCATCCTGTTAGCGGAAGTGGTGAATGCTCTGTCGGCATCATTGTGCGTATCCATACCGGCATCTCATCCTCCTCCGCTCTACGCCCCTCAGCCTGCCTCTGTGATCTCACTGGCAAAAAGCGCCTTAAGCGGGTGCTTAAGCGGCAAAACAATCTTCGGGTCTGCGTTAGCGATCACAAAAAAGCGTGGCAAGGCGCGGGCTGACGCGTCAGCCCGTGTTTCTCCTCCTCCCGACTCCTCCCCCAGCAGTTTGCGTTACGGCGGAGGATGTTACCGATTGTTTCCTCTCGCATAGTGAGCCCCGGAACCCGTCTGCCGCTGAGCAGACACGATTATGCAGCTAAGAGGGAAGGGATCATGGCGAGCGTTGTGTTACGCAATGTCACGAAAGCCTGGGGCGAAACAGTGGTGTCGAAAGATATCGATCTCACTATTCGTGAAGGGGAATTTGTTGTATTCGTCGGCCCATCAGGCTGTGGAAAATCGACACTGCTGCGCATGATTGCCGGTCTGGAAACCATCACCAGCGGCGAGCTGTTAATCGGCGACCAGCGAATGAATGAAGTGCCACCTGCTGAACGCGGCATTGGCATGGTGTTTCAATCCTATGCGCTCTATCCACACCTCTCCGTGGCGGAAAATATGTCTTTTGGCCTGAAGCTGGCCGGAGTGAAAAAAGCGGAGATCCATCAGCGCGTCAATCAGGTGGCAGAGATCCTTCAGCTGGCGCATCTGCTTGATCGCCGGCCTAAGGCCCTTTCCGGTGGGCAGCGTCAGCGCGTGGCAATTGGCCGTACGCTGGTGGCCGAACCCCGCGTCTTCCTGCTGGATGAACCGCTGTCAAACCTGGACGCCGCGCTGCGCGTCCAGATGCGCATTGAGATCTCCCGTCTGCATAAGCGCCTGAAACGCACCATGATTTATGTGACCCACGATCAGATCGAAGCGATGACGCTGGCTGACAAGATCGTGGTGCTCGATGCCGGGCGCATTGCGCAGGTCGGCAAACCGCTTGAGCTTTACCACTATCCCGCTAACCGCTTTGTCGCCGGATTTATCGGCTCACCCAAAATGAACTTCCTGCCGGTCAAAGTGACCGCCACCGCCATCGATCAGGTTCAGGTACGACTGCCGAATCAGCAACTGGTCTGGCTGCCGGTTGACAGCGCCGGTGTACAGGTTGGCAGCAATATGTCACTGGGCATTCGCCCTGAACATCTGCTCTCAAGCGATATCGCCGACGTCACCCTGGAAGGGGAAGTGCAGGTGGTGGAACAGCTGGGGCATGAAACACAGATCCACATCGAGATTCCCGCTATCCGTCAAAACCTGGTCTACCGCCAGGAGGACGTCGTGCTGGTGAAAGAGGGCGCCATCCTCGGTATTGGCCTGCCGCCCGAGCGTTGTCACCTGTTCCGTGAGGACGGGAGCGCGTGCCGCAGGCTTTATCAGGAGCCGGGTGTATAGCCCTGCCAAAAACAATAAAAGCAATGACCTCAGGAGATAGAAAATGTTAACTCTGCGCAAACTTCCCATTGCCGTTGCCGTCGCGGTGGGCACCCTCTCCGCCCCAACGATGGCGGTTGATTTTACCGGTTACGCCCGTTCCGGCATTGGCTGGACGGGTAGCGGTGGCGAACAGCAATGTTTCCAGGCCACTGGCGCCCAAAGTAAGTACCGTCTGGGCAATGAATGTGAAACCTACGCTGAACTGAAATTAGGCCAGGAAGTGTGGAAAGAGGGCGACAAGAGCTTCTATTTCGACACCAACGTGGCTTACTCCGTGGCGCAGCAGAATGACTGGGAAGCGACCTCACCCGCTTTCCGTGAGGCTAACGTCAAAGGTAAAAACCTGATTGATTCGCTGCCAGGGTCGACCATCTGGGCCGGTAAGCGTTTCTATCAGCGTCATGACGTCCACATGATCGACTTCTACTACTGGGATATCTCGGGTCCGGGCGCCGGTCTGGAAGATGTGGATCTCGGCTTCGGTAAACTCTCTTTCGCCGCAACCCGTTCGTCTGAAGCGGGCGGCTCGTACACGTTCTCCAGCGACCGTATCCGTGACTTCGCGACCAGCACCGCCAACGATGTGTTTGATGTGCGTCTGGCCGGACTGGAAACCAACCCGAACGGCGTGCTGGAACTGGGGGTCGATTATGGTCGTGCCAATGCCCGTGACGGCTACCGCATCGAAGATGGCGCATCGAAAGATGGCTGGATGTTCACGGCTGAACATACCCAGAGCATGCTGAAAGGTTACAACAAGTTTGTGCTGCAATACGCAACAGATGCGATGACTTCGCAGGGCAAAGGCGTGCCGCAGGGCACCAACCTCAATAACAACGGCAAGATGTACCGCGTGCTTGACCACGGTGCCATTTCGCTGGCAGAACGCTGGGACCTGATGTATGTCGCTATGTACCAGAACATCGATCTGGACAATAACCGGGGTACCGACTGGTACACCGTAGGTGTGCGCCCGATGTACAAATGGACGCCGATCATGAGCACATTGCTGGAACTGGGCTATGACAACGTAAAATCGCAGCAGGCTAATGAGCGCAACGGCCAGTACAAAGTGACACTGGCACAGCAGTGGCAGGCCGGTGACAGCATCTGGTCACGTCCGGCGCTGCGTCTGTTCGCAACCTACGCCAAATGGGATGAGAAGTGGGGCTACAACAAAGATGCCTCGGGCGATCTCACCTCCTTCGCCTCTGCGGACTCTACCGGCAACGGCATCCTGACCAACAGCCGTGGTAAAGATGACGAAGTGACCTTCGGCGCGCAGATGGAAATCTGGTGGTAAACCAATCCCTGTTCTGACTGGCGCGCCCCTGCGCCTGATGGATCACTTTGGTCGCGGTGTGCCATTGCCTGGTTCACGCCGCGACCTGCAATAAGGTACGCATAATGAAAATGAAAAAGCTGGCTGCACTCTGCCTGAGTGCGGCGTTACTGACAGGACATGCGCTTCCCGCCCTGGCGGAGGTCAATCTGGTGCCGCAGGATCTCTCTTCTGCACCGGTCGTCGCACCTGAATCCCTCCAACGCCTGAGCTGGCAGCCGCTGGCGGCCTCTCAGACGCAGACTACAAAACTCGCCAACAGTGGACAGACGCTGAATGCACCTCACATTGCCGGGCCGGTCGCGGCTTACAGTCTGCCGGCAAATATCGGCGAACTGACGCTGACGCTGAGCAGTGAAGTGGCAAACGGTAAGGTTTTCGCACCGAACGTGCTGGTGCTGGATGAAAACCTGCGTCCTGCGGCCTGGTTCCCCAGCCGCTATTTCACTTATCAGAAGCCGGGCGTAATGGCGGCAGATCGGCTGGAAGGGGTGATGAAATTGACCCCGGCGCTGGGTCAGCAAAAAATCTACCTGCTGGTGTTTACCACCGACAGCGATCTGACCCAGACCACCACGCTGCTCGATCCAGCCAAGGCCTACGCAGAGGGCACTGGCCATGCCGTGCCGGATATTCCCGATCCGGTCGCCAGCCACAGCCGCGAAGGCACGATCAAGCTGAAGATGCAGACCAGTTCCGGCTCCTCGATTCTTGTCGGACCGCTGTTTGGTTCATCCGGCGCGAGTGCCGTCACCGTCGGCAATACTGCACCTGCGGCAGCGTACAGCGCAGCACCAGCGCCTGCACCGGCTGCAGCGCCCGCGCCAAAAGCCCGTGCGGAACCGATCATGAGCGACACCGAGAGTTACTTTAACCAGAAGATCACCCAGGCGGTGAACAGCGGCAATATCGACAAGGCGCTGAAACTGCTGGATGAAGCCGAGCGGCTGGGTTCCACCTCTGCACGGCAGACCTTTATCAGTAGTGTTAAAGGCAAGGGGTGAAGCTGCCCCGACGCTATTGATGTTGTCCCATCTGGTGCGCTGCGGCGCACCTTTTTTTGTTGTGGAGATCCTGATTGCAGTTTTTTTTGTGTGGCTTTACGCATTGCGTAAGTCAGGCTGTGGGCAATAGCGTTCGATGAATATAGGCTTCCTGAGCTGTTTCAGGGATGAATTTTCTGGCCATTTCAGGCGAAGTTACATGGCAACTCAGGCCCGAAATATCTTTCTGAAATCATGGGTATCGTGATGGCGGGTGAACCTGGGTTATCACCCGTCGGAGTATTTCTGCTCCTGTGCATATCAGCCGCGAAGAGTGTGATATCTGGCAGGAAGTAAAACAGGGTGTCACTTTTCAGGCGATACGGAAAAGAGTAATCAGAAACTTTTAATGGTGACTGAGTAACAAAACAGTCGTGGTTGTCGCGATCAATGCATTTGCATTGCCAATGCACTTGCATTACTGTTGCGTTATCTTGTTTTTCCTGATGAGAATCTGAAATGGGAACGCTGACTCATACCAACATCTCTCTGCGCGCTACATCAAAACTGACAGCCCGCAGCCAGACCACGATCCCTGCCGCAGTTCGTGATGCGATGAATCTGCAACCTGGTGAGAATATCGAATACGCTGTTCTGCCTGGCGGCAAAGTCCTTATTACCCGTCAGGAAACGGTGACTGATGATGATCCGGTGATGGCGAGCTTTCTGAGTTTTCTTGCTGCTGATATGTGCAACACGCCTTCAAATATCAAAACGCTGGATCGAGGATTATTAACTCGCATTACTTCGTTGACCGAAGGTATGGACGTTGATTTGGATGCTCCACTCATGGACGATGAGTAATCAGGTATGGAAGATGGCACGGTTATGAATGGATGGCACGTTTATGTTCATCCCTGTTTTGAATCACAGCTGATTGCGCTGACCAATGAAGTGGAGTCACTCAGGGCTAAATATCCTGAAAGTTACCAGCGAAAAGCGACGACTAAGCTTTTAGCCGCGGTGTTTAAAGTTATCAATAGTGAGATTTGCGCCGATTCACATCATGCAAAGTTTCGCCAGGGCGATACGCTGGGAGAACAAAATAAGCATTGGTTCCGTGCGAAGTTTTTAATGCAGTATCGTTTGTTCTTTAGATTCAGCGAACAACATAAAACCATTATCCTTGCATGGATGAATGACGCCGAGACCAAACGTGCCTATGGCAGTAAACGTGACGCTTATAAGGTATTTTCAGGAATGTTGCATAACGGCTACCCACCAGACGACTGGGCATTGCTGTTAAAGCAATCTCAGGATTGGGATAATACAAACTCGTAAGTGTCATAAATCCTGACCACGATCCTGTTTGTGTTTTCAGACGCCTTGCTCATGGGTAATTCATCTCTGATGAAAGGCGCTGAGTAAAATAGCAGCGTGCGAGCCGTTGGCGGCCCGCACGCTGTAATAATTGAAAATTATGTAAATCAGGCGGCGTCAGACACGCGTCTGAGTCACGCGTTAATCTTCAACCACGCACTGACCGCTTCCGTCGCGCCGTCAAATCGCGCAACAACCTTTCGGTCTCCGAATTACTGAACAGCGTTTCCAGCGGCACGCTCAGCTTGCGTCGCCAGTTTGGGTATTCGTCGCTGGTACCGGGAATGTTCACCGGCGCGGCCATATCCAGCCAGTCCTCCGGTTGCAGTCCCAGCAGAGCGCTGTGACTGTCGGCCAGATAACGCTGCATCGCCCGGTTTAATGCTTTGCTCATACCGGTACGGCGTGCATCACGTCCGGCACGTTTCGGCAGCGCGCCCACGCGATGCAGACTGTTCAGCAGCGCCTGTTTCGCCCTCGTTCGTTCCTGATACAGTCCGGCCAGCACCACTTTGTCCGGATAAAGACCAAGTTGTGCGCCAGTTGTCAGATCGTCACTTTGCCACCAGCCGCGCAGTGTCGGGAGATCGTGTGTGGTGGCAACGGCCATCGCCTGCCGTGGCCAGCTGGCGGGCGGTCTAAAACCGGCTTCTGAGGTCTGTTCAAACCAGAGCACCTTGTAGGAGTAAACGCCCCCATCCCTCAGCTTATCGACAATCGCTTCCGGAACGGTGCCGAGATCTTCGCCAATCACCATGCAGCGATGACGCTGGCTTTCCAGCGCCAGAATCGCCAGCAGATCGTCAATCGGGTAGTGCACATACGCCCCGTGCCTCGCGCCTTCGCCAGCGGGAATCCACCACAGCCGCATTAGCGCCATCACATGATCAATACGCAGTGCGCCGCAGTGGCGCATATTGGCGCGCAGCAGGGCAATCCACGGCTCCCAGGCACGCTGACGCATCACCTGCGGATCCATGGGCGGCAACCCCCAATCCTGACCGCGTGGGCCGAGAATATCAGGCGGTGCACCGATGCTGGCCTTCATGCAGTAAAGATCCCGCTCACTCCAGGTCTCTGCGCCACCCTGCGCGACGCCCACCGCCAGATCGCGGTACAGTCCGATGGGCATCTGCTGCTGCTGGCAGCTGTTCCAGCAGTTTTCAAACTGCTGCGCGGCCAGCCACTGCAGCCAGAGCCAGAAGCGCACCTGATCCTGATGCTGTTTTAAAAAGGTCTGCACCGCAGGGCTGCCAGGATGCTGTAGCGCCTCCGGCCAGACCGGCCAGCCCCAGCGCCCGCTATCCTGCGCCATCTGGTCGGCATGCAGCGCATCAAACAGCGCCTGATGCTGCAGGCTTTCGCCACCTTCCTGGATAAACGCATTAAACGCCTGCACCTCAGGATCAGCGGCATCACGCTGGATAAACTGCGGCCACGCCAGGCTCAGCGCCTGAATTTTCAGCCGGGTTACCGCGGCATAATCGACCCATTCAGTTGCGCGAGCCTGCGCCAGCGTCTGCTGCGTTTCGGGCAGTTGCCACCAGGTTTGCGCGACCGCGCTCAACTGAAAGTCAGTGACCGCGGCCACATCAATGTAAAGCACATTGAGCCAGCGCCGGGACGAGGGGCTGTAAGGGCTGGCGTTTTCCGGGCTGGAGGGAAACAGCGCATGGATAGGGTTAAGGCCGATAAACGCGCCGCCGCGTGCCGCAACGTCTGGCAGCATCCGGCGCAGGTCGCCAAAGTCGCCAATGCCCCAGTTCTGCGCAGAACGCAGGGTGTAGAGCTGCACGCAGGCGCCCCACAATGATTCACCCTTCAACAGTGCCGGCGGTTCATAGCAGCGGGCCGGGGCGATAATCACCCGGCACGACCACTGCTGCGTGCCCTGTTGCAGCGTCAGCTGATGATAGCCTTCGGGCAGCGGCGGCAGATGCAGTGGCTGGGCAGGCTGGCAGCGACCTGAGCTCATCTCACCCGACTCGTGGGTGAGATGCCAGTGTGCATCGTCACTCAGCTGAGGCGACAGGCTCAGCAGATCGCCGCTGCGGAAAATCACCGCCGGTGGCAGCGGCGTGCTCAGCGGATGGGGAGTCTGCATCACCGCCAGCAAACGCTGGCGGGTCAGGGTCGGGATCGCCTGTGGCTTGCCGTGCGCATTGATATACTCAGCAGCGATGCCTGCCAGAGAAAAATCATCCATAACCGGTTCTGTTTTCATGGCTTTCCTTAGCGTTTCGCTTGCCAGATGCGCTTCTGGTAATCGCGGATCGCCCGATCAGAGCTGAACATGCCACAGCGTGCGGTATTGAGGATAGTGGCACGCGTCCAGGCCTCCTGATCGCTCCACAGCCGTTCAACCTGCGCCTGCGCATCCAGGTAGGGCTGGAAGTCAGCCAGCACCAGATACGGATCGCCGCCTTCCGGGCCGAGACTGTGCAGCATCGCGTCAAAAGCGTGGAGGTCGCCCTGACTGAAGGTGCCATCTTCAAGCGCTTGTAACACCTGATTGAGCTGTGGATCTTTTTTGCGCCACTGATCCGGGGCATAGCCGCCCGTTTTTAACGCCACCACCTGTTCCACGGTATGCCCAAAGATAAAGATATTTTCGCTGCCGACCTGTTCGGCGATCTCGACGTTTGCCCCATCCAGTGTGCCGATGGTCAGCGCACCGTTAAGCGCCAGCTTCATGTTGCCGGTGCCGGAGGCCTCTTTACCGGCAGTAGAAATTTGTTCAGAAAGGTCGGCGGACGGAATCAGGCGCTCGGCGACGGAGACGTTGTAATCGGGAATAAACACCACCTTCAGGCGGTCGCCGATCCGCGGATCCTGATTGATCACTTCGGCCACTTTGTTGATGGCGTAGATGATGTTTTTCGCCAGCGCATAGCCCGGCGCGGCTTTGGCACCAAACAGCACCACGCGCGGTGCACGGTTCGCCTGGGGATCGGTGACCAGCGTCTGCCACAGCGCAATAATGTGCAGCAGGCTCAGATGCTGACGTTTGTACTCATGCAGGCGCTTAATCTGTACATCAAACAGCGCGGTGGGGTTGATCTCAATGCCGGTCCGTTGTTTGACCCACTGCGCCAGCGCGACTTTGTTCTGCTGCTTGATGGCGCGATACTCCGCGTGGAACACGGCGTCATCCGCAAAGGCTTCCAGTCCCTGCAGGGCATCGAGATCGTTCAGCCAGGGCTTTTGCAGCGTTCGGCTAATCAACGCACTCAGCGCCGGGTTGCACTGATTAATCCAGCGGCGCGGTGTAATGCCATTGGTCACGTTATGGAATTTTTCCGGCCACATCTGGTGATATTCCGGGAAGAGGTCCTGCACCACCAGTTTCGAGTGCAGCGCCGCCACACCATTGACCGCGAAGCCACTGGTGACGCAAAGGTTGGCCATGCGGAGCTGGTTATTGTGCACCAGTGCCAGTTTTGCCCACTTTGCGTCATCATCCGGCCAGCGTGCGGTGACTGCCGTTTTCAGCTGCGCGTTCAGGGTATTAATGATCATCATATGGCGCGGTAGCAGGCTGCGCACCAGTCGCACATCCCAGCATTCCAGCGCTTCCGGCATCAGCGTATGGTTGGTGTAGGCAAAGGTGTGCTGGGTGATCTGCCAGGCGCGATCCCAGCTAAGCTGATGCTCATCCAGCAGCAGACGCATCAGTTCCGGGATCGCCAGCGTCGGATGGGTGTCGTTAAGCTGGATCACTTCATGGTCAGCCAGGGTTTCGATGTTGCGTCCGGCCAGATGATGACGACGCAGAATGTCAGCCAGCGCACAGGCGCACTGGAAATATTGCTGCATCAGACGCAGTTTTTTACCGTTCTGATGATTGTCATTGGGGTAGAGCACTTTGGTGAGTTTTTCTGCATCAATGCCCTGTTGCTCCGCACGCAAAAAATCGCCGTCGTTAAAGCGGCTGAGGTTGAACGGCTGATCATGTTTCGCCTGCCATAAACGCAGTGGCTGGCTGATGCCATTCTCATAACCTACTACCGGTAGATCCCAGGCCTCCCCGACCAGTTCAACTGCCGGTTGCCACTGCGGCTCACCTTCGACACTGATCACTTTACCGCCCAGACCGACGCGCACGTTCAGCGCGGCGTTATGGTTAAACCACGGATAGCGATCGCGCTGCCAGTCATCCGGCCCTTCAATCTGCGCGCCCTGTTCGAAACGCTGGCGGAAAAGACCATATTGATAGTTCAGACCATAGCCCGTCGCAGGCTGACCCACATTTGCCATGGAATCCAGAAAACAGGCCGCCAGGCGACCCAGACCGCCATTGCCCAGCGCAGGATCGGTTTCGTTTTCCAGCACGTCGGTGAGTGAGACATTCCAGGCGGCCAGCGCATCATTCACCGCGTCATACCAGCCCAGATTCAGCAGATTGTTGCCGGTCAGGCGACCCATCAAAAACTCCATCGACAGATAGTTTACATGGCGCAGTTCAGTTGTAGCCGGGCAAGCTGGCTGCGCCGCCAGCATATCGGCCAGTGCACCGCTGAGGGCCTGCCACCACTGCGACGGGTTCATCTCCTGCGCGTCGTGCAGGCCAAAACGCTGCCACTGACGGGTCAGGGCAGCAGTAAACTGAGTCGGGTTAAAATCGGGCTGTGTCATGATTGATGTCCTGAAAAAAAGAAAATGGGGCAATGTGGTGACAGTGTGCCCGGGCGGAAATCATCACTCATCCTCCCGAAAAGGATTAGGGCAGGAGGATAGGGAGGGTGGAGAGAATGAGGCTATTCCTAAATCGACGCAGGAGTGTGATTGCGCACGCTTTTGTAAAGTTTAGTTAATGGGTTTGCTTGCATTCATCAGACGAAATGCTGAACCTGTGTAAGGAATAATTACGAAGCGTAAAATAATGATGCGCTCGACGAATGGAGAAACGCGCGCCCATGTTAATACCCGCCAAACTCAGCCGCCCGGTCCGTCTTGATGGCACCGTCATCCGTGAAAGATTGCTGCAAAAACTCACTGCTGCCGGTAACTATCGGCTGGTGCTGGTCACCAGTCCGGCGGGCTACGGCAAAACCACACTGGTGTCGCAGTGGGCAGCGGGCAAAAGCGATCTGGGCTGGGTTTCTTTAGACGAGGGCGATAATCAGCCGGAGCGCTTTGTCGATTACCTGATAGCTGCACTGCAACAGGCCACTCACGGCGGCTGTCCACGCACTGAGCTGCTGGCGCAGAAGCGGCAATATGTGAATCTCAATGCGCTGTTTTCTCAGCTTTTTATCGAACTGGTGGAGTGGCAGCAGCCGTTGTGGCTGATCGTTGATGACTACCATCTCATCACCAATCCGGTCATTCATGACGCGATGCGCTTTTTCCTGCGTCATCAGCCGGAGAATCTGACGCTGATTCTGATGTCGCGTAACCTGCCGCAGCTGGGTATCGCTAACCTGCGGGTGCGTGAGCAACTGATTGAACTGGGCAGCCAGCAGCTCGCATTTACACATCAGGAAGCGCGCCAGTTCTTTGACTGCCGTCTGGCGGCGCCGCTGGAAAGCGACGAGAGCAGCCGCCTTTGTGATGATGTCGCAGGCTGGGCGACGGCACTGCAACTGATCGTGCTGTCGGCACGACAGGGTGCCAGCTCTGCGCAGCATTCAGCCCGGCGGCTTTCAGGTATTAATGCCAGCCATCTCTCTGACTATCTGGTGGAAGAGGTGCTGGATAATGTCGATCTCTCCACCCGCCATTTCTTACTCAAAACTGCGCTGCTGCGTTCAATGAACGATGAGCTGATAACCTGCGTAACCCACGAAGATAACGGCCAGATGCGGCTGGAGGAGATTGAACGTCAGGGGTTATTTCTGCAGCGCATGGACGATTCCGGCTGCTGGTTCAGCTACCATCCGCTGTTTGGGAACTTTCTGCGTCAGCGCTGTCAGTGGGAGCTGGCCGCAGAGCTGCCTGCGCTGCATCGGGCTGCGGCTGAAAGCTGGATGGCGCAGGGGTTTCCTGGCGAGGCGATTCACCACGCGCTCGCCTCCGGTGACGCGAGCATGCTGCGGGATGTGCTGCTGAAGCACGCCTGGACGCTGTTTAATCAGAGCGAACTGCCGTTACTGGAGAACTCCCTGAAAGCGCTGCCGTGGGAGATGATGCTGGAGAATCCTATGCTGGTGCTGCTGCAGGCGTGGCTGATGCAGACCCAGCATCGCTTTTCTGAAGTCGATAGTCTGCTGGCACGTTTTGAACAGGCCAGCCGCTGCGAGATTGATGCCGCTCTGCGCGGTGAATTTAATGCGTTGCGCGCCCAGGTTGCGATCAACGATGGCAATACCGACGAAGCGGAGCGGCTGGCGAAAGTGGCGCTCGACACCCTGCCAGCCAGCCGTCACTACAGCCGTATTGTGGCGACCTCAGTACATGGCGAAGTGATGCACTGCAAAGGCGAGCTGGACGATTCACTCAAGCTGATGCGTCAGACCGAACAGATGGCGCGTCGCGATGAGGTTTGGCACTACGCGCTCTGGAGCATGATTCAACAGAGCGAGATTCTGTTTGCTCAGGGCTTTTTGCAGGCCGCCTATGAGATCCAGAGCCGCGCCTTTGTGCTGGTGGAAGAGCAGCATCTGGCGCAGTTCCCGCTGCATGAGTTTCTGCTGCGCATTCGCGCTCAGCTGTTATGGGCCTGGGGCCGACTGGAAGAGGCAGAGCAGGCGGCGCGCGAAGGGATCAACGTGCTGAACGGTTACCAGCCGCAACAGCAGATTCAGTGTCTGGGACTGCTGGTACAGTGCTCACTGGCGCGCGGCAACATTGATAACGCCCGCAGCTACCTGAACCGTCTGGAAAACCTGCTGAACAACGGCAACTGGCACAGTGACTGGATCGCCAATGCCGATAAGGTTCGGGTGATCTACTGGCAGATGACCGGCGACAGCCAGAACGCACGCGACTGGATGCGGCAGACACCCAAACCCGCTTTCGCTAACAACCATTTCCTGCAGGGACAGTGGCGTAACATTGCCCGTGCACAGATCCTGCTGGGTGATGTCAGCCAGGCAGAAGTGGTGCTGGAGGAACTGAATGAGAACGCCCGTGCCCTGCGCCTGATGAGCGATTTAAACCGTAATCTGCTGCTGCTGAATCAGATCTACTGGCAGACTGACCGCAAAGCGGAGGCGCAGCGTGTGCTGATTGAGGCGCTGAAACTGGCACGCAGCACCGGATTTATCAGCCATTTTGTCATTGAAGGCGAGATGATGGCGCAACAACTGCGGCAGCTGATTCAGCTAAATACCCTGAATGAGCTGGACAGTCACCGCGCCCGCCGCATCCTGCTTGAAATTAATAAATATCATCGACATAAGTTTGCCCATTTCGATGAAGGTTTTGTCAGCCGGTTGCTCAACCATCCTGACGTGCCGGAACTGATACGTACCAGTCCACTGACGCAGCGTGAGTGGCAGGTGCTGGGCCTGATCTATTCAGGATACAGCAACGATCAAATCGCCGGGGAACTGGCGGTGGCATCCACCACCATCAAAACGCATATCCGTAATCTCTACCAAAAACTGGGCGTCTCTCATCGCAGCGAGGCAATGGATCAGGTGCAGGCGCTGTTAAAAATGATGGGCTATGTCTGAGAATAGCGGGCGATTATTCATCGATTGTTGAAAATTGCCCAGGCAGAAGGCTGTTCTGATGTAAAACCCGCACAGGAAACCGACGCCGGTTAAAGGCGCCTGACAAGGTCTGGAAGAGTAAAGCAGAGCGGGAGTGTGCTGTGGTGAACTGGTTGAAGTGCTTCCCGATCTGCGTCCCGAGCCGCTTAGCGCGTATTTGTGGTCGCGCACCGCCGCAATCTGTCGCGGCGTATCAGGGCTTTTATGCACTGGACAGAAGACATTTTAAAACCCTATTTTGACTGATTACATGCGCGATATTTACGCCAGATACGAAGAGACGAGGCAAAGGAAAAGCTTAATCGTGCAGGTCACGCTGCGCTTTTTCTGATGGTTTGCTTAATCTGATGATAAAATCGCAAATGAGCGTGTAAGCTGAGATAAATATCAGGGCCGCTATAAATTATAGTGATTGAAGTTTGTTAACATTTGTAACTGCTGCTGTGCTAACATTTCGACGTTTATTCAGGTTTCCTGCCGTGTGTAGTATTACTGGAACGCAGTATGATAGATAAATATCAAACCCATCACCATGTCGCTTTACTGCTTCTGCTACGACACATCTGCACAATCGCCCTGACGTTTCTTCTGCTCATCGTCATTCCTCATTTAGCCTGGGCCGAAATACAGGATGGCAAAGCTAATCGCATTGTCAGTGGTATTATCAGTTTCACCCACTGGCCGGGTGTGAAACGACCAGAATTATGTGTTTTATCTTCAGCGCGACATCTCTCTTTACCGGAAAATCCTGCGTCTTCAACCGCGACATTTACTGTTGTGTATCTTGCTTCTGTTAACGACTTCAGTATGCACCGATGCGATGCTGTTTATTTCGGCGATCAGACGCCCCAGCAGCAGGTTGACTCTCTGCAGCATTTTACGGGAAGGGCCGTTCTTAGCCTCGCGGAGAATAATGCGGAGTGTACGGTGGGTGCCGCGTTTTGCATGATTTTTCAGCCTAATCATACGCATTTTTCCGTTAACCTCGATTCCCTTGCCAGAAGCGGTGTCAGGGTGAGTCCTGATGTGCTTTTGCTCTCCCGCGAGGGAGGCGAATAAGATGAAATTTGATAAATTAAGACATGATAAATCGTCCATCCGCAATAAACTGCGGAAGATAAGCACCATCAACGCTGCAGTGATACTCCTGCTGTGCTGGTTATTGCTCTCATCAACGTCGCTGCTGTTTATTAAAAAATATGAGAAACGAAATCTCGAATTAATCGGTTCGACGCTAAGTACTACGCTAACTGCGGCTACCGTTTTTGCCGACAGCTACGACGCACGTAATAAAATCGAACGGCTTGGCAATGAAGGCATGTTCGCTTCCGCGAAGCTGGTTACCCGTGATCACATTGTTCTGGTTCAGTGGAATGCACAACAGGAACCGTCGGGTTGGTATTCACGCTTACTGCGCGAGTGGATTTATATCAAACCGCTTAACGTCAATATCATTCATGCTGATGCTGTCGTCGGGACGTTGACGCTGGAAGGCACGGTGACCGGCGCGTTAAACTTCCTTCGTTACTCATTTATGATTCTTAGCAGCGGCATGCTTTGTGTGCTGGTTATCTCGCTTCTGCTGAGTGAATTTCTGCATCGGGGTATGGTTGCAACACTGCGCACCATTACCAGCTCAATTCACTATGTGATTCATTCTGGTGATTTTTCACTGCGAATTCAGGGTGGCCCAATTAAAGAGTTTCAGCTCTTTTCAGACGATCTGAATTCACTGCTTAAGGAAATGCAATCGCTGAAGGCTTCGCTTATGCGTGATAATCGCTCGCTGGCCGCTAAAGCGCTGGAAGACCCGCTGACCGGCCTTGCCAACCGCACTGCATTTTCCGCCCGGCTGACACAACTCCTCGCTCTGCAATCTGCCAATGAGCGCTTTGCGCTGTTATTCCTCGATGGCGATCGTTTTAAGAGCATTAATGATAACTGGGGACATGCCGCCGGGGATGAGGTATTGAAAGCGATAGGATCGCGCCTTTTATCACAGGCATCTGAACAGGATCTGGTTGCCCGATTAGGCGGAGATGAATTTGCCATGCTGGTGAGCAGCCGGACCCGTGATGAGCAATTGCAGCAACTCATGCAGAACATTCATGATGCCATCAGCGAAGAAATCAGTATTGCAGAAGGTTTGCCGATAAAAACCTCAATGACCATCGGATATGCGTGGTCACAACAGGGTGATACGGTTGAATCGATCCTCGAACGTGCTGATATGAATATGTATAAGAATAAGCGAAAAAATAAAGTTTAATGAAGGCGTGAACGAGACGTGAATATGAAAAAGAATATTTCCCTGATGCTCCTGACTCTGGCTTTGGTGGGTTGTCAGTCTAAAGAGCATTTTAGTGAGGCACAAATCGCCGCGATGAAAAGTGCTGGATTTACCCGAAATAGTGAAGGCTGGGGGTTGGGATTATCCGATAAAATCCTGTTTGGTGTTAACGAATCAGAACTGACTCCCTCAAGCAAAAGTAATATTCAGGGGATGGCGAAAAACCTGGCATCGACCGGTATTGAGCATGTGCGCATCGATGGGCACACTGACAATTATGGCAAACCCGATTATAACCAGCAGCTGTCGTTGAAAAGAGCGAATGCCGTAGCGGCACAGTGGGCGGAAGGTGCGTCGATACCCCGTGGAAATATTGTTACGCGTGGATTGGGGATGAGTGCTCCGGTTACCAGCAACAACAGCGCGCAAGGGCGTGCGCAAAACCGCCGCGTGGCCATTGTGATCACAGCACCATGATAAACCAGCAGCCAACACCTGCTTTGTCGTCGGATTTACCTGCGCGTGACCATGCGCTGACCATGGGAAAAGATGAACGCACGGCGGACTCCGCCATGCGTTGTTTTTATCAGCGATAAAACGCCGGTTTAACCGACATCTTAACCGGCACAATCTCGCCAGAGGTTTGTGCCGCGACACAGGCATCGGCCGCGACTGCCGCCGCGTAACCATCCCACGCCGAGGGCCCCGTCATCTCACCGCTGATGACGTTGTTGATAAACGCCTGTAGCTCCACGTCATAGGCATCGATAAAGCGTTTTTTCCAGTCGGTCAAAATGGTAGTCGAGAGTTTTGCCGCGCTGCGTGTCTGCACAGAAACGGGCTCCGGCAGGCGGGCAACGCCGCGTTCACCCACCACTTCACACTGAATGTCGTAGCCATATTCACAGTTCACAAAGATTTCGACATCAATACGCGCGCCTTTGGCTGTCTCCAGCAGCACGATTTGTGGATCGCGCAGATGTGACGATGCCTTGCGGGTTTTGCGTGGGAAGATCACCTGTACGCTGGCGTAGTCATCATTCAGCAGCCAGCGCAGCACATCGAGTTCGTGGATAAGCGTATCGGTGATTGCCATGTCGGTGGTGTAACTGTCACCCACTTCCGGATTACGGTGTGCGCAATGCAGCATCAGCGGTTCACCAATCTCACCGCTGTCGATGACCGCTTTTAGCGCACGGTAGCCGCTATCATAAGGGCGCATAAAGCCGACCTGCACCAGCTGCCGTCCCGCCTGAATCTCCGCTTCAACAATATTCATACAGCCCTGAGCGGTGACCGCCAGCGGTTTTTCGCAGAACACCGCTTTGCCCGCTTCGATACAGGCCAGCACAAAGGCTTCATGTGTCGGACCCCAGGAGGTGACCAGCACCGCATTCACCAGCGGATCGTTAATGAGATCCAGCGCATTGTCATAAATGCGTGCTTCCGGCGTCAGCTCATTCACAATCTGCTGGCAGTTGTCGCGGTTGATGTCGTTGAGCGCCACCACGCGCGCATTCTGTAACACTGTGCTGCAACGACGGATATGTTCGCGGCCGATTGCGCCGGTGCCGATAACACCAATGTTAATTGTCATGATGAATCCTTTAAGCTGAGTGATTTAACAAACGAATGCTGTCGCGTATTTCGCGGGTGATGTCCGCTTCCTGCCAGCTGTTCATTACCGACGAGAAAGGTTCAAAAGCGTAAAGGCCGCTGTAGCCCATCTTCTCCAGCCGCTCAACCTGTTGCTTACTGTGCAGGCGGTCGTCCGCGCTGAGCATGATGCGCTCTTCGTCGGTGAGCTGGCTGACCGGGCGCGGGTCAGTGACGCCGGAGAGGTGAACCAGCCCGATCTGACCGATATCGATCTCCTGTTCAAAGGTCTTTTCCGCATCCTCAAACAGATGATGATGGAAGGTATCGATCAGTAATCTGAACGGCACGCCTGCTTCATGAATCAGTGTCTGCGCCTGAGTTGCCGAACGTAGTGAGCTCTGAGGAAAGCCCAGCGGTTCTACCAGTCCCTGAATACCTGCGTCGGCGAACAGCGGTGCCAGGGTTTTCAGTGCAGCGACGGTATCGGCTGCGCTGATGGGCGTACCGTCATTGAGCGGACAGAGCACCAGCGATTCCGCGCCAACTGCCTGTGCATCGCTTAATAACTGGCGGGCGCGCTGTAGTACCTCTTCATTCAGCTGGTTAAACGGATAGAGCGCATTGATGGTGACAATACGAATACCTGACTCACGCGCCAGGGCCCTGACGTCGTCACCGCTGAGATCGTCGGTAACGCGTCCGCTGGGCATATCATTACGCAGCTCGACATTATGAATACCCAGCTGGCTGACGAGGTTAAAAAATTGCGGAAGGGTGAGGCTGGGCGCTATTTTACGGTTGATGCAAAAGCGCGCGTTGGGAATATTCAGGCTCATAACAATTTCCTTGAACGTAGGGTGTCGGTGTTAATAGCAATCGGGTCGTCAGCGTCATGACGCGGGCCGTTATTTTTTTACTGCGCAGCAGGCACTATTTTTTGCCGTTATAAAACGCATAGAAATAGTGCTCAACCTGCTCAAGACTTCTTCCCCGGGTCTCGGGAATAAACTTCACAACAAAAACAGAACCGCCGATGCCGATGGCCGCGAATATGAAGAAGGCACCAGCCAGACCAAATGCGGCTAATAACAGCGGGAAGGCCATAGAGATGGCAAAATTAGCGATCCACAGTGAGAAGACCGCGCCGCCCATACAGATGCCGCGCATTCGGGCGGGGAAGATTTCTGACAGCAGTAACCAGGTCACCGGTGACAACGCGCCCTGCTGAAAGCACAGAAACATCAGCATGCCCGCCAGCACCAGATACGCCCGCAGCAGATTGACGGTTCCATTGAGGTATTCCGGCATCAGCCAGCAGACCAGGCCGATAAAGAAAAGGCAGCAGGTGCAGCCCATCTGTCCAATTAACACCAGAGGGCGACGGCCCACTTTGCCGATTAACCAGATACCGACCAGCGTCATCACCACCGAAATCACGCCATTGGCGATGGTGGCAAACAGCGCCGCATCATTGCTCAGTCCGGCAGCGGTCAGCATGGTCGGCGCGTAATACATGATGGTATTGACGCCGGTCAGCTGCTGAATGGCGGCGATGCCCACGCCCAGCAGGAAAATTTTCATCAGCCAGGGCGTCGCAAGATCGCGCAGGCGGCCTTTGCCACGCTGGCGGTTCTCTTCGATGGTTTCCTCAATCTCCTCCAGTTCCCACTCAACATCTTCAGCGGCGCGGGTCTTTTCCAGCACCTCACGGGCGGCCTGACTGCGGCCTTTCATCACGTGCCAGCGTGGGGTTTCTGGCATAAATATCATGCCGATCCAGAGCAGAACGGCGGGAACAATCGATAGCGCGAGCATCCAGCGCCAGGTGTTTTCACCGCCCCAGATGTCGTTAAACGTGGCGTTTGAGATGTAGGCCAGCAACTGACCGCTGACAATCATCAGCTCCTGCAGGGTAACCAGCTGGCCGCGTTTGTTAGCGGGTGCGATTTCCGCGATGTAGACCGGCACGGTGGCTGCCGCGCCGCCCACGGCAAAGCCCAGGAACAGACGCGAGGCGATCATCCAGGTGACGTCCGGTGCCAGGGCTGATCCCACCGCACCCAGAGCAAAAATCAGCGCCAGTGCGATGATAATGCGTCGTCTGCCCAGGCCATCTGCCAGATGGCCGGCCGCCAGTGCGCCGAAGGCCGCGCCAAACAGCAGGGAGCTGGTCACCAGTCCCGTTGTAAACGGTGTGAGATGCAGATCGCCACGCATAAATAGCAGCGCACCCGAGACCACACCGGTGTCATAACCAAATAGCAACCCACCTAAAGTGGCAACCAACGCAATAATCTTCACAAAAGGCTCGGTGCGGGTGGCGCTATTGGGACCGGAGGCCGGGTTCGACGAAATATAAAGTTCTTTTTCCATGAATACTCCTGGTCATTACGGCAAAGACAAAACGTCAGAACATGAAGAAGCCATCACCCTACTGATATTTTTATTTCGGGTTAAATTATATTTGAAACTTAGTTTTCATTATGTGAGCTCAACCCTTTCGCCTTTTTTATTTTGATTGGATTCCATCAGGGCGTAATAAAAATCGTTAGATTAAAGAGGGTTCATATTCACGTTAATAAAAAAGCGATGTTTTTGTCAGGGCGAAATGGGAATAATTTCGGGAAAGCAGAGTGTGACGAATCAGGGTCAGGATGAAATATCCTGACCAGAAGAAAGGGGAATGTTGAGGTTAGCGGATGGTGAGTGCATTTAATGCGGATAACAGCGCGTCTACTTTTGGCAGAAACTGTTTACGCCGTGGCCATACCACGCTTAGCGTCAGCCCGTCAGGTTGTAACTGCGGCAGGATAATCTCCAGTTCGCCGGCTGCTACGGCGCGCTGAATCAGCCATGAAGGCATCTGGGCCACACCCAGTCCGGCGATGACCGCCTGCAGTTGCGCATCAACGTCGCCCACTGCCAGCCTGAACGGCACCTCGCGCCAGTGTGGCTGACCATCTTCAGTGGTGAACAGCCAGGGTTTGGTCGAGCCATCCACGCGCTCATAAAGGATGGCGGGATGATTCAGCAGCGCCGCCTCATTCTCCGGACGACCTTCACGGTCCAGATAAGCAGGAGAGGCACAGAACTGCATCTGCTCGCGGCCCATATTGCGCCATCCCAGGGACGCAGGGAGGTCAGGCGCACCGCCGATCCGTACTGCCACATCCACGCCTTCCTCAAACAGGTCCACAAAGCGATCGGACAAACTCAGGCTCAGCGCCAGTTCCGGGTGCTGCTGGCAAAATGGCATCAAGAGCGGCATGACGTTGAGACGGCCATAGGTCGTGGGCACCGCCAGACGCAGACGACCGGACGGAATGATGCGCTGCGCCGCCAGCACTGCCTCGGCTTCGGCCAGATCCTCCAGGATGCGCAGGCAGGTCTGATAATAGGCGCTGCCCGCGTCGGTGAGGTGCAGGCTTCGCGTGGTGCGTTCCAGCAGCCGCGAGCCCAGTCGCGTCTCCAGGCGGCTGACGCTTTTACTGACTGCCGAACCGGTCACATGCAGCCGCTCAGCCGCGGCGGTAAAGCTGCCGCACTCGACGCTGGCAACAAACGGCAGAATATCTTTGAGGCGATGATCGTGCATTGATTGATGAACTCAGGTTAAGAATGCTGTGAATAAATGCCAGAGATAAGAACTGAATTCTCTATTAGGCTTAGAATTACGCAAAACGAGGAGAAATCAAATGAAAAAGCACGCTTTGATTGTTGGCATCAGCGGTGTCATTGGTCGCGCACTGGCAGAGAAATTACAAACAGAAGGCTGGCAGGTTACCGGTCTTTCACGCGGACGCGGTGCGGTTCCTGAAGGCGCAGCCAGTCTGACAGCCGATCTGACCGACGCTGACGCCGTTCGTGACGCACTGAAAGAGGTAAAACCGGATGCGCTTTTCTTCAGCGTCTGGGCGCGTCAGGAAAATGAGAAAGAGAACATCCGCGTTAATGGCGGCATGGTGCGCAATGTGATTGAAGCACTCGGCGATCGCCTGAAGGGTTCACACGTGGCACTGGTCACCGGACTGAAGCATTATCTGGGTCCGTTTGAAGCTTACGGCAAAGGGGCGGTGCCGGTGACGCCGTTCCGCGAAGAGCAGGGTCGTCAGCCAGTCGATAACTTCTATTACGCGCAGGAAGATGAAGTGTTCGCGGGCGCTGAGAAGTATGACTATCGCTGGAGCGTTCACCGTCCGCATACCATCATCGGTCATGCCGTAGGTAACGCGATGAATATGGGGCAGACGCTGGCGGTTTACGCGACGTTGTGCAAAGAGAAGGGCTGGCCCTTTATCTTCCCAGGCTCGCCTGAGCAGTGGAGCGGTATTGTGGATATGACCGATGCGGGCCTGCTGGCTGAGCAGCTGCACTGGGCTGCCACTTCACCAAATGGCGCAAATGAGGATTTCAATGCCGTAAACGGCGACGTCTTCCGCTGGAACTGGATGTGGCCAAAACTGGCAGACTATTTCGGTATTGAAGCTGCGGAGTACCCGGCGCAGATGATGCCGCTGGAAAATCGTATGCAGGAAGCCGCCAGTGCATGGCAGGCGATTGCAGAGCAGAATCAGTTGCGTGAGGCAGATGTGACTAAGCTGGCTTCATGGTGGCACACCGATGCAGACCTGGGCCGCCCGATGGAAGCTTTTACTGATATGAGTAAGAGCCGCAAAGCGGGCTTTACCGGCTATCGCAGCACGCTCGACTCTTTTACTCAGCTGTTTGATAAGCTGAAAGCGGAAAAAGTGATTCCGGAATAACCCAGCAGGCGCCGCATCAGGCGCCTGTTTCGTTTCTGGCAGAGACTATACTCAGGCACTGAATCAGTGAATGGAGGAACAGATCGATGACAACATGTTTCATTATCGGGGCGGCGGGCAAGGTTGGCCAAAAGCTGACGCGTCAGCTGAGCAGCAGAAACCATGCGGTCACGGCGCTGCACCGTAAACCGGAACAGGCTGAAACTCTTCAGGCCGCAGGCGCGAAGCCTGTTGCGTGTGATATTCAGCAACTCAGCGTGACGGCACTGTCCGGTTTAATGACGGGTCACGAAGTGGTTGTTTTCACCGCGGGTGCCGGCGGTGCTGGGATCGAGTTGACCAATGCTATTGACGGTGAAGGGTTGAAGCTGGCGGTAGCCGCAGCAGAGCAGGCGGGTGTCTCGCGCTTCCTGCTGGTCTCGGCGTTTCCGGATGCAGGCCGTGGTAAAACGCCATCAGAGGGTTTTGAGAATTACATGCGGGTGAAACGTCTGGCGGATGCCGTGCTGGTGGCGAGCAAGCTGGAGTGGGTGATCCTGCGGCCGGGTACGCTGACCGATGAAGCCGGGACAGGGCGGGTGCATGCTGATCTCGCTATTCCGTATGGGGAAATCCCGCGTGAAGATGTGGCGGCGACGCTGGTCGGGTTGATTGAGAATCCGGCGATTAAATATCAGATAATTGAACTCACCCAGGGTGATGTGCAGATTGATGTGGCGTTGCAGCGGTTGCAGCGGGGATAGAAAGATAGGGTTGTTGCTGGGTCGAGCCTGCTCAGGGAACGCGGTCAGTTTGGAAAGACGCAAAAGCCGTCATCCATGACACCCTCGGTCCGCACCGTCCCTGGTAAGGGATGCTTTCCTCCTCTGACCGTGCTCCCTGCGCAGACTCTCTGACAGCCAATAGCCCTTACTTTAATCAACAAAAAAGCCCCGAATCAGGGGCTTTTTGCTTAGCTGACGCAGGTATTACTTCACGCATTTAGCGCAGTGCGCACGCTCAATGTGCTGGAAGAAGTCATTACCTTTATCATCGACCAGGATAAAGGCAGGGAAATTCTCCACCTCGATTTTCCAGATCGCTTCCATTCCCAGCTCAGGATACTCCACGCATTCCAGACTCTTGATGCTCTGCTGCGCCAGCACCGCGGCCGGACCACCGATGCTGCCCAGGTAAAAGCCGCCATGTTTATGGCAGGCATCCGTCACCTGCTGACTGCGGTTACCTTTTGCCAGCATGATTTTGCTGCCGCCGTGGGCTTGCAGCAAGTCCACATAGGAATCCATGCGTCCGGCTGTCGTCGGTCCGAGTGAACCGGACGCGTAACCTTCAGGCGTTTTAGCCGGACCGGCGTAATAGACCGGGTGATCTTTGATGTACTGCGGCAATCCTTCGCCATTATCGATGCGCTCTTTGAGTTTGGCATGTGCGATATCACGCGCCACGATAATGGTGCCGGTCAGTGAGAGGCGGGTAGAAACCGGATACGCGGAGAGCTGGGCCAGAATCTCTTCCATTGGACGGTTAAGATTCACCTGCAACACTTCACCTTCGCCCTGCTGACGCAGCGCTTCCGGAATCAGACGGCCTGGATTTGATTCCAGCTTCTCAATCCAGATACCTTCGCGGTTAATCTTCGCTTTGATATTGCGGTCAGCCGAGCAGGAAACGCCCATGCCGATCGGGCAGGACGCGCCGTGACGCGGCAGACGCACCACGCGGATGTCGTGGGCGAAGTACTTGCCACCAAACTGCGCACCAAGGCCAAGGTCCTGCGCTGCTTTCAGCAATTCCTGCTCGAGTTGCACATCACGAAATGCCTGACCATGCTCGTTGCCCTCGGTCGGTAAGCCATCGTAGTAGTGTGTTGAGGCGAGCTTCACGGTTTTCAGTGTGCTCTCTGCCGAGGTGCCGCCGATAACAAACGCGATATGGTATGGCGGGCAGGCAGCGGTGCCGAGGGTACGCATTTTGTCCACCAGGTAATTTTTCAGTTTGCCTGGGCTCAGCAGCGCTTTGGTTTCCTGATAGAGATAAGTTTTGTTGGCGGAGCCGCCGCCTTTAGCGATACAGAGGAACTTGTACTCATCGCCATCAACGCTGTAGAGGTCGATCTGCGCAGGAAGGTTAGTGCCGGTATTCACCTCTTTATACATATCCAGCGCGGCATTCTGTGAATAGCGCAGGTTATCTTCAATATAAGTGTTGTAGATACCCAGTGACAGCGCGGCTTCATCGCCACCGCCGGTCCAGACGCGCTGGCCCTTTTTGCCCATGATGATCGCGGTGCCGGTATCCTGACAGGTAGGCAGCACGCCTTTGGCAGCAATTTCAGAGTTTCTTAAAAACTGCAGAGCCACATATTTGTCATTGTCGCTGGCTTCCGGGTCATCAAGGATGGAGGCAACCTGCTGCTGGTGGGCCGGACGCAGCATGAAAGAGGCGTCGTGGAAAGCCTGCTGACTCAGCAGCGTCAGTGCCTGCGGGTCAACTTTCAGGATCTCCTGACCCTCAAACTCGGCGACGGAGACATGCTCGCGACTCAGCAAATAGTATTCAGTATCTTCGTGGGACAGCGGAAAAGGGTTCTGATAGACAAAAGGTTTGTTCGACATTTTTTCTCACTTAATGACCGGCTGAACCTCCGCGTGCAGGCTGCGGGGCACAACATCATAGGCGAATTAATCGTTTATTATGCTTCCTCACCGTGGGTGCGGTGAGGAAGTGCTGGAATGGTATCTTATAACGCGTTGATCTGCATGTTGTATCCGTCAGAACATCCACACCATCCACGGATAAGCAATCAGCATCATCGAACCTAAGAAGATGGCACCGAAGATAGTACCCAGACGCCAGTAATCTTTGGTAGGCAGATAGCCGCTACCGTAGTAAATCGGACTTGGGCCAGTGCCGTATGGCGTGATGATGCCCATCACACCCAAAGAGGTACACAGCATCAGGCAGAAGACGGGCATATTGATGCCTGGGATTGATGCTGCGATGGTCAGCATGGCCGGTAACAGCGCGGTAGTGTGCGCGGTGGTGCTGGCAAAGAGGTAGTGCAGCAGGAAGAAGGCGATCAACAGCACCACGGCTGAAACCTGCGGGTCATAACCCTGCAGTAGCATGCCACCCTCTTTACCTAACCAGGTGATGAATCCGACACGGGTCAGGCCATCCGCCAGCGCAACCAGGGTCGCGAACCAGGCAAAGGTGTTCCAGGCCGGTTTATTACTGGTGATGTCGTTCCAGTTCAGGACGCCGGTCCACAGCATCAGCACGACAACCAGTAACGCCGCCATCGCGGGCTCAATCCACGAGGTGGCGAAAATCCACATCAGCAGGGCACAGACCACAAACACCAGCAGCAGGATTTCGTTGCGCGTCAGTCGGCCCAGTTTTTCCAGTTCAGCAATAGCCCATTTTGGCACTTCATCGTTGATTTTGACTTCAGGTGGGTAGAACCAGTAAGCCAGTAGCGGCATGGTCAGAATCAGCAGCAAGCCCAGTGGCAGGAAGGCCAGGAACCACATGCCCCATGAAATATCAAAACCGATGATGCTTTTCACCAGCGCCAGCGCCAGCAGGTTAGGAGCCAGTGCAGAGAGGAACATTGAACTGGTGATACAGGCTGCGGTAATCGCGACCCACATCAGGTAAGAGCCGATTTTACGGGCGCTTGGGTCATTAGGCTTAGAACCATACAGCGGCGGCAGGTTAGCAATAATCGGGTAAATCGTGCCGCCACTGCGCGCGGTGTTTGACGGGGTAAAGGGTGCCAGTAACAGGTCAGCAAAGGTGATGGCATAACCCAGCGTCAGGCTCCGGCGACCCAGATATTTCACCAGAATCAGCGCAAGGCGACGCCCGAACTGCGTTTTGTCATAACCTGCGGCGAACATAAAGGCACCGAAGATGAGCCAGACTGTAGAGTTGCCAAAACCGCTGACCGCCCACTTAAAGGACTCACTGGCGACTTTAAATTTCGGGTTAGCCAGTTCAGCAGGGCTGAAGAGCAGAAACTGGCTGAACAGCGCGATGACCACCACGCCAGTCAGACCGATCACGGCACCTGGCAGAGGCTCAAAAATCAACCCGACAATCACGCCCACGAAAATGGCGAAAAAGTGCCAGGCGTAGGGTTCGAGTCCGGCTGGGGTGGGAACAAGCAACAGCAGTACGGCAACGATTACCGGCAGCGCCAGCATGATAGCTTTCTTTTTACCCGCCGCCACAGGATCGGCTTTTGGGGGTTCAGTAACAGCTGAGAGTGTTTTCATAGTGTTTTATCTGCAAGTTAATAAGAATGCGATTTGCGCCCCGGACCTTCACTGATGACTTTCTTTTATATTCTTAATAGTGTGAATAAACCGCGATGCACTGATTTTTTTTAATCTGCTGCTGTGATAATGAGCAGCGATTTTAAATCCATGTAAATATAATGCGATTTCCAGAAATAAGAATTTTGATCCAGATCAAAGAAATTAATTCATTATTCCCGTTTTTTAACATTTATTATTAATTTATTTTTACTGCGTCAGGGATTTGACGACTCTGTGAAGCTGATCAACAACAAAATGACTCTGTAAAGCAAATGTTTTTTCCATAACGCTATGATTTTAATTAACTTATTTGTTGTGTAAATGAATGGTTGATTTTTGGTAACTGATAGTTAACAATTAATATAACTTCGTTTTACTTTCCCGGCAAATAAAAAATAAAAATCGTTTAAAAGTTATAAAAGTAAAGTTATCGCTTAAGAAAGCAAAGAAAAGAGTATATTAACGTTATGACATCGGACCACTTAATTAAGCGATAATTTGCGTCCGCTAAAAATTTCCAGACTTTTTAAATTTTGGAGTTTATCGCAATGAAATCTCTCACTCCCCTTCTTAATCCACTTACCCTGCCCAATGGCGCTGTTTTAAAAAACCGGCTGGTCATGGCTCCGATGACCACCTGTACCGGTTTTTACGACGGCACGGTCACCAGCGAGCTGGTCGAATACTATCGCGCCCGCGCGGGTAGCATCGGTACGGTGATTGTAGAGTGCTGTTTTATTGATAACCGTGGCCCGGCATTTCCAGGTGCCATTGCTATCGACAGCGACAATAAAATTCCCGGACTCAAACGTATTGCGGACGCAATTAAATCTGAAGGCTCAACCGCCATTCTGCAGATCTATCACGGCGGCCGTATGGTTGAGCCAGAACTGATTGGCGGAAAAACACCGGTTGCGCCCAGCGCCATCGCGGCGCCTCGTGAAGGGGCAACGCAGCCTCTCGCGCTGAGCGCTGAAGAGGTCGATACCATGATCACCAAATTTGGTGACGCAGTAAACCGCGCCATCAAGGCCGGTTTCGACGGTGTCGAAATTCATGGTGCCAACACTTACCTGATTCAGCAGTTCTATTCACCCAACTCTAACCAGCGCGATGACAAGTGGGGCGGCAGCCGCGATAACCGCGCGCGTTTCCCGCTGGAAGTGCTGGAAATCACCCATAAGATGGCGGAGCGCTTCGCGCATAACTCGTTCATTATCGGCTATCGCTTCTCGCCGGAAGAGATCGAAGTCCCCGGCATCCGTTTTGATGACACGCTTTATCTGCTGGAAAAACTGGCCGCGCGTGGACTCGATTACGTTCACTTCTCTGTCGGCCAGCTGCTGCGTCCGTCGATTGTCGATACTCAGGACCCGACGCCGCTGATTGAGAAATTCGTCGCGATGCGCTCACCTGCGCTGGCAAAAGTACCGGTAATCGGTGTCGGCGGCGTGGTGAACAAAGCGGATGCGGAGCTGGCGCTGGAGAAAGGCTACGATCTGGTCGCGATTGGTAAAGCCTGTATCGCCTATCCGAACTGGACCGATCGCATCATCAACAATGAACACCTTGAGCTCTACATCGACAGCAACAAACGCGAAGAACTGCAGATCCCTGAACCGCTGTGGCGCTTCTCGCTGGTCGATGCGATGATCCGCGACACCAGCGAATCAGGCCGTAAATACAAAGCGGGCGTCTATCAGGAAAAAGTTGAAGCCGAAGCGCTGAAGCTGAAAATCAACGTCACGCTGGATACCGACCGTATCACCGACATCTCGCTGGTGCCGGATGACACGCTGGATGTGGACTTCACCACCACCTTTGAAAGCCTGCGTAGCCGCATTCTGGTGGCGAACAGCCCACACGTTGATGCGATTACCGGTGCAACCACTCAGAGTGAGGCGCTTAAAAAAGCGGTTTCACGCGCGATGACCACCTCCAGCAAGCAACACGTGATCGAGGAAGGCGGTAACCCTAACGCACCACAGAATTACGATGTGGTGATTGTGGGTAGCGGCGGTGCCGGTCTGGCGGCGGCGATTCAGGCGCACGATGAAGGCGCGCGCGTGGTGATCATCGAGAAGATGCCGACCATTGGCGGCAACACGATTAAAGCGTCAGTAGGCATGAACGCCGCTGAAACCCGCTTCCAGAAACTCAAAGGCATTGAAGACAGCAAAGAGTTGTTCTATGAAGAGACGCTGAAAGGCGGTCAGTTCAAAAACAATCCGGTGCTGTTGCGTGAGTTTGTTGACCTGGCACCTGAAGCAATTGAGTGGCTGGCGGATAAAGGCATTGAGCTTAACGACATCACTATTACCGGCGGGATGAGCATCGACCGTACGCACCGTCCGGCTGACCGCTCAGCGGTGGGTGGGTTCCTGATTAGCGGCCTGGTAAAAAATATCAACAGCCGCAACATTGAAGTCCTGCTGGAAACCTCCGTCGCCGAGATCCTCTATGAGAATGGCGCAGTCGCGGGCGTGAAAGTGGTTGATGAGTACAACGACAGCCGTATTCTGAACGCCAAAAGCGTGATTGTGGCGACCGGAGGATTCAGTGCTAACCGTGAGCTGGTGGTGAAATACCGTCCTGAACTCGATGGCTTCGTGACGACCAACCATAAAGGCGCCACCGGCAGCGGTATTGCGATGCTGGAAAAAATTGGTGCCGGCACCGTGGATATGGGTGAAATCCAGATTCACCCAACGGTTGAGCAGACCACCTCTTATCTTGTCTCCGAATCCATTCGCGGCGGCGGCGCCATCCTGGTCAGCCAGGCGGGCGAACGTTTCTACAACGAAATGGAAACCCGCGACAAAGTTTCCGCACAAATCATCGCGCTGCCAGAAAAGAGTGCCTGGATTGTGTTTGATGAGCAGGTGCGTATGAACAACAAAGCGGCTGATGAATACATCGCCAAAGGCTTTGTCATCAGCGCGCCAACCGTGGCGGAACTGGCGGTGAAACTCAACATGAGTGAGCATCACACCCTGGAAGCAACGCTGGCCCGTTACAACAACTTCGTCATTATGCAGAAGGATGAAGACTTTGGTCGTCAGACCGCGCTGCGTCATCCGCTGAGTGAAGCGCCGTTCTACGCGATTCGTGTTGCTCCGGGCGTCCACCACACCATGGGCGGCGTCACTATCGACACCACTACAGCGGTGCTGGACAGCCAGAAGCAGGTGATCAACGGTGCCTGGGCGTGTGGTGAAGTGGTTGGCGGCATCCACGGCGCGAACCGTATCGGCGGTAACGCCGTGGCAGATATCATCATCTTCGGTATTCTGGCGGGTGGTAACGCCGCCGCTTACGCCCGACGTTAACGGCAGTCTCCGGCATCCGCACCTGCGGGTGCCGGTCTTTTCCTATTCAAAGCAGAGTCGCCTATGTTAACTGATGCGCGTGTCTATGCTTACTCCGCTGTTTTAATGGGTTCGCCCATTCTGCTGAAGCTCTTCGAAGACAACCAGACGCTGGCCGCTCAGGTTTTCCGCCTGATCAAACAGCAGGAGAACCTTTTCACGGTGAATCGCGCGGCGTCTGAAGTGATGGCCGTTAATCACGCGGCCGGTCAGCATCCTGTGGTCGTCAGCCAGCCAGTCTTTGATTTGATCGCCTGCGCACATGCCGTCAGCCTGCTGCCGGACAGCCTGTTTAATCTTGCTATCGGGCCGCTGGTGAAGTGCTGGAAAATCGGTTTTCAGGGACACAGCGTCCCGTCAGAAACCGATCTTCAGATGCGCATGGCGCTGACGAATCCCCATGACGTCATCCTTGATGCCACAAGTCGCAGTGTCATGCTCGCCCGGCCGGGAATGGAGATTGATCTGGGTGCCATCGCCAAGGGCTATATTGCCGACGTAGTACAGGCGTTTTTGCGCCAGCAGCAGGTTAGCAGTGCGCTGATTAATCTGGGCGGGAACGTGCAGACGGTGGGCGCGCCGCCCGAAGAGGCGGGCTGGGCAATTGGCCTGAAAAAACCTTTTGGTGAGGCCGATGAGCTGATTGGCGTGATTGGCGTGAACAACCGCTCGGTGGTGACGTCGGGTGTCTATGAGCGCTATTTCGAGCTGGATGGCATCTGTTATCACCACATCCTCAATCCGCACAGCGGATATCCACTGGATACCGAGCTGATGAGCGTCACGGTGATCTCTGAACGATCACTGGATGGTGACATCTACACGACACTGCTCTATGGCTTAGGTGTCGAAAAGGGCATGGCCTGCCTGGCAGATAAACCGGGCATTGAAGCGATCTTTGTGACCCGTGACAGGCAGATCATCTGCTCGTCACAACGTCACTTTTCGTTTCAGTTACTGGACACCGGGTACCGGCTGGTTCACTGACAGTACTGTTTGAGTAAGGTGTGATACTCCGGCTGCAGGCGGTAGCGGTAAACCGGACGGCCCGTGACACCATAGTGAATACTGGTGAACAGAATATTAATCTGCGCCAGCCAAATCAGGTATTTGCGGCAGGAGACGCGAGAGATATTCACTTCCGTTGCCAGCTCATCGGTAGAGAACTCGGTGCCAGGATGCGAATCGATCCACAGACAGAGGGTGCGCAGCGTCTGCGGCGTTAATCCTTTCGGCAGGCGTTTCTGCTCGCTGGCGCCTGGCGGATTTCCATGCAACAGCTGATCAACGTCCGACTGCTGATAGAACTGGTGGTTATCCATCAGCGATTTTTTCTGTCGCCAGCCGGTCAGCGCCTCTTCAAAGCGGGCAAACTGAAACGGCTTGATCAGATAATCCACTACGCCATAGTTGAGCGAGGTTTTGATGGTGGCGGCATCGGCGGCTGACGAGATGATAATCACATCGACCGGACGTCCGGCACTGCGCAGTTCCGGGAGCAGGTCGAGGCCGTTTTCCTGCTGCATATAAATATCCAGCAGGATTAAATCAACCTGTGGCTCGTCCTGAGCCAGCAGCTCTTTTGCCTGCTGTAAGGTCGAGGCGGTGCCACAGCACATGAAGCCTGGGATCTGCCCGATATAGCAGCGATTAAGTTCGGCTACCATCGCATCATCGTCGACAACTAACACATTGATCATTGGGTAATCATTCCTCTCTCCCACGGAAGTTGTACCAAGAATTGGGTAAATACACCCGGTTCCGATTCGACACTGACGTTGCCGCCCAGGCTTTCGGTCTGCTGCTTCACCAGAAATAATCCGACACCACGATCGTCGCCTTTTGATGAAACACCGCGCTCAAAAATGGTGCTGAGCTGGTTGCCGTCAATGCCCGGCCCATCATCACTCACTTCGCAGGCCAGCCAGCCGTTCTGATAGTGCAGCATGAGGTGAATTTCCCCTTCAGTTTCCGGGTCCAGCGCCTCGAGCGAGTTTTCAATTAAATTGCCCAGTACGGTAATCAGAACCGCGTTCTGCTCCTCGCTGCCGCAGTCAGGCAGAAAACTCGCTTCATCAATAATCAGCTGATGGCCTTCATCGGTCACCCGGTTGATTTTACTGAGCAGGAAGCCGGCAATGATCGGCGACTTAATCTTTTGCAGCAGTGAACCGATTTCAGTCTGATAGGCGTTAGCCGTTTTCAGGATGTACTCTTCCATCTGCGCATAATTTTTCATGTGCAGCAGGCCCAGAATCACATGCAGCTTGTTCATGAACTCATGGGACCGCTCACGTAATGCATCCACATAGTTTACCATGCCGTCCAGCCGCTGCATCAGCTGGCTAATCTCCGTCTTGTCCCTGAAGGTGGTCACCGCGCCAATTATGCGGTCGCGACTGCGAACAGGCACGGTGTTGCTGATCAGGATTCGGTTACCCAGCGTCAACTCCTGGTCGTACCAGGCTTTACCTGCATGCAGTGCATCCTGCTGATGACGATGCATCACACTCTCTTCTGCAATCAAATCGCCGCTTGACGGCATCTTGCGGGTCGTCTCATGTAACAATTGCTGAGCCGCGTGGTTGATCAGGCTGACGCGCGACTGATCGTCTACTGCAATCACACCCTCTTTAATGGAATTCAGAATGGCCTGACGCTGCTCAAACAGGCTGGAAATTTCGTGCGGCTCCAGCCCCAGTAAGATGGTTTTTAGTCGCCTGACCAGAATAAGCATACCCAGCAGGCCTGCCAGACCACCAAACAGGACTGTCCAGACGATATTCCAGCGGCTTTTAGCAATCTGGGCCGCCACATCATTCAGTGCGATGCCGATCGCCACGACGCCAATCTGCTGATGCTGTGCGTTATAAACGGGCGTAAATACCCGCAGTGCCTCCACCAGTACGCCATGATTGACGGCGACATTTTCCCGTCCGTCCAGCGTGGGATAGATATCATTGCCGACAAAGTGTTTGCCAATCACCGCCGCATTGGGATGTGAAAAGCGAATACCCTGCATATCCGTGACCACCACGAACAGGAGACCGTTACGCTTGCGGGCCGCTTCAGCCAGCGGCTGAATCTGACTGCTGCCGTCCGGCAACAACAAACCACGCTGAACTTCAGGCGTGTCTGCCAGCGTGCGAGCCACTGCCATCGCCTTGTCTTTGAGATGCGACTGAGCAAAGTTATCAATCTGAACGAAATAGAGCACATGGACAGCGACCAATACCGTGATGATAACGGCGGTCATCATCAGGGTGGTCAGAGTACTGAGTTTCATTGGTCGTTTCGGCACGGCATATCGATTCTGTGTTTGGCTTTTCATGAATGTCCAGCACGGATGGGAGATCGCCAGGAAACATACGCTAACTCACCGCATCAGTACAGTTTTAGCGGCCTGCGCGTGGGCAGTCGCACTCAAACAATATTTGTGTTAGGGGATTGTATAATTCAAAGGACACCCTTAATGTGTGGTTAAAATATGTGAGCAATTCAGTAAGCCTTTTGTAATTAAAATAAGGCTAAATTGCTATTTTTAATTTTATAACTATTTTCACATTAACTCACAAATAACATTATTTTAAACTTTGAGGACTTTTTTTAACCAGTACCGTCTGAGCTGTAGATTAAAATGATGAATTCAAAGAAAGTTATTCCCACTCTTTCCCTCGCGGCCTTGTTAGTTTCTTCAGCCCTTCACGCTGAAACCTCACCAGAAAAAACTGACGTCCTGTTAATTGGCGGCGGCATTATGAGCGCCTCAATGGGCACCATGCTGGAAGAGCTGCAGCCTGGCTGGAAACAGATCATGGTTGAGAAGCTGGATGGCGTGGCACTAGAATCCTCTAACGGCTGGAACAATGCCGGTACAGGTCACTCTGCCAACATGGAACTGAACTATACGCCTGAGCGTAAAGACGGTTCTATCGACGTCTCTAAAGCGCTGGAAATTAACGAAGCGTTCATGATTTCTCGCCAGTTCTGGAGCTCACAGGTTAAAGAGGGCGTAATGCACGATCCGCGCTCTTTCATTAACTCAACGCCACACATGAGCTTCGTCTGGGGCGACAACGTCGACTTCCTGACCAAACGCTATGCGGCGTTGCAGAAAACGGCGCTGTTCCAGGGCATGAAGTTCTCTACCGATCACAAGCAGATCGAGCAGTGGGCACCACTGGTCATGGAAGGTCGCGATCCACAGCAGAAAGTGGCCGCAACCTGGACGCCAGTTGGCACCGATGTTAACTACGGTGAAATTACCCGTCAGTTGATCGGCAGCCTGAAAAAGAACGATAACTTCCGTCTTGAAACCTCTTCTGAAGTTACCGACTTCAAACGTAACGGCGACAACTCCTGGCACGTCACCATTAAAGACGCTAAAAACGGCAACGAACGTGCTGTTGACGCGAAATATGTCTTTATCGGTGCGGGTGGTGGTGCGCTGAAATTACTGCAGAAGACCGGTATCCCGGAAGCGGATAACTATGCGGGCTTCCCGGTAGGCGGATCATTCCTGGTGACTGAAAACAAGGCGATTGCCGATCGTCACCTGGCGAAAGTCTATGGTCAGGCGTCAACCGGTGCACCGCCGATGTCGGTTCCGCATCTGGATACCCGTTATCTGGACGGCAAACGCGTCGTGCTGTTTGGACCGTTTGCGACCTTCTCCACCAAGTTCCTGAAAAACGGTTCGCTGTTTGATCTGCTGAGCACTACCTCGACTCATAACATCGTGCCGATGACCGATGTGGGTATGGATAACTTCGACCTGGTGAAATACCTGATCGGACAGGTCATGCTGAGTGATGAAGATCGCTTTAAAGCACTGCAGGAATACTATCCGGACGCGAAGAAAGAGGACTGGAAACTGATTCAGGCCGGTCAGCGTGTGCAGATCATCAAGAAAGATGCTGATAAAGGTGGCGTGCTGAAACTGGGTACAGAAATTGTGACCGATCAGCAGAAAACCGTGGCGGCACTGTTGGGTGCATCTCCTGGTGCCTCAACCGCAGCGCCTATCTCCCTGAGCGTGATGCAGAAACTGTTCCCGGAAGAGTTCAAGTCACCGGAATGGCAGGCGAAGATCCACAAGATGATCCCAGGATACGGTCAGAAACTGAATGACAACGTGCCGTTGCTGCAGCAGGTCTGGAATGAGACCGCTCAGACTCTGCAACTGACCACGCCGCCCGTGATCAACATGGAAGGCAAAACCACAGATGCGCCGGCCGCACAGCCTGAGAAGGCTGCGCCTTCAGCGAAACACGATATGGCGCTGTAACAGCGACCTGACGTAAAAAAAGCCCGCACAGGTTAACCTGTGCGGGCTTTTTTATTGCCGCCTGATCGGTATTACTCCGGCGTTTTGTCGCGCCAGTTTCCCCAGGGATCTTCAGCAGGGGCCTGATCCGCGTCTGACGGTTCTTCACGCGCTGCCGGTTGCGCACTTAACGAGTCGAGATAAAGCGCTTCGACTTCAGCCCGCGCCCAGGGGGTACGACGTAAAAACTTCAGGCTCGATTTAACGCTGGGATCGCTTTTAAAGCAGTTAATGTTGATCCGTTTTCCCAGCTCCTCCCAGCCATACTGCGCGACTAAACTGTTAATCTGCATCTCCAGCGTTACGCCATGCAGAGGATCTTTTGAGGTGTGTGCGTTCATCGTCTATCCGCCTGATTCAGTCAATGCCGCACATCCTGACAATCGTAAAGCGGTTGTGCAAGGACTGAAGGTGAAAAAGCTCACCCGCGGCGCATCATCGCTGCTTTTATGTGTTCGGGTTAACGTGACGGGCAGAAGAGCGCGCAGGCATGCAGTGATTGTGCTAATCATAAGCAACTGATGATGCTCTAGAAAGGAACGTCGCTCATGTCCGGACCCGTTGGAAATCTGCTCAGCTCTGCCAGCCGTAAACGTGCTCTGCTTGCCGGTTCGGTAGGAAATTTCATTGAATGGTATGAGTTCGCGGTTTATGGCTTTCTGGCTACCGTTATTGCGCAGAACTTCTTCCGGCTGGAAGGGGAATCCGCGCTGACCGGGCTGCTGCTGACCTATGCCTCATTCGCCATCGCTTTTTTCTTCCGTCCGCTGGGTGCGATCATCTTTGGCCGTATGGGCGACCACATCGGGCGCAAACCTGTACTGATCTTTGTGTTGATCATGATGACGCTGGCGACGGCGGCTATTGGTCTGGTTCCCACCTACGCCCGGTTGGGTATTCTGGCGCCGCTGATCGTGACCGGTCTGCGCATCCTGCAGGGGCTATTCGCGGGTGGCGAGTATGGCGGGGCAGTTTCACTGATGACCGAGTTTGCGCCGCGCGGTAAGCGGGGTCTGTATGGCGCATGGCAATCCTTTACCGTGGCGCTGGGTTTGCTGGCAGGCGCGGGCATTGTCGCGCTGCTCTCGGTGCTGCTGACGCCGGAGCAGATGCTGAGCTGGGGCTGGCGCATTCCGTTCTTTGTCGCGCTGCCACTGGGCGTTCTGGCGCTCTGGCTGCGGGTTCAGATGGAGGAGACGCCGGCATTTATTCAGCAGCAGGCGCAACCTGTAGCAAAAATCGACGCCAGCCTGGGTGACACACTGAAAACGATTCTGCTGGGTATCTGCCGGCTGATGGTGTGGTCGGCGGCGGGCTATACCTGGCTGGTGATCATGCCGACTTATCTGCAGGCATCGCTGCATACTGGCTTTAACCAGGCGCTGCTGATTGCGGTGATATCCAACCTCGGCTTTGCCGCAACGATTATTCCGGCCGGAATGCTGAGCGACAGGATTGGGCGACGGGCAGTCATGGTCTCGGCGGCGGTACTGCTGCTGGTACTTTCTCTGCCGCTGTTAAACGTGTTGCAGTCAGAGAGCGCCGGATTGCTGCTAAAAGCGCTGGTGGTGTTTATCGCGGGCGGGGTAGTCGGATTGCTCGCCGGGCCAGGACCCGCGATGCTGTCCGAAATGTTTCCGACGCGGGTGCGCTATACCGGGCTTGGGCTGGCCTATTCACTCTCCAATGCGGTGTTTTCCGGCTGCGCAGGATTAATCATCACCGGACTGATTAAGGAGACGGGTAACCCCGATATTCCCGCCTGGTATGTGATGGCGACAGCACTGGTAAGTATTGTGGCTCTGATGACGCTCAATAAAGATGACCATCTGCGGATGCTGGATGAGCCACCCGCGCGCTGAGACAGACCAGGGGCAGGGCATCTGGCAATCGTCCAGGTCTGCATCAGTGCCTGGCTGTATGTTGGGTCAAATGGGACCCGATTCTGTCGCTCATCCGGCAATACGCGCTTGATGTCCCGATATATATCGCCAACCATACTTTCCTGATTCTAACGGGAGACGATATGGAATTGTCACAAGAGGAAAGCGAAGTCGTGGCCTGGTTTCTGAGCCAGCATTGGTCGGAATTTTCGGAGATCGCAGAGGAGTACCTTTTGGCTTCTGCCGTGCATCGGCTGGCTGAAAAGCTGGGACTGGAAAACAGAGCTGCCTGAACGAAAAAACCAGCCTGGCGGCTGGTTTTGTTTGATGCGACGGACTGCGGGTTGCGGGGAAATTACACCAGCTTTTGTGCCGTGGTTTCCACCAGTGTCAGCAACACTTTGATATCATCCAGCGTCACTGTCGGGTTCAGCAGCGTCATTTTCAGGCAGGTCACGCCATCGTGCTCGGTCACGCCAACGTTAGCGCGGCCTGACTCCAGCAGAGCATCACCGATACGCTGGTTCAACAGGGCGATATCCGCACTGCTGAAGTGCGCCAGATGCGCCGGACGATAGCGGAACAGCACGCTGGCCAGTTGCGGTTTCATCACCAGCTCCAGCGCAGGTTGTTCATCAACGTACTGAGCAACCTGCTGCGCCAGCGTCACACCGTGATCGATGATTTCGGCATACTGCTTCTGACCCAGCGCTTCCAGGCCCATCCACAGTTTCAGTGCATCAAAACGGCGGGTGGTCTGCAGCGATTTGGACACCAGATTCGGCACGCCCTGCGCTTCATCGAACTCAGAGTTCAGGTAGGCCGCCTGGTAGCGCATCAGCTCATAATGACGTGCTTCCTTCAGCAGGAAAGCGCCACAACTGATGGTCTGGAAGAACTGCTTGTGGAAGTCCAGGGTGATGGAGTCGACCAGCTCAATGCCATCCAGATAATCGCGATATTTTTCTGAGAGCAGCAGTGCGCCACCCCAGGCCGCATCGACGTGCACCCAGATGTTCTCTTCCGCCGCCAGCGCCGCGATCTCACGCAGCGGATCGATCGCACCCGCATCGGTGGTGCCGGCTGTGGCAACGATCGCCAGAATGTTTTCGCCGTTGGCTTTGGATGCGGCCAGCTTGTGGCGCAGGTCATCCATGTCCATGCGGGCAAAGCGGTCACATTTTACCTGCGTGACGGACTGATAACCCAGACCCAGCAGCGCCATGTTCTTCTGTACGGAGAAGTGTGCGTTTTCTGAGCAGAAGACTTTAATCTTCTTCAGGTCGCCGGTTAAGCCATCCTGCTGTACCGAATGTCCCTGGCGGGCAAACCAGGCGTCACGTGCCAGCATCAGCCCCATCAGATTGCTCTGTGTACCGCCGCTGGTGAAGACACCCGCGTCGCCGGGCTGATAACCCACCTGGGTGCGCAGCCACTCAATCAGCTTCATTTCAATCAGGGTGGCAGACGGTGCCTGATCCCATGAATCCATGCTCTGGTTGGTGGCGTTGATCAGCACTTCCGCCGCCTGGCTGATAACCAGGCTCGGACAGTGCAGGTGCGCCACACACTGCGGGTGATGCACCGACAGGCTATCTTTGAGGAAGTACTCAATGGCGCGTTCAATCGCGGCCTGGTTGCCCAGGCCCTGAGGATTGAAGTCCAGCGTGATGCGCTCGCGCAGCTCTGCGACGGTTTTTCCCTGATACATCTCAGGTTGTTCCAGCCACTTAACGACAGCCGCGCTACTCTGGGCAATCGCCTGCTGGTAGGCCTCAGTACTCTGTACTGAGGCCGCCAGAATCGGGTTTAACCGGGACATTGCATTCACTCCACTCAAACTGGTTTCACGCCAGCTGACAGCAGGGCGTTTTCAAATTTATCCATGAACACGTCAAGTTCTGCATCCGTGATCAGCAGGGAAGGCAGCAGACGTAATACGCTGCCGTGACGTCCGCCACGCTCCAGAATCAGGCCGTTCTCGAAGCATTTCTTCTGAACCAGCGCAGAAAGCTCGCCGTCTGCCGGGAAGCTGCCCATGTGGTCAGCAGGCTCATCGGGTTTCACCAGCTCAATACCGATCATCAGACCCAGACCGCGCACATTGCCGATGACCGGATAGCGCTGCTGCAGCTCGCCCAGTTTGCCTTTCAGCCATTCGCCCTGTGCCGCGACTTTGTCAGCGATGTTATTATCTTTCAGCAGTTTCAGGGTCGTCAGGCCGGTGGCCATTGCCAGCTGGTTACCACGGAAGGTGCCGGTGTGGTGACCTGGTGACCAGGCATCGAACTCTTTCTTAATGCCGAGTACCGCCAGTGGCAGACCACCACCGACCGCTTTGGACATCACAATGATGTCTGGCTCAATACCCGCGTGTTCAAAGGCGAAGAATTTACCGGTACGGGCAATACCCGCCTGGACTTCGTCAATGATCAGCAGAATGCCATGCTCTTTGGTGACTTTGCGGATACGCTGCAGCCATTCCGCTGGCGCCGGGTTAACACCGCCTTCACCCTGAACCGCTTCCAGAATGACGGCAGCGGGTTTGCGAACGCCACTCTCAACGTCATTAATCAGGTTTTCGAAGTAGTAAGTCAGTGCTTTTACGCCCGCTTCACCACCAATGCCCAGCGGGCAGCGGTAAAGGTGCGGATAAGGCATGAACTGCACTTCCGGCATCATGCCATCAACGGCTTCTTTCGGAGACAGGTTGCCGGTGACCGACAGCGCGCCGTGGGTCATACCGTGATAGGCACCGGAGAAGCTGATAATGCCGGAACGACCGGTGTGCTTTTTCGCCAGTTTCAGCGCCGCTTCAACGGCATCTGCGCCGGACGGGCCAGTAAACTGCAGGCAGTACTCTTTGCCCTGGCCCGGTAATAAGGAGAGCAGGTACTCAGAGAACTCATCTTTTAAAGGCGTAGTTAAATCAAGAGTATGTAACGGCAAGCCGCTGGTAATGACATGTTGAATGCTCTGCAAAACATCGGGATGGTTATGTCCCAGCGCCAGCGTTCCTGCACCTGCAAGACAGTCGAGATACTGATTATTCTCGACATCTGTAATCCAGACACCCTGAGCTTTCGCAATTGCGAATGGCAATTTACGAGGATAACTGCGAACGTTTGATTCAAATTCAGCCTGACGGGCTAAATACGTTTCGTTGGTAGCGTTTGCGTTCTGTGCATTCAAACTATCAATACGGACTTTATCCGTCATCATATCTCTCCTACAACCGGGACGGGCGTAGCGTCACTGTTGAATAAATGAATTAAAATGGGTGGCTATGTAAAAGCGCGGCCAATATAGGTGTTTTTAAGGTCCGACTCAATGTTTAATTTCATCATCAGATATCGGATTCTTTACTATAGGAATCAATCATTTGGTGGGATTCTGAGCGCATCTATTCTTGCCGCTTCGTTAGCTGCTTTCCAATAACTGGCGTAAAAACACCAGCTTACCTGACTCCGGTTGCGCTAAGTCAATGATAATAATCTGTGTAAACAGCTGTTTCCGGGTAAAAACGCTATCAAGAAGAGGCCTTATCAGACAGAAAAGGTATAAGTCTGTTTGACTGCGGAAGCTGCATTTATAGCAGCAATAAACCGCCGACTAATTAAAATAATAAACCTTTTATTAACATTTAATTAATATCTGGTCGGTGCCGTCTCGCTAATAAACCGGTTAATCGGGTTTATGACAGGACAGCATCAATAAATTGATTTAAGTCTGCCAGTGCTTCGCGTGCTTTTTTTTCAGAAGGATTGATGGTCAGCAGGTCGGCATAGCCGTTGAGCATGGCGCTGATCTGTCTGGCGGTACGGGGCACGTTACTGCACTGCAATGTCCCATCCGTGACGCCGTCACGAATAATCGCTTCCATCAAACCCTGCCAGGCATCCGTCATCTCATCGGCCAGCGCCGCATAGGCTTCGTTATGTGCAGCCGTCTGCCAGAACGACGCATAGAGTTGCCAGGTTGCATCCGGTGCGCTCGGCAGATGGCTTTCTATAAGCGTTGCCAGCCGCTGGCGGGGTGTGAGCATTTTCAGGGAGTCAGCAAACGTTTCAAAATCCACCTGCATGAAGCGCTCCAGCGCCGCCAGGCAGAGTGTCTGCCAGTTACTGAAATAGTGGTAGATATGACTGCGTGAGATACCCATTGATTCGGTGAGCTCCCGGGTAGTCACTTTTTCAATCCCTTTTTCAATAAACAGGACTATCGCCGCATCCAGTATCCTGGTGCTCAATGCTTCAGCTGACTCTTTCATTATTCTCCCGATAATGGCTACATTGACTTTGAGCGGTTGCTCAAATAGACTGCTTTTTGTACTTGAGCGACCGCTCAATAATAACTATATCAGAAACAGAAACTATGCATTCCTCAAAAACTATCCTTCCTGTTGCGGCTCCCCGCAGCGCTATTCTGACAATAAAAATGCTTGGCCGTCGCCATAGCCGCAAGCTGTTCCTCACGCTGCTACTGGTGGTGGCGGAGAATGTCATGTATCTCCTCTATCCGCTGCTGGCAGGCTTCGCGATCAATGCGATTATCTCCGGCAGGACCTGGCATGCAGTGCTCTATGCCGCGATGGTCTTTACTATGTGGGCCATTGGCGCAGCAAGACGCAGTGTGGATACCCGCACCTTTGCCCGCATCTACGCTGAACTGGCCGTGCCGGTGATCGTGGCGCAGCGCAGCGAAAACCAGAGCGCTTCAACGATTGCCGCGCGGGTGGCGTTGTCACGTGAATTTGTCGACTTTTTTGAGAAACATCTTCCAGTGCTGATAACCTCGCTGGCGTCGATGACCGGTGCCGCCGTGATGCTGCTGGCTATCGAGTTCTGGACCGGCGCAGGCTGTCTGGCGATCCTGCTGTTCTTTGCCTGTTTTCTGCCGGGGTTTACCCGTAAAAACGACGCGTTGTTTGGTCGTCTGAATAACCGGCTGGAGAAAGAGGTGAGCTTTGTCAGCAATGCGAACGCCGCGTCACTTGGCCGTCACTATGGCGTGCTGGCCAGCCTGCGCATCCGCCTCTCCGACAGGGAAGCGTACGGTTATCTGGCGATTGGCAGCGTGGCGGCGCTGCTGTTTGCTGCCACCATTGCAGTGATGTCCAGCCGTGGCGGCACTGATGCGGGTCACATCTATTCGGTGATGACCTATATGTGGATGTTTGCCATGAGCCTGGATGATGGTCCACAGCTGCTGGAGAAATACTCCCAGCTGAAAGACATTGGCCGGCGGGTGAATACAGGCACGCAATGACTGGCCTGTAAAGCAATTATGGGCTCTCCAGGCCTGAATGACCTTCGAATCATGAACGTGTTCCCGGCGGTCTGGTTCCAATCTGCAAAGCAGGCATTGCACGCCACTGAATGCTTTTAGTGATCCAGATCACAAAATGGGTTGCTAAGCACGTTCTTCCTTTTTATAGTCTGACTGCTCTATCCGGACGGGAACATGTTCTGCTTTCTCCCTCCGGCTCACTTCCGTTTTTTTCAGTTCAGGCCATTGGGAATCAATTTTGTTAAGAAAAAATCATAAAACCGACGATGCCGGTTTTGTCCGCTGGGCATTACTGGCCCTTGCGCTGGGCGGCTTTGGCATCGGGACGGGTGAGTTCATCATGATGGGCCTGCTGCCGGATGTTTCACGCTCTCTGGCAATCACTGAGCCGCAGGCAGGTAACGCCATTGCCAGTTACGCGCTGGGCGTGGTGGTAGGTGCACCGTTTATTGCGGTACTGGCGGCGCGGATGGCGCGTAAATCACTGCTGCTGATCCTGATGGCGCTGTTCAGCATCGGTAATGTCGCCAGCGCGATGGCTGATAGCTATCACGGTCTGCTTGTTGCGCGTTTCCTCACAGGCTTGCCGCACGGCGCCTACTTCGGTGTGGCTTCGCTGGTGGCGGCATCGCTGGTACCCATTGCGCGACGTGGCCGCGCGCTGGCGTCCCTGATGCTGGGACTGACGGTAGCGACCCTGATCGGCGTGCCGCTGGGCTCCTGGATAGGACAACTTTTCAGCTGGCATGTGGTGTTCACCTTTGTGGGCGCGATTGGTCTGCTGACCTGCCTGCTGATTGGTCGTTATGTTCCTTATGTCGCAGGGGATGCAGATGCGCATCCGCTTAGGGAACTGGGCGCGCTGAAAAACCCACAGGTGCTGCTGACCCTGCTGGTGGGCGCGGTAGGCTTTGGCGGAATGTTCGCGATCTTTAGTTATATCGCACCGACACTAATTAATATTGCCGGCATCTCACCCTCGTTAATACCCTGGGCGATGGTGGCATTCGGTCTGGGGATGATCATCGGTAATCTGGTCGGCGGCCGTCTGGCGGATGGTTCGGTACTGAATATTATTGGCTGGACGCTGTTATGGAACGTGCTGGTAATGCTGGCCTTCCC
Source organism: Pantoea sp. MHSD4 (assembly GCF_021043305.1). Lineage (NCBI taxonomy): Bacteria > Pseudomonadati > Pseudomonadota > Gammaproteobacteria > Enterobacterales > Erwiniaceae > Pantoea > Pantoea sp. MHSD4. Next base: position 230,851 of record NZ_JAJNDH010000004.1, on the reverse strand, counting down.
GGTGCTGGTTCAGCATGTGGCGACCGGACTGCTGGCGACCTTCCTGATCGGCACCTGTTCGGTGTTGCTGCCGTCGCTGCAGATTCGCCTGATGGATGTCGCCAATGACTCGCAAACCCTGGCTGCCGCAATGAACCACTCGGCGCTAAACATTGCTAATGCCATGGGCGCGTATCTCGGTGGTCTGACGGTGTCGCTTGGCTACGGCTGGATCTCTACCGCCTGGGTGGGCGTTGCGCTGGGTGTTGCCGGTCTTATGGTGTTTGTCATGACAGCGAGACATGCTGCCCGTCAGCAGACACAACTGGCCTGATATAAAGAGAAGAGGGCGCAGCGATACATTTTATCGCTGCGCGTTATTCACACTATTACTCGTATCATTTTTCAACATTGATTGTCAGCAAGGCCTTTTACTCTGATCGTTCAATGAAGATTATCATTCTGCCTGACTGAAAATTTCAAAAGGCTAAGAAAATCAATAAAGGCGGTCCGGACGTCTGGATGTTAAAAGTAAATTAAAATAATGTTTGCTATAGTCGATAAGGTCTGGCTTAATAGCGTCATCGGTTTGGAACACAGACCTTATCAAAGCAGTTTTAGTAAAGCAGTCCTCAGTGTAAGCGATATCTCAAGATACCCCTTCTTTGTGAGTCTCCTCCTAAAAGCCTGGTAAGTTACCTTCTGAAAGACAGGCCATCTTCGCCACGTAGTGGCTCATAAATTAAGGAAATATCGATGTCTAATAAAATGACTGGTTTAGTAAAATGGTTTGACGCTGGTAAAGGTTTCGGTTTTATCTCTCCTCAGGACGGCAGCAAAGATGTATTCGTACATTTCTCTGCAATCCAGAGCAATGATTATAAAACTCTGGACGAAGGCCAGCAGGTCGAATTCACAATTGAAAACGGCGCTAAAGGTCCTTCAGCGGCAAACGTAGTCCCTATGTAAGCCCTGATTATCAATGATGCTTATAATCGCTACGACGGCAACAGCCTGAGCAGATAAGCCTGAAATTGATAATTAATAAAACCCGCCTTGTGCGGGTTTTTTGCGTTTTATTACGGCTTAATCAATAAATGTTTATTTTTTATGCTGCTTCATTCGTTGTGCGTTAAATAAGCAGTTAATGAAAGCAATAATAACGGACAGGATCAAACGAGACCGAACACTATAAGGGCTCCGGACGTCTGGATGTTAAAAATAAATTAAAACAATGTTTGCTAAAATAGGTAAAGCGTGGCTTAATAGCGTCATCGGTTTGGAACACAGACCTTATCAAAGCAGTTTTAGTAAAGCAGTCCTCAGTGCAAGCGATATCTCAAGATACCCCTTCTTTGTGAGTCTCCTCCTAAAAGCCTGGTAAGTTACCTTCTGAAAGACAGGCCATCTTCGCCACGTAGTGGCTCATAAATTAAGGAAATATCGATGTCTAATAAAATGACTGGTTTAGTAAAATGGTTTGACGCTGGTAAAGGTTTCGGTTTTATCTCTCCTCAGGATGGCAGCAAAGATGTATTCGTACATTTCTCTGCAATCCAGAGCAACGATTATAAAACTCTGGACGAAGGCCAGCAGGTCGAATTCACGATTGAAAACGGCGCTAAAGGTCCTTCAGCGGCAAACGTAGTCCCTATGTAAGCCTTAGTTATCAATAACGCTTACAATAGCGATGACGGCAACAGCCTGAGCAGATAAGCCTGAAATTGATAATTAATAAAAACCCGCCTTGTGCGGGTTTTTTGCGTTTGTCTTTTACGGAATGCTGTTAAGGAGAAGATGGCCCGCGACAGATTTCTAAACGGGCAAATGAAAACAACTGTTCAGCGTAGGCTGGCGACCAGCCAGTGCTGCAATTCTGTCAGCTCTGCCTGTTGCAACGGGAAATCCGCAACCAGCTGACTCAGTACCGGTTCAAGGGCGTCTGGGCGGTAAGTGACGTTTTGCATCCGTTGCGCCAGTGCTTCAAGCGGCGCAGGATTGAGACTGTCGCTGAAAATCTGACAACGAGTGATCACGCCACGTTCAACATCGAAGTGGATTTCCACACCGCCCCAGGCAAAACGCTGGTCAAGCAGATGCGAGAAGTCAGGTGCCTGACCGAAATTCCACGCCCAGCTACTCTGCCGCGCGAACTGTTCTGTGAAACCCGGCAGGTCGGGCAAGGCTTCAGGCGAAATCATCTCTGGTTCACAACGTTCTCCGTAATGATCGAAAAAGGCGTCAGTCACTGCTGAGCAGATCGCCTGATAGCTGATACCCGGTGCTAATTCTGCCAGATTGGTTACCCTTGCGCGGACCGACGTAATCCCTTTGGCCTGCAATTTTTTCACATCAGGATTAAGGTAGTCCGCCAGCCTGCTTAGATCGGCATCCATCAGGATAGTGCCGTGATGAAAACCGCGGTCCGGTGTTTCGCGGTAGGCAGAACCGGAGATTTTACGCAGTCCCTCAGCGGTGTTGACCACTAAATCGTTACGTCCGGACGCTTCCGCCGGGACATCCAGCGCGTTAAGTGCACGCAGGATAATGGCGGTCGAGACGCTTTTATCATACTCCGGCTTGCCAGCCATGAAGGTAAAACAGCAGTTGCCGAGGTCGTGAAATACCGCGCCACCGCCGCTGCTGCGACGCGCCAGCCGGATACCATCTTCTTCCATACGTCGCGTGTTGCACTCTTTCCACGGATTTTGCGCCCGTCCGATTACCACCGTTTCCGCATTACGCCACAAAAATAGCACGCGCTGGGTGGCGGGCATCTGCCGGAAAATGCACTCTTCTACCGCCAGATTAAACCAGGGGTCGTTAGATTCAGATAGCAGTAAACGCAGCGTGGACATCGGAGACTCCTGTTCCTTAGAGAAGCGGCCCATAGAGCAGGGCAGAAGGAAGAGTGTACCAGCAGGGACGCCGATCCACATGCCAGTTCATGCCGTGACGCGACGGCAAAAAAATATAAAATGCCGTCTGTAACGCAATCACGGCAGATCACAGCATCGCATTGTGCCAGTATGGTGGTTGAGAGTGCTGATTCTCCTGCTAATTTTCCCCATGATGAGATCAAAAACCCTATGAACGCTTCCGCTGGCATAGCGATGAAGATCACAGCTGCGTTAAGTTCAACGCTGATGCTGGCTTGTGTAAAAGGACTGGATGGCGCAATCCCGGTCGGTGAAGTGATATTTTTCCGTTCGGTGCTGGCATTGGTTCCACTGTTAATCTGGCTAGGTTTTCAGGGCAGCATCCTGGATGGCATTCGCACCCGGAATATCCGCGGACATTTTGTGCGAGGACTGGCCGGAACCGGCGGCCTCTATTTCAGTTATCTGTCGCTGCTCTACATTTCCCTGACCGATGCCACTGCGATTAACTATGCTGCGCCGCTTTTTACCGTGCTACTGGCGGCATTGTTTCTGCGTGAAAAAGTCCGGCACCATCGCTGGGTGGCGGTTTTCACCGGTTTTAGCGGCATCCTGGTGATGTTCTCCGGGCATCTTACCCTGACGAGTCAGGCCACATTCTCGCTCTCATCCTCAGTGGGCATTCTGCTGGCGTTAATGGCAGCCTTATGTACTGCCTGTGCGCTGGTTCAGATTCGGTTTCTTAACGGGAAAGAGAAGCCCGGTGCTATCGCATTCTGGTTTGCTGTCACCACGGCGCTAACGTCGCTGGTTACGCTTCCGGGCGGCTGGAAAGTCCCTCAGGGTAACCAGCTGGCATTACTGGTGGGATGTGGACTGCTGGGCGGTATCACGCAGATCCTGATGACTCTGAGCCTGCGGTACGCCGAAGCCTCACTGCTGGCGCCGTTTGATTACACGACGTTGATCTGGTCGGTGGCGGTGGGCTATCTGCTTTTGGGTAATCTGCCGACTTCCACCACCGTTATCGGTGCAATTCTGGTGGTGATCGGCGGTCTCTATTCGGTGTTGTATGAGCGATATCGCTTCCGGAAAGCGCGGGTGGTTGATGCCACCGGTTGACCTCACGACACCGTCGTCTGGCATCGTTGATACCCGGATGATAACGCAGGGTGAATAATTTGTGATCGGGGCAGGAGAACCTGTTACGGTAATCGATTACTTTTACACCATCAAAAAGTAATCGATTACTTATTCACGAGGTTCCCATGATTACAACGGTGCAGGCGCGCGCAGGCCAGCGGGTGCAGCATAAGCTGCTGGTGCCGCGACTCTCTCTCATGATGTTTATGCAGTTTTTTATCTGGGGCAGCTGGTCGGTCACGCTGGGGCTGGTGATGACCCGACACAATATGCCGTTGCTGATTGGTGATGCGTTTTCAGCTGGACCTATCGCCTCAATTCTCTCGCCGTTTGTGCTCGGCATGCTGGTGGATCGCTTTTTCCCTTCGCAAAAAGTCATGGCCGTGATGAACCTGGCGGGCGCAGCCATCCTCTGGTTTGTGCCACAGGCGCTGATTGCGGAGAACGGCGCGCTGCTAATCGCACTGTTATTTGGCTATACGCTCTGCTTTATGCCGACGCTGGCACTCTCAAATAACATCGCCTTTCACAGCCTCGCCAGCAGTGAGCGGAGTTTCCCCATCGTCAGAGTCTTCGGCACCATCGGCTGGATCGTGGCGGGGATCTTTATCGGCGTGACCGGCATTGCTGACAGCGTGGCGGTGTTTCAGCTGGCGGCGCTCTGCTCGATACTGCTGGCGATTTACAGCCTGACGCTGCCGCATACGCCGGCACCAGCCAAAGGTTTGCCGTTGAAAGTCCGCGATCTCTTCTGTGCGGACGCCTTCGCACTGCTGCGACAGCGTCATTTCATGGTCTTTGCTCTGTGCGCCACGCTGATTTCCATTCCGCTGGGCACCTATTACGCCTTCACCGCCTCGTGGCTGGCGGATGCCGGTATCCGGGACGTCAGCACGCTGATGTCACTGGGACAGATGTCTGAAATTCTGTTCATGCTGATCATCCCGCTGCTGTTTCGTCGCCTCGGCGTCAAAACCATGCTGCTGATTGGGATGATGGCGTGGTTTGTTCGCTACGCCCTGTTCGCGCTGGGCATGAGCGATGAGACGCGCACGCTGATCTACCTCGGCATCCTGTTGCATGGTGTCTGTTACGACTTTTTCTTCGTGGTGGGATTTATCTACACCGATCGGATTGCCGGTGAAAAGGTGAAAGGTCAGGCGCAGAGCATGGTGGTGATGTTCACCTACGGCATTGGCATGCTGCTGGGATCCCAAATCTCCGGTTCTCTGTACAACCATCTGGTGGCGGGCAATGCCACAGCCCAGAGCTGGGCGTTATTCTGGTGGATCCCCGCGATTGCTGCAGCGCTGATTGCGATTATCTTCTTCTTCTCGTTCAAATACCGTGATTAGGCGATAGCAGGACACAGGAGTTAATGATGAGAACAATTAAGGGGCCGGGCATCTTCCTGGCACAGTTCATCACCCCGCAGCCGCCGTTTAACTCGCTGGAAGGGCTGGGGAAGTGGGCCGCCGGGCTGGGATATCAGGCACTGCAGATCCCCTGTCATCAGCCTGCTATTTTCGATCTTAAAAAGGCGGCGGAGAGTCAGACGTACTGTGACGAGGTGCGAGGGGTGCTGGCCGGTTTCGGACTGGAGATCAGCGAGCTTTCTACCCATCTTGAAGGTCAACTGGTAGCGGTTAATCCGGCTTACGACCTGGCATTTGATAATTTTGCCCCGGCGGCATTACGTGGCGATCCGGCCCGGCGCACTGAGTGGGCTATTGCCACACTGAAGAGGGCTGCGGCTGCCTCAGAGAAGCTCGGCCTGCGTGCGCATGCCACATTTTCTGGTTCGCTCGCCTGGCCCTGGTTTTACCCGTGGCCACCGCAGCATGACGCGCTGTTTGATGAGGCGTTTGCTGAGCTGGCGCGCCGCTGGCTGCCGGTGCTGGATCTGTTTGACCATCACGGCATTGACCTCTGTTATGAAATTCATCCCGGCGAAGACCTGCATGACGGTGTCACGTTTGAGCGTTTTCTGGCGGAGGTTAATCACCACCCGCGCTGCAATATCCTGTTCGATCCCAGCCATCTCCTGCTGCAACACATCGATTATCTGCAATTCATCGACCTTTATCATTCGCGCATCAAAGCCTTTCACGTTAAGGATGCTGAGTATCAGCTTAACGGGCGCAGCGGCGTTTACGGCGGCTATCAGCCCTGGCTGGCCCGCGCCGGACGGTTTCGATCGCCTGGCGATGGTCAGATCGACTTCAGCCGTATCTTCAGCAAGCTGGCGCAGTATGGCTATGACGGATGGGCAGTACTGGAGTGGGAGTGTTGCCTGAAGGATAGCGAGACGGGTGCGCGTGAAGGCGCGGAGTTTATCCGCCGGCATATCATTCCGGTGTCTGATCGCGCTTTTGATGATTTTGCTCTGGCAGAGAACGGCCCATCAGTTCGCCATCAGTTGGGCCTGGATCGTGACACCTGAGGCCATTTTGCAGATTCAGCGGCTGTGTTATGTGGGCGATCTGCACGGATTCAAACAGAAGGAGCGCTATGTCTATACAGAGAATCGCCCGGATGGCGGGCGTCTCGGTCGCTACCGTTTCCAGAGTGCTGAATAACAGCGACAGCGTGAAACCGGCTAATCGCCAGAAAGTCCTCGCGGCAATTGAAGAGAGCAACTACCAGCCCAATCTGCTGGCACGTCAGCTGCGTACAGCGCGCAGTTCAATGATCCTTGTGCTGGTTTCAGATATCTCCAACCCGTTTTGCGCTGAGGTTGTCAAAGGCATTGAGGAGCAGGCGGAGAAAAACGGCTATCGCATCCTGTTATGTAACTCCGGCGCGGACATCGCCCGTTCACGGTCCAGTCTGCAACTGCTCTCCGGCAAGATGGTGGATGGCATCATCACCATGGATGCCTTCAGCAAACTCCCGGAACTGAGTCAGCTGATAGGTTCGGCACCCTGGGTTCAGTGCGCCGAACATGATGATAACGGCCAGATCTCCTGCGTCGGCATTGATGATGAAGCCGCTGCGCAGTCCGTGGTGCACTATCTTGCCAGGCAGGGACGAAAGCGCATCGCGCTGATCAATCACGACCTGAGCTACCGTTATGCCCGCCTGCGTCAGCAGGGCTACACCACAGAGCTTGATGAACAGCAACTGAGCTGGCAGGCCATCGCGTATGCCAGTGCACTGAGTTTCAGTGCCGGTAAAGCAGCAATGAATCAACTGCTTGCTGCTGAAAGCCGGCCTGACGCGGTGTTTGCGGTTTGCGATACGCTGGCCGCCGGTGCGATGGCGGCGATTCAGCAGGCGGGACTGCGGATCCCTCAGGATATCGCCGTGGTGGGGTTTGACGGCAGCGAACTGGCCAGCATGGTCTCACCCCCGCTGACCACACTGGCTCAGCCCTCAAAGGAGATTGGTCGTCGCGCCTGTGAGCTGGTGTTGCAGAAAATTGCCTGGCCCGACGCGCCGCCGCAATCTGTGATTATGCAGGGTGAGCTGGTGGTGCGAGCCAGCAGCTGAACGCCTCACCCGCATACCCTTCATCGGGATATTGTCGCTCATATTGTCCACCTAAATGAGACAGTGATTGCCAGATCAGGTCATTGTGTGGCACTCAGGTTTACTTATATGCTGTTTCCATCGAAGGGCATTCGCACTTCCCGAATCAACGAAGGGGCAGAATATGATTGAGCAAAGATTGTCAGAGCAACGCGGTGTGGGCGATCACGGCTGGCTGAATTCACGTCACACCTTCTCTTTTGCAAACTACTGGGATCCGAAACAGGCGGGCTTCTCCGATCTGCTGGTGATTAATGATGACCGGGTTGCCAAAGGACGGGGTTTTGGCGCCCATCCGCACAGCAACATGGAGATTATCTCTTATGTGCTGGAAGGGGCGCTTGAGCACAAAGACTCAATGGGAACCGGTTCGGTGATTGTCCCTGGCGATGTGCAACTGATGAGTGCCGGTAGCGGTGTGACCCACAGCGAGTTCAACCACTCCGGCACCGAGGGTGTGCATTTCCTGCAAATCTGGGTGGTACCCGCAGAGAAAAACACTCCGCCAGGTTATCAGCAGATCTCCGTCAGCGAAGCAGATAAGCGCGGTAATCTGCGGCTGATTATTTCGCCGGACGGTGAAAATGGGGCATTACGGGTACGCCAGGATATTCGCATCTATGCAGGACTGTTCCAGGGCGATGAGCAGCAGACTATTACACTCCCGGACGATCGCTACGCCTATATTCATGTGGCGCGTGGCAGTGTCAGAGTCAATGGGCTGCAGTTTAATGCCGGAGATGGTGCGCGGGTTCGCGACGAGAAAACGCTGTCGTTCAGTCATGGTGAAGGCGCAGAGGTGCTGTTATTCGACCTGCGTCCGAATGAAGTGAATCATCCAACCCGATAAAACGAAAACTGCGCGGTGAAAGCCGCGCAGTTTTTTGCATCACTGCGCGTTAAGGAACGCCAGCAGATCCTGATTCAGCTGATCCTGATGCGTCACGGCGAAACCATGTGGCGCGTTGTCGTAAATCCTGAGTTCAGCACCCTCAATCATCTCCGCCGCAACCTTGCCGGTGGTTTCAAACGGCACGACCTGGTCGTTGCTGCCATGAATGACCAGTGTCGGCACATTCACTTTCGCCACGTCGGCACGGAAATCGGTCTCCGCGAAGGCGGTCACGCAATCCACGGTACTTTTGAGTGAGGCCAGCAGCGCGATGTTCAGCGTCTGCGTCATGACGCCATCGGAGACGGTCTGTCCGGCATTAGTGCCGTAGAACGGCGTCGCGAACTCTTTGATAAACTGCGCGCGATCCTTGAGCAGGCCATCACGAATGCCTTCGAACACCGACATATCGACACCCTGCGGATAGTCTGCCGTTTTGCCAAAGATAGGTGTAACGGCACCGAGCAGCACCAGTGCCCCGACGCGATCGCTGCCATAGCTGCCGATATAACGCGTGACGTCACCGCCACCCATAGAGAAGCCCACCAGCGTCACGTTCTGCAGGTCAAGATGGGTGATCAGGTCGTTGATGTCCGACGCAAAGGTATCGTAGTTATTGCCGTTCCAGGGCTGATCTGAGCGGCCAAAGCCACGGCGGTCAAATGCAATCACCCGATAGCCATGGTCGGCCAGAAAGTTCATCTGGCTGTCCCACATGTCGGCATCCAGCGGCCAGCCGTGGCTGAACAAAACAGGCTTACCGGTTCCCCAGTCTTTAAAGTAGATCTGTGTACCGTCGGTCGTTTTAAAGGTGCTCATGGTATTGCCCTCTGTATGACGTGATGAATGATGAGAAGGTGTAGCCAGTCACACTGGCGCCACCAGATAGCGAACCTCGGGGAGATTTTCACCCTGATGAAAAGCGAAAACCCGCCGCTCTATCTTTTTGTCGTTGATGGTGTAGCGCTCTTTCTGACGCAGATGCTCGACCCAGGAGCCGACCACAAACGTCTCGACGAAAATACCGGGCTGCAGGATATCTTCATAAAGTGACCAGTTGATGGCGCCACCACGACGTCTGACCCGCCGCATATCCTGCATGCAGACGGTAAAGGCATGTGCATCATCAATAGTAATCCGGTATTCGTAATTTACCATCACTGGCCCTCGTTCATGACGGATATCCAGTGCAGGCGCATTAACGCCATCGCCAACCATATCGAGATTGAGATCGGGATCCTGATCGAGACGCCAGCGCCAGACGGTGCTGCTGGCGAGCACCATCCCCAGCGCGGCGACGCAGAGCGACAGCGGAATGCCGAAGTGCGAGGCGAGCTGTCCCCAGAGGGCGCTGCCTGCGGTCATCGATCCAAAGAACACTGTCAGATAGACCGCCAGCGCACGCGCTTTCACCCATTTCGCGGCGCTCCGCTGTGCGCCAAGATTCAGCGTCGACAGCACCGCGATCCAGGCAAAGCCGGTGAAGAACTCAAAGGCATTGAGTAGCCAGAAGTGCCGCACAAAGGCCAGCGCCAGCATGGTCAGGGCGAAGAGAAGACTGGCGAGCACCATCAGGCGATCGGAGCTTAAGTGACGACGCAAACGCGGCAGCAGCACCGCGCCGGTAATCGCGCCGACCCCGATGCAGGCCAGCATGATGCCGTAGCCGCCAGGGCCGAGGCCCAGTTCACGACGTGCCACCAGCGGCAGCAATGCCCAGCCCGCGCTGCCAAACAGGAAAAACGAGAAGGTTCGCACCAGCACGTTACGTAAGACCGGTGCCGCATGAACGTAGCGAAGACCGGCCCGTACCGCCGGGAAGAAGTGTTCGGGCGGAAGGCGCTGCACGCTCGGCTCCGCTTTCCAGCGCCAGAGCACCCAGGTGACACCCAGCACCGATAGTGCATTAAGCAGGAAGACCATCCAGGGGCCGGCGAACGACAGGATCAGGCCACCCAGTGCCGGTCCGATAGCGCGACTGATATTAATGCCCAGGGAGTTAAGAGCAATGGCAGGTCCGAGCTCCGGTTTGGTCACCAGATACGGCACGATCGCCTGGAACGGCGGCGAACTCATGGCGGCACCCGCGCTCAGCAAAAAGGCAGCGGCCAGCAGCACTTCGGGTGTCACATGGCCTGTCCACGCCAGTACAGTCAGCCCGGCGGCGGCGGTAAACGTCCACAGTTGGGAAAACAGCAAATATTTACGGCGGTCAACGATATCCGCCATGACGCCGGAAGGCAGCGCGAATAGAAACATCGGCAGGCTGCTGGCTGCCTGCACCAGCGCCACGGCCAGAGGATCGGCACTCAGCGTCAGCATGGTCCAGTTCACGCCGACATCATTCATCCATGATCCGATATTTGAAACCACAGTGGCGATCCATAACATACGGAACACCGGCTGACGCAGTGGCTGTAACGGCGAAACCTCATTAGTGGGCCGCACATCAGGCTGTTCCTGCTCAACCTGATGAATATCATTAACCTGTGCCATAACGCCTCCCCTTAGGTTTCGCTGCGCCGATGCGCCAGCCGCCTGGCCCGGTCAGCGCCAGCGTGGTAAAGATAATCAGCAGCAGCCAGCCGAACTGGCCTTCCGCCAGTGACCAGCCAGGGTGGACTACCAGCATCGCAACCAGCAGCACCGCGATGATCGGCAGGCAGGCAATACGGCTTCCCCAGCCGATAATAATGAAAATCGGGCAGATGACTTCCGCCACGATAGCGGGCAGCAGGCTCATCATCGGTCCCAGCCCGAAGGGATCTTCGATGCGCGTCAGTTCTTCGCTGAAATGCAGAATTTTCGGCAGCCCATGTACCTGTAACAACAGCAGGCTGCCGGTCAGGCGCAGGAAGAACAGCCCCGCGTTGATGCGGGGCGAAAGAGCGATAGCATAGTTCATGATTAAAACGCAAAGCAGCTGCAGCCGAGCGCGCCCCAGAAGGCGTTATTTTCGGCAACGGGTACGCTGGATCCACGGGCGATCTCATGCGAGTGGCGATGAACACCGCACGGGCCGCTGCAGTGGTGGACGGCGGGCATCATGCCTGCACGGCTCTGCGCAACCGGCGGAGCACTGCGATAGTGACCCGGCACATTTACCACCGGTGACCACTCCGGCAGGATCGGAATCGCAGGCGGCGCATCTGCGCTGAACGATCCTGCGGCATAGACGATATTGCCATCCACCACGGTCAGCACTGACTCAATGCCTTTGATCTCCTCTTCCGGGACGCTGAAAAAGTCTTTACTCAGCACCGCCAGGTCCGCCAGTTGTCCAATCTTAAGCTGGCCTTTTTTGCCTTGCTCGCTGGAGAACCAGGCGCTGCCCTGCGTCCAGAGCATCAGCGCCGTTTCACGATCAAGGCGGGCACTGACATCATACATCTGCATGCCGCCCACGGTGCGGCCAGAAACCAGCCAGTAGAGCGCGGTCCAGGGGTTGTAGCTGGCAACGCGGGTCGCATCGGTGCCCAGCCCGACCGGCACGCCGGTCTCCAGCATTTTCTGAACCGGCGGGGTATGGCGGGTGGCTTCTATGCCGTAGCGCTCAGCAAAGTATTCACCCTGGAACGCCATGCGATGCTGCACGGCAATGCCACCGCCCAACTCTTTAATGCGATCGATATTACGCTGAGTAATGGTTTCCGCATGGTCAAAGAACCAGTGCAGGCCATTGAACGGAATATCACGATTCACTTTTTCGAACACATCCAGCATCCGGCTGATCGACTCGTCATAGGTCGCATGCAGACGGAAAGGCCAGCGATGCTCAACCAGATGACGCACCACGCGCTCCAGCTCGTCTTCCATGCCTGGGGCTAAATCCGGACGAGGCTCCAGGAAATCTTCGAAGTCAGCTGCCGAGAAGACCAGCATTTCCCCTGCGCCGTTGTGACGGAAATAGTCGCTGCCCTGACCTGGCGTCAGCATGTCCGTCCACTTTTCAAAATCTTCCAGCTCATGGCCCGGACGCTGCGTGAAAAGGTTGTAGGCGATACGCAGCGTCATCTGCTTTTTCTGATGCAGCTCAGCAATCACTTCGTAATCTTCGGGATAGTTCTGGAAGCCGCCGCCCGCATCAATGGCGCTGGTCAGACCCAGACGGTTCAGCTCACGCATAAACTGGCGGGTGGAGTTGACCTGCTGTTCCAGCGGCAGTTTCGGTCCTTTCGCCAGCGTGGCGTAGAGGATCATTGCATTAGGGCGGGCGATCAGCAGACCGGTGGGATTGCCGTTGCTGTCGCGCTGGATTTCGCCACCCGGCGGGTTTGGCGTCTCTTTGGTGTAGCCCACCACTTTCAGAGCGGCGCGATTGAGCAGGGCGCGGTCATAGAGGTGCAGCACGAAAACCGGCGTGTCCGGTGCTGCTTCGTTGATCTCATCCAGCGTCGGCATCCGGCGCTCGGCAAACTGGAATTCAGTCCAGCCTCCTACTACGCGAACCCACTGCGGCGAAGGGGTACGCAGCGCCTGCTCTTTCAGCATCCGCAAGGCATCCGCAACCGATGGCACGCCTTCCCAGCGCAGTTCAAGGTTGTAATTCAGCCCCCCGCGAATCAGATGCAGGTGTGAATCGTTCAGGCCGGGCACGGCCGTGTGGCCCTTAAGATCGACCACTTTGGTGCCGTCGCAGTGAAATTCCATCGCCTCTGCCAGCGTGCCGACCGCCACGAACTTGCCATCGCGAATCGCAACCGCTTCTGCCACTGGATTACTGCGGTCAACGGTATGAAATTTGCCATGGGTCAGTATCAGTTCTGCTTTACCGAGCGTAACCATAGATGCTCCTCATCGGGGGTGTCCGGCTTAGTGCGGGACAGGAAGTGCCGCAGATAACAGGGCACGAATAAGCCGGATTATGGTGAGCAGGCTAACGGGGCGTCTAGTTATACAGAGGGATACCTATACCTTCGTATAGTTATACGCAGAGATAATAGTTTGCTGTTGCAGGTCGCTCTACACTGCGACCAGACAGCCAGCAGCAGGGCGATAAACCTGCACTGACCGTCATTTTGCACACGCCGGTTGGCGGAAATTTCGTTACATAACCTCTATGGGTGAACGCATGTCCAACGCTAAGCTTGAAGTCCTCACGCCACATAACAGCCAGATCATCTTCATTGACCAGCAGCCGCAGATGGCCTTTGGGGTGCAATCCATCGATCGCCAGGTGCTGAAAAACAACACCGTTGCGCTGGCGAAGGCGGCGAAAGTCTTCAGTATCCCCACCATCATCACCACGGTAGAAACCGAAAGCTTCTCGGGTCACACCTATCCGGAGTTACTGGATGTGTTTCCAGGGCTGGATATTCTGGAACGCAGCTCAATGAACTCCTGGGATGATCAGAAAGTGCGTGATGCGCTGGCCGCCAACGGGAAGAAAAAAGTCGTGGTTTCTGGCCTCTGGACCGAAGTGTGCAACAACAGTTTTGCGCTCTGCGCGATGCTGGAAGGCGGCTACGAAATCTACATGGTGGCAGACGCGTCTGGCGGCACGACTAAAGAGGCACACGACTACGCGATGCAGCGCATGATTCAGGCGGGTGTGGTGCCGGTAACCTGGCAGCAGGTGATGCTGGAATGGCAGCGTGACTGGGCCAATCGTGACACTTATGATGCGGTGATGAACATCGCCAAAGAACATTCAGGTGCTTACGGCATTGGTGTCGATTACGCCTACACCATGGTGCATAAAGCACCATCACGTCAGAAAAGTGAACACCGTACCCTGGCGCCGGTTCACGCACCGATACGCTAAGGCATCCAGCTGATCGGCGGAAAATCGCCGATCAGCTGAGTGGCATAAAAGGAGCTGGTCATGAATCCTCTACTTGTTTCCCTGGCTGCCGGGGTGCTTATTGGCCTGCTATATGGCCTGCTAAAGGTGCGGTCACCGGCACCGCCCGCGATTGCGCTGCTGGGTCTGCTGGGGATGCTGTTGGGTGGGGCGCTGGTGCATGCGGTATCTCCCGCACAAAAGCCTGCAATTGCCTTGCTTCAGCCTGATGTTCATCCCGTTTCATCCTTATCGCGGATAAGCTGAACATGTTGAAATCCTGCGTTATTTCTCTCGCGGTGGGCCTGCTCGCCGGGGTAATCTATGCCCTGATCAACGTCAACTCTCCGGCGCCGCCCGTCATTGCTTTGGCAGGGCTGTTTGGCATGCTGGTGGGTGAACAGTTAATACCGCTGGGTAAACGTCTGTTCAGGCGACAGCCGGTGACGCTGAAGTGGTTCCGCCATGAATGCATGCCAAAAATCAGTGGGACACCGCCACCCGAGGGTGATAACACGCCTTAAGTCCTCGCATGCCACGCGGTGAGGCGTTCCAGAGGATACCTGCATGACGTTTCCCCAGCGTATTGTCATCGTCGATGATGAACGCGCGGTCCGCAGTGGACTGAGCAATCTGTTGCATTCGGACGGCTACGTAACCCGATCATTTGAATCCGGTGAGGCATTACTGGCCGATGACGATGCGCTGGTAGAGGCGGGTATGCTTATTATTGATGTTGGCCTTAAGGGCATGTCCGGGTTTGAGCTTTTTACCCTTCTCAAGGCGCGGGCTGATCTGCCGCCGGTAATTTTTATCTCGGCAGATGTGGAAGAAACCACGCTGTGGTATGCCATTGGGCTCGGGGCCATGACTTTTTTGCGAAAGCCCATTGATGTTGATACGCTGCTGACACTGATCCGATGCGAGTTATCTCAGGGAGATGTGCGCTGATGAGCCTTCTTTCAGTTACTTCCCTGGAGAGTGATGACGCAGGGATCGCGATTGAAAATTTTGACATCCTGATGCCGCTGGCACAGGAGGGATGTCTTCTCTGGATGCTGGCGCGCCGCCAGTCGGGTGAGTCACTGATCATCGCCACGGGTAAAAGTGACGACGTCACTTTTCAGGCCACCCAGCGGCTCAAAAATGAGCGTGCTCTGGCTGCGTATCTGTCTCCACGCTGGGCCATCACCGCCACCGGCACGACCCGTTATCTTGATCGTTATGCGCTGATTTATCCCACCTTCCCATTTCGCACCCTGGCTAACAATCTTGCTACGCCTCCCGAAAAAATCGCCGATTTCCTGCAGGTGGCATTGCAGCTTTGCTACACGCTGGGTCAGGCACATCATCAGGGCATCGTGCATGGGGATATCAAGCCAGGCCATTTTTTTATTACTGACGATGGACGGTTCCGGCTGGGCGGGTTTGGACTCGCCTCCCTGGCGGCGCAGTCGGCTGAGAAAAACAGCCTGCGTGCCTCAGGCGGCACGCTGGCCTATATGTCCCCTGAGCACACCGGTCGCACGCCACATCCGGTCAGTAGCCTCAGCGATCTCTACAGTCTGGGCGTGGTGTTATATGAGTATCTGACCGGCAAGCTACCCTTTGGCTCACCTGACGCAGGTGAAGCAGAGTGGATTCATCATCA
The DNA here is from genome assembly GCF_021043305.1 of Pantoea sp. MHSD4. Classification (NCBI taxonomy): domain Bacteria; kingdom Pseudomonadati; phylum Pseudomonadota; class Gammaproteobacteria; order Enterobacterales; family Erwiniaceae; genus Pantoea; species Pantoea sp. MHSD4. Next base: position 214,994 of record NZ_JAJNDH010000004.1, on the reverse strand, counting down.
CATCGCCAGCGCGCCCCGGCCAGCTGAACAGGTCAGAGACGATGTGCCGCCGATGCTCTCGGTGATTCTGCTGCGCCTGCTGGCAAAGTCACCCGCTGACGGTTATCAGAGCGTGCAGGGGCTGATGGCCGACCTTCGCCGCTGTCAGGCCACATTGACAGGTGAAAACACCATTGCGCCGTTTACGCCCGGACTGCAGGAGCGTTTTAACACCAGTTTCCGGCCTGAGACTCTGTTCAGTCAGCATTCGCAGGCTCGCGTATTGCTGACGACGCTGGATACGGTCATCCGCACTGGAACACAGAGCCTGGTGATGCTCAACGGTGTGCCTGGTTCGGGTAAGTCCGCGATTATCGCGAGCGCCCTGAAAACCCTGCAGCACCGACAGATTTTACTGGCCGCCAGCAAGGCCGATCAACATTCGCCGACCGCACCCTTTGCCGCTGTGGCCTCCGCGTTTCGCACGGTCACGCTTTATCTGCTGGGGTTGTCAGCGCCAGAGGTCAGAAAATGGCGGGGCCGGTTGCTGCGTCTGCTGGGCGGCTATGTCGATTTAGCCATTGAGCTGGTGCCTGAATTAAAACAGCTGCTCAATATTGGGAATTTACAGCCAGTGGTGCGCCATGCACTGGACGCCCGCGAGCAGTTCACGCAGATGGCCTCTGCGCTTGTTCAGGCTTTCGCCACGCCGGGCCGTCCGCTGGTTATGCTGATTGATGACGTACATTGGGCAGACCCTGCCACGCTGCAACTGCTGGAAAACCTGATAACCCGAAATGAGCATTCGCCCTTTATGCTGGTGCTCGCCTTTCGGGAGGGTGAATCAATGCCCTGTCCGATGATTGCCGGATTTCTGCTGCGCATCAGGGCCGCCGCACCGCGGGTAGTGGCGCTGACGCCGCAGCCGTTGAGTGTGAAACGCATCGGCCGCTGGCTGGCGCAAATGCTGCATACCCGTCCTGGCGGTAATCGCGAGCTGGCGCAGATCCTTTTCGAGAAAACCGGCGGCAATCCCCTTTCGATGCAGGAGTTCTTCCGGCAGGCGGTAGAGGATGGGGTGATTAACTTTCGTCAAAATCCGCCGAAATGGCATTACGACAGTCAGGCGCTCATGGCGCGTCGTTACACCGACAATGTGGCCACGCTGGTGTTAAGCCAGCTGGCACGGATGCCAGAGACCACGCGGCAGCTCATGGGTTCGCTGGCCTGTTTGGGGGCCAGTGGCGAGCTCTCGCTGTTAGGTCAGCTGAGTGCGATGCCTGTGACGCTGATTCAGCAGCAACTTGAACCGGCTGTCAGCGGTCGTTTTGTCACCCTGACCGGTGGGCACTACGCGTTTACGCACGATCGCGTGCACAACGCGGCGTTATTATTGCCCGACCTGCGGCAGCAACAGCATCTTCACCAGCAGGCAGCGCTCTGGCTATCCGCAGCGGTCGCAAGCGGGGATAACAGTGAGACGCTGTTCCGCGCGGTTTATCACATTGGGATGATTGCTGAGCTGCCACTGACTGTGACAGATCGTGAACGTTATTATCCTCTTTGTCTGCGAGCCGCGCAGGCGTCGAAACGCGCCGGAGATTACCTCTCAGCGCTGCGCTATCTGCGCACCGCCCAGCGACTCAGCCTGCGAATGGTGACCGGTAATGACTTTATGCTGGGCTTTGATGAAGCGGAGTGCGAGTTTCTTAACGGTAATCTCACGTCAGCGCAAACGCTCTGTACCCGGCTGCTACGTGAGCCAGGCACGCTCAGTGAAAAATCAAAGGCAGCCTGTCTTTCTGCTGAAATCCATATGCGCCAGTCTGACAACCATCTGGCGCTGGAAACCGCGCTTGCCTGGCTGGCAGTGTTTGGTGTGCATCTCAAAAGGGATCCGGATGACGTGGAGATCGACGCCGCCTGCCTGGCGATTCGGGCGCGAATCGGCGATTCACCGCAGGATACGTTGAACCGGCTGCCGCTTAACAGCGATCCTGATGTTGAGTCGGTGCTAAACCTGATGGCCAGCACCATATTTGTCTCCGCCTATGACTGCCCAAAGCTCCATTTAATCCTGGTCTGTCAGATGCTGCAGATGACGCTGGACCACGGCATAACCGGTGCCTCTGCGTTTGGTCTGGCCTGGTTCAGCGTGCTGACAGGAGAACGGTATCAGACCTGGCATTTTAGTTATGCCTGCGGTCGGGTGGCCCGCGAGCTGGTGGAGCGGTATGACTTTACCCGTTATAAAGCCCGTACTCTGCTGCCGCTGGATCAGGTGGGGATCTGGACACAGCCGCTGGACGTCGCCATTGAATGTGCCCGTGAAAGTTTTCGCGTCGCGGTGAAGTATGGCGATCGCTCTTTTGCCTGTCTTTCGTTGCGTCATCAAATCATGAACACGCTGACACGCGGCGATCACCTGGAGTCCGTGATGACCTCACTTGAGCGCGGACTCGCCTTTACGCGTAAAACGGGTTATCCCGACGTTGAGAACGTGCTGCTGATGCAAAAGCAGCTGGTGATGCAACTGCGTAACAGCAGTGGGTTCAGAGCAGGCGAGCGCGACCAGGCTTTGCCGCTGGTGGCCGGCAGTGAGCCAGGTCCGATCTCCGGCCATAAGGCGATGGTGCAGTTCTGGGCGGGCCTGTATCGCGGAATGGCCCATTACTATGCCGGTGAATATCGTGATGCGCTGCGCTGTCTGGAAGAAATCCAGCTATTGATCAGTGCGGTGCCTGCTTATATCTATATGATGGATATGCATTTTTATACTGCACTCTCCCTGAGTCAGCTGTCTGAAATCACTGATAGCAGCGCGCTGCGCATTCATCTCGACAAGTTTGCTGGCTGGACGGAGCTTAACCCCGGTTTGTTTGCAGACAAATATGCCTTGCTGAGGGCAGAGTGCGCCCGGCTTGAGGGCGACACGGGTGAGGCGCTGAAGCAGTATGAAAATGCAATCCGTCTTTCCCGGCAGTCTGGATATCTGCACATCCATGCGCTGGCCAATCAGCTGGCGGGTCGCTACTGCAAAGCCTTGCAACTCGATACCGCGGCAGATGCCTACATCAAAGTAGCAATAACAGGCTGGGACAACTGGGGAGCGCAGGCGATGGTGCGCCAGATGGAGCAGCACTATCCGCACCTGGCCGCACCGGTGCAAAACAGTGCGCTGGCGACGATTCCGTTTACGCAGGATGCCGCTTTCTACGATCTGGAAAGCGTGCTGACCGCCGTGCGCGCCCTGACGGAAGAGATCAATCTTGATCGGTTGATTCACACCCTGATGCGGATGCTGCTGGAGCGGGCAGGTGCCCAGCGCTGTCGCCTCATCCGGATTCTGGATGGCAACCTGCCAGAGACACAGGCCTGGGCAGAAAGCACGGCTGATGGCGTGCGGGTTCAGATTGTCAAAGAGCGGCCTGACGCAAATGACCTGCCGCTATCGGTGCTGTCAGCAGTGATCCGCACGGGTCAGGAGATTCGCACCAGTAAACCGGAGGTATTCAGTCCGTTCAGTCAGGACCCCTATCTGGTGGCTTCAGGCGCGGCGGTGCTTTGTGTGCCGATGTTCAGGCAGGCCAACATGGTCGGGGTGCTCTATCTGGAAAATCGCCTGATGCCCGATGCGTTCACCGCTGAGCATTCCCACATTGTTAAAACCCTGAGCGCGCAGGCGGCTGTTTCCCTGGAGACGGCGCGACTCTATGCGGAACTGCTGGAGGAGAACAACCATCGGCGTCGGGTTGAGAAACAGCTGCGTGCCAGCAAGACTTCGCTGATGCTGGGCGAGAAAATCAGTCATACCGGCACCTGGCGCTGGGAAGTAGCCGAGGACATGATGATAGTCTCTGAAGAATATGCCCGGATACTGGGACTGCCAGCCGAACAACATGGACTGTCGATGGCAGACTTCCTGACCCGCGTTCATCCTGATGATTATGAATCTATCAGCGAACTGGTGACGCACAGCGTCAGTCAGGGACGCAGCATGCAGGCAGAGTTTCGGGTAATCAGGTCAGACGGTGAATGTCGCTATATCAAAGGTATTGGGGAGCCGGTAAACAATTTCCCTGAGGTGAAAGAGTACTTTGGCACCATTTCAGATATCACCTCGCAGCGTATGGCGGAAGACAGTGCGCGCATGGCGCAGGCGGACCTGGCGCGTGTTACGCGCGCCACGACTGTCGGGCAATTGACAGCCTCCATCGCTCACGAAATCAGCCAGCCGCTGATGTCTATCGTGGCCAATGCGGGTGCCAGCCTGCGCTGGTTGAAGCGTGAGCCGCTGATGCTGGAAAACGCCAGCAGCGGTTTAGATGAGATTATTAAAGAGGGCAAACGTGCCGGGGAGATTATTCGCGGCCTGCAGGCGCTGACCCGTAATCATGAATCGTGCTTTGCTTTGGAAAACCTCCATCTGATCGCCCGTGACATTCTGGCGCTTTCCCGTGTAGAGCTGGAACGGCGGGGTGTCTCGCTGGAACTTAAATTCAGGGCTGCTAAAGCAGAGATTTTCTGCGACCGCGTTCAGATCCAGCAGGTGCTGCTGAATCTGGTGATCAATGCGATCGATGCTATGTCCGACGATCTGCCGCGCGCGGCGCTATTGCGCCTGACGTCAGAGAATCCCACCCCAGATACGCTGCGGTTTGAGGTGCTGGATAGCGGCTGCGGATTAAGTGATGACGTGCGGGAACGGCTTTTTGAGTCATTCTATACCACCAAAAAAAGCGGTATGGGCATGGGATTAACGATCAGCAAAGGGATCATCAAAAAGCATTCTGGTGAGTTAGGCGCAGAAAACCGGCCGGAAGGTGGCAGCCGTTTCTGGTTTACTCTGCCATTGGGTTGAGCGAGAGGAACAGGTCGACTGCCGGGTTTCAGCGGCGTCGGCTATGTTCAATATTGAGCCGCTCTGCCGCCCGCACCAGATCGGTGAGCGAACGCGCATTCATTTTTTCCATTACCCGTCGCTTGTGGACTTTAGCCGTAATTTCACTGACGCCCATCTCTGCAGCAATCTGTTTATTCAACAGACCGCTAATCGCCAGCAGCATCACCTCGGATTCACGCGGCGTCAGGGTCTGATGCCGCTGCACAATTTCCCGCCGTTCCTGAGAAGAGGCCAGATTCTGCTCTGCAATCTCTAAGGCTTCCGCGACCGCCTGCAAAATACGCTCAGGTTCGACGGGCTTAGTCAGGAACTCATAAGCGCCAGTTTTCATCGCCCGCACGGTGACCGGAATGGTCCCGAAGCCGGTCAGGAAAATCGTGGGAATAGCATAGCCACGATCGATCAACGCCTGCGCGACATCAAACCCATCTGCGCCAGGCAGATTAATATCCAGAATCAGGCAACAGGGAAGGGGCGTTAACGCGTGAGACAGGAAATCATCAGCTGAAGAGAAAGAGATAACCGTGTAATCGTCGGCGATGAGGAGATTAGTGAGTGCAGAAGTCACCGCGGCGTCGTCATCAACGATATATACGATGGAATTCATAAAGACCTCATTTCAGCCAGCGTTTTAATGGTCACGGAATTAAGCATGACGCGCAAAGAGACCCGGATAAAAGGGCATCGGGCGGGGTTAAGAGGATATTACCATAACGAAAATCATTATCATCTTATAATTAACAGCTTGTTAAAATTCGGATAACTCACTGATTGAAATGGCTAAAATATACACTAATTACCGTGGCGTGGCTCAGGGCTTTCCGGGTAGAGAACCCATACGTTTTTATTAAAACGCCATATCATTGCAATGTATTCATGATCGGATAATGGCCAGAAGAACTGTGCAGGTCAGGTGCGTAATTAATCCCTAAGGTGATCAAACGGGTTAAACCTTTTCAGCATGCCTTAATACCCAGGTTTAGTGGAACGGCACTGAGTGGATTCAGATATTAACTGGTACAAATTCCAGAGGGATTCGATAGTGGATTAACCGACAGGTTTAATGAGAGAGAACCAGGTTAATGCTGATGTTTGTACAGGGTCAGAAAGGAATATCAAACTGCTCACCATATAGTTACAACATACAAATCATTTCATAGTTAAGCTTATCATCAGCCATCGGGTGCTTATCGCTTAGTAATGCAAAAATGCCGATAACGGTGATTCCTGCCGTCCTGCCGTAAGGGAAAACATGACGTGGTTCACGTGGTAAGAAGTCATTACATTTAAAAAACCCTTAACAGTCAGTAAGTAACCCTGATAAGCGTAGCGGTATTCATGGCGCGGCTGCTAATCCTCACTAAGCTTGTGAAGCAACCCTCTAAATTCAGGGATATTTTTCCAGCAGGACGCTATCCGCAATGACGCCATGAGGCTTATATGAGTGAAAATTACTGCACCATTCTCTTTAATGGTGAACGGTTAAAAGGGTTAGCTAATCAACCGCTAATCGACTTTCTGGATGCTCACGGGAAAAAACTACCTCATGTCTGTTACCACCCGGCGTTGCCGCCGCTGCAAAGCTGTGATGTCTGTTGGGTGGATGCCAATGGCGAGCGGGTTCGCGGCTGCACGCTTCGCACTGAAGAGGGGCTCTCGGTACAGAGTGAAGGTACTGCGCTGAGGGCCGCGCAACAGGAGGGAATGGATAGACTGCTCAACCGTCACGAGCTTTACTGCACCGTCTGTGAACACAACACCGGTGACTGCACGCTGCATAATACCGTGGCTGATATGCACATTCCGATTCAGTACTATCCTCATCAGCCCAAACCCTACGCCAAAGATCACTCTAACCCGTTTTATACCTACGATCCTGACCAGTGCATTTTATGCGGTCGCTGCGTCGAGGCGTGCCAGAATGTGGAGGTCAATGAGACACTCTCTATTGACTACACCCAGGCACATCCCCGCGTGCTCTGGGATGGCGGCACAGAAATCGCCGGTTCCAGCTGCGTCAGCTGTGGACACTGCGTCACAGTGTGTCCGTGTAATGCATTACTGGAAAAGACCATGCAGCCTGATGCGGGTCCGTTCACTGCAATGGATGAGGGGTTGAAGCGCCCGCTGATTGATTTTGTCAAAACGATGGAAAACAGTATTGGCATGGGGCCGATTACTGGCGTCTCCAACATCGATGTAGCGCTGAGGCAGTCGGAGATTAAACGCACTAAAACGGTCTGCACCTATTGCGGCGTGGGCTGCAGCTTTGAGATCTGGACCCGCGATCGTCACATCCTGAAAATTCAGCCGGTGGCGGACGCGCCCGCTAATGGCATCTCTACTTGTGTTAAGGGTAAGTTCGGCTGGGATTTTGTTAATAGCCCGGCGCGTCTGACGACGCCCTTGATCCGCGAAAATGGCCGGTTCCGGCCCGCCAGCTGGGATGAGGCGTTGCAGCGGGTAGCTGAAGGATTGCAGGGCATCGCGCAGAATTATGGTGGCGATGCGATTGGCTTTATTGGCTCCAGCAAAGCCAGCAACGAAGAAGCCTATCTTACTCAGAAAATCGCCCGCTTAATCTTCGGCACTAACAATGTCGACAACTCCTCGCGCTATTGTCAGAACCCGGCGACAGAAGGGCTGTTTCGCACCGTGGGCTACGGCGGTGATGCGGGAACGATAAAGGATCTGCAGGAGAGCGAACTGATTGTGCTGGTCGGCAGTAATCTGGCCGAGAACCATCCGGTGATTGCGTCCCACATCAAACAGAGCCACAAACATCGCGGTCAGAAACTGCTGGTTGTCGATCCGCGTCGTCATGAAATGGCGGAACGGGCGGACTGCTATCTGCGCATCCGACCTGGCACGGACCTGGTCTGGGCCTCGGCGATGGCGAAATATATGTTCGACCACGGTTATGCCGATGATGCGTTTCTGGCACAGCGGGTTAATCAGCTAGAAGAGTATCGCACCTCGCTTGATACCTTTACGCTCGACTATGCCAGCGAGATTTGCGGTCTGAGTGAAGCCGAACTCAAAGAGTCGGCGGAGATGATCGGACACGCGGGTAGCGCCTGCATATTGTGGGCGATGGGGATTACCCAGCACAGCCACGGAGCAGACACCAGTACCGCGCTATCGAATTTGCTGCTGGTCACCGGCAACTATGGTCGGCCTGGCACGGGCGGCTATCCGATGCGCGGTCACAACAATGTGCAGGGCGCCAGTGATTTCGGCTGCCTCAGCAATCGCTATCCGGGCTATGAAAAAGTCACCGACGCGTCGATCCGGGAAAAATGGGCGCGCGCGTGGGGCGTCTCTCCTGATGCGCTTTCCGATAAGGCTGGCGCCGATAACTTCAAAATGGTGCAGCAGGCCGGTGAAGGTAAAATCCGTGCAATGTACATCACCGGGGAAGAGACAGCGTTTGCGGATGCCGACGCCACATCGGTGCATGCCGCCTTCAGCAAGCTGGAATTTATGGTGGTTCAGGACATCTTTATGTCGCGTACCGCCGAATTTGCCGATGTCGTGCTGCCCGGTGCGCCCAGCGTGGAGAAAGAGGGCACCTTTGTGAATACCGAGCGGCGCATTCAGCATTTTACTCCTGCCATGAAGCCACTGGGTGATTGTCGTCCTGACTGGCAGATTTTTACCGATCTCGCGGCGCGTCTTGGACATCCATGGCATTACCCGAATCCCGGCGCGATTATGGCGGAAGTGGCGGGCATTGCAGAGATTTTCGCGGGTGTGAGTTATGAGCAACTCGCCGGCTGGCAGTCGCAACTTTGGCCGGTCAACGCTGAAGGTGAAAGCACACCCCGTCTCTATACAGAACGGTTCAATTTCCCGGATGGTAAAGCGCGCCTCTATCCGCTGAGCTGGCAGCCGCCCGCTGAGCAGGAGGATGCCGAATACAATCTGCTGCTGAACAATGGCCGAATGCTGGAGCATTTCCAGTCAATGAATCAGACCGGGCAGGGTGGCCGCATGATGTCATTGTCGCCTAATGCCTTTGTTGAGATCTCACCGGAACTTGCAGCCTCGCGCGCGCTCATTGAAGGTGAGTGGGTACGGATTACCTCGCGTCGGGGATCGCTGGATGTGCCAGTGGTTATTACAGACCGTGTGGCGGGTAACGTGCTGTTCATGCCAATTCATCATGGTACTGATGGCGTTAATGCACTGACTGGTGAACATCACGATCCTGACGTCAACACGCCCGCTTACAAAGAGATCGCTGTCAACATGACGCGCGTCGATCGACGCCCGCAGCCTAATCCGGTGCCGCTACACAATTTCCGTCATGGTAGCCGAACACCCCTGGATCACCTGCCGATTGAGCAGAAATGGCAGCAGGCAGGCTATCGTGAACCGCCTGAACATGTCGAAAAACCGGAGAAATTTTAATGGCAGAACGGATGAAGTATCAGGTCCCGCCCACACGCACCGAGCCCACTGCCCGGGAGGCAATGGACGAGTTGCTTGAAAATCTCCACCAGCACGGTTTTCTGCGGCTGGCGAACGATCTCGTTAAATCAAATAACGACGTAGGGAAAATTCTGGTCTCAGGTCTCAATCAGCCCGGCACCCAAAATGCGCTGCAAAACCTGTCACTGTTGATGATGACGCTGGGCAGCGTGCCGCCAGAGCGTTTTAATCACTTACTGCTGGCGGTGCGTGATGCTGCAATGGCCGTTAAGCCGGCTCGGGATGAGGCGCGGCAGGAAAAAGCCGCGCCGGGCATCCGTGGCATCATCCGCTTACTTAATGACGAGGATCTGTGGCGTGGACTGCGGCCACTCTTCGCGGCACTCGAGGTTTTCTCTCAGCAGATTGACCGTGAAGAGGAGAAGCCAATCACACGCTATAGCGGCAAGCCCAGCCGGGAGTAGTAAAGGCAGCGGTGGTTCAGGATTGCGTGGGGGTATAGACCAGATGACCGGCTACACCGCCCGCGCCGCCATCTTTAGGGTGGTTGATACCATCAGAGACCGGCACATCCGTGAAATCAAACGGTGAAACGCCCTCAAGACAGGCGACATTAACCCCAAACTGATCGGGCTGTGAGCGGCTCTGATGAAAAGTATAAATGCCGCAGATGGAGCAGAAGTAGTGGCCCACCTCTTTGCTGTTGAAGCGATATTCAGTGAGGTCCGCTTCACCCTTCGTCAGCTCGACGTTGGTAGCAAACACCACAACCGCACCGCGCATCCGGCAAAACGAGCAGTTGCATCGGCGCACCGTGTTAAAGCCATCCTTTAGCGTCACCTTATAGGCAACGGCACCACAGTGGCATTGCGCTGTCATTTCATTCTGCATCATGATCTCCTGTGTAGTGAAACACCCAGCTTTCAGCCTACGCCAAAGCCCGGGTTTTAGCAGCATCGGAGGCGGATTTGTCCGCATTTCAGACAAAAGGTGTCAGCAGTCTGATCTGGATCTAAGTAAAAACGGTGGGGATGTGAAAGGGTGCTAGCTGAATTTTCTGACCTTTAACCTCAGCAAGGAGCATGACTCACGATGGAATTATCTACCCACACTCTTCCGGAAGGCATTGTGCTGACGCTGCGACAGCCCACAGCGACCACTAAATCCCCGGTGATTATTCTGTGTCACGGCTTTTGCGGAATCCGTGAGATTTTACTGCCTGCGTTCGCAGAGGCGTTTACCCAGGCAGGTTTCGCGACACTGACATTTGACTACCGTGGATTTGGTGACAGCGAAGGCGAGCGGGGTCGTCTGGTGCCTGCTATGCAGATCGCTGATATTCTCTCGGTCATCACATGGGCAAAACAGCAACCGGCGCTGGACCCGAGCAGAATAGGTTTATGGGGCACGTCTTTTGGCGGATGTCACATCTTTGGCGCGGCAGCGAATAACCCGGATGTGAAATGTATTGTCAGCCAGCTCGCCTTCGCGGATGGGGAAGAGATTGTCACCGGGCAACTGGACGCGACGGAGAAGGCGGGCTTTATTGCTACGCTGGAGAAGATGGATCAAAAGCGGCAGAACAGCGGCAAAGAGATGTTTGTGGCCATTACTCGCGTGCTGAACGATGAAGAGTCAAAAGCGTTCTTTGAGGAGAACCGGCATAAGCATCCGAAAATGGACATCAAAATCCCGTTTTTAACCGTACGGGAAACGCTGCACTACAAACCCGCGATCAATGCCGCGAAGGTCACCTGTCCGACACTGGTCGTGGTCGCCGGTCAGGATAGCGTGAATCCGCCGGAACAAGGGCGTGCGCTGTTTGATGCGGTAGCCGCAACCAATAAGCAGCTCTTTGTAGCCGAAGAGGCCCGTCACTACGATATTTACAGCGGTCAGCACTTCGCGTCAGTGATTAAGGTGCAGACGTCGTGGTTCGCGGCGCATTTGTAACCTGAAGCAGGCTCGCTTTTGCGTGGTGTTCGCAGACCTCTGTCGCGCGCCGGCAGGAGCGAGTTGATTCCGTGCTGAACATTGCGCAGGTTCACACCCCTCTCTTCAGCCTCAAACACCTCATGCCGTTCTTTATCACGCTTTTATTCCACGACCCGCGTTGCGATTTCATGCCATTTAGCCACGATAAATCGCGCCGTTAAAACCGGTCAGCCCGGCCTCCGGATTCATGGCACAGCCGCTAATAAATGCCTGATCAGACAGAATTCCCGGGATCTGGTCGATCGCGGTTTGTCCGGCCACGCCGTCCGTGATCTTCTGTCTCTGCCCGCCCGGCATAATCCTGACGGAAACCTGATTGAGTTGGTTGCAGAGTAATAAACAAAGTCATTACTTTCCCAACTGAATCCAGCGGCGTCCGGCCAGCACCGTCAGCGCCACAATAGTAATGCCTGCGGCCAGATGCATAGAGAAATCAATAATATGCAGATGAGTGTCATGACACAGCGACAGCAGCATTGATGAGGTAAACGCGCAGCCGCAGCCGCTCAGCGCGAGACTGCGCGCGGGATAAAGTGAACGGGTGCGTTTCAGGGCGATCACCGACATCAACATCATCGGCACGCTGGCCGACAGCATAAACAGATAGCAGTGTATCCCCTCACCAAACCGACCAGCACCTGCTGGCGGGGCTTCAGGTGACATATTGATCAGATTTAGCCCCAGCCACAAAACAGCCAGCAGTAGCGGCCAGCGCGGACTGATCGGTTTCCTGCCTGCAATGCTCAACGTAAAGGCTGCCGCAAGTGTGCTTCCCGCGATGATGAGAGACAGCAGTACGGCAACCAGCGCGAAAAACGCGCCGGGCTGCGACCAGTCAGTAAACCGGCTGTGAAACGCCCAACTGGTCAACGCGCCACAAGGGAGGGCAAGCGCGATCCAGCCCGCGACGCGCCAGGCCACAGGCCAGACGCGCTGCACCGGCTGCGCAGAGGCGCTGAGCTGATCAATTAACTGGTCATGATTTCTCATGCACACCCCGTCCATATTTTCTAAGATTGACCATTGCGCGATGCAACAGGGATTTAACCGCTGAGAGAGACTGATGGGTTTCAGCAGCTGCCTGCGCCAGACTCTGCTCACGCAGATGTACGGATTCGACAATCTCCCGCTGGCGTAGCGGAAGGATATCCAGATAACCGGAGAGGATATCGTTATCAGACTGGAGTTCACTGCTTTCAGCCGGGCGTTTTTGCAGCGCTTCCTCATCCTGTACTTCCTGACGTCGACCATGCTGACGCAACGTATCAATGGTCCGTGCAGAAGCAATTGCTGCGACCCAGGGCAGTATCGGGCGCTGCGGATCGTAGGTGTGGCGAACCCGATGGATCGCCAGCAGCGTCTCCTGAATCACATCTTCGACCAGCACCTCGTCACGGATTTTTTTGCACACTAATGCACGGATGGCCGGAACCATCGCTTTCAGTAACTGGTTATAGGCTGCTCTGTCGCCCGCCTGCGCCCGTGCCATCAGGGCAGGCCACTGCTGTGCGCGTGGATCAGTCTCTGACATTCGTCATCAGCAGTTCAGCACACAGTGACAGTGGCCTGGAAACGTCCCAGGAAATCGCTTAGTCAATCGTCTCAGGTTTTCTTTCCTTTTTCCGTTGCCTGATCGAGCGCTGAAATGACAATGCCCGGCGTCAGGACCTGCGGTAGTACTACCGGTTTTCCGCCGTCAGCCGGGTAGACCACGTAGAGCGGCAATCCGCCGCGTCCGAAATCACTCAGCGCCTGTTCAACATCAGGATTATATTTGGTGGAGTCTGCAACCATGTAAATGGTATTCGTCCGCGCCATTGCGGCCTTGACCGCCTGCGTCGAAAGTGAAGTGCGATCGTTTACCTGGCAGGTAATACACCATGACGCCGTAAAATTCACCAGGATAGGCTTGCCCTGACCTTTAATAGCGTCGACATTCTGCGGCGACCAGGAGACAGTCGCTGCAGCCTGTGAAGCGGTTTCCGTTTCAGCAGGCGCGCTGGCAAAACGGTTCAGGTTCAGCAATGGCACGACGACGAGAGCCAGGAAGAACACAGTTGCAACATGCAGTACAACATGGCGCTGTCCCATCATACGGCGTTTCTGTGCCATGCCATACAGCCAGGCGGCAAAACTAAACAGCAAACAACAGACCAGAATCGCCGCCAGCGCTGCCGAGCCAGCCTGACGTTCCAGAACCCAAATCAGCCAGCCCACCGCGCCCAGCATAGGAAACGCCAGGCCCTGTTTCAGCGTGATCATCCAGGCCCCCGGTTTAGGCAATATGCGCGCCAGCACCGGGAAGAACGATATCAGGGTAAAAGGCGCAGCAAAGCCCAGCGCCAGCGAAATAAAGATAATGAGACTAATCAGCGGAGGCTGGGTGAGGGCATAACCCACCGCGCTGGCCATGAATGGCGCACTGCAGGGCGTCGCGACGATGATGGCCAGTGCACCGGTCAGGGCTGAACCCATTAACCCTGCACGATTGCCGCCCACTTCGCCCACGCGTTGAACCGACAAGCCGACTTCAAACAGACCGAGCAGATTCAGTGCTGAACCGAGCATCACCAGAATTAACGCGGCGATGACCAGCGGCGATTGCAGCTGAAATCCCCACCCAACGGACGCACCACCTGCTCTGGCCAGCAGTAATAGTGCTGCCAGGGCGACCATCGTCAGGACCACGCCCAGCAGAAATGCCAGGCCCTCTGCGCGGGCGTGAGAGGGCGATTCGTGATGGCGGATCAGGCTCAGTGCTTTCAGCGAGATTACCGGAAACACGCAGGGCATGAGGTTCAGAATAATGCCACCCAGAAAGGCAGCTGCAATCGCAGTCAGCATGATATACCTGCTCAGAAGATGAAGTTATGCCGGATTGGCCTGACGATATTTTTTAACAGCATCCATCGCTTTCTGAATATGCGTATCAGGATTTTTGTCGGTGAAGCTCAGCAGAATCTTGCCATCCGGCGCGATCACATAAGAGGTGCGGTCGGACAGTTTCTGACCTTTCATCTCCATGGTGCTTTTGTATTCAGCCGCCACTTTAGCGCCAGGATCGGCTGCCACGGTGAACTTGTCACGGCATTCCAGCTGAGAGAATTTAGCAATCTGATCGGTATTGCCGGCGGTGACACCAATCACGGTCGCCCCCTGTTTTTTAAATTCATCGGACGCTTCGGCAAAATCATGCGCTTCAAGCGTGCAGCCAGCGCTGAACGCCGCCGGGAAGAAGTAGAGTACAACCGGGCCTTTCTTCAGGGCCTGCTGCAAAGAGAAGGTGGTCGATTTACCCGCCAGTGCGGCGTCAAGTTTGAAGTCTGGCGCTTTTTCACCGACCTGTAACGCCGCAAAGGCAGATGTTGCCGGAACACTCAGTGCCAGCAGTGTAGCGACGGCCAGGGTTTTCAGGGTGTTTTTCATTGGCATTTCTCTCTCCATTGACGAACAGACGGGGTTGCCTGACGTCTCTGATAAAAGGTTCGTTCAAAAATGGAAAAAGTTGCGGGGTTTTGAAATTTTTTTACGATTTATTCGATTTGAGTGGTCTGGCTGAAAGGGTCAGGGAAATGCTCTAAAAGCTGAATCGAATACAGCTAAGTCCGGATTTAACATTAAATTGGTCGCGGTTATTCCTTTTTGGCTGCTTATTTATGTGATTTAACCCGCATTTATTCCTCTGGACGCTGCCGATTTACCGGCAGGTGAGCGTCGTCACGTTTCTGGTGAGCCTCAACCAGTAAATTCCGCTTAACGTATGAAAAAACGATTCAGCAAATGAGGTAAATAATGAAAATTAAACTGGCGTTAACGGTAGTAGCGGTTCTGGTTTCAGGTTCTGCAGCCGCAAAAACATGGGTGCTGACGAGTGCTGAACAGGGCACAGATCAGGGAAACTGGCAGATTTCCAGTAGTGAGCTGAAGTTTCAGGGCAAGCCGTTCAGCATCGAGCAAAAAGTTCTGCACGGCGGCAAACAGGAAGGCAGTAAAACGCTGACGATTCGCAGTCAGGATGGCCTGACTATCACGCTCAGTCCCACCCGTGGCATGAACCTGCTGCGCGTCGAAGGCTTTGGTACGCGTATGGGCTGGGATTCACCGGTCAAAGAGGTGGTCAATCCTGCTTACATCAATCTGGAAAGCCGCAACGGCCTGGGCTGGCTGGACGGTTTCAATGAGATGATGGTGCGCTGCGGCTACGAATGGACCGGTCATCCGGTGACTGACCAGGGCCGCATCTATACCCTGCACGGTAAAGCAGGTAACACGCCGGTTTCACAACTGGAAGTTGAAGTGGCAGATGCAGCGCCCCATGAAATCCGTATTCGTGGCCTGATTAAAGAGAGCACCTTCAAGAAAACCGATTTGCAGACGATGACCGAACTGCGTTACGTGCCGGGCAGTAACAGCTTCAGCCTGCATGATGTGTTAACTAATCACGCTGACTATCCGCACGATTACCAGATCATCTATCACAGCAACTTCGGTAAGCCTATTCTTGAAGAGGGTGCACGTTTCCTGGCACCGATGTCCGGCATCAGCCCGTTTAATGATTACGCAAAAGCCGGATTAAAAGACTGGCAGACTTACAAAGGGCCGACCAAAGACTTCGATGAGATGGTATTCAACATCAAACCCCTTTCTGACAGTAATCATCAGACCGTGGCTGCAGTGATAAATAAAGCCGGAAACAGCGGCGCATCCATTCAGTTTGATACCCGCCAGCTTCCAATGCTTACGCTGTGGAAAAATACCGACACCTTAAAACAGGGCTACGTGACCGGTATTGAGCCGGGCACCAGTTATGCTTATCCGGTCACGATTGAGCGCGAACAGAAACGCGTTAAGCAATTGCAGCCCGGTGCCAGCACCTCGTTTGATCTGACCTATACCTTGCTGCATAACAGCCAGCAGGTGAATGACGTTGAGAAACGCATTAAAACTATTCAGGGTGAGACAAAGATTGATGTGAGTGAGACGCCGATAGCGAAAGAGTAATAGCAGAACGCCCCGGCATATTGTGTCGGGGCTTTTTTCAGGAGAGGGTCAATGATTTCTGTAACTTCATAATTACTACTGCTGGAAGATTCTGACCCGCCATGGTGTATTGTCGCCGCCATCAAGTTTGGATGGCTGCATAATTAACCGCCATTTTTGCACTTTTAAAGACCTGGATCGTGTAAAAGGACGCACCGGTGCCTTGCTGCCCGTTATTAATAGGGCTCATTCATCACAGCAGGGCATTCATCATGTTGTTCAGAGCAGCGTTTATCGCATTATCGGTTTTAATCATCTCTTTGCAGGCTCATGCAACGCCAGGCTTCCGCCAGGTGACATTAAAAGGGGATCAGGGAGTGCCCCTGAACGTAGCCGTTTGGTATCCGGCGGCGGTGCAAAAAGGAGTCAGTGAAACGGTTGGAGGGAACGCCGCCTTTGTCGGCACGGACATTATCCGAGATGCTGTACCCGCATCTGGAAAACATCCACTTTTACTCATTTCACATGGGTTTAATGGCAGATGGAGGAATCTCTCCTGGCTTGCTTCAGCAATGGCCGCGCAGGGATATATTGTGGCTGCACCTGATCATCCCGGCACGACGACTTTTAACCACAATCCCGAATATGCCAGAAAACTATGGCGGCGCCCTGGTGAAATTTCACGGGTAATTGATTTCGTCAGTCAATCTTCAGAATTAACTGGCACAGCAGACCCGGCGCGCATAGCTGCAGCAGGTCATTCACTTGGCGGATGGACAGTCATGTCGCTGGCTGGTGCACGTTTTGATCCTTTACGCCTCCTGCATGACTGTCAGCGACACGTACTTCGCGGAGACTGTAAACTGACAACCAGGCTTGGAATAGATGACGCTTCAGCCCGCAACGTTTTTTTATCTGACTGGCAAGATAAAAGAATTAAAGCCGTCGTGTCACTTGATGCGGGGTTAGCACCAGGTTTTACGCCCGTAAGCCTTAGCAAAATTAACATACCCGTACTTATTCTGGCGGCAGGCAACGATATGGTGGGCGAACTTCCAGCGCCTGAGGAATCTGAATATCTTGCTAATCAAATGCGTGTATCATTGCGGAAATACATCCTCATTAAAGGCGCAACACACTTCAGTTTTATGCAGATATGTAAACCCGGGGCAGAGAAAATTATTGATGATGAATCTCCGGGCGATGGCATTGTTTGCCATGACGATAAGGACGCGGACAGAACCGCGCTGCATCAGACGATAACGACTGAAATTACAGTTTTTCTGAATTCTGTACTGAATTATCAAGCGCCTGCTGGCGAAATAAACGCGGGGAAAGTCCTGAAAGCCGCTGAAACTCACGATTAAAATTCGATTTAGTCATAAATCCGGACTCCAGCATGATATGGGTAACGGGTAATGATGTGCTAAGCAGGAGTTCTTTTGCCCGTTCAACCCTGAACCCATTGATCCACTGAGAAACGTTGCATTGTTTGACAGAGTTAACCGCTGCAGAAAAATTGCGGGCGGGTACGCCGGTTTTTCTTGCCAGAAGAGCCAGGGTCAGATTGGGATCAAGATAGAGCTCAGATTCATGGATCTTTTTTTCCAGCACAATATATAACTCAGTCATATCAGCTGCTGGCGCTTTTTCATCGGTGGTATCTTTTTCCTGCCTGATATCTGGCTCAAATTGTTGATGCGAATTTATGAAGTTGTAAATAATCACACCAACAATCGGTAAGAGCAAAAGTTGAGTGATGAGAATTATTAAAGCGGCATGCTTTCCGCCACTGATATCAAAATCAATTGCGATGAGAAGATCTGTCAGTGCCGACAGGCAGAGAAAGCTTCCTGCGAAGAACGTCAGGCTAGCTTGCTGAGGGATCTCTTTCAGGCGATTGAATTTTAGTTTTTGCTCATTCACAAAAGCTTTTTTGAGCAGTCCAACGCCGTAGCTGAAAAAAAGCAGGCTGAGAATGAAGTCAGTCACAGGAGCCCAAACCAATCTGATCGCCAGCGATACGAGGACTGGCACAATCATGACGAATAAGTCATGTTTGCGTTTGTTGTCGTTAAGTGGGACAAAAGTGTGCCATGCAATCGCAGGTAATAGCATGGCCATAACAGACTGCAAATCCCTCAGAAAGTGAGAATCGTATTCCCAGCGAATGGTATTCAGTGAAACCAAGATGATGCAGGCCGAAAGGAAACGCAGTGCGCCGTTATTGCATGGTTTGCCAGAAAAGACTGTTGCCATCAGCAAAAATAAAGCAAGCAGGGTAATGACAGGAAAAGGCACTGAGAGCATAGGTACAGAACCAGAGCTGTAAATTTCCTGAATCATTACATAATCGACCACAAGTTGTCTTGTCTGGCCTTGGATGTTAAGTAAGGTCCTGACTAAGAAGAAACCGGCCTTAGTCAGTTTTGAACGTCATTGAGCTATTCAGGTATGGAAGGGTAACAGGAGTCACGCTGGCATCTGTAATTTAACATAAGATAGATTGTGCGCATCAATGGTATAGAGGCAAAGCTGACCTGGCCATCCTGGCCATCCTGGGCAACCTGCTGATAACCCCCGAACATGAGCTCTGAATGCCCTCTGAAAAAGATTCGTTTTTAAATCCTACTTTCTGCGTAATCTATCTGCTTTGGTAAATCCGCTGCTGCCTGACAAAACAAACCTCTTCTAAAACCAGAATTCTGAATCAGAGCTTTGATTTTTGCTGTCGCCTGACCTGAGCAGGCCCAGACCCTCATCCCGATTTATATCTGAAATTACCATCAGCATTAAGCAAAATTTAACGCCGCACAAAGATTCGCTAACTCACTTAATATTATAAGATTTTACTCTGGATGAATGCTGCTTATCTCTGGTGGGAAATGAACCTGCATGTTATTTGATTAAGGTGTCGTGCTTAAATTCATCAGCCTTCGGAAAATAAAACATGAAAAAGAGCTTATCTCTCGCATTACTGTTTTCGCTTACCGCATTCACCCAGGGTGCATGGGCACAGCAAACGCTGCGCTTTGGTGTGGACCCTACATTCCCGCCGTTTGAATCTAAAGCGGCTGATGGGTCATTACAGGGTTTTGATATCGATATTGGTAATGCCATCTGTGCTCAGGCAAAGGTGAAGTGCCAATGGGTGCAAATGGGTTTTGATAGCAGCATCCCTGCTCTTCAGGCGAAGAAATTTGATGCCATCCTGTCGGCGATGTCGATGACCGATAAGCGCCGTCAGCAGGTGGCGTTTAGCGACATGTTGTATAACACGCCAAGTGCCCTGCTGGCGCCGGCTGACAGCAAGCTGACGACCGACGTTGCTTCTCTGCGCGGTAAGACCATCGGTGTGGCTCAGGGCACCATCCAGGAAACGTACGCCAAAACTAAATGGGAGTCACAAGGCGTCAAAATCGTCTCGTATCCTAATCAGATGGAAGTCTATCCCGATTTGGTCGCCGGACGTCTTGATGGCAGCCTGGCGAATGCGGTCTCCGCTGAACAGGGATTCCTTACCTCACCGGAAGGCAAGACGTACGCCATTAAAGGAACACTGGTGGATAAAGTCATTTTTGGTGATGGCGTAGGTATTGCGTTACGCAAAGGCGATGAAGCGAATCTGAAGATGATCAACACGGCACTGGCCGAGCTTCATAAAAACGGAACTTATGATCAGCTCACTAAAAAGTACTTTAAATTCAAGGTTTATCCCTGATTACTGTTGTGTGACGAATTCGGGAAGGTAGAGACTATGGCATTGCCCGACTACCGCGTTCAGCGTGAACGCTTTCTGGCCGCAGTGGAGCGCAAAGGTGCTGCGATAACCTCATATCGGCATCCTCTTCCGGGTCCGCAGGGCGAAGCGCTATATACGGATGTGGCACGACTGGGACCCGCCAGCGCATCGCGTCTGATGCTGGTCGTCTCTGGCACACATGGCGTTGAAGGCTATTATGGTTCGGATTGTCAGATAGCGTGGCTCGATTCGCTGGATAAAATACCTGCTGACACCGCATTGCTGCTTGTTCATCTGCTCAATCCATGGGGTGCGGCGCATTTACGGCGCGTGAACGAAGACAACATCGACCTCAACCGTAACTTTATCAACTTCAGTCAACCGGTTCCTGATAACCCGGAATATGCGCAGTGGCACGGTATTTATCATGGCGACCGTGTCAGCGCAGACCGGCAACTGGCTGAGGCGATGGACAACGTGGGCTGGCAGTCAGTTAAACGCGTGGTGGAAGCGGGACAATATACGTTTGCAGATGGATTTTTCTTCGGCGGGCATCAGCCCGGCTGGTCTCATCTTACGATGAAGGCGATCATCGAACAGCATCTCTCGGTTGCGAAAATCATTGTCAGCTTCGATCTTCATACCGGCGCTGGCGCATGGGGCCATCCGATGCTGCTCTCAATTGCAGAGCAGCGTTATGCTGCTCACGACTGGGGCAAAGTCATTTACGGGGAGTGGCTGACGTTGTTATTCACCGGTGCCGGACGTGACAGCGTAACGGGCGTGACGGCAACGGCGACCGGATATCTGTCGCAATATCTGCTGACGTCGCTGGCGGAGACGCAAATATTGCCGCTGGTCGTGGAGTGTGGAACTTACGAGGGCCAGGATATGCATCAGCGGGTGCGTGAAGATCACTGGTTGCATCTCTATGGCGAACCCGCCAGTGCGGCAGGTCAGGCAGTGAAGCAACAACTGGTAGAGGGATTCTGGCCCGCCGATGAGGACTGGCGTGCGTTAGTGGCGTTTCGTACGCAGCAGATTTTCCAGCGTGGCTGGCGTGCCCTTACAGACACGCCCCGAGGTTATAATTTGCCGTAGAAAGTCATACGCGCAGTTTCGGATAAAGCAATGTCGGGCTGGGTATTGTAGGCCAGTACCGCCAGCATCCGGGTGACCTCGCCTTCAGTTGGGGTCACCCGGTGCAGTGAATTACGGCCACGAAACAGCACCAAATCCCCGGCATCAATCTCCAGCTCATTAACCGGCTGGCGTTCATCCAGAACGGCTTCAACCCCTGCAAAGTTCATCTCACCGGCATCGGCATCCCGCAAATCTTTCACGTATTGAAATATGCCGCCCGCCAGCGGTTTCTGGACCAGCAAGGTGATAGCAAAGGAGGAGTTGTCGAAGTGCCAGCCCAGCTCCTGTCCGTGAGGCGCATAGTGCAGGTTGATCGAGGAAAGCGGGTCAGCGTAGGGATAGAGCGCGTCCTCACCCAGCACATCGCACAGAAAACGCTGGAACAGGTCATCATTATAAAGCTGACGCAACGGCGAATCGGCAGCGATCAGATCATCAGTAATACAGCCTTTGGTGCTGAGCACATCCCGATTACGCGGGTGATTGGCTGAGAAAGCCTCATCAGGCTTCATCAGATACACATTGTGTTTGCTGCGGGTATGATAGGCCAGATGACGTTGCGCATTGCCCTCTTCGATGATCGCCTCTAAAGCCTGTGGTTTTAAAAACTGACGCAGTACCAGCGCGCCAGACTGGTTTAATTGCTCACGACAGCGTTGACGCCAGCCGTGGTCGGCCAGCGGATGAAGATTGAGACGAACAAGGGAACCAGACATAGCAACATTTCTCACGATGGGCAGGTGTAATGTTACTCTACCTGTCGCCTGCCACACTGCGTAACGATAAAAATTTACTGCCCTGATAAGGAAGCGTTAATGCCTGCCCAAATGCCAAGGTTGCCAAAAATCAGCGTCATACAGTCATTCAAGGTGGCCGCCGAGCTGGGAAGCCTGGCAAAAGCCGCCGCCCAGCTGGCCTTAACGCCGGCGGCGGTCAGTCAGCAGATTCGCCAGCTGGAGGAGCAACTCGGCAGCGCCCTGTTTTTACGCACGCAGAGCGGTGTCATGCTGACCGAAACCGGAAAAGAGTATCTGCGCTATGTCACCGAGGCCTTTGATATCCTGCATCTTGGCCAGCAAAATATTCGCCATGCGGCCAGTGCACCAAAACTCACGGTTTACGCATTACCGGCGCTGGCATCCAAATGGCTTTTGCCTCAACTGGCGAGCTGGCGCGATCATTGCCCGAATATTGATCTCTCATTACATGGCACGCATTCTCAGGTCGAATTCACCGCCATGCCCGCTGATTTCGTGATCTGTTTCGGTGAAGATCGTTACCCGCAACTGGATAAGCTGAAACTGTTTCATGATGAGGTGCTGCCGGTGGCAAGTCCGGCGCTGCTGCAACGCTTTGCGCCGGAAACGGTTCTGAGTCAGGCACCGCTGATCCATCTCGACTGGGGAAATGAAGGCCGTTTTCTGCCGGACTGGCCGGGTTGGTTTCAGACCAAAGGCATGGACGAACCGCTGCCGCAGCCCGCCTTTAGTTTTAATCTGACTTCACTGGCGATTGATGCGGCTGTTGCGGGTATGGGATTGCTGCTGGGACAACGACGCCTTATCGCGCCCGAACTGGCGCGTGGCGATTTGGTGGTAGTGGATGATCTTTGCCTGCCACTGAGCAAACCCTATTTCCTCGCCTGGCCACAACGCACGATGAGCCAGCCTGGCAGTGAAGCACTGATCGGCTGGTTAAGCGAACAGGCTGCAGGTCACTGATAGCCGGTGAACGTAAATGCCTGCGCCCGCCAGAGGTAACCGCCGGCGGGCGCAGGATAGGATTGTCACACCTTTATGTCACTACGCTATAAGCATTGTTACGCATTGTCCTCAGTGATGACTGCCACGCGCTGCCCTGCACGGACTGCGCTGCCTGGCTGTACGCTGACCTGCTGAACAATACCGTCGCACGGGGCCAGAAGCGGGATCTCCATCTTCATCGACTCCAGCACGACCAGGATATCCCCTTCCCGAACCCTGCTGCCCGCCGTCGCCTGTACCTGCCATAAATTGCCGGATACCGGGCTTTCAACCCCCTGCTCACCCGGCTGCAGCGGTGCATCGCCGCCTTCATCCGCCACCGTTTCCTGACTGTCGAAATGCGCCTGGCCGCTGGCTATCCAGCGATCCCGTTCAGCATTGAATGCGTTTTGCTGATGATCGCGAAACTCGCCGATACTCTCCGCTTCACGCATGAGGAAGTCCTGATACTCCGCCAGCCGCAGCGTGCTGTGCTCAATACGCAGCGGATAACGACCAAGTGGAAAATCGCGGCGAATCTGCAACAGTTCCTCCGCAGAGACCGGATAAAAATGGATCTGATCAAAGAAGCGCAATAGCCAGGGTTTGCCACCGAAATCGGCGACTTCATGATAGCGATTCCACATCTGCAGTGTGCGCCCCACAAACTGATAACCGCCCGGCCCCTCCATGCCATACACACACAGGTACGCGCCGCCGATGCCAACCGAGTTTTCCGCCGTCCAGGTGCGGGCCGGATTATATTTCGTCGTCACCAGACGATGGCGAGGATCCAGTGGTGTGGCGACTGGCGCACCCAGATAGACATCCCCCAGTCCCATCACCAGATAGCTGGCGTCAAACACCGTGTTCCAGACAGCCTGCTCATCCGGCAGATCGTTTATCCGGCGGATAAACTCAAGATTACTCGGGCACCATGGCGCGTCCGGGCGCACGGTAGTCATATATTTTTCGATGGCTTTCTGACAGGCCGGGTCGTCCCAGGAGAGCGGCAGATGCACCACGCGTGTGGGCACCTGCAGGTCATCACTCATGCAGACCGTCTCCCACTCACCCCGCACCCACGTCAGCAGTACGTCAAGCGTGAGCGTTTCCGGCTGGAAGTGGATTTGCAACGAGCGGATCCCTGGCGTGATATCAATAATGCCCGTACGGGATTGCGCTTCCAGCGCCTGCATTAATGCATGAATGCGAAAACGCAGCACCAGATCCAGCTCAGGCTCGCCGGCCTCCAGCAGCAGATGCGTATCGCCAGAGAGACGCGCCACCAGACGTTTATCCGCTTCGCCGCAGGTCATTACGATGGGCGACGTCAGCGGCGCAGGCTGCCACGCTGTCTCGTGTGGCTTAAGCGTTGCGAGCTCGCTGAGACGGCTCTGGGCCAATCGACGTGCTGTCGGGATATCCACGGCTACAAACTGCACTTTGTCACCGGCTTTGAGCTGTCCCAGTTGCCACAGATCCGCTTCGATGACCGTCACCGGACAGACAAACCCGCCGAGACTCGGGCCATCCGGCCCCAGGATTACCGGCATATCGCCGGTAAAATCGACTGCGCCGATGGCGTAAGGGTTGTCATGAATATTCGAGGGATGCAGCCCTGCCTCGCCGCCGCTGTCGCGGGTCCAGATCGGCTTTGGCCCAATCAGACGTACGCCGGTGCGGCTTGAGTTAAAGTGCACTTCCCATTCTGTGGCAAAGAAGGTCGCGATATAATCCGGTGCATAGAACTCCGGTGCACCGTGAGGGCCATAAATGACACGCAGTGTGCGTACTTTGGCGAGATCTGTGCGCAGTGCAGCGGGCAGTTCTGCGCCGTCTGGGATTGCGGCTTGCGGAGCCAGATGCAGCACGTCGCCGCTACGCAGCGCACGTCCTGCGTGTCCGCCAAACTGGCCCAGAGTAAAGGTGCTTTTGCTGCCCAGATAGTCAGGCACCTGAATGCCACCACGCAGGCAGAGATAGCTTCTGACGCCCGCGGCTCTCATCGCGCCCAGCTTCAGGGTTGAGCCAGCCGGGATAGTAAATACAGAGTCCATCGCCTGTTCAACACCATCCAGCGTAACACTCAGCGATGCGCCACAAATCACCGCCTGAATCTCTGTATTAAATTTCAGTGTGGGTCCGTTGAGGGTGATCTCCAGCGCGGCGTCCCCCTCGGCATTGCCCAGTAGTCGGTTGCCGAGACGCAGAGCACGATCATCCATCGGTCCAGACGGCGGCACACCGACCGCCCAGTATCCCAGACGTCCGGGATAATCCTGAACACTGGTCTGGGTTCCGGCACTCAGCACTTCAACCGTTGCCGCCTGATAGCTGAGTTGCTCCAGGCAGCGGGTCCAGGGTTCCCCCGCTGTGAAGGGAGAAAAAGCTAAAATCTGTAACAGATAGAGGCGGTTGGTTTCAACGCCATAGAGACGGGTTTCCGAGAGTGCCTGTGCCAGGGTCGCGATGGCTTCATCGCGTGTCGGTCGCCAGGCGATGGCTTTTGCCAGCATCGGGTCGAAGAATGGCGGAACTTCGCACCCCGCCTCCACCCAGCGGTCAATGCGCAGGGTTTTACCGTCTGCCGCCGGAAAGGCGACCTCGGTTAACAGGCCAGGCGATGGCTGGAACTGGCGGCCCGGATCTTCCGCATAGATTCGTGCCTGAACGGCATGGCCCTGTGGATTCAGCGTGGCGGCTAAAGCAGTCAGTGAGGGGAGATCGCCCGCGGCCAGTTCAATCATCCACTTCACCAGATCAACGCCCCAGACCTGCTCTGTCACGCCATGTTCAACCTGCAGGCGCGTATTCACTTCGAGGAAATAGAACTGCTGCGCCGCGCTGTCATAAACAAACTCCACCGTGCCGGCGCTGCGGTAATTCACCGCTTTTCCCAGGGCGATGGCCGCTGAACACAAGGCCTCAGCCATGCCTGCGGGCAGATTCGGGGCTGGCGTCTCTTCAATCATTTTCTGATTACGTCGCTGAATCGAGCAGTCGCGGACGCCCAGCGCGATGACCTCGCCCTTGCCGTCACCGAAAATCTGCACTTCAAGATGCCGGGCACGTTCGATATATTTTTCGAGAAACACCCCGGCATCGCTGAAGTTGTTCTGGCCCAGCCGCTGCACCGTTTCAAACGCATCTGACAGCGCCTGCGCATCACGACAGACACGCATACCAATACCGCCGCCGCCCGCTGTGCTTTTGAGCATCACCGGATAGCCGACACTCTCTGCGGCATGATGCGCTTCGCTGACATCTGCCAGTAATTCACTGCCTTCCAGCAGCGGCACGCCTTCTGCTTTCGCCAGTGCGCGGGCGGTGTGCTTCAGGCCAAACGTCCGCAGCTGCTGAGGCGCAGGACCGACAAAAATCAGTCCCGCAGCTTCACACGCTTCGGCAAAGGCGGCGTTTTCTGACAGGAAACCGTAGCCAGGATGAATCGCTTTGGCCCCGCTCTGCTGCGCGGCGGCGATAATTTTATCCGTCATCAGATAAGTTTGTGCGGCAGGCCCCTCGCCCAGGCTCAGCGCCACATCGGCTTCGCGTATATGTAAACTGCTCAGGTCAGCTTCGGAGTAAACAGCAACGCCTTTCACCTGCATGGCACGCAGCGTGCGCAGAATACGACAGGCGATAGCACCGCGATTGGCAATCAGTAAGGTATCAAACATAAGCGAACTCTCAGGGATGCGGGTCGTCCCGCAACATTCGATATTCCCTGGGGCCGTCCCCGGGGCTGACCGGCTCAAAACGTGCGGCCGGCAACATGCTCAGCAGGCTGGCTTAGTTCCAGACCAGCACTTCTGCGGGTGTCGGGTTCCAGCCGTTGCAGGGGTTGTTCAGCTGCGGACAGTTAGAGATCAGCACCATCACGTTACACGCCGCCACCAGTTCAACGTATTTGCCGGGCGCAGATAACCCATCCTCAAACGTCAGGCCGCCTTCGGGTGTCACCGGAACGTTCATAAAAAAGTTGATGTTGGCGCCGATATCGCGCTTATGCAGACGACCATCGTGCAGGCAGGCGCAAAGGAAATTATCCCGACAGCTGTGCATATAGCGCTTATCCTGGGCATAGCGCACAGTGTTGCTCTCCTGCGAGCAGGCACCGCCGAGGGTATCGTGGCGACCACAGGTATCAGCAACGATCGTCAGCAGCGGATTACCCAGATTTGAATAGAGTACGCTGCCGGTAGTCAGATAGACTTTTCCCTGACGACGCAGAGTGCGCTGAGGATCGTAGCGTTCCCGCGGGTTATCAGTGTTATAGAAAAGAGTATCAATCGCCTGATTGCCTTCGAGATCGAGCAGGCGCAGCGTTTGCCCTTTTTTCACTTCAAACAACCACGGCTCGCCTGACGGGATCTCGTGGCGATAGACAGCATCTTCAGGACGACGATCAGAGTGGATTTGTGTCATCGCAGCCTCCTTACAGGGCAAAAAAATGGGTATTTTGAAATGCGCGCTGGTTTTCACCGCGAGTGACCATTGCTTTGCTCACAGTCTGTATATCGTCCGCCTGATACCAGCTCAGCTGGACCGGGCGCGGAAGATAGTCAGTGGCGGGATCCTGCGGATGTGGCAGCGCAGTCAGCACCATCAGCACGTCCATCGGCGCATAGAGTTCGACGAAGTCGCCTGCCTGGCTGTTGCGTGCGCTGAACCGAAAGCGGCCCTCTTCATCCACTGTGACCTTGCTGAAAAAGTTAACGACCATCAGCAGGTCTTCCAGGCCCAGATCCCATTTGCCCATTTCCACCAGCAGATTATCTGTACCGTTGCGATAGAAGCCGTTGCGCAATTCCTGGTAGCGGCCTGCTCCATACTTATTCTGTGTTTCCGCCGCGTTGAGTACGCCGCCAAACGGGTCGTGCCAGCCGCAGCTATCCGCGACGATCGCAGCCATCACACGTCCCATGTCTGAATAGAAACAGTGACCGGTGGTCAGGTGCGCGGTGTGCTGACCTTTCAGGGTATCGGGCAGATTCAGCCGTTCACTTTTCTCGTGCGGATTGAGCATCATCATGCTGACGTTCGCGCCGCCCTCGATGTCGGTCAGGCGCAGAATCTGCCCTTTACGCAGAATCAGCGAGGTATGCGCTCCGCCTGGCAGCAGCTCTTCGCGCAGGCTCGGGGCTGAATGAAAAAGTTCTGTCATTGAGCGATCTCCTTAAGGGGATAAATGTTGTTTTTGCTGCCGGTGGCCAACTGAGAGAGGCGCGTTTCATTGAGCGGGATGTCATAAGTGATACGCGCGCCCCATGCATTGGGGGCCTGTGGATCGATTCGCACTTTGTCGAACACCAGCAGCCTGGTACCCAGATTGAAGCCTTCGGCCAGATCGTGCGTGACCATAAACACCGTCATCCGGGTTTCGCTCCAGAGCTGCAGCAGCAGTGCATGCATATCTTTGCGAATGCCGGGATCCAGTGCGCCAAACGGCTCATCCAGCAGCAGCACGCGCGGCTGCATCACAAATGCCTGAGCAATCGCCAGTCGCTGCTGCATTCCGCCGGAAAGCTGAGCCGGATATTTATCCAGTGAATGGCCCAGACCGACTTTCTCCAGCATCTGTTTTGCCTGTTCACGGGCCTGACGTTTCCGTGCGCCAAAAAGCCGCCCGGTAAAAGGTGAAGCCGGAAGTTCGAGGCCAATGGCGACGTTATCCAGCACGTTGAGATGGGGGAAAACCGAATAGCGTTGAAACACCACGCCACGGCTGCGATCGGGCTCCGCGGAAAGCTGCTCGCCATCCAGCGTGATCGACCCTCGCGTTGGTTTTTCCTGACCAAGCAGCAGGCGTAAAAATGTCGACTTACCGCAGCCGGACGCGCCCACCAGCGAGCAGAACTCACCCTCTTTCACCTGCAGATTGATGCGTTCCAGCACCACGTGATCGCCATACTCCTGCCAGATATTTTTGATATCGATAAAACTCATTCCCGGCCTCCTTCCGCCCAGGGGAAACAGGCTTTGTGCAGCTGACGCAGCGCGAGATCCATTAACCACGCCAGCAGCGTGATCCAGATGACATACGGAATAATGACATCCATCGCCATATAACGGCGGACCAGGAAAATGCGGTATCCCAGCCCGGCGGTCGCGGAAATGGCCTCAGCGGAGATCAAAAAGAGCCACGCGGATCCCAGCAGCAGACGCAGTGAGGTGATCAGTCGTGATAAGAGTTGCGGCAGCACGACCCGCAGCACCACCGTCCAGCTGTTCGCCCCCAGGGTTTGTGCTTTAATAAACAGCTCCGCGGGGATTTCCCTGGCCCGGTGTTCCAGATCGCGCGCCAGCATGGGTGTAATGCCGATAACGATCAGCATTACTTTTGACAGCTCATCCAGCCCGAAGACGATAAACAACATCGGCAGCAGCGCCAGCGGCGGGATCATCGACACGACGGTCATGAACGGTGACAGCGCCGCGCGGGTCATCGGGAAAACGCCCGCCGCAATCCCGATGCAGAGACCAATGAGCGACGAGATCGCCAGGCCTGTCAGTAAACGACTTAAACTAATCCATGTATCCACCCACAGCAGATACTCCCCGCTGCGCTTGTCCGGGGTAAACGCCATCCGGTCTATGGCCGCAATCATCTGCGACAGGCCGGGCAGCAGTTTGTCCTGAGGATTCGCTTCCAGACGCACCGCCGAACTGATAAACCAGACGGCGATTAGCAATACAAAAGGTAACAGCATCAGCGTCAGGCGCATTCCCTGCCGGGGATAGCGGTTGATGTGGCGCATGGCAAAAACTCCTGATATCGATGATTACAGCTTGCCTGCGGCGGCCATCTTCAGATAGCTGTCGTCGAAGCGCAGTTTGATGTTTGCTGTATCACCGACGGTGATGCTGCCGGGGAAGCTCATGCCGATGAAGTCGGCACTTTGTGCGCCCTCGCCCAGTAATCCCTTATCAAAGGAGAATGCGGCGACGCGCTGCATGGTTTTCGCCAGATCGGGAGATGAGACAAATGTCTCGGTTTCGGCAGGCGTCCAGAACAGATGGGTGGTTTTCAGCTGCGCCTTGTATCCGGCGAGGTCAGTACCGGAATCGGCGGCCATTGCACTCAGCGCCTGCGTATCTCCAGACTGCATTTTCGCCATCATCTCAAACCAGGCGCCGGTCAGCGCCTTGCCTAGCGCGGGGTTGTCTTTCAGGGTGTCGGTATTGACCACCATCATGTCAATCAGTTCGCCTGCTACGGCCGAGGAGCTGAACACTTCAGTGGTTTGCGGGGTTTTCTTAATCACCGAGAGCTGCGGGTTCCAGGCCACGGCGGCTTTGACGTTGCTGGTGCCGAAAGCTGAGACGATATCCGCATCAGAGGTGTTCACAACTTTGACATCTTTCTCCTGCAGTCCGGCTTTTTCCAGCCCGCGAACCAGCAGGTAATGCGACACCGACAGCGCAGGAAGATAGACTGACATTCCTTTCAGATCGCTGAGTTTCTTATTTTCCCCTTTCAGCACCACACCGTCGTTGCCATCGGAATAGCTGCCGGTGATCAGCGCCGTCGAGTCAACGCCACCTGCCGCAGGAATGGTCAGCGCATCCATGTTCGTCATGGTGCAACCATCAAACTGTCCTGCGGTGTACTGGTTAATTGACTCGATATAATCGTTGAGCTGGGTGATATGAATTTTAATGCCATATTTGCTGGCCCATTTATCAATGATCTTCTCATTGCTGATGGTGCCCCACGGCATCCAGCCTGCGTAAATGGTCCAGCAGATGTTGAACTCTTTTTTGACTGCGGCGGAAGACGGCGCGCTGACCAGCAGCGCCACAGACATAACAAGCGTCAGGAGTGGTGATTTCTTCATGGTTGACCTCTGGTTGGCACAAAAAAACGGGAGCAGCGCAAGACACCAGATGGTGCCGCTGTCTCCCGGGCTTTTGTCCCGCCGTGTAACCTCGCAGAGGTCGCCAGCTCTCGGACCAGCCATTCACCTGCGTGAACCGGAACCCTAGCCAGCTATTTCAATCAATTGTGTCTGACGCTGCTTACTGCTAAGAGTCAGGCAAATGGCGTGCCAGAAATTAAATACTGAAATATCAGCAAAATAGACGAGAAAAAATCCATGAGGCACCGGGATGGTGAGCCAGTAACGGGCGTTGCACATAATCAGTGCTGAGGTGAAAGGCACAATAAAATTTTGACGTACGCCCTTTTGATTATTCCTGCAAAAGATGAGGTGTAACACAGACGGTGACGTCTGCTACGTATCGCTATATAATTCTCTGTATAACGATTTTCGAGGATAGTTAATGAAGCGCTTCTGGCAGGCATGCACACTGAGTTTACTTATACTCCTTCCACTCTCTTCCCATGCGTCACGCCAGATAATCGATCAGACTGGCCGTCAGGTCACGATTCCAGACCATGTTGATCGCGTCGTGGTGCTTCAGCATCAGACGCTGAATCTGCTGGTGCAGATGAACGCCACGGATAAAATTGTGGGTGTAATGGCGAACTGGAAGCAGCAGCTTGGCGATAGCTATGCCCGTCTGGCACCCGGGTTAAACCAGAAAACCACGCTGGGCGATCTGACGCATGTCGATCCCGAAAAACTGGTGGCGCTGCATCCGCAGGTGGTTTTTGTCACCAACTATGCGCCACATGAGATGATCGACAGCATTACTGCACTGGGCATTCCGGTGGTTGCTATCTCGCTGCGTCATGACCAGCCTGGTGAAAAGGCCAAAATGAATCCGACCCTCAGCGATGAGGAAATAGCCTATGACAAAGGGCTGCGGGAAGGTATTACGCTGATCGGCGAGATCATCAATAAACCTGAAGAAGCGAAAGCACTGATTGAGGCTACCGATCAGGGCCGCAAAATCGTCAGCGATCGCCTCCGGGATATTCCGGTGGATAAACGTATTCGCGCTTATATGGCTAATCCGGATCTCACCACCTACGGCTCCGGCAAGTATACCGGGCTGATGATGCTGCATGCTGGTGCGGTCAACGTCGCTGCGGCGACCGTAAAAGGTTTTAAAACCGTGTCTATGGAGCAGGTGATCGCCTGGAATCCACAGGTGATTTTTGTGCAGGATCGTTATCCTTCCGTCGTTAATGAAATCAACAGTTCACCGCAATGGCAGGCGATTGACGCAGTCAAACATCATCGCGTTTATTTAATGCCGGATTACGCCAAAGCCTGGGGCTATCCAATGCCTGAAGCGATGGGGCTCGGCGAATTGTGGATGGCAAAAAAACTCTATCCGCAGAAGTTTACAGATGTAAACATGAATAAGCTGGCTAACAGGTGGTATCAACGCTTCTATCGCACCACTTATCAGGGACCAGAGTGATGCGCGTACTGGCGGCGGGTAGCCTGAAAACGGTCTGGCCTGCAATGATGGCGTACTTCCCTCATCCTGTCGAAACCCACTTTGGTCCCGCCGGCTTGCTCCGCGAACGGATCGAGGCGGGTGAGCGCTGTGACCTCTTTGCTTCAGCCAGTGAGGAGCATCCACAGAGACTTCTGGCTGCCGGACGAGCACTGGCGCTGATGTCGTTTGCGACCAATAAGCTCTGCCTCACTGTGCGCAGTGATTGCATTCAGGCGGGGGATGACTGGTATCAGCTGCTCACCCGTGACTCGCTGCGAATCGCAACCTCTACGCCATTAGCCGATCCTTCAGGCGATTATGCTCAGGTTCTTTTTGCCCGGATGGGCCCGGTTGGAGAGGCCGTGCGCCAGCGCGCACAAACGGTGGTGGGCGGACGTGACTCAGCAGCCATTCCCGCAGGCAAGCTGCCGGCGGAGTGGATTATCCAGAGTGATCAGGCGGATCTGTTTATCGGCTACGCCAGCTATCGAAAAGCCCTGAGCCAGATTGCCGGCCTGCGGGTAATTGATATCCCCGAGGCTTTTAATCCTGTTGCGCGTTATGCCTGTGCCGTAATCACGTCTGAGGCAGGACAACTGGCTGCATTTTTAAGATCGGAACCGGCAAAAGCAGTACTTCGGGAAGCGGGGTTTGGTTGTGATTGAAAGACCCCTATTGTTCGCAACCTGGAGCCTTGTCACTTTCACTTCAGACGTGTAAGCAATCGCGAAGGCGAAATGGATTCGGTCTGCAGAGTGGCAGCACGGCAGTGTTTTACGTTGCCGTGCTGCTTCAGGATTTAAAATTCCGCTGGCTCACCCGGCAATGGCTCGGTTAACTCCTGCCCTTTTACACCCGCATAGGTAATCACCAGTTCAGCTGGCTCATTCAGGGTATAGCCCCGATGCGCACTATTAACCGTCTCATTGAGGGCTTCACCTGCATGGAAAGTCCGTTG
Organism: Pantoea sp. MHSD4; assembly: GCF_021043305.1. Lineage (NCBI taxonomy): Bacteria > Pseudomonadati > Pseudomonadota > Gammaproteobacteria > Enterobacterales > Erwiniaceae > Pantoea > Pantoea sp. MHSD4. The sequence continues at coordinate 181,758 of NZ_JAJNDH010000004.1, read as the reverse complement.
CTCACCGCTCTCTTTATCTTCCACGATCAGTGTGCCGGAAAGAATAAACGCCGCATTTGGCATGGGATGGGTGTGCCAGGGCAATGACGTGTGGGCAGGCAGTGACAGCCGCATGACGGTCAGTTCTGGTTCGCCAGCAGGATAGGCTTCGATAACTTCACCGTTCCACGCCTGACTGCTGCGCATCACTTCAACTGCGTTAATCCCGCTATCTTGCTTTGACATGGTTAATCCCTGTTAATAATCAATAAAATGCCAGTTACGACCCATGCCTAAGCGTAGAAGAAAATCACATGGCTGCGTAATACGCGGGTACACAGAAGATTTCATCCAGCAAAATCAGTAATCCTGGCAACCCATTATTGAAAGGCAAGAAGCTGGTTAATTTATGTTCGAATTACGCGTTGTGGTTATAAGATATATTCCGGCGTCAGTACGCAACCTGTGATTTCTGTATTATCTTTGATTCCATCTACTACCTGAGGGATTTCTGATAATGAAAGGTCTGTTTACGGCATTACTTGCCAGTTCTGTTTTATTATTGTCCGCCTGCTCAAAAGATGACGATAACAAAGTTAAAGTCGCGATCAATACCGGCCCGGACGAAGCGATCTGGCAGGTGGTACAGCAGGTTGCTAAAGATAAATACAAACTTGATGTTGAAGTGCTTAACTTCAATGATTATGTGCTGCCAAATGAAGCGCTGAATAACAAAGAAGTCGATGCCAATGCGTTCCAGAGCCTGCCGTATCTTGAGTCTCAGTCTAAAGAGCGCGGCTATAAATTTGCTGTAGTCGGCAAGACATTCGTTTTCCCGATTGCGGCTTATTCGCACAAAATCAAAAACATCAGTGAACTACAGAATGGCGCCACGATCACCATTTCTAATGAAGCCACTACGCTGGGACGCAGCCTGCTGCTTCTGCAGGCGCAGGGCCTGATTAAACTGAAAGACGGAGTGGGATATTTACCGACTTCGCTGGATATCGTCGAAAACCCAAAAAATCTGAAGCTGGTTGAGGTGGACACGCCCCAGCTGACCCGCACGTTAGATGATCCCAATGTAAGCCTGTCGATTATCAATACTAACTTCTCGGCTCAGGCTGGATTATCAGCACACCGCGATGGCTTATTCATGGAGAGTGCCTCATCGCCTTACGTGAATGCACTGGTATCTCGTGAAGATAATAAAGACAGCGATAAAATTCAGAAGTTAAAGGCTGCGCTGCAGTCACCTGAAGTCGCGGCAAAAGCAGAAGAAGTTTATAAAGGTGATGCGATTAAAGGCTGGTAATTCATCCTGCAATCCATAACGTCGAAAAAGGCCGCACTCTGTCGCGGCCTTTTTTGTCTCTGTATTTCAAGCCAGGCTTCAGTTATCGGTACATTTTATATATTTGTCCCTCTGCTCCGCCTGCTAAATCAAAGGCGCGGTTATGCGGCTGCGCCTTTAAGTTGAGCAGAAAGATGACCTGCCCAAAGGCTGGCGACCCATTTCACCCCTTTCGACGTAAAGCGAGCCTGAGAGAACGCGTGCTGGTTTTCGCCCGTGCCGGAGTGCAGCGTAAAATAGCCCGCCTGAAGATGGTAGTGCTGCGGGGTAAGTGTTCCCCTGGCACGATACATGATGTTTCGCTCCAGCAGGAACTGGCGGAACGCGGGTTCTTTCACTTTTAACATTTTGCAGAGCTGACGAAAGCCAAGACTCTCATCAACCTCAACGAAATTATCGAAGAACGCTGCCTTGGGTGCTGAGAGAGCCAGTTGCTGCTCAGCCGCCTGACGCTGTTCGAATTGCTCGGCCCAGGCGCGAGCCGCTTCAGCCGGGTTAGTGAAGTCAGGCAGATGTGAGGTTTTTTCGCGATCCTGCCAGCGATCCAGCACCTCAGCTGTGAAGCCTGGCGACAGGCGTGCCACGGCCAGCAGCGAGTCTCGCTTGTTGAGACGGTACTCCTGACGCACTTCCCCTTCCCGCTCATATTCATTCACGCTAAGTGGCTGGGAGAGACGCGCGGCCGTCTCCAGACTTTTGATTAAACGCTTCACTTCTCCATGTGTGATACCGGTCATCTGAGCCAGCTCACGACTGCTCATTGTGACCGATTGTTCCAGAGACCTGAGGCTTTCAGTCGATATCATCATGGATTCACCCCTCACTATCGCTTCCAATACCCGGCGGGCAGTCCATTTATTATACAAATACCTGTTCGGATATCCAGTATTTTATTTAAGCAATTCCGTAACTGGAAGCGGTTACGCAGATCAGGCAATAAGAGGCGGGTGTTGAACGAATAAGTGCGATGGCGTTGAGATTGTCAGCGCGTTATCCGCCTTTGCTGCAGCATATGAGGGTAATTTTCCCTTTGGTTATTTACATATAATCACAATGGTGGACACAGAATCTTTACATTACAGTATAGTGATGATTGTCAGCAGGTTAGTTGCCTGCCAGACTCACTATTTTGATTCGGGGTGCAGGGGCGCAAGCTGGCTCGTTACCACTGGATGTTACCTATAAATGGAGAAAGTCATGCAGCCGTTGAAAGTCGCCTTTATTAAAGCCAACTGGCACAGCGAAATCGTTTCGCAGGTTCTGACAGGATTTGAACAGGAACTGGAGAGCCGTGGGACCTCATACGAAATGAAAACCTGGGATGTGCCAGGGGCTTTTGAAATGCCGTTACTGGCGCAACGCCTTGCGCAGACCGGCAATTTTGATGCCATTGTCTGTGCAGCACTGGTGGTAGATGGTGGCATCTATCGTCATGATTTTGTCGCCCAGGCGGTGGTCAGTGGTCTGATGCAGGCGCAGCTGGCCACCAATGTGCCGGTTTTCTCCGTTTCCCTGACGCCACACAATTTCCAGCCTTCTGCCGAGTTTATCGACTTCTATACACAGCACTTCGTGAAAAAAGGTCAGGAAGCGGCACGTGCTGTCTGCCAGATTCACGCTCTCGAACTCTGATCATCCCGAATAATGATGGGGCTGCTGCCTGCGCGATAAAAGGAAACGACATTGGAAAATTCACGTCCGCCTCTACCGCCCTTTACCCGGCCTGAACAGGCAATTGAAAAAGTCCGTCTGGCCGAGGATGGCTGGAACAGCCGTGATGCTGAGCGGGTCTCTCTGGCCTATTCAGCGGATAGCCAATGGCGTAATCGCGATACCTTCCTGACCGGCCGGGCAGAAATCGTCGCTTTCCTTCAGCAAAAATGGCAGCGGGAGCAGGAATATCGGCTGATTAAGGAGCTGTGGAGTTTTGACCAGAACCGGATTGCGGTTCGGTTTGCTTATGAATGGCATGACGAGCAGCGTCAGTGGTATCGCTCCTATGGCAACGAGAACTGGGCCTTTAACGAGCAGGGATTAATGATGCAGCGCTTTGCGAGCATCAACGATCTTAAAATCGATGAAAAACAGCGGCTGTTTCACTGGCCACAGGGGCGGCGTCCGGACGCTCACCCTTCGTTGAGTGAGCTCGGTTTATAGGGTGAACGTACCAGCGGAGAGCGCGGCTCTCCGCCGTCATCAAATCAGCCCTGCTCACCCTTATTTTCGACAAAGGTGGCTTTGCTGTTTGTGACCGTGTAGGCCACTTTTTTGACATCCTCAGGTGACGTGGTCACTTCTACAGGTGCGATTGTCACTCGACCCATACCAAACAGGGTTGGCACATAGCCGCCAATCTGGTGTTTTCCGGCAGGAACGTGCAGCAGCATGCTTTCGCCATTAGGTAATCTGCCGGCGTCTTTGCCATCTACGGTCAGGAACACACTGGAGCCATCATCTGCACGGGTCTTGATGTGTGAGACATCAATCTGCGTCGGACCAGCCGCAAATTCATCTGGCGCATCGCTGGCGGCATGTTTCGCACAACCAGTCAGTACAGCCGCAACCGTTACCACGGCGAGAGTAAAACGATAACGCATGGGACACTCTTTCTCCTGATCATCAGAACCCGCTATTTTAACGATTTGCCGGGTGGATGTAAGGGGTTAAGCAGTCAGCATGCTCTTAAAAAGGTAACAGGAGATCCGTTCCCGGTATATTTGCGTAAAGAATCTTTACTGAATAAATACACAGTTCTTTTTTACCGGTCATGGACACTTTTAACTCTCTGATCATCATGAATTTACCGTCAGAATAATTACGAATAAGCGAAGCGTCACGCGGCTTTCTCGCCGATTTTACACGGCTTTTCCCTGTTAATTCGCTGTTATAAGGTTCATAGTAGCTACTCATCCCCGGTTCAATACGGCGGCCTTTCCCTCAACAGAGGGCACGATATGCATTCTTTTACGACCGATACTATTTGCGCATTAACGGGTACGCATCCGGCTAATCTTAAGCGCTGGATTAAACAGGGTTTACTGACGGCGCAGCAGAATCCCGACATCTGGAACGATGATCATCTCAGCGAAATCTATGCCTTAGTGGGATTAACCGCTACTGGCGCGACGCCTGAAGAGATCAGAGAGGGACAGCTGGCCGCATCAACGGTCACGACCTATGGCTGGGCAGCGCGTAAAGGCGACATGCTCTGGCAGCTTGAATTTGGCACACCCTTGTCGCTTGCCCGTCAGATGCACAACATGTCCAGCAACTACAGTGGTGATGATTTTATCATCAATCTTTTGCGACCTCTGAGCGTCTGGCTTCATGCCGATCAGCGTCAGGGTGCATCGCGACGCCTGGCGCGTTTTGAGCAATCTGTGCAGCAGCAGGCGGATAAAGTGATGCGCCTCTCATCGCGAAATAAATCATCAGTCCCTTTATTTCTTGAAGCGGTGAGTGTTCTGGATAAGACTGAAATCTGGCTCGAAGCGATTCGTCTTACTGCCATGGGCTTTAATGTCGAGGTGGATTCACATGCAAGTGGAGAACCTGCACTTAAGTCCGAGCTTTACCAGCATCATGTCATGTGGTGTGGTGCCGGGATTTCTCAGGAAATGCAGGATTACTTTGAACAGCAACATCAGAATGGTCACCCGGTAATGCTCAGCGGCCCGGATCGTAATCTGCATTACTTCCACTCTTCTGCATCATCAGCTGCCTGAAGCAGGCAGCCCTCCATTTCCCTTTTTTTCTTCCACCGCCGGTAAATTTTTTTTCGTTAAGAATCTCATAAGCTGGCTCTGTATACTGGTGCCACGATTCTGACTCATTGACGAGACGATAATGAAAAAGACCTTACTGACCTTCTGCCTCTATCTGTTACCACTTAGTTTGACTGTGGCTCATGCGGCCACGGCCCTGACAGGGTGTGCCGCCAAAAAGCAGACGATCGAAACTCAGCTCTCGATTGCACGCCAGCACAATAATACTCATCAGGTTGCTGGCCTTGAAAAAGCCCTGCGCGAAGTCGATCAGCACTGTAGCGAAAGCAGCCTGTCAAAGGAACGCCACGAAAAAGTGATAGAGAAAAAGCGCGAAGTACTGGAACGGGAACAGGAACTGGCAAAAGCAAAAGCAGAAGGACGCAGCGCCAGCAAGATCCAGAAGCGTGAAGATAAACTGGCCGAAGCGCGTCAGGAACTGAATGAAGCTGAACAGGCCCTGAGCCGTTAACCATCTTTTGGGTCAGGCCTTTTACTGGCCCGCTATTTTTGTCTTTTCTGCACGACTCCCTCCCTCTTTTCTAAATCACTGATTAGCCAGCGCTATTAGCGCATGACTCATTACTTTATGTAATCCTTTGATTACTTATTCTCATGCACTTAATTGGTGCAACAAAGTCAACACAGATGCGATCAATTATTTAACTTTTTGAGCACCCTCAAAGAATTGAAAGATAGCGATATTTCCCGCCCTATGCATTGAATACGCACTTAAGCCGCATCATTATTCGCATTAAGCCATTAACTATAACTAATCTATGCACTCGGGTTGCCCCAAAACAGGGCGTCGCTGCACGTCAGCATGCCTGGCACCGCATCTTATTTGTTTCAGGAGTGTTAGATTATGTCCGCGCAATACACTGCGTTTAACGTCCACGGCTCCACACAATAAATAACTTCATTAAGAAAGGTTTTTTATGGATAAGTTATCTTATGCGTCTGAAAGTAGCACATCTGCCTGGTCCACCTATCTGCAACAAATCGACCGGGTTGCGCCTTATCTGGGCGATCTTTCACGTTGGATAGATACTTTGCGTCATCCAAAACGTGCGTTGATTGTTGATATTCCTCTCCAGATGGATGATGGCTCAATTCGCCACTTCGAAGGCTATCGCGTTCAGCACAACCTGTCGCGCGGGCCAGGTAAAGGCGGTATTCGCTACCATCCGGACGTCGACCTTAATGAAGTCATGGCCCTTTCCGCCTGGATGACCATCAAGTGTGCGGCAGTTAACCTGCCCTATGGTGGTGCCAAAGGGGGTATTCGCGTTGATCCTTTCAAACTGTCCGATGGCGAACTTGAACGACTGACCCGCCGTTATACCAGCGAGATCGGCATTATCATCGGCCCGCAGAAAGATATTCCGGCACCAGATGTTGGCACCAACAGCAAAGTGATGGCATGGATGATGGATACCTACTCCATGAACCATGGCACAACGATCACCGGCGTCGTCACGGGTAAACCTATTCATCTGGGCGGTTCACTGGGACGTGAAAAAGCTACCGGTCGCGGCGTATTCATTACCGGACGCGAAGTGGCGCGTCGTGCCGGTATCGAAATTGAAGGCGCGCGCGTTGCGGTTCAGGGCTTTGGTAACGTGGGTAGCGAAGCAGCACGCCTGTTTGAAGAGGCCGGCGCACGCGTGGTCGTGATTCAGGATCATACCGCCACGCTGTTTAACGCCGATGGTATCAATATGGCCGCACTGACTGAATGGCAGATCGCCAATAAGCAGATTGCCGGCTTCCCTGGCGCTCAGAACATTGATAAAGAGGCGTTCTGGACCACCGGGATGGATATCCTGATTCCGGCCGCACTGGAAGGACAGATTACCCGCGAGCGTGCTGAAGTCCTGAGTTGCAAAATCGTGCTGGAAGGGGCAAACGGACCAACTTATCCGGATGCCGATGACATGCTGGCAACGCGCGGCATTATCGTGGTACCGGATGTGGTCTGTAACGCGGGTGGCGTAACGGTCAGCTACTTTGAATGGGTGCAGGACATGGCGAGCTTCTTCTGGAGCGAAGATGAGATCAATCGTCGCTCAGATAAAATCATGACGGAAGCGATGGTTCACGTCTGGGAGAAGTCGAAGGAGAAAGATTGCTCGCTCCGCACCGCAGCCTATATCGTGGCGTGTGAGCGCATTCTGATGGCGCGTAAAGATCGCGGTATCTATCCAGGTTGATACGAAAGGCGCTGTTGCCAGCAACAGCGCCTTTTTCCTTGCCTACTTCATCAGCACCTGAAACTGCGGGTTAAATTCATCGAAAATCGGCAAGGCTGCAGCACCCAGCGCAGCGGTATCGCTGCCGGTCATACCAATCTTTAGCCGCATATCAAACAGATAACGACCTCGCACCGACTGATAAAGCGGTGGCAATCGTTTTATCATCTGCTCCAGCAAGGGCGCAGGCATCATCCCACCAATTATTACCGCTTCAGCATCAAACACCGACTCCAGAATATTGATCGCCTGACGCAACGGCGTCATTACACTCTCAATCCAGGCAGTAAAGCGCGCGGGTTCAATCTGCAACAAATCTTCTGGTAACGCTCGCATCGGATCGAGGCCGCAGAATTCATACGCTGCCTGCAATGAGACATACCGCTCCAGACAGCCCTGATTGCCGCAGTAACAGTCCCGACCGCCCGGCTCCACCACGATGTGTCCGATCTCGCCCGCATTTTGAGCGTGGCCGGTATAGATATGGCCATCGGTGAAGATGCCTGCACCCAGACCGGTGCCGATGTAGAGATAGATAAAGGAATTAAGATGCCGCGCCGTGCCGTGAAAGCGCTCGCCGATAGCGGCCACCGTGGCGTCATTTTCCAGCGTGACCGGTAATCCGCTGATAGTGGCGAGCTCCGCCTCGATATCGACCTGCTCCCAGCCGTTCAGTGTCGTGGGGCCTGTTGATGAAATCCCCTCCACGCCAAAAGGCCCCGGCATCACCACGCCAATACCCAGCACTTTTTGCCATTGTGTGCCAAGGAAAGCGCGCATCTCTTCCAGCACGCTGGCAATGCACGCCAGAGTGGCAGCAGGCTGTGGCTTTTGCACCATAAGGAGGCGGCGGAAATGCACTTCGCCGCTAAGATCGACCAGCACCAGTAATAGTGTCTGATGATCAAGATGAATACCGATCGACCACGCACTGGTGGGATTGAGCGTGACCGGAATCGAAGGCTGACCACGGCCGCTGCGGCGCGGCTGTCGGCTGGTCAGCAGCTCGGCCTGCTCAAGCTCCGCTACGATATTCGAGACAGTCTGCGGCGTCAGCGCTGTCATGCGAGCCAGTTCTGCGCGGGTCAGCTCACCGTGAAGTCGAATGGCTTCAATCACCACACGTCGGTTGTGCGCCCGCGCATGTTCAAGGTTGGTACCCGAGGTTTTCATGTTGTTTTCCATTACAGCGGGGCCTGACAGTATTGGTCCCCAGTGTCATTCGGGCAAACAATATCTTTGATGCTGCACGCAATTTCTGCACATCAGAATAGGCAATTTTGCCATAAAAGCGCAGTCTGAGTGTTAGCGTTGTTACGGCTTTGTTGCACAGATCTTCACCACTGTGGCATGCCGTTTGCTTAACTCCTGACAGGTCAGTTTATATGCTGACCAAATTACGCCCCCGATTAAATCAATCAAATTGATTTAATTAACCAACAGCCTGTTGCTGCATAGTGGAGAAGACCATGTCACAGCATTATACCCCCAAACTGAAAGCCGGTTTTGCTGCCTTACTGATGTTAAGCGCAGGCAGCGCGGCGGCGGCCAGCCAGATCAATGCCCTGTTTATGACTCAGGCGGCTTACAGCGAAAACGATATCCGTGCCATGACGCAAAATTTTCAGAAGCAGCATCCGGATGTCACTGTCAATCTGGAGTTTGTTCCTTACGAAGCGCTGCACGATAAAATCGTGGCAGCGCGCGGTGCAGGCGGTAATGGCTATGATGTGGTGCTCTTTGATGCCATCTGGCCAGCAGAGTTCGCCCGATTTGACCTGCTGCAGGATGTCAGCGCACGCATTACGACAGAGGAAAAAGAGAAGGTCTTTCCGGGCGCGATGAACACGGTGGTTTACAAGGGTAAGACGCTGGGTATGCCGTGGATTCTGGATACCAAATACCTTTACTACAACAAAGCGATGCTGGCTAAAGCGGGCATCACCACCCCGCCGCAGACCTGGCAGCAGGTGCTGGATGACGCGAAGATCATCAAAGATAAGAAGATCGTCAACTATCCGCTGGTCTGGAGCTGGTCTCAGGCTGAAGCACTGGTGTGTGACTACACCACGCTGGTGTCAGGCTTTGGTGGAAAGTTCTATCAGAACGGCAAGCTCGACTTCTCCAGTCCTGCCTCGCTTAAGGCGCTGAACCTGATGAAAAGTTCGCTCGATGATGGGCTGAGTAATCCAGCATCCCGTGAATATCTGGAAGAAGATGTGCGTAAATCGTTCTCTAATGGCGATGCGGCTTTCGCGCTGAACTGGACCTACATGTACAACATGGCGAACGATCCTAAGCAGAGCAAAGTGGCGGGCGATGTTGGCATTATGCCAGCGCCGGGCGATGCGCCTGGAAAAGTGGGCGCAGTGAACGGCTCAATGGGACTGGGTATCACCAAAGGCAGTACGCATGCCAATGAGGCGTGGCAGTACATTCAGTACATGACCTCACAGCCTGTCCAGAATCAGTATGCCAAGCTCAGCCTGCCGATCTGGAAATCTTCTTATCAGGATGAGGCGGTGAAAAAGGATCAGGAGAGCCTGATTGCCGCAGCGGATAAATCATTAAACGTGATGCTGTCACGTCCTGAGACTGCTGATTATTCTCGTCTGTCCAATCAGCTGCAGCAGCAGTTACAACAGGTCTTGCTGGGAAAAACCCCGGCGCAGGACGCGATGGCAACGATTGATAAAAGCGCTGCCCGGCTGCGTTAAGGAGTCATGATGCTGAGTTTGCGTCAACGCGAACAGCGTCAGGCATGGGTGCTGCTTGCACCCATGCTGCTGGTGATGCTGTTGTTAACCGCCTGGCCTCTGCTGCGCACTATCTGGCTGAGCTTTACTGATGCTGCGCTGATTGGCAGCGGTGAGTCACCCGCCTGGATTGGCCTGGAAAACTATCTCTATGCGCTTAGCGATCCCGACTTTCGGGCGTCGATCTGGCGCACGCTCTACTTCACTGTTGTATCCGTCACCTTCGAAGGCATCATCGGTGTGCTGGTCGCGCTGCTTTTGAATCAGAAATTCATCGGGCGCAACGTGCTGCGGGTGTTGGTAATTCTGCCATGGGCGCTACCGACCATTGTCAATGCCATGATGTGGCGGCTGAACTTTAACCCTGATTACGGCAGCATCAACGCCCTGCTCAGTCAGCTCGGTATTATTGATGGCTATCGCAGCTGGCTTGGCTCGCCGGATGCGGCACTCAACGCGGTAATGTTCGCGGATATCTGGAAAAACTATCCACTGGTCACGCTACTGGTGCTGGCGGCACTGCAATCGATCCCTGAGGATCTGTTTGAAGCGGCACGGCTGGATGGCGCATCCGCCTGGCGTCGTTTCCGGGCGATTACCTTCCCGGCAATTGTTGCCCCGCTTGGCGTTGCACTGGTATTACGCACCATCGATGCTTTTAAAATCTTCGACATCATCTATGTCATGACCCGCGGCGGCCCGGTGGACAGCACCAAAACCTTAAGCTTTTTCGTCTATCAGGAGTCGTTCAGCTATCTGCGTGCTGGCAGTGGTGCGGCCTACGCAATATTGATGACCCTGATGTGCGCCCTGCTTATTACGCTTTACCTGCTGATGTTATGGCATCAGCGTCGCCGGAGTTCCGCTTATGAAAACTAAACTGCGGGGTATGCTGCGTTATATGGCTGCGCTGCTGGTCGCCATCAGCATTGTGGCGCCAATGGGCTGGCTGTTTTTAATGAGCGTCAGTTCTGCCAGTGATCTTTCACGCGTTCCGCTGGAGTGGCTGCCGCGTCAGTGGGATTTCAGCCGCTATCAGGGACTGGTTTCACTGGCACCAAACCAGCCGGGCAACATTTTTCTGCATGCACTCGGCAACAGTTTGCTGGTAGCAACGGTGGCAACGGCGATTTCGTTGCTGCTGGCAATACCGGCGGCATTCAGTTTCTCACGCTACAGCGGACGTGATGCCTGGCTCTCCGGTGCACTGGCGATCTATATGGTGCCGCCGGTGGCGTTTGTTCTGCCGCTCTACTTTCTGCTGCAACAGCTGGGGTTGCTCAACACACGTCCCGGTCTGGTGATGGTCTACTGCTCGCTAATCCTGCCGTTTCTGACCTGGATGCTGAAGAACCAGTTTGACTCGCTGCCGCGTGATATCGAACAGGCAGCGCGTCTGGATGGTCTGCGCTTCTGGCAGGTTCTGCTACGCATCACACTGCCGCTGGCGAAACCAGTGCTCGGTGCCGCAGCACTGTTTGGCTGGCTGCTGGCCTGGGATGAGTTTTTCTACGCGCTGCTGTTCACCAGCAACATTTCAGCACAGACACTGCCAGTCGCGATTGCCGGTTTCACCGCCGGACGTGCGACCGATGATGGCCTGATCGCGGCGATTGGTATTCTGGCTTCGGTGCCGCCACTGTTTATTGCCATCTGGTTGCAGAAAACGCTGGTCAGCGGTCTCACCAGCGGTGGAAGTAAGGGATAATTATGGATAAGACCATTGCGTCCACACTTTATGTGGTGGGCAACATTAATGTCGATTTAATCATGGGTACGCTCGGCGACTGGCCGGCACGCGGTACGGAAGTGATGCTGCAGCACAGTGCGTTACGTCCCGGTGGCTCAGCGGGTAATTGTGCGCTGGCGCTGGAGGCAATGCAGGTGCCGCATCGGGCTATTGCCAATCAGGGTGACGATGGCTTCAGTCACTGGCTCGCCAGCCATTTTCCCCACAGCGCCGCACACTGGCCACGTTACGCCTGTGAGACCTCGCTCACGGTGGGCATAACCCATCCTGATCACGAACGTTCGTTTTTGAGCAATCACGGTCATATTACCGTGCTCACCGCTGACGATGTGCTGGCGCAGTTACCCCAGCAGGCGACGCAGGGCGATATTGTGCTGCTGTGTGGCACCTTTCTCTGTCATGAACTTTATCGCCGCTATCCGACGTTGCTGGCCGCGCTACAGCACCGGGGCTTTTGTGTCGCCGTGGATACCGGCTGGCCGCCTGCGGGCTGGAGTGATGAGCTTCGCCTGGAAATGGGTAACTGGTTGCCTGACTGTGACTGGCTGTTGCTGAATGAAGTGGAAGCGTTGGGTCTGGCGGGCGCAGACCTGCTGGAACAGAGCGGTAAACGGCTGGCGGCTCAGCTCAGTGGTTGCGGTGGTTGCGTGATTAAGTGTGGCGCAGAGGGCGCGCGTCTCTGGTCTGCGGCCTCGGTGCAATTTGCCGCCGGTCAGCCGGTAACGGTAGTCGATACCATTGGGGCCGGTGACAGTTTTAATGCCGGTTTTCTGACTGCACTGCTTTACCGCCAGTCATCGCATACCGCGCTGCGCTGGGGCATTGAAGTGGCCTCACAAGCCATAAGCAGCTCTCCGCGCCGCTATCCCAGCTGGCAACAACTCCAACTATCAAATGAGGTGCGCTGAACATGGCCAGTGTTGAACTTGTACAGGTGGCGAAGCGTTATGGTAAACAGAGCGTGCTGCACCCGCTGGATTTAACCATTCCTGATGGCAGTTTTACTGTTCTGGTCGGCCCCTCCGGCTGCGGAAAATCGACGTTGCTGCGGCTGCTTGCCGGGCTTGATACCGTCTCTGATGGGGCGATTATGCTGGATAAAAAGCGGATTAACGATCTCGATCCTGCCGACCGGGATATCGCCATGGTATTCCAGAGCTATGCGCTCTATCCGCACCTCACCGTTGCAGAGAATCTGGCGTTTCACATGCAGGTAAAAAAGGTGAAGCGCGAGGAGCAGAAAAGCAAAATCGCCCGCATCGCCGGCATTCTCGGCATCGACCAGCTCTTACAGCGTTATCCACGGGCCTTGTCCGGCGGACAGCGGCAGCGTGTAGCGATGGGACGAGCCATGGTCCGCAACCCACAGGTATTTCTGTTCGATGAGCCGCTCTCGAACCTGGATGCCCAGTTACGTATGGAGCTTCGTGCCGAAATTAAATCCCTCCATCAGCGCTTCAACACCACGATGGTTTACGTTACCCACGATCAGGTCGAGGCGATGACGCTGGCGGATCAGATTGTGGTAATGAAAGAGGGCGTGATTGTGCAACAGGGCGCGCCGCTGGCGATTTATGATCGGCCGGTTAACACGTTTGTGGCGCGGTTTATCGGTTCGCCGCCAATGAACCTGATGGATGCCTGCTTCCAGTCACGGGATGGCCTGCCTGGTGTTTGCTGTGGTAAGCAGTGGCTGCCATTGCCGCCTCGCTGGCACCGTGCCGCGCAGCAGCAGGCCGGCCAGCCGGTTACGCTGGGCGTGCGCCCTCACGATCTGATTTTTGATGCCAGCGGACAACCCGCTGCGGTAAATATTGTGGAGATCACGGGTGAATCAACGCTGTTGCATCTGAACTGGCAGGGTTTCCCGCTGCATATGCAGTTGAGCGGTCGTAGTGACGCCATGCCTGGCGGTACGCTAGCGGTCACCGTAAACCCGGAAAAAATGCACCTGTTTGATGCCAGCAGCGGTGAGCGGCTGACGGAGCAATGATTAATCTGAAGTCAGTAGTGAATGCAGGGGGCAAACCCGCTTAAAGCGATGGGAGCATAAGCCTGTAGCAACGCATCGCGGGCTACGGACAAAAAACTCCCGGCGCTTTTTGAACAACGTAAAGCGTTAGCCCGGCTAAGGACGCACCTCAGGGCTGAGGTGCGTCCTCGCCGCGTTGAGTCGCCAGGGATGGCGCTCTTGCGTCTTTGCGTAAGGCGTATGCTCCCTGAGCTGCATCCTTATGCCAGATGGAACTGCTCCACCGTCTGTGACAGCTGCTGCGCCTGATCTTCCAGTGAGCTGGCGGCCGCCGACATCTGCTGCACCAGCGCGGCGTTCTGTTGGGTCACGCCATCCATTTCATTGACGGCAATCGTCACCTGGCTGATGCCTCGCGCCTGTTCGCTTGATGCAGTAACAATCTCACCAATAATGCCCTGCACTGAATTGACCGCGTGCATCATCTCCTGCATGGTTTTACCGGCATCATTTACCAGCCGGACACCACTCTCGACTCGCACGCTCGACTCTTCAATCAGTGCACCAATCTCCTTCACCGCATTCGCGCTGCGCTGGGCAAGGTTGCGTACTTCAGAGGCGACTACCGCAAAACCGCGGCCCTGTTCACCGGCACGTGCGGCTTCCACCGCCGCGTTCAGCGCCAGAATATTGGTCTGAAAGGCAATGCTGTTGATCATCGTGGTAATGTCGCCGATCTTTTTCGAACTGTCATCGATCTGCGCCATGGTCTGCACCACCTCACCCACCAGCGAGGCACCGCGACTGGCAATATGCGTCGCGTTTTCAGTCAGGCTGGTTGCCTGCTGTGCATTGTCGGCATTCAGACGAATAGTGGCGCTGATCTGCTCCATACTGGCTGCGGTCTGCTCCAGCGCAGCAGCCTGTTCCTCGGTGCGTGATGCCAGATTGAGATTGCCGCTGGCGATTTCGCCCGCGCCCTGACGCACTGATTCACTGGAATCTTTTATCTGTCCAACAATCTGTCGGAGCTGGCTTTGCATGGTGCTAAGCGCGAAGAACAGGCTGCTGCTATCACCCCTCTTCACCGGGATCCGGTTATCCAGCTTGCCATCAGCAACGGCCAGGGCAATATGCGCCGCTTCAACCGGCTCGCCCCCAATTGGACGCAGCACTTTACGGCTGAACAGCATGCCCAGTACCGCGCCGACCAGCAGAACGCTGACGACCATCAGGATCACCGCCCACATCAGCTGCTGGGTGGATGCGGCCATCACCTGACTGACCGGTGCAACAACGCCCAGATACCAGGCTTTGTCGCTGTTCCCAATCACTACTGGCTGCCAGGTAACCAGGGCATCTTCACCCAGCACGGCATCAAAATGCTGTACGACTTTCGACGTAAAGCCATCTTTTTCCCCTTTCCACGGTTTCCCAGCCTCATCTTTCACCGGCGAGGAGACAACGTTACCGTTACTGGAGAGTAGCAACGCATAGCCGCTGCCCTGCCAGGGTTTAATCTGATTCACTTTCTGTTGCAGTGAAGCCAGGGATATATCAGAGGTGACAACTGCTTTTAAGGTGCCCTGATCCATAATGACGGCCGCTACGGAGGTGAGCAGGGTCGGCACGCCGTTATAGGCATAACTATAGGGTTCGGTAAGCGTGTCTTTTTGTGATTTTTGCGGAACCAGATAGTAATCGCCCTGACCCGGCGTCAGATAAGAGAGCAGCGGATGCATGGCATATTTACCTGCTGCGTCACGATCCACAAAAAAGGCATAGCGCCCCTGTGGCGCCTGTCCAGGCTGTGAGGCGAACTCTGCATCACGGCCATCAAACGCATTCTGTTCAAAGATGACTGACATCGACAGATAGTCAGGATTCGCGCGTAACGCATACTCCATCACTTTATCGACCGCTTTGCGATCGGTAATACCGGCGCGGGGTAACGCGATCAGACTTTGACCGAGAAGGCTGGCAACATCGCGGGCATGGCTCAGCTCCTGCTGCACCTGCAAGGCACGGCTTTGCGCAATCTGCTGCAGATATTTTTCGGCCAGTTGTTTTTGTTCTTTACCTGATTGCCAGCTGAGGACCCCAATTGTCACGGTAAATCCCAGCACTATCGTTAAACCACCCATGATTAACATCTGCGCACGGGTACTCATTTTTTTCTTATGCGTTACCTGACCGGCCATAGTGATTCCCCTGGAATTTACCTGCCTCAATACCTCCCTGTGTTCATGGTGCTCCTGAGATCATTTATCGGCGGCGTTTTTTTGAACTTTAATGGGGCTTATCCTGCCGTGATGGGGGTCTCAACGTGCGCGGTACAGGAAAGTTGATCGCCAGGGGAAGATGGCAAAACTGCAGAACGGGCTTTTTTTGATCTGCAACAATATCGCCGTCCGCTATTACTGTCAGTTTATGTCAACAGTTGCTGTAGCCCCCTTATCGCAGTGGAGAGAGAACAATGATCGGTAAATCAGGATTGGCTGTTGGGATGGTTGTCTGGCTAGCGTATATCGCCTGGATCGTTCACTACTATTCAGACACTTTTATGCAGTTCTCCCGCTAGTAAACAGGGCCTTCGGGTCCTTTTCTTTGCCTGCCATTCCGCACGGTTGGCCTGTGAGCCAAATATCCGCTATTATCGACTCATATCATGAGCCGATTAACCACACTTATTCGGCTCATTCTCTTTAACCGTGAGTGGATGATGAGCGTTGACTGGATCTGGCAACAGCCGGAATGGCCCCAATTTCACTGGCAGGATAACGAGCTGCTACCACGCCTGCGCCATTTGCAGCAGCAGCGCGGTTTGCTGCTTGGCCGCGCCAGCCTGCAGTCAGACACTGAATCACAGACGCTGGATACCCTGTTGGGTAATATTCTTTCCTCTTCGGCAATCGAAGAGGAGCGGGTCAACGTGCAGTCAGTTCGCTCGTCTCTGGCGCGCCGGTTAGGCGTTACGGAAACGCAGCCCTATCCGGTCTCCGATCGGTCAGAAGGACTGGCCGCGATGATGCTCGATGCCATCAACAATCGCAGCCAGCCATTAACGCTTGAACGGTTATTTCAGTGGCATCACTGGCTCTTCCCGGCAGATGAATGGACAGTACAGCGCCTGAGCGTCGGGACGTTGCGTGGCAGTGAACCGATGCAGGTGGTTTCAGGACGCATAGATCGTCCCACGGTACATTTTGAAGCCCCACCGCGACACGGACTGGAGCAACAGCTGGCACAGTTCATCGCGTGGTTTAACAGCAGTCAGCATGATGTGATGCTGGACCCGCTACTGCGGGCCGCCATCTGCCATCTGTGGTTTGTCACGCTACACCCTTTTGATGATGGCAATGGCCGTATCACGCGAGCATTGACCGATCTCGCCCTGGCACAGGCTGACAGCCAGAGCATCCGCCTGTACGCCATGTCTCCGGCAATACTGGCGCAGCGTGCCGGGTATTACCGCATCCTTGAGCAGACGCAGAAAGGCGGCCTTGATATCACCCGTTGGCTGGTGTGGTTTCTGGATATCCTGGATGAGAGCCTGAAACAGGCATTGGATGTTATTGATCGCACACAGTTGAAAGCGCGATTCTGGTTACGACATCAGGGGATGGCATTAAGTCCGGAACAGGTAAAAGTCCTTAACCGGCTGTTAGACGGTGGCGAGCAGGGTTTCGAACAGGGGATAAGCGCCAGCCAGTATCAGAAAGTCGCGAAAGTAAGTAAAGCCACGGCGACCCGTCATCTGGCGGATCTGGTTGAAAAAGGGTGTCTGTTCCGGCTTGAGGGAGGCGGCAGAAGCACCCGCTATCAGGTTA
Source organism: Pantoea sp. MHSD4 (assembly GCF_021043305.1). Taxonomy (NCBI): domain Bacteria; kingdom Pseudomonadati; phylum Pseudomonadota; class Gammaproteobacteria; order Enterobacterales; family Erwiniaceae; genus Pantoea; species Pantoea sp. MHSD4. Next base: position 164,101 of record NZ_JAJNDH010000004.1, on the reverse strand, counting down.
AAACCCGCGAGATACTTACAGATTAATGGGATGAAAGCGGTGATCAAACCGTTATTCAAAAACAGCAACGCCGGAAGGTTCGCTTCCGGCATTGTGGCAATTACGCGGCTTTAACAGCGCGCACTTTCCTGGCCGCAGGCTCTTCAGCCTGATCATCCGCGCCAGCCTCTGACACGGCTTCCGGTTGAGAGACGGAGACTGCCGCTTCCGGCAATTTGCTGGTGCGCAGAATATGCTGAACCGCATCTTTCTGTTCTGCAATCAGCAGGCCCAGGGTTTCAGCCTGAGATTCATCCAGTGCAGGTTGATGCTGTAACAGCCAGTCAGTGAAAGCTTCGGCCATATCGAGCATTTTGTCGTAGGCATCGGCCTCTTTCTTATTGGCAAACGTCATCTTCTCTTCACCCTTTCTGACTACAACAAATTTTGTTTCAACAGCCATCTTTTCGCCCTCAGGTACTGTGTATACATACAGTATATCATGCCGGTTATGCTTTGCCAGCAGAGAATAGAGTTTATCGGTTATGCACCGGCTAACCTTAACCTGGCGCAGGTTTTTTTTATTTTCCTGAGACTTCTCTGCCGGAAACTGCGCTGACTAGACCAGCAGCTCTTCGAGAAACATCGCCAGCGCCTTGCGTGGATCGTCTTCTTCAGAAACGATCACCTCGATCCCCCACTGCCCCAGCACCTCTTTGGCGACCGGGTTATTACGGTTAGTGAACAGATACGATTTTGGTCGCGCCGTCGCCAGCCCGGTGCGGCCCCACATTTTAGTCAGACGGTAAAACAGCAGGCGAATGTTGAAATCACTGATGCTGTAGCCGACAAACAGCACAGAATTGCCCATCACGTCATGGGTCAGTTTAATGTCGAGCGGCGAGTCAAAATAGAGACGTTCGAAATAGCTGCTCTCATCAAGCACGATTGAGGTGTCATCATCGAAGTCACCGTGCAGTTTGATGATGTGGCGCTTATCTTCGGTCAAAGAGACCAGGTCGGCAGCATTGGCCACTTTATAATAGGGTACGCCGTGCGCGTCGTGCGCCGCTTCCAGCCAGCGATCATAGTTAGTAGTGTAAATGCGGGAGAAGTTACCCTGGGTAATCATGGTATGAATTTCAGAAGACCGGACATCGATATCCGGACGGTGCCACTCGCGATCCATCCAGCTGCGCAGCGGGCCTAACGAACCTTTCTTCTGCTTGTAATACTCCGCCAGCGACAGATGCGTGCCATAGGTATTAAAGATTTTGGGATCGTAACCCAGCTCGTTTGCAAGATGCGCAATCAGTTCGTGCCACTCGGGAAGACCAAAATTGCGCGAAATACCGGCACCGGCAAACAGAATCAGTTTGCCGGAATCATAGGCGCGCTTAAGTTCAGGTTTCATGCCACTCCCCGCGAGGTTTTTAAAAAGGTAGCGAAGCGATCCAGCGCAATGCGCCGCATCGAAATCTCATTCTTGAGTTCACCCATCTCCGCAAAGGTCTGGTCATAGCCTTCGGGAATAAAAACACAGTCCCACTGAAAGCCACGTGTCCCGGCAGGTTTCGCGGCGATGGTGCCACGCAGTTCGCCAGAAAACTGATACATTTTACGGCCATCGCAATAGCCCAGCACCGTTTTAGCCGTCACCGCCTGGCTGTCGAGCCCCTGCACCAGCGCGGTAAAGCGCTCAGCGTCCAGGCGGTTCCAGAAGATGCGGGTCAGACCGGCGGGGAGACCATTGAGGCCATCCAGATAGAGGCCGGTATGCTCCACAAACAGCGGTCGCCCAATCAGCGAAAACGCCTTGGTGAGTTTGTCGCGCACCAGGTCAAGCTCGTTTTCAGTCTGAATTTCTTCGATGCGACGGGCAATGGGCAGCACTTCGACCCCGATGGGTTCGAGTATCTTGCGCACCTCAGCCAGTTTTGGTTCATTGGCAGAAAGGAATCTGATTTTCATGGGGCTTCCAGGTTAATTACTCCACCAGGCACTGAATGTTAACGGAAACAGGCGGGCAGGATAAATCACTAACGCTGAAGAGTGTAGCTCAATTCGGTGAGGCGCTGCGAGCCGGGGGCGGTCAGACGAGAGAGGCGCGGGAGGAGATCCAACATTGTTCTGGCTCACTTTTTTAATGAAAAGCCGGAACAGCGCCGGCTCTGTGGACTCAGTAAACAATGCCCGGTGGATTTACTGTGGAGTGCGTAATAGCTTCATCCTGTTCGCCCCAGCGGGCCAGCACCTGCTGATACTGACCGCCCGTAATGGTGCCGTCGAGCGCAGCCTGTAGCGCCGGGGCCAGACCATTGCCCTTTTTGGTGGTCACGGCAACCCAGGCGCGAAACGGCCCACTGCCCACCAGCTTTGTCTGACCGCGTGACGCCACTTTCCAGGCCGCCATGGAGTGAGGTCCAAACATCGCATCGGCCCGCCCAGACAGCAGCGTCAGCGTCGCCGATGCATCATCAGTAAGGTAGATCGGCGTTACCGCAGGCAGACCTTGGGTCCGGTTCTGCTGATCCCAGCTCAGCAATATACGCTCCTGATTGGTGCCCGACGAGACGATAATCCGCTTGCCGACAATATCCGCCGGGCTATTAATCCGGCGGATTTGACTGTCGCTTTTCACTGCAAAGGCGTGGTTGTCGGCGCGATAGGTCGCAAAATCGAACTTTTTCTTGCGCTCTTCAGTAACGGCTATATTGAACATCGCGACATCATAGCGTCCGGCGCTGATGCCCAGCGGCCAGTCCTCCCATGAAGCCGGAACCAGCTTCAGCTTTAAGCCCAGACTGTCCGCCAGCAGTCTGGCAATATCCGGGTCACTGCCAATCCGGGTCACGTTGTCTGACGCCAGCAGTGACAGCGGCGGTGAGTTGGTGGCTGAGGTCGCGACCGTCAGCGTGCCAGTTTCGATAAAATGAAAACCAGCGGGAATTTTAGCGATCGCCTGCGGATTAGCCGGGGCAGGGATCGGCACCTCATTTTTAAGCACATCAAGCTTCTCTGCCGCTGAACAGGTCAGCGCCGGAAGAAGCATCAACGCGGTAAACGTTAGCCCTCTCATAACACTCGCGCCAGGAAACGGCGGGTGCGTTCATGACGCGGATGATTGAGCACCTGCGTCGTGCTGCCCTGCTCCACAATCCGGCCATCCACCATAAAGACCACGTTATCCGCCACTTCCCGGGCAAAGCCGATCTCATGCGTCACAATCACCAGCGTAGTCCCGGAACGTGCAAGCTTTTTAATCACGTCGAGGACTTCGCCGACCAGCTCCGGGTCCAGCGCCGAGGTCGGCTCATCGAACAGCATGACACGCGGATTAAGCATCAGCGCACGCGCAATAGCGATGCGCTGCTGCTGCCCGCCCGACAGATGACGTGGCCAGGCATCCGCTTTATGGCGCAGGCCCACAATATCCAGCAGTTCACCGGCGCGCTGTATCGCTTCCGTTTTCGTTAACTGCCGATGCGCAATCGGCGCTTCAATCAGGTTATCCAGCACGCTGAGGTGTGGGAACAGATTGAAATTCTGGAACACATAGCCGACGTTGATGCGCTGGCGCAGAATCGCCTTCTCTTTCAGCTCATAAAGCTTATTGCCGCGTTGCTGATAGCCGATGTAGTCACCATCAATCTGAATAAATCCCTCATCGACCCGCTCCAGATGATTAATGGTGCGCAGCAGCGTGGATTTACCGGAACCGGAGGGGCCAAGAATCACGGTTACTGAACCGGGTTCCAGCGACAGCGAAACATCATCCAGCGCTTTATGTTTACCAAAACGTTTACTGACCCCGGTGATACTGATGGCTCCGGTGGTGTGTGAAGTGCGGTAATCAATGGCTTCTGACATGGCTGATCTCCTCGGTTGGATGAAGGGGTGTGACGCGGTTGCGCCACTGTCGCCAGCGAGAGGGTTGCGGTTCACGCGTGACGCTGCGGGCCATCCAGCGTTCAGCGTTATACTGAATCACGGACAATACGGTGGTAATAATCAGATACCAGGCGGCCCCCACCATCAGTAGCGGGATCACTTCCTGATTACGGTTGTAGATCATCTGGATGGTGTAAAACAGCTCCGGCATCGCCAGTACGTAAACCACGGAAGTGCCCTTCGCCAGGCTGATGATCTCGTTAAAGGCGACAGGAATAATGGCGCGCAGTGCCTGCGGCAGAATGATGCGGAAGGTGCGGCGCGTGGCGGAGAGACCCAACGCGGACGCGGCTTCTACCTGACCGTGATCGACACCGAGGATACCGCCACGAATAATCTCCGCACTGTAAGCCGCCTGCACCAGCGTCAGACCAATAACGGCAGCCTGGAACTGGCCCAGTACGTTAATCGTCTGATACGCGCCCCACGACAGACCGGTGAACGGAATGCCGATCGACAGGGTGTCGTAAAGATAGGAGAAGTTATAAAGAATAATCAGCACGACAATCAGCGGCAGTGACCTGAACAGCCAGATATAACCCCACGCCAGCGTGCTCAGCAGCCATGACGAGGAAAGTCGCGCCAGCGCCAGCAGACCGCCCAAAAGCAGGCCGAATACTGTGCCCAGCAGGGTCAGCAGCAGCGTCTGACCCAGGCCATGCAGGATCACAGGATCAAAGAACCAGCGGGCAAACACGCTCCACTCCCAGCGTGGGTTAAAGGCCACCGACTGCACCACGCCCGCCAGTATAAACAGCGCCACGATAGCCCCGGCGGTGCGGGCCGGGTAGCGCGCTGGCACCACCTGTAGTTGTTGATGCTTGCTCATCGTCACTCCTTAACTCGCTTCGGCGACGTTATAAACGCCGATGACTTTACTAAAACGCAGTCGTCCGTCATGGGGCGGCTGGCCGTAACGCTCCAGATCGCCGCTGAGATCAAAATGAGGCTGATAGCCGTGGCCGGTATAGAGCCGCACCGCTTCCGGCTGGCGAAAGCCGGTGGTGAGAAACAGCCGCTGATAACCTGCCTGCAGCGCACGCCGCTCCAGCTCCTGTAACACCACCAGTGCCAGCCCCTGACGACGCAGATCGCTGCGTGTCCAGATACGTTTCAGCTCGGCGGTTTGTGGATCACAGGGTTTGTAAGCGCCCATCGCGATAATCTTGCCGTCACGCTCCAGCACAATAAACAGCCCCTGCGGCGGCAGATACCATTCGGTCAGTTCCTGCTCTTTATGCCGGGCAAAGTAGTCACCGTAACGCGCGGAATATTCATCAAATAGCCCGCCGAGAATCGGCTGGAGCGCTGGTGCATCGGGTGAAACATCGCGAAAAGTGGATTCACTCATGGTCAGCTCCTTAGTCGCCCAGCCCGGCGGGATTGATTTCTGAACGGTCGATCTTCTCAACACCTTCACCCCAGCGGTTCAGCACCTTCTGATAGTCGCCATTGCCGATCACGCCGTTCAGCGCAGTGCTGATCGGTTCCGCCAGGCCGCTGCCTTTCTTCACGGTAACGGCGATGTGTGCCGCTTTTGGCCAGCCACCATCGACACTGCCCACCAGGCGGGTTTTACCCGTCAGTGCCGCTTTCCAGGCTCCAATCACGTTGGGACCGAAGTATGCATCTGCGCGGCCCGCCTGCAGCGCCAGCGTTTGAGCCGCATCATCTTTGGCGTAGATCGGCGTAAAGGCTTTGAGTCCTTTTGCCTGATTCTCTTTATCCCATGCCAGCAGAATCGCCTCCTGATTGGTGCCGGATCCCACGATGATCCGCAGCCCGGCGATATCCTCTGCTTTAGTCAGTGATTTTATCGGGCTGCTGGTTTTGACATAAAAACCCAGGGAGTCTTTACGGTAGGTAACAAAGTCAAACTTCTCTTTACGATCTTTGGTCACGGTGATGTTGGAGATCGCCGCGTCATACTTGCCTGAGGCCACACCCAGCGGCCAGTCTTCCCACGACGCAGGCACGACGTTGAGTTTCAGTCCCAGGCTGTCAGCGACAAGCCGGGCAATGTCCACTTCACTGCCGAGCAGGGTTTTGTTGTCGTCGGAAAACACGGTGAGCGGTGGCGAATTCAGTGCCGCAACCGCCACGGTAAAGGAACCTGGCACCACAAAGTGATGACCGGCAGGCAACTGAGCGATGGCACCCGGATTCTTCACGGTATTGACTGGCGCTTTATTCGCTTCAAGGCTGACCCGCTGGCCGTTATAGGAAACGCGGGTATCTTCCGCCAGCGCATGGCTGCTTGCCGCCAGAATAAGCAGGGCGAGAAGAGGTGATGTTTTTTTCATGGCCTGTGCCCTATTGTGAGGTGAACTGATTAACGGGTTGTTTCAGGGCAAAGCTGTCGCGCAGGGTGCTGCCCGGATAGTCGCGACGCGTCAGCCCGCGAGCCTGCAGAATCGGCACCACGCGGTCGACAAAGCGTTCAAAGGTATCGGGCGTACCGCCATTGATGATGAAGCCGTCAGCGGCCTGGGTCTCAAACCACTGCTGAAGACCATCGGCGACCTCTTCCGGTGTCCCGTGAAACAGCGGTCGCGGCGTGGTGGCTTCCAGCGCCGCCTGACGCAAGGTGTGACCGTGCTCTCTGGCTTTTCGTTTGATCTCGTCGGTGGTGCTGCGGAAACTGTTCTGACCTATGTCGCCAATGTCCGGAAACGGCTGATCCAGCGGGTATTGTGAAAAGTCGTGATGGTCGAAGAAACGCCCCAGGTAATTGAGCGCATCGGTAATTGATACCAGCGCCGCCGTGGTCTGATACTGGCGCTCCACATCCTCTGCATCATCGCCAACAATCACGCTGACACCCTGGAAGATGTGCAGATCCTCTGGATGACGGCCATTCGCCTCCAGTTGCTGCTTCACATCCTGATAAAACGCCTGCGCCTCTTCGCGGGTCGGCTGATGGGTAAAGATGGCGTCAGCGTGGCGCGCCGCCAGCTTTTTACCGTCCTCAGAGGCCCCGGCCTGGAAGATAATCGGACGGCCCTGCGGCGTGCGGGCAATGTTCAGCGGCCCCTGCACCTGGAAGAAGTCACCGTGATGATCGAGCGTATGTAACTTTGCCGGATCGAAGAACTGCCCACTCGCTTTGTCGCGCACAAAAGCATCCTGCTCCCACGAATCCCATAAGCCTTTCACCACCTGCAGATACTCATCGGCAATGCGGTAACGCAACGCATGCTCAGGATGTTTCTGGCGGGAAAAGTTTTTTGCGGAACCTTCCAGCGGCGAGGTCACCACATTCCACCCCGCGCGACCGCCGCTGAGGTGATCGAGGCTGGCAAACTGACGCGCCACGGTGAACGGCTCGCTGTAGGAGGTGGAAACGGTGCCGACCAGTCCCAGATGTTCCGTAACGCCCGCCAGGGCAGACAGGAGTGTCAGCGGCTCAAAGCGATTGAGAAAGTGTGGTATCGATTTCTCATTAATAAATAATCCGTCGGCGACAAACAGGAAGTCGAGCTTGCCCTGCTCCGCTTTACGGGCGATTTTTTTTGCGTAATCCAGGCTGATGCTGGCATCAGCCTGTGCCGCAGGATGGCGCCAGGCGGACATGTTTCCCGATGCGCCATGCAGAATAGTGCCCAGCCGAAGTTGTCTTGTGGTCATGATGCTCTCTCTTTTTTAGTCGTAGCGTTGCCCGACGACGGTGTTCAGAACCGTCGTGCGTTAGCGGGCTGCAGATGAATTCAGTTCAGAATGGATTCCCGACATCGCGCATTAAGATGTTGCAGCGCCTGGCGGGCCAGTCGGGCAAAGTAGTCGGCGGCGGGGGCAATCAGCGCCTCATCCGGGGTAAAACTGGCGTGATGCAGACCAAAATCACTGGCGCTGCCAATGCTGACAAACGCACCGGGCACCTGTTGCAGATAAAAGGCAAAATCTTCGCCCAGCAGATGCAGATCGGCCGTCTGCACCCGATAACCCGCCTGCTGCGCCACTTCACTGCTGAAGTTCGCCCAGTGCGCGTCATTGATCAGCACCGGCGGGCCAGGATGCCAGCTCAGGGTTGCCTGCGCGCCATTGGCTTCGGCAACGTGTTCAACCAGCACCCGCACCCGCCGCTCCAGTTCCGCGCGCACCCGTAAATCATGGGTTCGGGCCGTGCCGCCAAACTCAACGCCGCCGGGTAACACGTTCCAGCTTTTACCGCCGTCGATACGCGTAATACTCAGCACCAGACTGTCCAGGGCACTGAAGCTGCGGCTGGTGAGTCCCTGTAACGCCTGAATGATCTGGCTGGCGGTGACAATGCTGTCGACGCCCTGTTCCGGATACGCAGCGTGTGCGCCTTTGCCAGTCACGCGAATAATAAATTTATCCGTATTGGCGTAGAACGCCCCGCTGCGGGTAGCGAATGTGCCAATGGGCAGCGAGGGTTCATTGTGCATGCCGAAAATGGCCTGTACCTCATCAAGTACACCCACCTCAATAAACTGTCTGGCTCCTCGCGCGATCTCCTCTGCGGGCTGAAACAGAATGCGTACCCGGCCAGGTAATTGATCGGACAGCGTATTGAGCTGCAACGCTGCGCCCAGCATCACCGCGCTGTGCAGGTCGTGACCGCAGGCGTGCATGACGCCAGGATGACGGGAATGAAACCGCACGCCGCTCGCCTCATGGATCGGTAGCGCATCGATATCCGCGCGCAGCGCAATTACCGTCTCTCCACTGCCAATCTCCGCCACCACGCCCGTCTTGAGGGGATAATCCAGAATCCTGATGCCCGCTGCGGCTAACCATCCCTGCAGTCGCGCCGTGGTCGCAAACTCCTGACCCGACAGCTCTGGCCAGGTATGCAGTTCACGTCGCCATTCGATCAGTTGTGACTCATGGTTCATGATGACTCTCCACTGAGATTCAGGCTGCGACCAGATGATGCGTAGCCAGCAGTTTAAGTGACGTCAGGCGGGCAACCGGCTCGGTAATCGGCGTGTCGATCACGAACTCATCAATATCAAAATTATGATGCAGTGCATCCAGTTGAGCATGAACCTGCGGAGCTGTGCCCTTTAGCAATGACGGTGTGCGCGGCTCTATTTTGTAATCCTTGTAACCGCCCTGACGCACATAGCGTTCGGCCTGCTCAAGACTGGCGACATTGACGCCTGGGCCCTCTTTCACTGCGACGTGATAATGGCGCAGACCGGAAACCAGCAGGTCTGCACCGGCGGGTGAATCGGCCACCACCACCTGTACAGCCACCAGTGCGCGCTGACCGTGACTCAGGCGGGAGAAAGTACTTAACGCGCGCTCCAGTAACTGACGATCGCCATTGAGGTGGGCCGCAAACACAAACTGCCAGCCCAGACTGGCCGCGAGCCGGGCGCTCTCTTCACTGGCACCCAACAGAAAACGATTGGCCGGACGTGACGGCAGTGGCGTGGCGGCTAAGCCTTCGTCATCAACATGAGGTTGAGCGGCCGTGAGCCAGCTATCCAGCAGCTGAAGCTGATTAGCAAAGCTCCCTTTTTTAGCGGCATCGACACCCTGTTGCAGTGCATGGGTGGAGAGCGGTAATCCACCTGGCGCTTTGCCTACACCGAGATCGATACGTCCGGGAGCCAGAGAGGCGAGCAGATTAAAGTTTTCTGCCACTTTATAGGGGCTGTAATGCTGCAACATCACTCCGCCCGATCCGACGCGAATATGACGGGTCTGGGCAACGATCCACGCAATTAACACTTCCGGTGAAGGACTGGCGAGCTGCGCGGTGTTGTGATGTTCTGCCAGCCAGAAACGGTGATATCCCCACTCCTCTGCCAGCTGGGCCAGCTGCAGGGTGCGCTGCAGCGCTGCGGTGGGTGTCTCGCCCTGCAGCACGGGTGCTTTATCTAACAGACTCAATCGATATGCCATTCACCTGGTCCTTGTTAATTCCGGTTGCTGACCAGTGTGCTGCGCAGGTGATTATTGGTAAAACATCATATTGTTTTATGCTTTATTGAATTCGTCATAATGGGGAGGGATGAAAGGATAAATGAGGATAACGGCGCTGAAACAGGATTTGATAGCCAGATCTCACGGATAAAACGGCCTGTTACCTGAAAAAAAGGCGATTGAAACCAGCGAGCCGGCAAAGTTATGCAGAAAATCGTCTTAAGTATGGAAAGCTGTTATGCGTTCTGCCGCGGCGCTGCCTTGATAACAGACATCGGGAATACAACACACTGAAGTCCATTCTGTACTGGAGGAAGAAAGCGCAGAACGTCGGGCAATTAAATAAGCATACTGAGCTTTCAATTGAGGAAAGATAAGTGACTAAAACATTATTTTAGTTAAGGTCGCTGCGAGTTTTGTTTCAGAGGAAAATACCGGGTATTGATAATCGCCACATTGACTTCACAGGGAATGCCGTCGTCGAGATAAACCGTTTCATTAAGCTGAATGACCGCATCGCCTTCCGCTAAATTAAGTAACGTAAGTGATTGTGTATCCGCAAGATTGACGGCTGTTAAATGCTGGTCTCTGAGCTGAACTTTTTTACCTGTCACCTCTTCAATATAGGCATATTTGGAGATTTCCAGCTTGCTGAATTCCATGCTGTTGAACAGGTTTACTGGCAGGTGGATATGTTCCAGTGCCACCGGAATATCGTCAAAACACATCAGACGTAAAATTTTATAAATCTGATCGCTGCTCTTGATACGCAGTGCCTGGGCCATGTCCGCTGAAGGAACCCTGACGATACTGACAGAGATAATTTTTCTGACACCTTTATGGCCATTTCTCTGAGCCTGATAATCAAAAGGTGAAAGCACATGATATCGGTGAGCCTGGCTACTTATCTCCGCGGAACCCACAAAAATACCCGATCCTTTTACCCGATATATTCTCTGCTGTTCTACCAGAATACGTGTCGCCTCACGCACCGTTGCGCGTGTAATGCCGATATTTTTGGCAATTGATATTTCGGTATCCAGCTTTTCTCCGGGTTGAAGGCCATCATCCTTAATTTTATTGAGGATGTAATTAACCACCTCTTTTTGCTTTTCAGTAATGCCATCAGCCATTGGCTTTCTTCCCATTATCCGTGTCAGTACAGTTCTGCCTGACATTGCCGGATGAGTACCACTACGGCTCGCTGAATATGTGATCAACTTATCAAATTGGCACTGATGTTAAGCCTGTTCAGCCAAATTTTAACTTTACATGTTGTGTCAGTACACGTCGAAGGACATTATCGAGATGACTAGACATCTTTAACATGTACAGATGTACCGGTTAAAGTGAAATTTAATTTTATGTGCACGCTAAGAAACGCGTTATTTCTTAACGGCTTGATAAAACGTTCTTTTACGAATCGGACTGCCTTTATTTTCCCGCACAGTGAGTGGACGCAGGTTGCCTGCAGGTTCAGTCAAAAAGGGATGAAAGGCGTTTTAATAAAAAATGACTGTACATATTCAGGCATTTTCAGCAGGAGCAAGGCGATGTCACACCTGGCTAAGTGGTTAAACAACGAGAAAATCCAGTATGTCGAAAGCGTTGCTGACTGGCAGGAAGCACTCGTCATTGCGGGGCGTCCTCTGCTCAGTGAGGGCGCAATCTCGCAGGATTACATTGATGCGATCATTCAGCAAAAAGAGGAGATCGGGCCCTTTTTCGTCATCGCTCCGCAGATTGCAATGCCTCACGCCCGTCCGGAACAGGGCGCGCACAAACTGGGGTTGTCGATTGTGCTGCTGGGCACAGCCGTGAAATTTGACTCTGAAGAGAACGATCCGGTAAAGGCCATTTTTATGTTTGCCGCGCCGGACAGCAATAGCCATATCGAAATGATTTCTGAGCTTGCAGAAGTTCTGTCTGATGAAGCGATCATGGCCCAACTCTTCAGGGTGACCAGTAAAGAAGCGCTGATAACGATTTTATCGGGCGTCTGAATTGCCCGCTAAAACACGACATGTGATCAACAGTGAATGAGGTGAGATATGAAAATTATGGCGGTTTGTGGTTCAGGTCTGGGCAGCAGCTTCATGATGGAAATGAACATTAAGAAGGTGCTTAAAACTATTGGTGTTGAAGCGGAAGTTGAACATTCTGATCTCGGCTCTGTTACGCCCGATGTGGCGGATGTTTTTGTGATGGCAAAAGATATTGCCTACAGCGCCAACCTTCCTGAACAGAAGGTTATCATCATTAACAACATTATTGACCTGAAAGAAGTGGAACAAAAAATACGCGAGTATTTTGAGAAAAACTGACGCTAATAATTAGATAAACACCTTACCCTCGAGGTTAATATGTTTACTCAAAATCTTTTGCAGTTCGTCGTCGACGTGCTGAAAGTGCCCTCAATATTAGTCGGACTGGTGGCATGTTTCGGACTGATTGCGCAGAAGAAGCCGTTTCCTGACGTTATTAAGGGCACGGTTAAAACCATTCTGGGCTTCCTGGTGCTGGCAGGCGGAGCGACCGTCCTGGTCGGTTCCCTGACACCACTTGGCGACATTTTTAAACATGCATTTGATGTTCAGGGCATCATTCCTAATAACGAAGCAATGGTCTCTATCGCACTGGCAAAATATGGTGCGCCAACCACGATGATCATGGCCTTCGGCATGGTCGCCAACATCGTTGTTGCCCGATTTACCCGACTTAAATATATCTACCTTTCCGGCCATGTGACCTTCTATATGGCCTGTATGATCGCGATTATTTTATCAGTTGCCGGTTTTGAAGGTGTGCAGCTTATTTACACCGGCTCACTGCTTCTGGGTATTCTGATGGCCACCTTCCCGGCAATTGCACAGCCTTATATGCGTAAGATCATCGGGGGCGACCATGTCGCGCTGGCGCATACCGGGACCATTGGCTATGTCTTATCTGGCTGGATCGGCTCTTTAGTGGGTAAAGGTTCTAAATCCACCGAAGAGATGAACATGCCAAAAAACCTCAGTTTTTTGCGCGACAGCACGATCTCCATCTCGCTAACGATGATGATTATTTACTTAATCCTGTCGGTGTCAGCAGGTAAAGAGTATGTAGAGGCCAACTTCAGTCATGGTCAGAACTACCTGGTTTACTCGTTTATTCAGGCCATAACTTTTGCGGCGGGCGTCTTTATTATTCTGCAGGGTGTGCGCTTAATCCTGGCTGAGATCGTTCCGGCCTTTACCGGCTTTTCAGAAAAACTGGTACCGGATGCAAGACCCGCGCTGGATTGCCCGATTGTTTTCCCTTATGCCCCGAATGCGGTGCTGGTCGGCTTTATCTCCAGCTTTGTTGGTGGCCTGGTTGGGCTGTTTGTCCTCGGTCAGCTGCATTGGGTATTAATTCTGCCGGGTGTTGTGCCCCACTTCTTCTGTGGCGCTACGGCGGGCGTATTTGGTAATGCCACCGGTGGCAAACGCGGGGCGATTTGCGGTGCCTTTGCACATGGCCTGCTGATTACCTTCCTGCCCGTCGCGTTGCTACCGGTACTGGGACAGATCGGCCTGACCAACACGACCTTCTCGGATACCGACTTCGGCGTGACCGGCATTCTGCTTGGCAATATGGCTCACTTTATGGACAAGGGAACCATCACAATGATCATCACCGGTATTTTTGGCTTGTTAGTGATTTATAACTTCATGGCCAAAAAGAAGGCACCTGCTGAAACGAATGCAGGGTAAAAAGAAAGTGTACTAACCCAGAAAGGGCGATTAGCCCTTTCTGGGCGTGTGTTTCATCGGCTCTTCATTCCCCTCCTGGTCCTTATCAGAATCCCCCTCACCTGTGCCGACAATAGCCGTAATTTACGCTCGTTACGCTCATCCCTGACCTGAAACGCCTCATCGTCACACAGATTCACTGACATCTTCTGGCACTAATCACACTAAAAAAGGACTATTCCGAACACAAAATGTGATCTATATCACATTTACAACATTAGTCCGGCTAATAGATAAAATTTAACAATAAAACAATTGAATGATAATGATTAACATTTACACTCTCATCCGCATATAACAAAGCGTTAAACGCTGCAAAGTCCACAAATAATATGCGGTATTTATTTTTTTAAGGTTAAAACCCTGGCGTCTTTGGTTGTCAGGATTTTTATCTGGTTAGTCAGATTTATGTTTACTGGAGTTGTTGAGCGCACATCCAACGCTGCTGGCTTAATGCCGGCAGGGTCACTGGTATTAACGCACAGGAACTGAACATGCTTTTACGCTCATCCACACAGGCGGCTCTGGATCTCGCGCCAGCCTCCAACGCCAGCGGTGCCGAAACGGCCATTTTTAACGATCAGCAACTGGCGGCCTGGTCGCAGCAGACTCAGGAAGTGCTAACGCTGATGACGCGCACCGTTACCGGCGTAGAGAAGCCCTTCAGCGGCATTCTGCCCCACGAACTGGCGGCGGAGTTCAGCGAGGTCAATCTCGATCACCCACTCGGCAACAACGAGGATGCACTGGCGGAGCTGAGCCAGCTCTATCTTCGTGACGCCGTCTGGTTTCACCATCCTAAATACCTGGCGCACCTGAACTGCCCGGTGGTGCTGCCCTCGCTGATGGCAGAGCAGATTATGGCGGCAGTCAACAGCTCGGTCGATACCTGGGATCAGAGCGCAGGCGGCACCCTGATTGAGCAGAAGGTGATCGACTGGACGCTTGGCCGTATCGGTCTGCCAGCCGGATCGGATGGGATCTTCACCAGCGGCGGTACCCAATCCAACCTGATGGCAATGCTGCTGGCGCGTGACAGCTGGTGTGCCGCACATCATCCGGGACATTTGATTAAGCATCGTGGCCTGCCTGAAACTGCCTCGAAATGGCGGGTGTTTACCTCGAAACTCAGCCACTTCAGCATCCAGAAATCGATGGCGATTCTCGGTCTGGGCTATGACGCGGTTATCGCCGTCGATCACGATGACCATTACCGCATGGACGCGGGATGTCTGGCACAGGAGATCGCGCGTTGCCGCAGTGAAGGGCTAATCCCGATTGCAGTGGTCGCCACCAGCGGCACCACAGACTTTGGCAGCATCGATCCACTGCCGGAAATCGCCGGTCTCTGTGACGATTACGGTTTATGGATGCACGTTGACGCCGCGTATGGCTGTGGCCTGCTGGTCTCTGAAAATCATCGTTTCCGCCTGAATGGCATTGAGCGCGCGGACTCCGTGACCGTTGATTATCACAAATCGTTCTTCCAGACCGTCAGCTGTGGTGCCTTCTTTGTGCGGGACAGCCAGAATCTGAAGCATGTCACGCACCATGCGGACTACCTCAATCCGCTCAGCGCCCAGCAGGAAGGCACGCCGAACCTGGTCAACAAAAGCATTCAGACCACCCGCCGTTTTGATGCGCTGAAAATGTGGCTGACACTGCGCGTCATGGGCCCGGCGGCGCTGGGTGATGCCTTCGATACCCTGATCGATCTGACACAGGCTGCGCATCAGCTATTAACGGCGCATCCGGCCATTGAAGTGCTGCACGCGCCTGAGCTGACTACCCAGATTTTCCGCTACATTCCCGGCAAACATGCCAGCGACGCGCAGATCGATGAGATCAACGCCGCCATCCGTAAAGCGCTGTTCCGCTCCGGTAATGCGGTGATCGCCGGAACCAAAGTGGATGGACGTCAGTATCTGAAATTCACCCTGTTAAATCCCACTACCACCATTGCCGACCTCGAAGATGTGTTGAGCCTGATTGCGCATTACGGCCGCGAACAGGTTCGTGCTTCTGCGCTGAGCGCGGCGAATCAGGGAGCGATCTGAAATGAATAATCCTGTTTACGATTTTATTGGCATCGGCATTGGCCCTTTCAACCTGAGCCTGGCCTGTCTGAGTGAGCCGGTTGAGGGATTAAACGGTATTTTCCTGGATGAGAATCCCGGCTTTGACTGGCACACCGGCATGATGCTGGAAAACGCCCATCTGCAGACGCCGTTTATGGCCGACCTGGTGACACTTGCCGATCCGACCAGCCCGTACAGCCTGCTTAACTACATGAAGGAAAAAGGAAAACTATACTCTTTTTATATCCGTGAAGACTTCTTCCTGATGCGCAAAGAGTATAACCAGTACTGTCAGTGGGCCAGCTCTCGTCTGTCTAATCTGCGCTGGAACAGCCATGTGGAGTATGTCAGCTACGATGAAGCGGCCGGCATTTATCACCTCCAGGTGACCGACACCCGAAGCGGAGAGAAACAGCGCTATCAGGCGCGTCATCTGGTGCTCGGCACCGGGCCAAAAGCCTGGATGCCGGCGTGCAGCCAGCCGCACCGCCAGCGCCTGACCCACTCCAGCCATTATCTGGCCAACAAAGCGGAGTTGCAGCAGAAGCGTTCGATTACCGTGCTGGGGAGCGGCCAGAGTGCAGCGGAAATCTACTACGATCTGCTGACCGATATCGACCGCTTTGGCTATCAGCTCAACTGGATCACCCGCGCGCCGCGCTTCTATCCGCTGGAGTACACCAAGCTGACGCTGGAGATGACCTCGCCGGAGTGGGTGGACTATTTCCACGCCCTGCCCGCCAGCACACGCGACGAGCTGAATACGCGCCACAAGAATCTCTACAAGGGGATTAACAGCAGCTTAATCAATGACATTTATGACCTGATGTATGTCAAACAGCTCGACGGCGATCTCAACGTCAATCTCTTTACCCACTCGGCGCTTACCGCGATGCGCTGGCTGCCGCAGGGCGAATTCGAACTGACGCTGCATCAGGAAGAGCAGGATTGCACCTTCACCCGTCGCACCGAAGGACTGGTGATGGCGACCGGTTATCACTACCAGCCACCGATGTTTTTAGAGGGTATCCACGCCCGCCTGCGCTGGGATGACAAAGGCCGCTATGACGTTCAGCGCAACTACAGCATCGATCATCACAATCAGATCTTCGTTCAGAACGCCGAACTGCATACCCACGGTTTTGTCACGCCGGATCTCGGCATGGCCTGCTACCGCAACTCAGTCCTGCTGCGTGAACTGACCGGACGCGAGGTGTATCCCATCGAGCGTCAGATCGCCTTCCAGACTTTCCCGGCTAAATCGGAGCACTGAGATGAGTTCACCAATACTGTTCAGGGCCGATCGTCCCGCAGGCCAGTTTACCCTGAGACCGATCCTTGAGCGCGATGCGTCACTCATCCACAGCTGGGTCACCCGTGATTACGCGCGCTTCTGGGGCATGCAGCAGCAGAGTCTGGAACAGGTCGCGGCGTTTTATCAGACGCTGACCGCATCCAATCCTCATGCCGCGCTGATTGGCTGCTGCAATGACAAGCCCATCTGCCTGATTGAGTGTTATCGCGCCCGCGACGACGAGGTCGGCACGTTTTATCCGGCCGCGCCTGATGATTACGGCATGCACATTCTGATTGCCCCGGCCAGCCAGCCAATCAAAGCCTTTAGCTGGCAGGTCTTCACGCTGGTGATGGACTACATGTTCAGCCGCCCCGAGGTAAACCGTGTCGTGGTAGAGCCGGACGTACGCAATGAAAAAATCCACGTGCTGAATAAACGCGCCGGATTCCGCTATCAGCACACCATCGACATGGGCCATAAAACCGCCTGGCTGGCCTTTTGCCAGCGGGACGATTATCAACACGCGTTACTGCAGGAGTCGCAGACCATGAATACCTCCGCTTCACTGACCGACGGCACACATCTGACGGGCGACAACTGGACACAGGCCAACCGCATGCTGATCCGCAAAGCGATTGCCGAGTTCACGCATGAAAAAATCATCACGCCGCAGGCATCGCAGGATGGCAGCTATCAACTGGCGGTGCCGGGCGGTGAAGCAACGTACCATTTCCAGGCGGCGCGGCTGGCGCTGGATCACTGGGAAATCGACGCGAAGTCACTACGCAAGCAGGAGAACGGTCGCGATCTGCCGCTGGATGCGCTGAAGTTTATTGTGGAATTCAATGGCGAGATTGGCATTCCGCAGGCGTTGCTGGCGACCTATATGGAGGAGATCAGCAGCACACTGTGCAGCAGCGTGTATAAACTTCAGAAGAATAATCCCGACAGCCAGGCGCTGGTCTCAGCCGATTTCCAGACCGTGGAAGCGGCAATGACCGAAGGCCATCCCTGCTTCGTCGCTAACAACGGACGTATCGGTTTCGATGCGCAGGATTATCTGGCCTATGCGCCGGAAGCCGCGGCGCCTGTACACCTTATCTGGGTCGCTGTTCACCGCCGCAATGCCCATTTCTCCAGCCTTAGCGGGCTGAGTTATGAACAGCTGATGCGTGATGAGCTGGGCGACACCACCCTGGAACACTTCAATACGCAGCTGGTGAATAAAGGGCGGGCGGTTGAGGACTATATCCTGATGCCTGTGCATCCGTGGCAGTGGCAGAACAAACTGCTGACCGTGTTTGCGGCGGACATCGCTAATCACGATATTGTTTATCTTGGCAGCGGCGACGATGCTTATCAGGCGCAGCAGTCCATCCGCACCTTCTTTAATCGCAGCCAGCCTTCTAAGCGTTATGTGAAAACCGCACTGTCGGTGCTGAACATGGGCTTTATGCGCGGTCTGTCACCCTACTATATGGCGACAACGCCTGCTATTAACGGCTGGCTGGAACAGCTGGTGGCGGGGGATGCGTGGCTTCAACGCTGTGATTTCCGTATCCTGCGCGAAGTCGCTTCCGTCGGCTATCACAACCGCTACTATGAGCAGGCGATCAAAGGCGATTCCGCCTACAAAAAGATGTTTGCAGCGCTGTGGCGGGATAATCCCGCGGCCAGCCTGCAACCTGGCCAGCGTCTGATGACCATGGCCTCATTCCTGCACGTTGATCACCATCAGCAGGCTCTGCTGCCTGAACTGATTGCCGACTCCGGTTTGCCGGCGAAGCAGTGGATTGATCGCTATCTCACCTGCTACCTCAGCCCGCTGCTGCACTGCTTCTATCAGCATGACCTGGTGTTTATGCCGCATGGTGAAAACCTGATCATGCTGCTGGAGAACAACGTGCCAGTCAGTGCTTACATGAAGGATATCGGCGAAGAGATTGCCGTGATGAACCCGGATGCCGTGCTGCCGGAGGGTGTTCAGCGCCTGGCGGTGGATGTGCCGGAGAACCTCAAATTACTGTCGATCTTTACCGATGTATTTGACTGCATCTTCCGCTTTATCAGCGCGATTCTGCATCAGTCAGGAACGCTGCCGGAAGAGGATTTCTGGCAGGCGGTGGCGCAATGCGTGAAGGATTATCAGCAGGCGCATCCCGAGCATGCCACTAAGTTCGCCCGTTATGACATGTTTGCGCCGGAGTTTACCCGCTCCTGTCTGAACCGCCTGCAGCTGGCGAATAATCAGCAGATGATCAACCTTGCCGACCCCGCCGAGAATCTTAAATTCGCGGGTACGCTTGTCAACCCGATTGCCCGCTGGCGCTAAACGTTACACTGTCACTCTGGTTTAATGCGGTCACTTCGGTGGCCGCTTTTTAATGGTTATATTGCAGGTATTCATCATGGCTTCTTTTCTCCCGGTGGCGAAACTGACCCGCCGACATCTCATCTTTCCGCTCTCGCTGGTGTTATTCGAGTTCGCCACCTATATCGCCCATGACATGATCCAGCCCGGCATGCTGCTGGTGACACAGGAGTTTAAGGTCGGGCCTGAATGGGTTTCTACCTCGCTGACCGCCTATCTGGCGGGTGGCATTCTGCTGCAGTGGCTGCTTGGACCGCTCTCGGATCGCATCGGGCGGCGTCCGGTGCTGCTCAGCGGCGTGGCGTTTTTTATGCTCTCCTGCATCGCGACCCACTGGGTACAGAGTATTGAACAGTTCATCCTGCTGCGGTTTCTTCAGGGGATGAGCCTCTGCTTTATCGGGGCGGTAGGTTACGCAGCGATACAGGAGGCGTTCACAGAGTCGCTCAGTATTAAAATGATGGCGCTGATGGCCAACGTCGCCCTGCTGGCCCCACTGGCCGGGCCGCTGGCGGGCGCAGCTTTTCTTACCGTGGGAGAATGGCGCACCCTGTTCTGGTTGATTGGGGCTGTCGCGGCGCTGGCGCTGGCCGGGCTGTGGTATGCCATGCCTGAAACGGCGGGCGATCGTCAGACACCGCTGTCGCTGCGTTCGATTATTGGCGGTTATGCCTTATTGCTAAAAGAACCTCAGGTGATGCGCGGCTCGCTGGCGATCGGGCTGGTCACCGTGCCCTGCATTGCCTGGGTAGCATTGTCGCCCGTGATTTTGATCCACGGTGCGCAACTGAGCCGCATCGACTATGCGCTGTTACAGCTGCCGGTTTTTGCCGCCATGATTGCAGGTAATCTGACTCTGGGTCGATTATCCAGCCGTCTGCCCATTGAACAGCCTGTAAGACTCGGTGCATGGCCTGTGGTCTGCGGACTGACCATTGCAGCGATCGCCACCATGATTAACCCAGACAGCTATCTGTGGCTGACTGCCGGAATGAGTCTCTACGGTTTTGGCACCGGACTGGTCAACGCCGGGCTCTATCGCATGACGCTTTTTTCCAGCAACGCAGGCAAAGGCAGTGTGGCGGCGATGCTTGGGATGGTGAGCATTCTGATCATTGCACTCGGCATTGAAGCCGCCAAAACCGCGTATTTCAGCTTCGGCAACGGTGGTTTTAGCATAGTGAATCTGATCTGCGGTCTGCTATGGCTGGGTCTGGTCAGCGCATTCCTGCGTGCAGGACAGCGAAAATTATGCGCGGAGTAGTCATTACCCAGCTATAAAAAATTGCGGGATGGCAAAACAGTGTTTGTCATTCCGCACGCTCAGAACACTGATTAAATCTCCTTCACTTCCGCATTGATTTTATTCAGATAAGCTTCGACCAAATCGTTACTTTATCTGCGTGTTGCGTCATTCGATGATGATTGCGCCTGCTGAGGCAATGGATAAATCTTTTATGCCGGAAACACAGGGATACCATGACTTTGCCTTTAACTGAACAACTTGTGCAGTGGCGTCGCGAACTGCACCAGCATCCTGAACTTTCGAATCATGAATATGCCACTACGGAACGGATTACACGCTGGCTGGAACAGGCAGGAATCCGGCTGAAGCCGCTGGGGCTGAAAACCGGCGTCGTGGCAGAAATCGGTCATGGCGAACCGCTGATCGCCCTGCGCGCGGATATTGATGCGTTACCGATTGAAGAAACCACCGAGCGACCGTGGCGATCACAGCAGCCGGGCGTGATGCACGCCTGTGGTCACGACGTTCACAGCGCCGTGATGCTCGGTGTGGCGTTGCAACTGAAACAGCAGGAAGAGACGCTGCCAGGCCGGGTGCGGATTCTGTTTCAGCACGCCGAAGAGACTTTTAATGGCGCGCGTCAGCTGATTGAAGCCGGTGCGCTGGAAGGCGTTCAGGCGATATTCGGCCTGCACAATGCGCCTGACCTGCCGCTGGGCACGCTTCAGAGCCGGGCGGGTGCATTTTATGCCAACGTCGACCGCTTTGTGATCCGCATTGAGGGCAAAGGCGCGCATGCCGCACGACCAGAGGAGGGGATCGATTCGATCGTGATTGCCAGTCATATCGTGACGGCACTGCAGACCCTGCCGAGCCGGGTATTCAGCTCGCTGGAAACGGTGGTGCTGAGCGTAACGCGCTTTACCGCCGGTAATACCTGGAACGTGCTGCCGCAAAGCGTTGAGCTGGAGGGCACCGTACGCACTCACAACGGCGAGATTCGGGCGCAGATCCCGCACCGCATGCGGTCACTGATTCAGAGTATCGCCGCCGGGTTTGGTGCGACCGCAGAACTGGAGTGGACCGAGGGACCGCCGGCCCTGATTAACACGCCAGGCTGGGTGGATGTTGCTCTGGACGTTGCAGAACAGAGTGGCTATCTCGCGGAGCATGCTGAGACGCCGCAGATGGGCGGAGAAGATTTTGCCTTCTATCTGCAACAGGTGCCGGGCGCGTTTGTCAGCATCGGCAGTGCCAGCCAGTTTGGGCTGCATCATCCCGCCTTCGATCCGGATGAAGCGCTGATTGGTCCGGCGGTGGCGTACTTCACCCAGCTGGTACCGCGTGCGTTGCAGATTGTGGCGGCGCAATGACGAAAAAAGGAATGCCGGTGACGGGTGACATCGCATTTCAGGAGCAGCCTGAAGCGATTGTGGTGGAGTCCACTGAAGGTTTTAACCTGGCACTACGTTTTACCTGAGTGCAGACCTGTTATGTTGTGAAAAACGCCTCAAATGAGGCGTTTTTCACAGGCGTTACAACGATACAAATCAGAAGGTGTAGCTGGCGGTCACTGAAAAATTACGCGGTTCGCCGTAGACCACAGAGCTGGCCACGTTGGTGTCATACTCTTTGTCGAACAGATTATTGAGATTGCCCTGCAGTGACAGGTTTTTGTTCACCTGATAGCGGGCGAATAGATCAACCAGTGCATAGCTGCCCTGCCGCGCGCGCCAGGTGCCATTACCTTCCGGGCCGCCGACATCGTTCCAGACGTGCGTCTGCCAGTTCACGCCGCCACCCAGCGTCAGCTGCTGCAGTGTCGGCAGACGATAGCTACTGAACAGGTTAAAACTGGTCTGCGGCAGTTGCGGGTTAAACGTGCTGCCATCGCGGTTTTCCGCGATGTAACGCGACCCGCCAAAAGTCATCTGCCAGTTGTCGGTTAATGCACCGTTGACTTCGAACTCCACACCACGACTCACAACACCTTTGCGGCCAACGTAGGCAACATCTCCTGAGCCCTGAATGGTCTGCGTCGTCGCTTCACCTGCGTTATCCAGCTCCGTGCGGAAAACTGAAACGGCGGTGGTCAGGCGACTGTCCAGCCAGTCAGATTTCACGCCAGCCTCGTAATTTTTACCGATAACCGGCGACAGGTAAGCACCGCTGGCATCGCGGTAATCCTGGGGCTGGAACACCGAGGTATAGCTGGCGTAAGCCGACCAGTTTTCGGCGAAGTCATAAATCAGCCCGCCATACGGCGTAATGTTGTTTTCTTCCGCTTCGCCACTTAAGGTTTCGCGATTCCAGTTGGTGTAACGGGCGCCGAGAATCAGGTGCAGCGGATCAGCAAGTGACAGGCGGGTTGCCATGTAAGTTGATTTCTGGCGAACCAGTTGGGTATCGCTGGCAGGCAGACGCGGTGTCCAGTTGGATTCCGGATACTGGCCGTTGAAGTCGTTATAGTTACCTAACGACGCCGACGAGATATTCTCAAAGGTGCTGAAGTACTTATTATCCTGGCGGGTGTAGTTGACGCCCACCATCAGCTCATGCTGGCGCCCCAGCAGTTCATACGGGCCGCTGGCAAAAGCATCCACTGCATCCACTTTCCGTTTGCCGGTGTTATAACCGGTTCCGCCCACCACCGGATAGTCAGCATAGGAAGAGACACCCGCGCCGGTATTGCGATCGAAATAGCCATCAAGATAGATCTGCTTACTGTCCAGACGCATCTCGTTGTGCGCCCCGTTCAGGGTGATGTTCCAGCCGTTATCGAAATCCTGCTTCAGGTTTACAAAGAGTTTGCGATTCTCTTTGTCGTTATAGGCCCAATCAGGCGCTGTGTTGTAGCCGCGACGGGTATGAATCTGTGTGCCGTCCGTGTACCAGCGTGGTGCGCCGCCCCACATGGTGGAGTCGGTATTGACCTGACTGAACTCATAACCGACAGAGAGCGTGGCAGAATCCGTCAGATCGGCGTCAACTACGCCATAGATGAACTGTTTTTTAGCGCCGTAGCGTTCGATGAAGCTGTTGTTATCCTGCCAGCCTGCAACCAGTCGGCCACGCACATTACCTGACTCACTGAGCGGCGCCGAAAGATCGGCAACATAACGCTGTTTGTTCCAGCTGCCGTAGCTGGCAGAGACGGTGCCGCCGAATTCTTTGCTGTCCGCATGTTTGCGTACCATATTGATGGCTGCTGAAGGATTGCCTGGCCCGGTCATCAGCCCCGTTGCGCCGCGAACCACTTCAACGCGCTCATACAGGGCCATATCGGTCTGTGCATCGCCCAGGTTCCAGCGTTCGGCAAAAGCAGTGGGAATGCCATCGACCATATAGTTGTCGATCATAAAGCCGCGCGCATAGTAGTTAGTGCGGTCCATATCCCCACTGATGCCGCGGATTCCAGTGGTATTTGCCAGCACATCATTCAGCGACTGAAGTTGCTGATCAGCCATTCGCTGCTTGCTGACAATGCTGACTGACTGCGGCACATCACGCGCAGTGCCCAGCATTTTTGTGCCTGCACGGGTAACCGGGACGCTGTAATCGGTTTCAGGCGAAGAGACCGCTGCAGCATTATCGGCAGCGGTAACGGTCAGAGTCTGGTCAGTGCTGGCAGCGGGTGCCTGAGTCTCTGCGGCATGCGCAATGTTATGTGCCAGTGATGAGGCGACAATCACGGCCAGCAACGAGAAGCGAAATGGACGTTGCAGAGCAATCACGTTCTTAATCCTGGGATGCTGAAGATCGAAGGCGTTCATTAATTCCTCAATTATCTTTATGTTTTTATGCTGCCATTATCACGGCCCTGCATCCTGCGGGCATCGCCTGACTGCTTATGCTCAGAGAAATCAAAAACCCTCTCGTAAGCGTTTACGCGCAAGTGTGAAAAAACTTTAAAGCAAATGAGAAATATACGCATTGCGATTATCAATGCAAGATTTGGTTAACAAACAATGCTGATTCTTTCAAAAAAGTATTTATCGGGTTCGGACTGCTGGAGAGGATCGCCAGCAAGGAAGGGATTTTCACATCAGTGTAAAAGCGAATTTAACCTCGGTAAGCAAATGCTGCTTCATTTTAAATAATTATAAAATCCTGTAATGCCCGTTCATTGAGCTGAAGTTTCCCTTTCTCATGCAACAATCCCCGTCTTGATTCATTTTTTTCCTTATTTAACACCAGATATTGCAGGAATTCGTCAATGCGCAAAATTTTACCTCTTAAAGCGCTGATCATTACGTCCGTTTTCAGTGTATTTTCAGCCTCCGCCGCCACACTTATGCAGAATGTGAGTTCAGGCTGGGAAAATTTCAGCAATAACGTCGCCACCACCTGGCAGCAACCTGAGGGAATCGACTTTTACCTTCCCGCTATTACCTGGCACAACCGTGCAACCTACGATCGGGAACATATTAATAAATATAATGAAAGACCCTGGGGCGCAGGTGGAGGGATTTCCCGTTACGACGAAAAAGGCAACTGGAACGGCATCTATTTAATGGCTTTTAAGGACTCCTTTAATGAATGGGAACCCTTCGGTGGCTATGGCTGGGTGGCAACCTGGCGCCCGCTTGCTGATCAGAATTTTCACTGGGGTGCAGGTTACACTGTTGGCGTCACCGCACGACACAACTGGGACTATATTCCAGTGCCAGCCGTCCTGCCACTGGCCTCAATCGGCTATGGCGATCTCGATTTCCAGATGACCTATATTCCCGGTACGCATAACAACGGGAACGTCTATTTTGCCTGGCTGCGCTACCACTTCTGATTACCCTGAATGAAAGCGTTAGCGTGACATCGCCATGATAGAGAGATCGTTCAGGGAAAGCGTCTCGCCATCATAGCGATGTCGCAGCAGATAATAACTTTCGCAGTGAATAATCTGCTCAACTGCATCCGAGAAGGTGTTCATCGCGCTGCGCATCTGGCTCAGATAGTCATGAGTGTCATACACCCGGTCGATACCCTCCAGCGCATGATTCATGATTTTGCGGGCCACATCATTAGGCGTGTCGAGCGCGGAAAGTTTAGATCGTGCGGTCCGGCGCAAATCGCGCGGCGTAAAGGCTTCCAGCCCGAGTCCGCGTGGAGCGCGAATCATCCGGCGCAATGCCTGGTTCAGTGCGCCTTTTGACAGTGGCTGTTGCGGATCACGTGGCGCGGGCACCAGCCAGGGGGAATCGGGATCCGCATCGCGCAGCAATGCTTCAATGCATTGCTTCATCAGGGGTGAAATGGGTAACACATGTTCCCGCTGTGATTTATTGCGTGTGCCCTGCATCCACAATCCTAACTGCAGATCGAACTCCGTTTTTTGCGCCTGTACGATTTCATCAGGCCGTCGGGCACTGACAAGACACAAACGCAGCGCCCAGCGGACTTGTTCTGATAATGCCCAGTTGTCCAGCCCATGCCAGAAAACCCAGATTTCCGCATCGGTAAGTTGCCGACTGCGCGGCGGCGTTGAGCGACCTGCGACATCCCGTTTCTTCATTGAGGCAATAGGTGAATGATCGAGATAACCCTGCATCTCAGCCCAGGCAAGGAATTGTTTAGTCAGCGCAAAGACCCTTCGCGCCTCCTCTTTTTTACCGTCGGCAATCAGAATGTTGTAGAGCCGGTTGAGCCGTAAACGGTTCAGTGCTTTGAGGGGCAGCAACCCGATGTTGGGCAGAACATGTTTCAGCAGCGATGAGATCGCGATCTCGGGACGCCGCCTGCTGCTAAGCAATGACAGTTTGACCCAGACTTTCATCACCTGCTCAACGGTGCCCTCATCGCCAAAATTATCCAGCTCACTGAGTGTGGCAGTTTTTACCTGCTCCAGCCAGACCAGTACATGGCGGCCCACATACGCTGAACGGTCCATGGTCTGAGTCAGATTTGTTGTCACATCGCTACCTGTAGCTAACTTCAAAGCGGGCCATTCTAGTCACAATTTTCTTATGACTCCAGACCTATTAAGTCTGGAGTCACAAAGACGCGTTTTGAGTAAAATTGAAGGCGTTGATGGGGTGTTATGCTGAACCAGAAAAGCGATTTTTACTGGATAAAAATGCGATAAAGAAGTGCTTCAGGAGTGAAACATCAACGTAATGATCTTGTGACTCACTTATGTTCCTCAATGCCATCCATGGCGTATAAATTCCAGTCTCAATCGGGCAGCAAGTTATACCAGCCCGGGATGAACGCTGTGCGTCATCAGCTGCCAGCCTGACAGGATAATGATTTACACAGCCCGCTCTTCACCAAAACAGCATGTGCTTTACTGGCAGGCTCACCGTATCCACTATTTGAAATCAACCTGCATCAACTCGGCGATGGTGGAGTCGCGGGTTGTTACTACGCAGCGATCCAGGTAATCGGTAAATCTTGAGGGTTTGTTCATACCCAGTTGCAGCAGTTTGGAATTATCGAATACCACATTCAGGTTTGAGAAATGACCATACAAATTCATGGCGCGCAGCATGATGCGCTCGTTGCAGGGCCCGAACAGATCCTTAAAGGTTCTTCTGCTGTCAGAGAGCTGTTTATAGGACACCTTCTGATAATCAACGCCGAGTGCCCTGCTCCCTGATGCTTTAGCCATCGCTTCGTCAATTTCAGCGAAGGTCACACTGCTTTGTGTGCCAGCAGAGATATGAATCACCTCATTAATGACGTCTTCTGCATCAAGCAGCATCACCAGCGCATCCGCGCAGTAATCAACCGGAACGACATCAATACGATCGTCCAGGTCGCAGGTGAATTTCCCTAATGCCAGCGCCATACGGAATACCCAGAAAATACTGGCTGACGGCAGACAACCCTGATCGGAATGGCCCACGACGATTGATGGCCGGGCGATGACCAGAGGCAGTTCCGGCAGCTTTTCGGTCATCATTTTTTCAATTGAGGCCTTACTCCAGGTGTACTCGACAACATGTTGATCGCGGCTGGAATCCAGTCCGCCTTCAGTCACCAGCGAGCCACGCTCCGGTGCACAAGACATCGCCGTACCCACGTGGATAAATTTCTCAAGTCCCGCGACACGGCTCATGCGTTCAGCGAACTGGAATGTGCCTTCAACATTCACTTTCCAGATAGTGGGATTGTTACCAAAAGAGGCAACGGCAGCACAGTTAATAACGTGGGTGACGTCATTAATCCGAGAGTCATTGATAAAGTTTTCCGTTAATGCCAGATCACCTAAAATGATATTTTCAGGTGTTAACGTGTGAATAACTGACTCACTTAAGCCAAAGTTTTTCAGGTTAGCTTTAAGCCTTTTTAGCCCTTCTTCAACCGTCTCGCCTCTGACCAGCAGCAGCAGCCTATCCTTGACCCTGTTCTGTAATAAATTTGCTACAACAGCCCCGCCTAAAAAACCTGTAGAACCAGTAATAAGGATTTTTTTCATGATAGTGCCATTTAATCTGATTGATCAAAGGAAGCATTACTAAACCGCTTCCCAAACAGGAAACAATTAAAAAAAATAAATTTTTCAGGTAAATCATTTCTGATGTATGCGCTGGTGAGTTCAGGTTTACTGCTGAGTCCGACGTCAATGCTTTCCAAACCTGTCACTTCGTAAACCCGACCAGTATAAGGCCAGTTTCTATCGCCAGGCTAAACAACACTGCAGATATTTTACGAAACACGTTCGTTGAAGATTTATTTATATTCCCCACAGGAGTAATAACTGCTGAGCTCCCCACTCTGCGGCTAAGCTGCCGCTTTAATTTGAACCATTTTCCTCAGTCGGGATCAAGCTATATTAGATTTATATTTTGTGAACTTTACAGGTTAGTTATAAATTAAGTTTATTAAGAATCCATTAGAACCGAATTATTTTTCAAAGATTGTCTGCAGGTTAAACAAAAAAAATTTAAATTATTCATTAAGCAAGCCGTTTAAACAGCGTTTAATTATCATCGTTTTGTCTCTGCCAATCATAATAGTCTTTTTAAAACGCAGGCGCTCTGAGACGTTTCAGTGCCGCGTCAGACAGAAACGGTTTCCCGGCGAGGGAATTTAACGCAAGAACGACACCCGCTCAAAGCATGACCAGTTCTCAACAGGATGCCATGGGTATTTTGTATGAATACGATCAATCCCTGACAACCCAGCCAGCCAAAGGCTCTCTTACTCGCATGAATGGCGTGAAAAGGGTCGAAACAGGCCGATGGGAAAGCGCGCGTCATGTCACGTTTAAAAGTATCGAGCCAAAAGAGCAATCTCTGCGACAGCCGGTTATTCTTCTGGTTCACAGTGACTACATGCCCTCTCACTTTATAAAGGAAAAGAATTCCTGCACGAAATATTATCTGTAAACAGATGCAGATTACTATTCTGAATAAAAACTCGCCATTTTTTCGCCTCACTGGCTGAAAAGCGTAACCACAGGTAACTATCTTCGTGATATCTGTATCCTGACGAGAGAAAAGAGCCAAAGAGGAGCTAAGCTCTGATGAGTTCAACGTGCAACTATGACTACCAGGATATTGAGTAATGAAAAAATTATCAGTTATCGTTATTGCTACCGGCTTGTTTTTGTCAGTAAATTTACAGGCTAATGCTGAGGGATGTCTTAAAGGAGCCGCAGTTGGAGGCGTGGCAGGTCATGTTGCTCATCATGGTGTCGCCGGAGCTGCAGCAGGCTGCGCAGTCGGTCATCATATGGCAAAGAAAAAGCAGAAAGAAGCTGAGAAAAATCAGCAGGCACAGCAGGCTCAGAAATAAGCTGAACTTTGGTGTTGACCTAGACCCGCCAATAGCCGGATAACACTTTATCCGGCTATTGTTGATTTTTATTGTTAACTACCCAGAATAAATACAGGTGTAGCTGTGCATGAACAGCAGGGATTCGCAGCTTATGATTTACGCTGGCTCATAAAATTATCACCTACCAATTCCGCAGTTATTTAAGCATCATGATTTTGACGCCATTCATCGACCATCTGCTTTGAGACCTCTTTTTTATAACAGATCGGTGCATAACCACCCTGCTCGCTCCATGCGCTTCGTCCGCCACAGCTACTGCCATTTCGCGCAGCACTAAATGGGCATGCACATACACCAGGATATGAGACGATTGAATCCTCGATAATGCGCTGGCGAATGAGATCATCGTTTTGCTTTGATGTCTTCGCTTGAGACGCACCAACCCAAAATATTGTCAGGACGATAACCAGACTAAAAACGATTCTGTTGTTATTCACGATTTCCTCCAGAAGTGAGGACGATAATTTAACGCAGTCCAATTCATCTCAATCCTGCGAACAACAGACTATTGTGTGCCTAATCCTGGAAATGTAACCCTCCAGTTATTAAATGAATATCAGTACTATCATCTAAATTATATCTAAATATTAGAATAAAAACCTATATACTTCTTCTTTATACATATAGATTGTCGCAAACCTTCATCGATGTACAATTCTCAAACCCAGAGCACAGTGAGTTTGTCATCTCAGATAATGACATCACGTTTTATAGCGTTGCTTGCCTGAGGTTGGTTTTAGGATTCACGCTAAGCTTTATTCATTATGGGAGAAGGTCGTGGAACAAAAAAGAAAAGATAAAGTTATTGAGAAGTAATTTAAACAATGAATATGGCCAGCTGTAGTTGTTGATCGTACAACTCTATACGTTATGAACCTTAATTCTGGCTTGATATTTATAATTGCAATGCTGGATAGCAACCCCTTAATCATGGAATAAATTCAGGAATGCTGGCTTTTTCATTCTATCAGCCAGTACAGGCAAAACGGGTGAAACAGTATTGTGACATTTACTCATGGCCTTCGATCAGGGCTGAGTAATTCTATAAAGTTGGTTTTTTATGATAGTAAAATATACTAATCGGATAATTTCCTGCGTGAGTGCAGCCCTTGTTTTTTTGTTATTTTCGCCATCAACTTTCGCTACACCGGTTATTGGCATCGGCAGTATGTATGATGTCCTGACGCCAGGAATGCAAAGTATGACTAAAAGAATATATAACACAGGTGACTCCACCGCATTTGTTCGGGTTGAGATTCTTGAAATACATCCTGAGCGACAGGATAAAAATAATGAGTTACCACAAAAAGAGGTATCCGGAAAAACACTGGAACGTGAGAGACTTATTGTGACACCACAGCGCCTTATTATTCCCCCATCAGGATTTCAGAGTGTCCGTATGCTCTGGCCTGGTGAGCGTAACAGTGAGCGATATTTTCGCATCAGATTCATCCCTGTTATGCCAGAGAGCGACGATGGCTTTGGACTTGATAAGAAAGCAGTGAGTGAATACCGTAAAGAAAACCTGCAGGCAGGACTTAATGTCCTCACCGGGTACGGAACTATTCTAATCGTCCAACCGGAAAAGCCTTTATTTAATACCGTTATACACGATGCGGCGCCAGACTCTTTATCAGTGCGAAATAACGGCAACGCTACGGTGTCACTGGATGCAATACGCCAATGTAAATTTGCGAATACGGATTGTGGTTCCGTAACACGAGAATTCATTCTTCCTGGCCGAACACACGATGTGAAACGGAAGGCAGGATATAAAACGAATTTCACTCTTATTGAGGGAAGCAACAAACGGAATTTGAGTTATTAATTCCGTAAATATCTTCAGGCGAAAGTTTGCCTGTAATTAAAGACCACTTAAATCATTAGGATATTATTAAACATGAAACGCAACCTTTCTATTCTTAAAAAATCCTTTTCTACCGCACTAATTTCCTGTGCAATTTTAGGCGGCGCAGTTGCGCATGCAGCTGACAGCCAAAGCTATACCATCAATTTATCTGCAACTGTTCCTTCAGATACTTTTCAGGTGATCCCTGTTGATTCTGGCTGGATTAACCAGACACAGGATATGGCTTACGACATTTCTACCAGCAAACTTAAAGTCTTTGAGAAAGAGTTTCAGTATAAAAATACCAATGGTGGTATTCAGGCAACACTGACCGGAAACCTCAACTCTGATGGTAAACCGCAGCTATCTAATGGAACAGATGTTATTCCTCTGGCTGTGACATTTAATGGTGTAACCCTTAGCAAAACAGCTACAACTGTTGTTACCAATGAAAATGCCAAAACCGGTGGTCGAACAATGTTAAAAATCTCTCAGGCTGATGAGAAGGCTCTTGATATGAGTGGTTCGTTCACTGGTTCAGTTGCAATGGTCTTTGAACCTGCTGTCGTTACGCCAGAGTCCTGATAAATATGAGTTAAATATTTCATTGAGCATACCAGATGAGGGCCGCCACAGGATTGTGGCGGTTTTTTATGAAAAAGACTCTTTTTGCACTTATTTTACTTCCGCTTATATCCCATGCTGATGATATGATGCTGGCCGCAAATATGCGGAAATTACCTGAAGATTTCCGCCGGTACTTCTACAACTCTGAGATTATTGTTCAGGTCTATCTGAATGACAGCCGGTTATTTGATGCGGCGGTTGCCTTAAAAGAAAATGGAAATATTCGTCTGCTGCGTATAATCGATGACGCTCAGGATACTGACCCGGAAATTCAGACGCTATGGCGT
Source organism: Pantoea sp. MHSD4 (assembly GCF_021043305.1). NCBI lineage: Bacteria > Pseudomonadati > Pseudomonadota > Gammaproteobacteria > Enterobacterales > Erwiniaceae > Pantoea > Pantoea sp. MHSD4. The sequence continues at coordinate 131,961 of NZ_JAJNDH010000004.1, read as the reverse complement.
GATTTACTTGCAAAAGGCGTATCGATTGGTAAATGCGAGAAAAACTGTCCATCCGGCCTGATGGCGGTGCAGTACAAACTTGATAATTCTGTGCTGAAACTTTATACCCAGAATTATGAGACAGCCCGTGCCAGAAGCACATACATTTCCATGCCGGAAGAAACACCCGGTGGAATAATTATGTATAACGATGCATCGGTTACAACCTCGGAGGCATCACGAAGCTGGGGCATAAATTCATCGCTCACTTCATCTCTTGCTAACTGGAGCCAGAAAGCATCCTTTCAGTCATCCGGAACGAACGGTAAATATAACTATAGTAGTTCTAGTCTTTATGAACTCTACACGCAAAAAGAACTTCAGGGCAGTTTTATTCGCCTGGGCTTTTTTACTCCAGACAATGATACCGGTAATGTACAGACATCCGGATTCGGTTACGACACCGTAGTCGGTGCAATGTGGGGAACTTCAGATACACTCCTGGTCAGTACGGACAGTGTCAGCGCCTGGCCTGTTTATGTGACTGGACGTAATCGATCCATCGCAGAAGTCTGGCGTGATAATCGCCTGATTCATACCCAGGAATTACAGGCTGGTGTGCAGGCGCTGGACACCCGTCAGTTGCCTGGTGGCATTTACGATATAACCATTAAAATCATTGAAAATGGGCAAACCGTCGATACTCAGCAGGCGCAGATCTACAAACCTCAGGGATGGAGCGACCCAAACCGACGCTGGCGTATGAATCTCTGGAGTGGCCAGCACAGAACCCTGGCTTCTGGAAAGGGTCGCGTACGAGACGATAACCCTTATGCCGTTGGGGGTGGCATTGATGTGCTGGCACACCCCCGTGCTGTTCTGGGCATTAGCGGAGCGGCGACAGATAAGGAAAATCAGGTCAGAACACGGGCGAATATAACGCTATCCCCTGATGACAGTCTTTTTGCCCAATACACGCTGGGAAACACAGAATATCAAACGAACCAAAATACCGACATTCGCTATTATCGCAATATCTCCGGTGGCAGTTCTGCCAGCATATTCTGGCGCTCAACAACGTCAGATATCTATGGGCACAGAACGTCATCACGCCAGCAGGGCGATACATGGGGAAGCACCCTTTCGCTCCGGCTTCCCTGGTCAACATCCGTCATTGTTAACGGGCAATATATGGATACTGTCTGGCGCCGCGGATTGGGTGCCGATATATCACTGACCACGCTGGCCTCTCTGTCCGGACATGACATAAATTATCGGGTCAGCGCATACGACCGCCCCGGCTTTAATGACAATCGTCGCGACCATGGTATTTCATTTGGTGTCAGCATCTCACTGGCACCGGCGGCACGGCACATCCTGTCAACTGAAACAGGCATGAACCAGAACCATGGGTATTCCAGTCTGAACTATCAGTGGCAGCCCGGAGAGGACAGTAGCATCCGCACTCTCGGAGGCGGCGTCTCATACAGTCAGCTAAATACCGTCATCAGCGGCAATGCCTCAGTTGATACGCCGTACGTTAGCGGAGATGGTTACGTTCAACATAATACTCAGGGTAATACCAACGTAGCGGGCGGTAATCTGAGCCAGGTTCTGGTTATTGGCGGAGGCAAAATGGCGTCTGTCAACGGAAGTAAAAGTCGTAGCATGGAGTCCGCCCTGATTGTCGACGTGGACTCAGATGATGACACGACGAATATCCTGGCTTCAGGCCGGATGGCTGAGACGCGGTTGAAAGTGGGTCGTAATATTGTACCGGCAGAGTTGTGGAAAAAAGATAACGTCCAGTTTACTGCCAGTGGCGGTGATGCTGTACAGGTCTCACCAGCCTTCGACAGTGTGCAGATGCAACGTGGCAGCGTGAAATACATAAAAGTAAAGGCAGTGAAGACCTTCACTCTCGTAGGGATGCTGCAGGACGAAAATGGCAATGTCCTGAGAAACCGCTATGTGAACACTGATGTAGTCAGTGGCGTGATAAACGCTGAGGGAGTACTGACACTGGAATCCGGAACAGAGAACAGAAAACTTAAGATCAGGGCCGAAGAAGGTTTACCCGCAATGCAGTGTGACCTCCCGACCGGAATCGACAGAAATAAAAAAGTGCAATTCATCAGCGCAATAAAATGCCGGGCTATCGACACGGGAGACAAAAAATGAAGAGCGTAATATTACGGTTTTTGATGAGCACCCTGCTGCTTGCCGGCTGTGCATCGGCCAACGCCGCAACAATGGATATCTCAGCATCGTTTTCACCTTCAATGGATAATCCGGAAAATAATGCGTTCACGAATACCACACCGCAAAGTGGATTTTGTGCCACACACCCAGCAAACTGTGTCGACGGGACAAAAAGTCTGGCGACTGGACTGACACTTACCCCATCCAGAGGGCTGACACCACAGGATGACAAAAGAGAGAGTCTTTTTTTTAAATGGCCCTCGTCTACCCGGAAAATAATGGTTACAAATATAGAAACGGGAAACACGCAGGAGGTGCATTTCAGGGTATCGTCGTTTAGTGGTCGTTATACTGCCAATAGTGACTCAGGAGTATACAATTGGGGTCGGGGAGACGCTGCTTTCAGTCTATATCCTGATGGCGGTTGCAGTAGTTTACATGCAGGTTGGGGCGCTAATGCTTGGCTGGAATGGTTATGGTGGGTCCCAGAAGGAAATTCCGGTTGTTATAAAATAAGCAGTGTTGAACGCCCGGTTGGCGATAGTAAATTCATAAATAAAGTCAATGAGCTAAGTTTTGGATATGACCTCAAAGCCCCAGATCCATTGAAAATGGAATCCGGAATTTATACTGGAAGGCTAGCCCTACGTGTCGGACCTGGAGGCGATATCGATTTCGGTGACAACTTTCAGGCATCAGACAACGAACTCGATATCAATTTTACACTGACCGTGAATCATGAACTCAAACTGACAACGACACCCGAAAACCGGGCAGTGTCCCTGCAGCCCTGTGCGCCCGGCCGCATCTGTAGTGAAGAGGAAGGTTCTGCAAACTGGGAGCGCTGGATGGTGAACCGTATCACTCCTGAACTGACCGGAAAAAGTAACTTTAATCTTTCAAGCTCTGGCGAATTTACGGTTTATCTCCAATGCGAGCAGCAGAGCGGTTCAGACTGCGCCCTTAAAAGCGACAACACGCCTTCGCAGACCGTGCCCGTCCGGACCCTTCTGACCCTGCCGGAGAATATTATTGATCATTCAACAGGCTCAACCGTGTCAAAACGGCGACTGACCACAGGGAAAGATTTAACAAAAAACGTATTCACAACAAAAAGCTTTGGTCAGAACAGAGCTGGAAGCATCGAATTTCTGGTAGGGCAAAAAGACGTTGATACCATGCTAAAAACCCGCCCGGATACGTATCGTGGTGCTGTAACAGTCATCTTTGATCCGGATATTTATTAAAATCAATCTGGCAATGCCGCTGTTTTTATCATGTTGATGGATTAAAAGGCGCTGAAACAGAACGTTTCCGTTGCGGGCAATCAGTTCGCAACGGGAATAATCACGACATCAACGTTTTATCATGACTCTTCATCACAACGATAAAAATGCAGTTAGTAATTCACTTATGTATAGCGCAGTAACTGGCTGATACGCATTCAGGGTGAATGCCGTTCATCCTGTACGGGTTATTCAGTCATCAACAATGGGGCCTGCCCTGCTCCAGGGTTTAAGGGCATGCCTGTATAGGCCAGGTGTCTGTTTTCGGTTCATGGTCTGACTAAACGACATAAAAAATCCGGAAACGAAACGCTTCCGGATTTTTATACAGTTGCTGGATTGTTTAATCGCCAATTATCAAAACGGCATCAACCCGTTTAGTGACTTGCCGGTCAGGTAAAGCACGATACTGATTAAGTCCGCACGCGCAGCGCTGCCTCAATCCTGTCAGCAATTCGGGTGACTAAGTAGGCAATTACCATGTAGAACACCACCGCAATCAGGAAAGCTTCGAGATAATAGAAGTTCAGTGCTGCCGTCAATTGTGCCTGAGCAAAGATATCGACTACTTCGATGGCAAATGCCAGCGACAGCGCTTTCATGATCACCATAAAAGCATTTGCCAGATCGGGTATCGCCGCGACGATAATCTGCGGGAACATCACCCGGCGAAACAGCTGTCCGCCGCTGTAACCGAGTGACAGGGCGGCATCCGACTGGCCGTTGTCAAACGAGTTCAGTGCCCCTTTCCACACTTCAGCCTGGAATGCTGCGACGCAGGCGCTTAACGCCACGATAATGATCACCCAGTTCGGCAGCGAGTGTGCATTGGCTTCCACGCCCAGTAACGTGGCAACAAAGTGCAGCGCCGGAGGCAAGCCGTAATAGGCGAGGAAAATGACCACTACCATCGGCACACCTTTGAAGGCGATTTTGTAGATAATCACCAGCTGGCGCAGCACCGGCATGCGGCGATGCTCAATAAAGGCAAACAGCCCGCCCAGTAGTGTCGAACAGATAAAAACTGTAACAGCCATCAACAGCGTCACTGGCACCGCATCAAGAATGCTCCAGAAGTCCGGCAGCAAAACCTCAGCATCAAACATGGTTTTTCTTCCTCACTCAAACGCTGGTGGTGAACTTCACGCGCGCAGCAGACTTCGAGCTGTATTTCGCATGACGTTGTTCAAAGAAGCGGATAACCAGCCATGCAACGCCGCACAGCAGCGAATAAAGTACGGCCAGCACGAGATAGGTGCCGAACTGATACTGGTTGTAATCGCGTTCCATAATCAGGTGCGCGGTCGCCATCACATCTGCTGCACCGATGTACATCACCAGTGCCACGTTGTGAATCAGATAGATGATTGCATTACCGTAACCCGGCAGCGCAAAGTGCACCGCCTGCGGGCCAACGACACGCAGCATTTTCTGGCGGAAACTGTAACCAAGGCTGTCGGTGGCATCGTGCTGACCACGTTCAACCGCGAGGTAAGCCGGGCGCATCACTTCCGATAAATAACCGCCGTGATACAGGCTCAGACCAATCATTGCCGCCACGTTGGCCGTGAAGAAGTCGTTAAAGCCAAAGTTATCGGTGATCAGTGGCATGCCGTAGAAAGCCACAAACAGCTGCAATACAACCGGCACGCTGCGGGCATAAGAAACGTAGAGATCGGCCAGCTGGCTGAGCACGGGAATACGGCGCACGCGGAAAAAGGTCGCGATCAGCGCCAGAAAAAACCCGACAATCATCGCCACAAACATGATGCCGAGCGTTAAAGGCAGTGCCGACAGCAGTTCTGGAATCATGGAGGAAAGATTCACGGTTAAACACTCCTGCTAATAAGGACAGCATGCGCCCGGCTCATCGCCGGACGCAGTGAATCTATTACTTCATGTATTTGGAGACGTCTTCGCCAAACCACTTTTGCGCCAGCTTATCCAGCGTGCCGTCCGCCTTCAGCTCTTTCAGCGTTTTCGTGATGTCATCATTCAGTGCCTGATTCTGAGCAGAGCGGTGGATCAGAACATAGGTATTGTTAATGACCACCGGCTCACTGGCTTTGATAGCCAGCTTCTGGTTGTCGATTACCGTTTGCTCACCGAGGTTTGAAGGCAGGATGAGTGCGTCATATTTACCATTCTGTACTTCTTTCAGACGATCCGGATAAGGCACCCCGGCGCTGGACGCTTTGATGGTGATCTTGTCGTTCGGGTTATCCTGCTGCCACTGGGTGACGAACTTATACACGCCCCCACCTGCGGTGACAGGCACGATCTTCTTGCCGACCAAATCTTTCATACCATTGATATTGCTATCGCTGCGGCTGTAGATCTTCATCAGGCTGGCACCGATTGGCGCATCAGGTATCAGGAACTGTTTGCTGCGCGCAGGCGCTTTATAGTATCCGCCGGTGGCCATGTCATATTTGCCGGTTACCAGGCCGGTTTCCTGTGCGATATCCGCCGCACCTTCCATCACAAATTTGTACTGTGGCAGTTTCGCGTTGATGGCTTTCAGCACGTCCGGCTCGTATCCCTCGGGTTCGTGACCAATTGCGCCCCATGACAGCGGCTTGGATTCTGCAGCGGTGGCGATTTTGATAGTACGAACGGCGTCAGCAAAGCTGTTACCGCTGATCAGGGCCAGTGCGATGATGCCAGGCGCGGCCAGGCGACGTAATGTGGTTTTGATTGCAGGCATGTTTTTGATTCCTTTAATTATTAGAATACTTTTTCTGAGTTGAGGAACTGGGCAAGGCGCGGCAGCGTTGGGTTATCAAACATCTCTGCTGGCGTCCCCTGCGCCGCCACCACACCCTGATCCATAAACACGATGCGATTCGAAATGCTTTTCGCAAACTGCATTTCGTGCGTCACCAGCAGCGAGGTAATGCCGGATGACGCCACATCTTTAATCACTTTAAGCACTTCACCCACCAGCTCAGGATCGAGCGATGAGGTCGGTTCATCAAACAGCATCACATCCGGACGCACCGCCAACGCACGGGCGATACCGGTCCGCTGTAACTGGCCGCCCGATAACTGCGATGGATAGTGATCGAGCCGGGTTCCCAGGCCTACGCGTTCCAGCTCCTGCACGGCGATGTCGCGCGCTTGCTGTTTGGTTTTACGCTGGATAACAATCAACGGATCCATCACATTTTCCAGCACCGTCATATTTTTAAACACGTTAAACTGCTGAAACACCATGGCAGTGCGCAGACGGATAGCCTGAATCGCTGCTTTGTCGGGTGACTGATAATCCATGCGGATCTGGTCGAGTTGAATCGTCCCCGCTGACGGCTTCGCCAGGTAGTTAATGCAGCGCAGCAGCGTAGTTTTCCCCGTACCACTTGGCCCAATGATCGAAACCACATCGCCGCGTTTTACTGACAGATCGACACCTTTCAGAATCGGGTTACTTCCGTACGCGAGCGTAATATTGTTGAGTTCTAACATCCGGTGCAGCCCTTATTTGTTCAGGTCAGCATGGCCAAGCACATGCATCAGACGGTTGGCCCAGCCAAAGATGGCGATAGCGTGGATCAGATCGATAATCTCCTGATCGTTCATGCCGACGGCGCGAAGTGCGGCAACATCTTCCGGCGTGGCTTCAGACGGTGTGACCGATAAACGACGCGCAAAGTGATAAATAGCCGCGTCGCGTTCACCCAGCACGTCCGCACGGTCGAAATAGATGGCACTGACCACGGCGTCGCTGTCGGCCAGCTGTGCATGACGGCGCGCATGCACCACCGCACAGTAGCGGCAACCGTTAACAATGGAAGCACCCAGTGCGCCAAGTTCACGATCCGCGCGGTTCAGACCACCGTCAACATACATAATGGCGTTGAATAAACCGGTACGCGCAGTGTAGCTCTCTGGATCGTGTACCAGCGTGCGCACATACTCTGAGATCTTCTTGTTGGACGGCGTCACTTTCATCGCATCAAGCTGTGCCGGCGTTGCCTGTTCAACCTCTACGGGTGTGATATAGGGATGCCAGTGCAGCGGCTTGAGATTAACCGACGGAATCATGCGGACCTCATCAGACGTAAGCCAGCCGCGACCCGCGTCTGGAAGTTAAGAAAGGCGATCAGTTCAGAGAGCGCGACAATTTGCGGGTTGCTCAAGCCGGCCTGCTCCAGCAGGCGAATGTGCTGTTCAGTCGCCTGAATCGGGTGCTGTGTCACCATGTCAGCATGGCGTGCAATCGATGCCAGCGGTTCCTCATGCACAGGATTACCGGCCGCGAGCGCCAGTAACGCGTCAGACGGGTTCAACACTGCCAGCTGTGCATGATAATCGCGTTGCAGCGGTTCATCCGCGTTCAAGACCGCCATACGTTGCGCCAGCGCCAGACGGAGAACCGCAGGCAAACCCTGTTCGTCTTCCGGCGTTAACACTGACAGACGGCACGCTTCTGCACCCTCAACAAATTCGGGACGCAGGCGGCGCGTCTGATACAACGCTTCTTCGGGTACTAATCCGGCTGCCTGATCAATAACGTCGCTCACAACGCGTTCTCCTGTTTTAGTCGCGGGGTTGAATCTACCCATTCATCGCCCAGTAATTCCGGGGTGTTAAAAGCCTGTAAGTTGGCATAGTGCTGCCCGACGTCATCGGCGAACAGTGAAGCAGCAATGCCGCGCACCAGGCGTTCCGCTCCTGCACTCACTGCAGGAATATCGCCAGAAACTTTGCCGTGCGTCAGCATCGCAGCATCATTGAAACAGTGAATGTGTGCCAGTATCGGGCAGGCACCCGGCGTCAATTCGCGGAATTCAAACGAAGGTCCGAGATCCGGCGCTTCCAGCAGGCTGTGTCGTGCAGTCCCCATTTCCGGCTGATAGCGTCCGTCGGACCAGCTACGAATATGTGGCGCAATGGCAGCAAACTCCGGACGACCGTGGAAATCGTTGGTGAAGCCGGTGGCGGCGATCAGGAAGTCGTAGCGCAATACGCCCTGGGTCGTTTCGATCAGCAAGCCATCGACTTCCTGCTTAACGGCCTTGATGGCGCAGTCGAGGAAGAAACGTGCATTGTCATGACGGGATACACGCAGGGTTGAAGCACGCGGCGGCGGCGTTTGCGTCGCGGCGGTGTAATCGACAAACTTCCACTTCCAGACGTCGGGGAGTTGATACATGCCATGCACCACGCCCTGACTGCCAATGCCCGTCATCTTATTAATGCGCGGCATTTCTTTACGTCGGATCAGCAGATCGACTGCGGCAGCGCCCTGCTCCAGGGCGGTGGCAGCGTTATCCATCGACGATGCGCCTGCGCCAATCACCGCGACGCGTTTGCCCTGTAATGCGGCAAAATTGATGTTATCGGCGGAGTGTGCCCAGAACTGGCGATCGATACCTTGCAGGAAATCCGGGACGGCAAAACCACCGAGTCCTGAACGCCCGGTAGCCAGCACCAATCGGCGTGTGTAGACGCGCCCGGTTTCGGCACCGTCCAGATCGAGCGCAATGAGATCCCCGGCCTGCGCGATATGGGTGACACGCACGTTGTTCTGCACCGGCAGATTCAATACCCTGCGGTACCAAATCAGGTAATCCATCCACTGCGCTTTAGGAATTTTGTCCAGTGCTTCCCATGCTTCATTCCCCCACTGTGCCGTGAACCATGCACGGAAGGTCAGCTGCGCGAGCCCCAGAGCCGGACCGTGTAGCGTTTTCGGCGAGCGCAGCGTTTCCATGCGCGCAAAAGTAACCCACGGCCCTTCCAGCCCTGCGGGCGCAGCGTCATAGGCCACCACATTGCTAATGCCGGTGAACTGTAATTTAGCGAGCGCTGCCAGACCGCACATGCCCGCACCAATCACCACTACATCGCGAACGGGTGCGCTCTGATAAGTCCGTTCCGGTACCCATGATTTGGCAGGCAGCTCCAGAAACTCCAGATCCTGCTGAAGCTGAGCTTCCAGCGCATCAAGACCTTTGGCGACAAATGTCATAAAGCAATCCCCTGGTGTCAGCGATCGCATGAGAGCGAGCGAAAACGGTCAATGTGCGTCAATGAGACGGCCTTTGATTATCTTCAAAACACATAATAGGCTGCTAACAATCATTAAAACGCATAGTAAGAACTAAGTTTTCGCATAATCCTCTTGCCCTAATTCAGAGTCAATAACTCCGCTCAGGATTCGACCAATGGATTTCTTATATCTTATGCTGAAAAAGCTATAAGCATTGAATATGAAGGGATTTTTTATAAATGGGTGTCTGGTTCTGCCTTAATACCTGCAGTAAAAACGATCTCTATATCGCAGCCTTCCACTTGATAGTGACGTTAAAACGAAAACCGTTATTAATCCTGATTGATGATTCGCATAATGCGAGGGTGTTCACTGGCAGTCAGACGTTTAAATCCAGGCAGCAACTGCGCGGCGGCATCTGCCAGCGCCTCCACCAGCGCCTGCGCCGCGCTGGAAAGCTGGCGGCCCTGAGGCGTGATCACACCAAAAAAGTAAGGGATATCTTCCTGAAGCGGGCGGATCGCCACACCGGCCAGCGGCATGCCCCAGCCTGTAACCGGTTCGAGGATCGCTACACCTAATCCAGCCCGCACGCAGCCCAGAATATTCGCCGACGAATTGGTTTCGATAGTTTCCATCAGCGGCGCTTTGACCTTCTTCAGCGCTTTATCATAGCGGCCACGCAAACGCTGCGGACTCCAGGGGGCAATTAAACGGCGGCCTGCTAACTGACTCAGCGATAGCGTACTGTTCAATGCCAGCTCATCTTTTTCCGGCAGCGCGACCACGCACTGCGACTGTCCAATCCAGTGCAACTCAACCGCGTGATGTTCTAGAGGCAAACTGCACAAACCGATGTCAGCCTCTGCGGTGATCACCGCATGCGCCGTCTGAACGGCGGATTCACTGATGATTTGCACTTTGTTTTGCAGATTCAGTGCAGCCAGTGCCTGTGGCAATAAGCCGGCAGCGAGCGCGGGCGTAGCCGCAATACTGAGCGGGCGATGCTGCTGATGCGCAATTTCCTGAGCACGCAGGCGTATCTGCTGTAATGACAGCAGCGCTTTTTGCACATACTGATGCAGCTGCAAGGCCTCTTCTGAGGGATGAATGCGCGGACCATTACGAATAAACAGTGGGTAACCCAGCGACTGCTCCAGCTCCTGAATCAGACGGGAAACGGCGGGTTGTGAGCGGTTTAGCACTTTGGCTGCCGCGGTGACGCTGCCCGCAGAGATTACCGCCGAGAAGGCTTCCAGCTGACGCAGATCGAGGTCATTTAACAAAGTCATCGCGAGGATTCTTCCCTAAGTCATTGATCGTTCCCGATAAACACACGGGAAAAAATCCATCATAGAGAGAGTTTGTCAAATTAGCCATAACGACAAAAATCGCGTGGCAGTTGCCGATTCGTCACGGCGTGTATCCGGCGACTGAATGCAGGATATTCATGCCGCCTTAATGTGGCGGCGGCCAGGTCACTCTAATGCTGTTATCGTCTGAACGTGGTGCTGGAAGACGAAAGGATCTGATATCAGTTCAAACTGTTCATCATCAGGATAGGTCACGGCAATTTGGTACTCTTCACCAGCAAACGCTTTGATTGCCTCTAAATCTTCCCAATATGTTGCAAGAAAAAAATGTTCCCATTTCCCTTGCGTCTCTCTTCTCACATAGGCTCCCAGATTACCAGGCGTCCTTTGTGAATGTTCAACGCCGGTCTTCTGCAGATGAATCGCAAAACTCTCTGCATGGATAATTGGTACGCATCCGTGCCATGTCCTGACAATCATTTCACTATCCTCATGTTATGGAAGGGATTTTAACCATAGCATGCCACTCGCTAAACCGGAATTATTTATCAGGAGCGGGTAAATCATGTTTGTGTTAAAACACTCTTTTACGCAAACCGGAACGGAAACCAGCTGGAGCAGAAATGAGAACACAGAAGCGATGTATCGGATACGTGGCAATCGTAGTTGATGACTATGACCGGGCAATTGAGTATTACACGCAAAAACTGGGTTTTACACTTGTTGAAGATACACCACAGCCGGGTAAGCGCTGGGTTGTAGTCACACCCAATCCTGAGAGTGACTGCAATCTTCTTCTGGCTCGCGCATCAAATGAACGACAGAAAAATTTTATCGGCAATCAATGCGGCGGAAGAGTTTTCCTTTTTCTGCAGACAGATGACTTCTGGCGTGACTACAACGCGATGAAATCGAAAGGCGTCACGTTCTGCCAGCTGCCGCGAGAAGAAGAGTATGGCACCGTGGTGGTATTCGAAGATCTTTACGGTAACCGCTGGGACCTTTATCAGAACAGACAAACTTAAAAGCTGTCCTCCAGATAACGCGATGGACCAGCAAAAGCACGAATCCAGACACGATATCTTTGATACTGGATAAGTGCTTATGAATTATTTCCCGGCACGTTGTTATCAGCTAAATATCAGCAAGTAAACCAATAGCGCTTCTATTGCGCTCAGGCTGCAACGTTCAGATCCGCGAATTAGTATCTTTAATCACGCTTATTTTCCGATATTTTCAGCTGCGACCTGGCATTATAAAAACGTCGGTAAGATAAGTAGACCGCAATGATTGTTGACAGGCTGGCGGTTCCAATCAGCATGAACGTCACCATAATCTGATACTTAATTGCCTTGAGCGGATCGATTCCTGCGAAGATCAATCCTGACATCATCCCTGGAAGGCTGACCAGTCCGACCGTTTTGGCCGCATCTACCGTGGGGATCAAAGCTGTACGAATGCTGTCAGCAATAATACGGCCCGACGACAACTTCACTGATGCGCCCAGGCTCAGCATCTCCATAATTTTCTGGTGATTATCGCTGAAACGCTGGTTCAGATTGCTGTAACAGAGCCCTACCGCGACCATGGCATTACCGGCAATCATGCCTGAGATGGGAATGACCTGCATCGGCACAAAGGCGATTGCGCCGCTAAGCACCAGAATCGTCAGTGTGATGACGGTGCCACTGAAAATAGCGACAAATGATATCGCAAAGGCGTTATCGATATTCCGACCGCGCTTGCGTGCATTGATTGCGGCATTTACGCAGATAAACAACACCATCACTACCGTCAGCCAGCTGTTATTAACGTCGAAAATTGACTTCAGCACGAAGCCAACAATAATCAGCTGGATAATCGCCCGGCATACACTCCAGATAATATCTTTGCTCATGCCGAGCTTTTCTTTCTGACTGATTAGCAAAGCAATGACGACCAGCGTCAATGAGAGCAACAGTGAGGTGTCACTGATATTATGTTGATTCACGCTGATGCTCCTCTTCGGGCGCTGCCAGACGAAGCACATTCCCGGCCTGCTGAATGTCATTTACATCGTGACTGATACGCACCACCGCCACCTTGTCTTCAACTGAAATTCTGTTAATCAATGAAAGCACCGCCAGCCTGTTTACGTCATCAAGGGCGCTGGTGACTTCATCCAGTAGCAAAATATCCGGCATAAACTGCAGATTACGAAGCAGCCCGATACGCTGCTTTTCCCCACCGGAGAGCTGTTCAACAGATTTATTCAGCATATCGGGTGAGAGATTGACACTCTCGAGATGAGCCACAAGCACTTCCCGATCCGGTTTCTGGCGCCGGATCTGCCAGGGAAGCGCGAGGTTGTCGTAAACCGTCTGACCAAACAGCTGCGGTGTCTGAAAACAGTACGAGACCTGCTGGCGATACGCCTCTGCGTCCAGGGTGGTGATGTCGTGGTTTTTGAAGAAGAGTTGCCCGGAATCTGGCGTAATGAGGGAAGCCATAATTTTTAAAAGTGTGCTTTTTCCACTGCCAGAAGGGCCGGTCAGTAATACGCAATCGCCCTGATGTAACTGCAGAGATACCGGTCGTAGTAGCTGACGATCTCCGACTGAAAAAGTGACCTCCTGCACATCGAGCAGGGGCAAAACTCTGTCCATATTTACGCCTCAGGACCTTAAGAGAAAGTGGCAGGATTTTTGCGTCAGACGGAATCAGACACTGCCTTTCATGGGCCGGATACACGTGGTGTGCTTTGCCGCCCATTTACAGCGCGAATGGCGGGTTAAGCGCATCGGACTGCGAGACATAAGAGTAGTCATTTCAGAACGGCTAATCATCTTCTGAGTTAAAAATGAGTGGATTGAGACAGCTGTGGGTCGTTCCTCCGCAAAAAGCACGAGGGTCAGACAAAGGTGGCTGATCCGCTGCGGCAATTATTTGTTTTCCCAGTGGGTAGAAACGGGGTTTGTGACCGTATTCATTTCCTGTGTATAGGTGCCGTTCTGCTGTGCGATGGCCTCGCCGGTGTCGACAATCGCGTTCTGAATAAAAACGTTCTGCTTTTCACTTTTGATAAAGGTTAACTGGTGAAAGGCCGTTTTATTCCCCCAGTCAGCAGAAGGCAGAGAGATAAAACGCACGGTGAACGTTTCATCATCAAACTTGCCCTGCATAACGTAAACACCGTAGTGGTTTTCGCCCTGAGAAATGATCTTGTAGGTACCGTTGTCATAATAATAGATCTCAGCGTCCGGAAACGGCTTTTTGTCATACATTTTGCGGTAGTGCAGCACCTGTTTGATGGTGGGCTGCCCGAAACTGACAGTCAGGTTTTTACCATCCGCTGAGGTCGTCAGACCTTCAGCATGAACACTGCTCATCAGCATTAACAGGCTGGTTGTAACCATTGCAGTTGCTTTCACTCTCTTTCTCCTGATCGGATCACGGGAACAACAAACGTATAACACGACAGAACTTACACGGCAGTGCGTGTCGGTTGAAGAGGCAGATAACACCTCATTACACATTGTTATAATCACTAAAGGTTACCAGGTTGTTACAGAATGACAGCTCCGCAAATGATGCCAGGCTGTCACTGGATTTAATTCAGTAAACCAGCCCCGACATTCACCGATAAACCCAGAATAGCCAGATTGAAAATAAAGGAGATAACAGATTGCAGTAATGCGAGTTTACGCATCTCTGTGGTTCCGGTGGCGACGTCCGCAGTCTGTGACGCAACCGCGATGGTGAATGAAAAGTAGAGGAAATCCCAGTAGCCCGGATCCGTCGTTTTATCGGGGAATATCAACGGACTCACATTTTCACTCCGGTTAAGGTAGTGCTGGTGAGCATAGTGCATCGCAAATGAGCTGGGCAACATGGCCCAGGATGCGATCAATGTCATTGCTGTCAGCAACAAATGCAGGAGTCGTGGTGTGCCGGTGAGTCCTTTCAGGGTAGGGAGTTCACTCAGAATAGCCACAATGCTGACCATACACGCCACGATTACAATCCCCAGCACCAGCGCGGCACTCTGATCCTGCAGCTGAGCAATACGCTTAATTCCTGTTGCATCGGTTCGCAGCATGCGAACCCAGAGAATGCAGAGATAGAGCCAGGCCCACACATTCCAGCTAATCAGCAAACGCTGCATCTGACCCAACTGAGCAGAGAGCAAAAAGTAGCACATTAAACCGGCAGCAACAGAGAGCACCAGACGCAAGCGGGTATAGAGCGTGGAGGTTAAAGATGTCGGCATCGTAAAGCCATTATGGTTTAGTCAGAATGATATCCACTTTAGCTAAAACCGGGTAAAAATTATAAATAAAGAATCAATACTTACACTTTTTAAGTATCCGCCAGGATTCGGTTCCAGAACGTGAAATGTGTAAAAAGCGCAGCGAATCACTTATGCAGTAAAGTCTGCGGGTATTGAGAGGGTGAATAATCTAACGGTGTTTATTTTATCAGGTATGACTGCCGCTTTAGCAGTTGGTTTTTGGTTAATTATCTATTTCGCCTTTACGATTAAAACAGATGTTAATAATTCTCAATTACGCCAACCTGAGGGCAGTGAAAATAAATCTCCACCCTCTTTATTTTTATGGCGATTTCCAGCTCAATCAGGGTAATAACCAGATCGTCAGGCAATATCTGGAAAAAGCACTCAAAGCAGCGCCGCGTCCAGGGCGGGAAATCGCTGACAATGGACGGCATGCCGATATTGAACGTGACCTCAGCAAGCTTGATTGAGGTTTTTTAACGATGGCCCGCCGGTTCCCTCGTTGACTTTCGCCCCGCGTCTATACTTTTTCGAGGGCGACTGATCTAAACCGACGACGTCATGATTTACAGATTGAGTGCCTGCTGCGGCCTGCTTTAAAACGTTAACGTCTGACACAAGAGGGATAAACGGTTGATACATGGAGAATCGCACAAAATTTCGCGATCTGGCTGGCTGCGAGCAGCCGTGCTGGGTGCCAATGATGGCATTGTTTCGACGGCAAGCCTTCTCACCGGTGTCGCTGCTGCTAACAGCGCTTTTCATAGTCTGCTTCTGGCAGGCGTAGCCGGCGTGGTGGCCGGTGCCATGTCTATGGCGACAGGTGAGTACGTTTCTGTTTCCTCACAGGCTGACACCGAGCGCGCCGCTATTGCCGAAGAACAGGCCGAACTGGAAAGCAACTATCAGGCTGAAACACACGAGCTGGCAGCAATTTATACTCATCGCGGTTTGAATAAAGAATTAGCGCATGAGGTTGCCACCGCACTCATGAAACATGACGCTCTTGATGCGCATACGCGTGATGAACTTGGCATCTCTGATATCTCCAGCGCCCGGCCGCTTCAGGCTGCACTGTTCTCTGCAGGCAGTTTTACGGTGGGGGCATTAATTCCGCTTATTGTCGCTCTGACTTATTCAGGTATTGCGGGTATTGTTATCTCGGCTCTGCTGGCGCTGATGATTTTAGGGGCTGTCGCCGCCAGAGCCGGCGGAGCACCAGTCATACGCAGCATCATCCGTGTCAGTTTCTGGAGCAGTCTCGCAATGGCGCTGTCCGGTGTGACTGGCGCTTTGTTTGGCCATTTCGCAGGGTGAATTAAGGTGACGCTTAAGCGTCACCTTAACTACATAAGCTGAATACCAAAGCGCTTTAAAAACAGCGCCCAGAGAGCAAAGAGGATGACAGTGATTACGCAGGATATCAGTAGCGTCAGCCAGAAGCCGGTTCGCTGATAGAGGCAGGGAAAAAGAACGAACATCGGCAGTGTCGGCACCACATACCAGAAAGTGTACCAGGCATGAGCGCTAATTTTTTCCTGTGTCTGCCCTTCCAGCTTCATCCAGATCAGCACCAGAAGAGTGACCAGCGGTAAGGCGGCAAGCAGGCCGCCCAGTCGATCGCTGCGCTTCGCCGCTTCTGATATCAGTACGACCATAAACGCCGTAATGGCATATTTCGCTATTAACCAGAGCATGATTCTCCTCAAAATTCCTGTACATCTCACCGACGAGTGCAGGATCGTGAACGATCAACACGCTCTGATTATCAGGCCACGCGCTTACGGCATCATCCTGCGCAACGTGTCATCTTTCAGAAAATAGTGATGGAACAACGCCGCCACCGCATGCAGACCAATTAACCAGTATCCCAGTGGCGCCAGGGTTTCGTGCCAGTCAATTAACATACTGGCAGTGGCAGGGTCCGGAATCGTCGCGACAGGCATGTTAAGCCCAAACAGGGACCACTCTTTTCCGCGCAGGTAACGTGAACTCAGCCCCAGGATCGGTAATACAACAAAAAGTGCATACAGCAAGGTGTGCACCAGATGCGAAATACCCGTCTGCCATGGCGCAACAGGTGGCGTGATCGGCGGGGTTTTCGTGCGGGTGCGCAAAAAAAGACGGGCTATCATCAGGAGCAATATGCAGAAACCTGCTGAAAAGTGAGTAATCATAACCACATTTCGCTGCCAGGTGCCCTTGTCTGCCATCCAGCGCAGCTCAATCGTAGCGTAAGCCACGATGATCAACAGAACCGTAAGCCAGTGAAAAAGAATTTGCGAACCTTTGTATTTGCTCAACATCGATAAACTCCAGTGACTATTTTTTTGTGTCACTATACCAGTAAATAATTAGATGCTTATTAGCAATTTACCTGTGATTTTAAAGTTTAATAACTCAGCTACAGAGCAGCCATCCGATGCTTCACAGCATCTGGCTATGGCCTGATTGCACGCTTCGTTAGTTTCACGCTGTAATGCATCCCCTTCACCTTCTCAGACGCATTTGTGGCTGAAAAAACCCTCTATTTAACAATCTGATTACATTCATTTACTGCCCAGATGTTTTGCATCTCAGGTTCAGTTTGCATGACGGTAGCGCGTTGTGGCTCTATACACGCTTAACAGGTTAAACAGCTGCTTTGATTGTGTTACGCAGTAAGTAACAATTTTCACGCAATTTACGACAATTTAACACCATGGGGTTCAGGCAATGCGAATTGCGATACTGGCTATTGAGGGCAGCGTTCTCTCAGCCATTTCAGGAATAGCAGACATGTTCTGGATAGCGAATTATGCCGTTGCTTCCAGTCCACAACATGCAGCCCGGTTTGAAAACGACCCTTTCCAGACCGTTATCGTCAGTCCGGATGGTGGCCCCGTATGGGACGTTCAGGGCCGTCTCATTCACATTGACAGCTCCTTTCAGTCAGTTGGTCAACCTGATGTCATTATTGCCCCCGGCATGGTGCTGGGAAACAACCGGGAGCCCGTGAATATGCTGGGCGTAAAAGAGGCCGCCGTCTGGTTAAGGAAGCAATATGACGCCGGTTCTATCATCGCCTCAACAGGTACAGGTGGGTTCATACTGGGCGAAGCAGGTTTGCTTGACGGAAAGTCTTTTTCAACAACGTGGTGGTTTTATCACACCATGCGGGAACGCTACCCACTTGCCCAGTCTCAATGGGGTAAGGTGCTTGAGGAAGATGGACGGGTATTGACCACCGGCGGCTGTTTCTCATGGATTTCGCTGGTTCTGCATATTATTCAGAAAGGCGCTGGAGCCGATGTGGCAAAACTTGCCGCAGGCATGTCGCTAACGGACAACGACTCTTTATGCCAGCACCTTTATGTCCCTCCCGGGCTGGCAGATAATGGCCACCCGCTTTTATTACGTGCTCAGGACATCATACGGTTTAAAAACCCCTCTATCAGCGCGGCAAAACTGGCTGAAGCACTCAATACCACTGAACGCACGCTGCAACGAAAACTTAAAGCGCTCACGCAGGAAAAGCCTAAAGAATTCATCACCCGCATAAGAATAGAATCTGCCTGTGTCATGCTCGCGAATCCTACGATCAGCATACGTCAGGTGGTGACAGAGTGTGGCTATTCAGAAGAGACAGCCTTCAGAAAAGCATTCACACAGATAATGGGAATGGCGCCAGCACGTTACCGCCAATGGCTTGCCGACAAAGCCTCACCACAGGGCTAAAACATACCGGCATTTACAGATGGGATACTGGATGAACTGGCAGCAGGTTATTATGAGGTGATGATCACTTAGCGTTATCAATATAAACTCTGGATTAAAGCCCCCTTTCTGCAGGCCGTAATCAGTTAAACTGATTACAGCTCCTGCACTCGTTCACTTTATTTGAACTATATTTTCCTGTTACATTGCCGATATAACGACATGTTTATTTTTCCGAGTATTAACGTTTACCGTTATTACCTGGCGTCACACTGATAATTTACGCCAACCCGATCATCTTGACATAAAATTGATGATTAGATTACAGTGTATTAGCTGTTGCGCTACACAATCTATTTTAGAAAAAAAGGTGATATTACGTCATTCATTATTTATATGATTGACCGAAATCCTTCAGACAAAAATTTAGCCATTGACCCAGTGTTTTTTGGGAAAAATTAATTTCTTTTAAACCACATAACACCAGGGGAGAAATGATGAAGGCAAGGCACGCAACTATAATTTCAGAAGCCTTTCAACACCCTGAGCGTGCGGATAAAAAGAAATTATGGGCGTCATTGATCATTTCATCAATTCTGGTCGCTTTGTCAGCGATCTTTTTTTACTGCATTAATTCATCCTCTGACGACAAACAAAGAACCCGGACACTGGAGAACCTGGTAATAAAAATCGACGGAATTCTGGCGGACGCGATCGAAAGTGCCACCGCACTAATAAAAACGGGGACAGACTGCACAAGCCAGCAACTGCAGTCAATAAAAAAAACCGTTCAGACAAACGGCTATATTCGATCGCTGACTCTGTTTGATTCCTCCGGGAATATTTACTGCTCCTCATCGACAGGTCAGACCTTCATTCCAAACGAAAGGGTTAACCTGAACATCAGGCACGATATCAGAAAACGCATCGAACAAAATGAAAAAGGAATTTCAATAAAACTCATATCCGGCTCCAATCGCGTGCCAGATAAAAATGCAATGGTGATTTTAATACCTTTCAATAATGGCATAATGACACTTGCAATAGATGCCGGATATTTTACGACACCACTCAGCACAATCCATCTGGTAAGCAACAAAATTTATACACTTGAAGCAGATGGAATGCGACTCTCCTGGCATGGTTTAACAGCATCTTCTTCGGTGGAAGAAAATGGTTATTTAAAAAAATCCACCCTGTTTCCGTACAAAATAATAGAGACCTCATCAGAAAATACCGATGGCATTGACCATACTATAATCTCTGCTGGTTTTTTTTCTTCCCTGTTTCTGGCATTTTTCCTTACCTCACGCTGGACACTCAACCGATTCTACTCCAGAAAGCGTTACATCATTAACGCCCTTAGAGACAAGGCTTTCTCTTTTGACATACAACCGGTATTCAGCCTGAACGAAAAACGCCTTATGGGAGGCGAGGTTTTGATACGCTGGAGAGTGAGCCCGTCCATAATGATATCGCCCCACCTTTTTATTCCTGTTGCTGAAAAACATAATATCGTGAACAAACTGGCAGAGTTTCTTTTAACCGATATTGCTGACAGAATCTTAGCAGGAAGTCTGATACTTCCGCCTTCGTTCAGGCTTAACTTTAATGTTCATTCCTCTCACTTTGAACAGGAATCTCTTATCATTGCCTGTCAGTACTTTCTGAATGCCACGGCAGCCTGCAAAATAAAACTGGTGCTGGAATTAACTGAACGCCAGGAACTGGCGCAGCAGATGAGCGTAAAGACAACTCTCAGCGTTTTAATCGCAGCGGGTGTTGAGATGGCCGTGGATGATTTCGGAACCGGCAGTTCAGGGCTTCGCTATCTTTACAACAGCAACTTCAGGTGCATAAAAATTGATAAAAGCCTGACTGAAGAAGCCATTTCTAACCCACTTGCCTGCACAGTAATGGAGTCCAGTATTCAACTGGCCCAGAAACTGGGTAAAGTCATTGTCGTAGAGGGAATTGAAACACAACAGCAGTTAGAACTTATCAGCCGAATGGATCTGAAAAATGAAGTTCTGATACAGGGATATCTGTGGTCGCGCCCACTCTGCCCACAACAATTTGGTTATTTCATAAATCATAATGCATGAATGAACACATTAATGCTTAGGGTAACCATTGCGGCATTACCCCCATTTTCATTTTCACCACACACTCACCAGGAACGTTAATAATGAACAGAGTTAAGCAGGTTTTTGAAAATCTAAAGATCAGATCAAAGCTTGGAATTTCTTATTTCGCACTGATTTCTTTTCTGCTTGTCAGCGTCCTTATCGGACTCAACGCGCTGGGAATGGCCAGAACAAGTATCACCGGTATGATTAACGACGACTATCCAACGATATCTTTAGGCAATGACCTTATTCAGAATATAAATCAGGGTGTCCAGCTACAGCTGATGCTGATAAATGCCGAAGATCCCGTTTCCAAAGTGACCATTGAGCGTGAGATGCTGGAAAAAACAAAGAATATCAGCACCACGTTTGGCGAACTGCGGCGTCTTGCAGACGACAGTGACTCACAGAGGATCCTTGATGATATTGAGGTCAAACGCCGCGAATTTCTGAGTTCGCGCCAGGATTTCCTGTCGCGCCTGGCCGTAAATAAAGCGGAGGCAAACTCGTTTTATCTCAACTCAACAGTGAAACTACAGGATGCGTATGTTAAGCAAGTATCGAATTTCATCGGGTTACAGGAAGCCCAGATGAAAAGCTCCTATGAAAGTTTCACTACGCGATATAACAGCGTACGCAAGGAGATTATTTTCATCTCTCTGTTCAGCATCCTGACAGCCATTACGCTGGCACTGTTTATTACCCGATCGATTACTGCCCCGCTTTATGACGTTATCGCCCGGGTACAGCGAGTCGCTGAAGGGCACCTCACTAACAGTATCAGCACGCAACGTCGGGATGAGACAGGACTTCTCATGAACGCCATTGGCGCCATGCAAACTAATCTCAGTGTGATGGTCCGTCAGATACGCGAAGGTGCAGAAAATATCGCTACCGGGGCCCATCAGATACTCGCCGGCACCCGTAATTTATCGGAACGAACGGAAGAGCAGGCCAGCTCGGTAGAGGAAACGGCTGCCTCTGTTGAGCAGTTTACCGCCACCATTGCCCACACCCGCAGCAATACGCGCTTTGCCTCCACGCTCTCAGCGCAGGCTGAGAATGCCGTCAGTCAAAACGGTGAAATGATGCAGGCCGTGACGGTTAAGATGAATGAAATCGAAGCCTCCTCACGTCAGATGGCGGAAATACTGACCTTGATTGACTCGATTGCGTTCCAGACCAATATTCTGGCGCTCAATGCGGCGGTTGAAGCAGCGCGTGCCGGTGAGCATGGCCGGGGATTTGCGGTAGTGGCGCAGGAGGTTCGTTCCCTGTCACAGAAGACGGCCACTTCATCCAGCGAGATAAAAGCGTTGATTGAAAAGTCTTCATCCCAGACACGAGACGGACAAAGAATGGCAACGGACGCAAACCAATTGATGGGCGGCATGATCAGCAACGTTTCTGAGATGAAAACAATCCTGAGCCAAATCGATCAGGCTGCCGTCGAACAGGCGGACGGTATTGCTCAGATTAATATTGCCATTACGCAGATCGACACCACCACCCAGCAGAACGCTGCTCTTGTAGAGGAATCGCTTGCTGCTTCCGCCATGCTGAATGATCAGGCCGTTATCATGATGCGTACGGTAAGCGCATTCAGGACTGAGGACGCACCGTCAGAGAATGTTCAGGGATTGAGCAATCACAAAGAAATAACTTACGCCACGGCGTGATGAACCTGATTAACTCAGGTTTCAGGTAGCCATGCTCTCACGCCACACGCAGATTATCGTGCAGGCAAAGCCATCCTCTGTGGTGGCTTTTCTCGCTTTCGTATTTTGAAATTTGGTTGATCAGGCAGTAACCGCCAGCGTGTCGCCCGCATATGTGAACAAACCTGCATAATTCCGGGACGTCTTATCCGCCGCCAAATCCGCTTCACGCCGTACTACTCACCTGAGTTGCGAAACCCCATCAGGATGTTGACCCACCAGAATATCCCGCTGAACCGCAGAAACAAATCAGACTGAGTGTTGAGCCAGGTTAAGTCATTACTCCAGTCAGCCTGGGGAATTTGAGATTTAAGAGAGCGATAAATCTTAAACTTAACCTGAGGTTCATTGTGTAAAATAGCGAAAACCTGTAGCTGAATGCGCTACTTACATCTGTAAATACACTGCTCACTGGAACGATTAGCATGCCCGATGTGAGTCCTTCTTTAAGTCAAATCCGCCTCCCATCGCCAGAATCTGTTAACGTCTCGCTTATTATTAGTGCCAGTCTAAATAAGAGTTAAAATGACACACGTTATCGTCACCTTTTGACTCTATATTTTTCATTCAAAAACAGTAACTTCTACTCTGATTGTAGTTCGCCTATGCTGGCTGCTTACTACGTTTTACGTCAGAGGGATTTGCTATGTTTAATGTGTCCGCAACCTACAGTGCAGAGGCTGTTGAATGCCTTTATGAAGTCATCGACATTCTTAACCTCAAGGGGGCACGCTGCCACGTGATCTTTGATAGTCAGGCATCCCGTGCCGCGGTCATTGAAGCCGATACAATAGAAGAACTCGGCGAAATGCGTCACCCTGTACTGGCCGTTCTGGAACTGGAGCGCGTGACCAGCATCAACACCATTTTGCGGATTAAATCGTTCTGGACTGATCCGGAGGGCGTCAGGCCTGACGTTGAGCCTGGCAGCCTGGCTAAAGCACTCTATAAAGCGCTGACCATCAAGAAACAGATTACGCTGGTCGGTTTGTAAGAGAGACGGCTGAAAATCATTCACTGGCAATTTGCGCGCGTGTTCAATTCCCCCTTTCACCGTTCACGGTCCAGAATACGCGCGCATATTCATCATTGTTCAGGTACCGCGGTTGATCATTTTCACCTGAAAGAGATGTTCGTAAATAACCCTGAACGTGGGACTACTTTGAATTCTCAGCAACAAAGTTCAGATAATTTTCAGGTGTAATCAGCTTGTAAGGCACCCAGTTAAGCGTCTCAACCTTTTGTTTGTTCAGCAGGGCTTTGGTCACCTGAACTGCGCCGGTAGCCTGTCCTTTTGCATCCTGAAAAATAGTGAGCACCATCCTGCCGTTTTTAATGAACTGCTGACCATCGGGTGTTCCATCAATTCCCGCCACAAGGATTTTATCGTTCTTCGCCTGGTTTAAAGCCATAATCGCGCCAATCGCCATCTCATCGTTGTTTGCAGCAATGGCGTCAATGGGACGCTGATTTAGCAGCCAGCCAGAAACCACATCAACCGCTTCATTGCGTTGCCATTTCGCTGTCTGCTTCTCAATAACTTTCATGTCTTTATATTTACTGATAACCGCTTCCACAGCACGGGTACGCTCACGGGCCTCTTCATTCGACAGCGCGCCCATCAGTATCGCTACATTACCTTTGTAGTTCATTTTCTTTGCCAGCGCCTCCATCTGCATTTCACCACCCAGCGCCGAATCAGAACCAACATATGCCATATCTGCTGGCAGTTTCACTTCCGGTTTACGATTTACGAAAACCAGCGGAATACCGGCATTTTTGGCGGCCGTGATCATCGGTAAAACACCCTGAGTATCAACCGGATTGAGAATAATGGCGTCAACGCCCTGGTTGATAAAGTCATCAACCTGCTGCACCTGCAGCGCGACATCGCCTTTGGCATCAACAAACTGGCTCTTGAGTTCACTGGCGTTAAGCTCTTTCTGCATCTGAGTGCGAAGGATGGAGACAAAGTTAAGGTCGAAGTTAGCCAGCGCGACGCCAACGGTAAACGTTTTGGCGCTGATTCCTGCACTAAACAGCAGGGAGCAAAGACAAAGCAGAAGGTTTCTGATGTTCATAGTCAATTCCTGTAGGTTGAGGTTGTTATTGTTTTCATTAACATTATTGTGCGTCGGGTAACAGGCAAATACCCGACGCATGCTGCTTACAACGTAAAGTGATCGCGGAACTGCTGGACAGCCGCTGTGCTATCACCGCTGGCCCAGCCCTCCATGGCGACGGTGCCGCTGTAACCTATCTCCTGCAGCGTCCGGGCAATAGCCCGGTAATTGATCTCGCCGGTGCCCGGCTGCTGGCGGCCTGGTACATCGGCAACCTGGATTTCCCCTATCGCAGAACCGCAGCGCCGTACCAGTTCAATCAGATTGCCCTCGCCAATTTGTGCATGGTAGAGATCCAGATTCATCTTCAGCGCCGGGCTGTTGACCGCCTCGACCAGCGCCAGCGTTTCAGAGGCCAGGGCGAAGGGTGTGCCCGGATGATCGACCGGCAGATTAAGGTTTTCGAGGGTGAAAACGCGTCCGGCTCGTTCACCAAGTTGTGCAACCTGGCGAAGCGTATCGGCGGCCTTGAGCCACATAGCGCCCGTTACCGTTGTCACGGGTTTTACCGGCAGTCCGCGGTCGTCAAGTCCGGTGCCATGCAGATTCAGTACAGGACAACTGAGACGTTCGGCCACAGCCAGTGAGGCTTCAGCACTCTGCAGTAACTGCGCTATCTCTGTTTCATCGGTAAGATTACCGCTCAGATAACCAGTCATAGAGGTAAAGCGCGCACCGGTCGCCACCAGCGCATCAATATCCTTGTTGGCCCATCCCCAGATTTCGACGCCGAAACCCAGCTCATGAATGCGTTTTACGCGCTCTGTAAATGGCAGCTCCAGAAATACCATTTCAGCGCAGACGGAAAGTTGATAATCAGCCATCAGCGCGCCCCCAGCTTAACCGGCAGGTTGCTCTGTACAGATTCGATACAGGCCAGCGCAATTTCCAGCGCGTTGCGCGCATCTTCGCCCGTGGCGCGAGGCGTTTCACCACTTCGGATACAGCGGGCAAACTCGGTCATTTCTGCCACATAGGCCTCTCGCAGCAGATCTGAATCCAGTCGCGACGTATCGACGGCTATTCCGCTGGCGGTGTAACGCACGCAGTGGTTGGCATTGATGTGGCCCGCCTGCAGCATGCCTTTACTGCCAAAAACCTCACCGCGCACGTCATAGCCATAGACCGCCTGAAAGTTTGCCTCAGCTATAGCAATAGCGCCGTTGTCGAAGCGAATAGTCACAACCGAGGTATCCAGCAGCCCTTTATCCTTAAAATCTGGCCGCACCAGCGCATCGGCCAGCGCATAGACTTCTACCGGCTTTGCGCCATGATTGAAGTGCAGTAGCGTGTCAAAATCGTGAATCAGCGTTTCAAGGAAGATGGTCCATTGCGGAATCGGCGCTGGATCGTTCAGGCCTGGGTCACGGGTCACAGAGCGACTAAGCTGGGTCGTGCCATTCTCACCGTTTTTTACCGCTGCAATTGCTGCCGCAAAACCGGAATCAAAGCGGCGATTAAAGCCCACCTGTAACACGACGTCTGCCTCTTTTGCCGCCGCGATGGCGCGATCGGCCTCATCCAGCGTGACAGCCATAGGCTTTTCGCAAAACACATGTTTGCCGGCTCTGGCCGCGGCAATCACCCACTCCGCATGCGTCCGTGCTGGCGCGGCAATCGCAACGGCGTCGATTTCATCATCCTGAAGCAGCGCATACAGATCGCTATACGATTTGCTCACCCCAAGCCGGCTGGCGAGCTTCTCTGCTGCGCCAGGGAACGGATCCGCCACTGCCGCAAGGGTGGCACCAGGCACACGCCAGGCCAGATTTTCCGCATGGAAGCTGCCCATGCGGCCTGCGCCGATTAAACCCACGCGTACTGTTTGATGGTTCATAAAAACTCCTTATTATTTTGCTTTTGTCCAGGCGGGCGATGAAGGGTGTTGTTCAGATCGCTTCACCTCAGCAGCGAAACGACGGGATTTGGAGAGCATCAGCGGTTCAATGTGCTCCAGCGACACGCCCCGGGTTTCCGGTAAAAAACGACGGACAAACCAGAATGCGATGAGCGATCCCACCGCGCATAACATCAGTGGGAAGGCACCATGAAAGTGTTCCATCAGCACCTGGCTGCGGTTCATCATCGGGAAGCTTTGGGTAACGATAAAATTAGCGACGTACATCGAGGCGAACGCAAAGCCCATCGCCACGGCGCGAATCCGATTAGGAAAGATTTCTGAGATCAGCAGCCAGGCACCCAGGCTCCATGAGAGGCCAAATATCAGCACGAAGGCCAGCAGTCCAATCACCGGCAGCAGGCCACCTGCATCGGCGATAAATGCCAGGGCGGTGAAGATCATAGAGAGCGCGCATCCCAGTGCCCCCCAGCGCAGCAGCACTGTCCGGCCCAGACGATCAATGGTACTCAGACAAACGGCCACGCCAGCCAGCAGCGCAAGACCAATGAAAATGCTGTGAAACAGGGAAGACTGGGTACTGCCGGTGACATTTTGTAAGAGTGACGGCGCGTAATAGAGCAGGATGTTGATACCGGAGATCTGCTGCAAAATAGCAATGGCACAACCCACCAGCAGGATATAGCGTGCCCGCGCATCCCGCAGGATGCCGCGCTGACGGGTCTGGATGTGGTCATCCCGATTTGACGTCAGGATTTCCTGTAACAGTCGCTCGGCGTGTTGGGCATTTGAAAGACGCGTCAGCACCTCAAGGGCCCGCTCTTTTTTGCCGTTCAGCGCCAGCCAGCGCGGTGACTCTGGCATAAACGGCACCAGCAGCAGAAATAGCACGCAAGGCACCACGCCCGAAGCAAGCATCCAGCGCCAGCCTTCACTGACAATCCACTGATGCGGCATGCCGCGTGCAATCAGGTAATTCACGACATAGACGGTAACCTGTCCGCCCACCATCAGCATCTGCTGCAGGCCGAGCATCCGTCCGCGCCAGTCTTTGGGTGAAACTTCAGCGATGTAAAGCGGCGTAATCGCAGAGGCCATCCCGACCGCCAGCCCGCCAGTCAGTCGCCAGATAACGAAATCGGTCAGCGATCCCGCCAGCGCAGCGCCCACTGCGGAGAGCAAAAAGAGTAGAGCGGTAACGATTAGGGTCGTTTTGCGACCGATACGATCAGAAATGAAGCCAACACTCCATGCGCCGACGATGCAGCCGAGAATGACGTTGGACACCGCCCAGCCACTTTCCCATGGCGTTAAATTCAGATGTTCTGTCAGCGGGTCGATAACGCCAGAGATTACAGAAGCGTCATAACCGAGAATCACGCCACTCAGTGAAGCAATGGCACAGATAAACAGAATCAGCCGTAAATTATGTTTGCGCATAACAACTTATTTCCCTTCGCATGATTGATTCAGGTGATTGCATCAACCTTTGCAAAGGGGGTGCCAACCAAAATCCGGGAAATTTTGTGAGCGCTGACACAACGTCACACCACAAACTGGCAACAATGTTTACATGTCAACTTAACATGTCCATAAAATGGACATTTAATTCCACTGGAGTGGCGTGTGAATCAGCAATTGTTATTACGAGATGAGAGCGAGTCGATCTTCAGCCTGCCCGACAGGGAGGCCGCCGACAGTTGGGACGCGCTGTTATGGCGAAGCTGGGAGAGCTTTACCCAGGGCGAACCGCCGCCAGCGCTTCGTGAAACTATTCTGCACTCCTGGCAACGCTCGCAGCAGTACGCTATCGATCCAGATCGATTTATCTATACCGCGCCCCCAGCCAGCGAACTGACTGCGATTCTTGAAAACAATGCAGAACTCATTCTTGTTGCACGCAGCATTATGGAAAATTTGCTCGCCTATAATCCGGACGGGCACATTAACCTCACCGATGCGCAGGGTGTAACGCTCCATTTTTGCGGTGCCGACCTGACACCGATCGGCAGTATTCTGCGTGAAGAGGTATTGGGTACTAACTGTACCGCGCGCTGCCTGATTGAACAGCGACTGGTCTATGTGTTGAGCGGTGAAAACTGGAAGTTTGATTTGCGAAAACGCCGCCGGCAGTGCGCTGCGGCCCCCGTACGTAATGAAAACGGACAATTGATAGGTGTGCTCACACTGACCGCCACGCCTGATAATTTCAACGTCCACACACTTGGCACGGTCCAGGCGGCTGCAGAAGCAGTCGGACAGCAACTGATGCTACGACGCCTGCTGGCTGAACAGCAGTCCATTCTTGAGACGCTGAATGAAGGTGTGATTGTCTGTGATAAACAGGGACGCATTAAAACCCTTAACCGCTATGCGCGCCAGATTTTCAGCGGGCTGAATCCAGGCAATATCCCGATTGATGAACTGCTACAGCCACAAGGCGGATCGCTGCTGACCATGCCTTTTTGTAATGACATCGAGTTGCAGTTCAGGCCGGCCGGCCTGGCCCCCCTCTCCTGCCTGATATCATTGATGCCCGCGCCGGATGGCGGACGCGTGCTGTCGCTGCGTGAAAATCAGCGTATCCGTGCCATTACACGACGTGTCATGGGCGTGAATGCCAGTTACACCTTTGACATGATTCGCGGCCGCTCGTCGCGTCTGCAGCAGGCAATTCATAAGGCCCGGGTCAGCAGCCGAACCGACAGCACAGTGCTGCTCAGCGGTGAAAGTGGCACCGGCAAAGAGTTGTTTGCGCAGGCCATCCATAATGCCAGCCCACGTCAGCAGGAAGCGTTTATCGCTCTTAACTGCGGCGCACTGCCACGCGATCTGGTGCAAAGCGAGCTGTTTGGCTATGCGGATGGCGCCTTCACCGGTTCACGGCGTGGCGGTTCGGCGGGCAAGTTTGAACTGGCTGACGGCGGAACCCTTTTCCTGGATGAGATTGGTGAGATGCCGCTCGAAGCGCAAACCAGCTTGCTACGCGTGCTGCAGGAGAGTGAAGTGCTGCGTATCGGCGCGGCTCAGCCCGTGAAAGTGAATGTCCGCATTATCGTGGCAACGCACTGCAACCTGCTGGATGCCGTGGAGAAAAATGCCTTTCGGCGCGATCTCTATTACCGTCTGAATGTAATTTCATTAGAAATTCCTCCGCTGCGTGACCGTCGTGAAGACATACCGGAGTTGGTGAATATTTTCATTCAGGCGCTCTGCACACGTCTGAAGCGTATTCCGCCTGTGGTCGCGCCGGACGCAATGACCTGTCTGCAAGCCTGGGATTGGCCGGGAAACGTACGTGAACTGGAAAATGTGATTGAGCGTGTCGTCAACCTGAGTGAAGGGTTAGAAATAACCCGCGCCGATTTGCCCGAATCCCTGCAGCAAGTCTCAGCCAGTGATGCGCCCGGAGGGATTCAACCCTCACTGCAAAATCTGGAGCGGATGCATATTTTACAGGTTGTCAGTGAACAACAGGGGAATCTGCGTCAGTCGGCGCAACTGCTGGGGATCTCACGAACGGCGTTATATAACAAGCTCAATGCATGGAAAATCGACTACCGTGCTTTCAGGAAAAATGGTGCCTGAACGCTGCGACGATTTGGCTGAACAGCACAGTGGCACCAACAATCCATATCGCGATAACGATTCCTGCCGTTACGCGACTGACCGGATGTGTACTGGCTTGCGCTGCAGTTTCACGATGTTCGCGCATCACCTCGGGGGGAATAAGATGCACCACCAGCATGATCCCCAGCGGTACAATGATCAGGTCGTCGAGATAGCCGATAACGGGAATGAAGTCGGGGATCAGATCGATGAGTGAAACCGCATAGGCCGCGACAATCATCGCCAGCACTTTAGCCACTAACGGTGTACGGGGATCGCGGGCGGCGAGCCATACCGCATGCACATACCGTTTGATGTTTCGTGCCCACGTTTTGATGTCAGTCATAAGCTTACTTTTCACGAAACGTCTTTTCCTTATTGAGGACAACGGTTATTCCGCTTTCGTACAACGCTCCTCACAAAGACTCACGTGCCGTGTTGAGTCCGGGCGCCATTTTCTGTCAATCAACACTACGGCAATCGGCATCCCAGGTCTTCATGGCAGTTGATACCGCCGCATCAAGTTCTTTACCGGTTGCGCCATCGCGGGCTTCGGTCGACAGGCCAATTTCAAAACTGTGAAAAAACCTGGCCAGTGCCTGCACATCTGTACCGGAAACCAGAAGCCCCGCCTCTCTCGCTCTGGTGACACATCTCAAAAATCCCGCTCTGGTTCGATCGCGTTGCGCTGCCAGAAGCTCACGAATGTGCGCGTTTGCAGGTGAACAGGTATTAACGGATAGCGCGATCAGGCAACCACTGGGATGTCCCTGATCTGTCTGCATCTTTGCGGAGCGACGCAAGGCGAGTTCGATAGCCTGTCGGGGTTCAAGCGAATCGTCCCATAGACAATCGTTCACCTGACCATAAGTCGTCATATAGCATTCGACAACCTCTTCGAACAGCGCCTCTTTAGAACCAAATGCGGCGTAAAAACTGGGGGCAGTGATACCGTTACCGAGATTCGACTTGAGCATGGCAAGCGAAGTGGACTCGTAACCGTGTTGCCAGAAAAGTGTCATCGCCTGACGAATTGCTTCGTCACGGTCAAACGTTCGTGGACGTCCCATCTGAGCCATATCCGTTCCTTTTTGACTTGCCAGACATAAATACTAATCGATACATATATTCTTGACAAGTTGCGCGGGGGCTTATAGTTTCGAATATATATACCGATCGATATTTATATCAGCCAGCCTGTTATCACGCGGGTTTTCGCAATATTTAAGCGTTACAAACTTAAAAAAGGACTCAACGTGCACGTCAATACCGCATTCAGTGAAACCACAACACAACGAGGCCTGCCTCTGGCTTCCCTGCTGGCATTTGCCATGACTGGCTTTATCGCCATTCTGACCGAGACCCTTCCGGCGGGTCTGCTTCCGGAGATCGGAAAAGGTCTGGGTGTTTCTCAGGTAATGGCAGGCCAGCTGGTCAGTATCTATGCGCTGGGATCGCTGCTGGCGGCGATTCCTTTAACGGTTCTGACCAGTGGATGGCGACGTAAAAAAGTGCTGCTGCTTGCCGTCGGGACTTTCCTGATTTTCAACACCGTTACCACCCTTTCATCCAGCTACTGGCTGACGATGGGGGCTCGCTTCATGTCCGGTGTGGCTGCCGGACTTGCATGGGGAATCCTGGCGGGCTATGCGCGCCGCCTCGTTCCTGCTGAATTACAGGGCCGCGCGCTGGCTATTGCGATGGTTGGAATACCGGTTGCCCTGTCGCTGGGAACCCCGGCAGGCGCATGGCTGGGCAGTATGATGGGATGGAGAGTCCCCTTTGGGATCATGGCAGCACTGGCCATTATTCTCTTTATCTGGACATGGGTGGCGGTTCCTGACCTGCCGGGCCAGCAGGCTGACCGTCGACTGCCGGTATGGCAGGTTTTCCGTATGCCCGGCGTCAGGCCCGTTCTGGCGGTTATCTTTCTGTGGATGACGGCTCACAACATTCTTTATACGTTCATCGGACCATTCCTGCAGTTGTCGGGACTGACCGGAAACGTCGGACTTATCCTGCTGATTTTTGGCATCGCGGCATTGGTCGGCATCTGGATCACCGGAATGTTGGTAGATCGTCATTTGCGACATCTGGTTCTGCTCAGCCTTGCAGCACTGGCGGCGGTTTCTGTGGTGCTGGTCGCAGGCATGCGGGAACAGATTGTGGTCTATGTGGCTGTCATCGTATGGGGTTGGTCGTTTGGTGGTGCATCAACCCAGATGCAAACGGCCGCCGCTGATTCGGCTGGCAATCATGTCGACGTTGTTCAGGCGATGGTGACAACCGCATGGAATCTGGCTATCGCCAGCGGCGGCGTTACTGGAGGACTGCTTCTCAATAATGCCGGTGCGGTATCTTTCCCCTGGGCGCTACTCACCTTTATGGCGGTTGCGTTGATCATCGCCTGGCGGGCGAAAAAGCATGCTTTCAGGCCGGGTGCCAGAGGAGGCCCAGTGAAATAGTGATGTTGAAAGGCGTCCGCAATGGACGCCCGATAAATATCCAATCTGCTTTGCTTTGAGCTTGTGACCGGTAAATCTGTCTGAACGCGTTTTGCCAAACCCATTATGTGTTAATTGTTGGCCTCGTCAGAAACTGACTGCCCGAGCTCGGTGGAGTAATTAGCGGGCACCCAGCGATAAGCATTACCCTCGTGCTGAACATGACCCAGACCCGGGAAAGCGATATGCGCCGCAGCCACCCAGTAGCCCTGATCGGCAGCCTGTTTCAGTACCCTTTCACGTGTATTAATAGCCTGTTTCTGATCGACATCAAAATGGATGGCCACTTCGGGGTCTGGCATTTGCACCGCTTTGGCATGGATGATGTCTCCCCATAACACCAGCGTCTGCCCCTGGCTTTCCACGCGATAAAGTACGCTGCCCGGCGTATGGCCAGCGGTCGACTCAGCACGGATTCCTCCCGGTAATGTAGCGGGTGCCATAAATGTTTTAAGCAGGCCAGCATTCATGACCGGGCGAAGCGTTCGTTCAGAATCCGCAAAGGTGTGAGCCTGACTGGCTTCCACTTTGCTGGCGTTGGCCGGATTAAGCCAGAAATCGACATCCCGTTTATCCACATACACTTCAGCTTCAGGAAAAGCCGGCTTGCCTGCACGCGAGACACCGCCTGAATGATCGGCATGAACATGAGTCAGAAGCACAGCATCGATCGATTCAGCCGGATAGCCAGCAGCAGCCAGGTTAGTCAGCAGATGTCCGCCATCGTGGCCAAAAAGCTCACCGGCGCCAGTATCCACTAAGATGCGCTTTTTGCCATCATCGATAACAAAGGCGTTAATCGACGTTTCAGCCTGCGGCGTCATCGCCTCTCTGGCCATTCCCTTGCTGAGTTTATCCGGTGAAATGTTTGTCAGTAATGTATTAAGGGGAATGGTCACCGTGCCGTCGGAAACGGCGGTAATGCGCAATTTACCTAACATCATCCGGTAATAACCCGGAGCCTGTTGATCCCGTGCAGACGGCTGTTCGGCTGCATAGACCGGACTGAACGCTATAAGTGACGCCACCAGCATCAGTAAAATTTTCATCAATTATTCTCCAGAATGTTTTATCACAACGTGGTGGGCAGTATCCTCAGACAATCCATATCACTCAAATTGATTAAACTGATGCTCACTATCAGAGAAAATGATTTTCATCGTATCGACCTGAATTTACTGACGGTGCTGTTAGTTCTGAAGCGGGAAGGCAGCGTCTCTCGTGCAGCAGAGAAGCTGCATCTGGGTCAGCCTGCGGTCAGTAATGCACTGGCCCGGTTGCGGGTGATGTTCAGCGATCCGCTCTTTGTGCGGACAGCAAGAGGAATGGAGCCTACCCCACGAGCCGAGGCGCTGATCGCTGAGCTGGGGCCTCTGATGGCGCAGATGCAGAATGTCCTTTTTCAGCCAGCATCCTTCACGCCTTCTGAGGTGACGCATGTTTTTCGGCTGGGGATGAGCGACTGGGTTGAGCGCTCAATCATGCCGGCACTGTATGCGCGCATCACGCGCACCGCGCCGGGCGTGACGCTTCAGGTCACGGCCAGCGATCCCTTCAGGGATGTGGAACTGGTCGCACGTGGCGAGATCGATCTTGCCATATCGGTGGGCGATAACACGCCCGCCACGCTGCAGCGCGAGAAAATCGTTTCACATAGCTTTTGTACGTTGTGGCATCCGGAGCAGCTTTCGTTATCTGCGCCGCTGACGCTGGAGGATTACGTGGCGCATGATCATCTGCTGGTTTCCTATCGTGGATCAACCTGGAGCGCCATTGATGACCAGCTTGCGACCCTTGGAAAGGCACGTTCGATTCGCTACGTGACGCCGCATTTTTCCTCTCTGCCGCCGCTACTGGTGCGCACGCCCGCGTTAGCTACCGTCCCCGCCGGGCTGGCGGATGACTGGATAACCCATTACGGTTTATGCTCCAGCCCTGTACCGGTGGCGACTCCCGAAATCGCTCTTTCGCTGCTCTGGCATAAACGCTGTGATAACGATATGCCGCTGAGCTGGCTCAGGGAGGAACTGCGTGGGGTAATGACAGAGCGAATCTGAGTAGCTGCTCTTGTGGGATGCTAAAACCTGATTTGCAGATTACCCGCCCTGAACAACGTCGAAAACCAGACTTTGCAGAAAATGGATGCTGAGAAGAGAATAAAAATTGTCTGACTACCAGCTTGCTGGAACTGTTCAATCTGTAGAGAATTTTTGCCGCTTACGTATTATCTCAGGACTGACGCCACGTCCCGCCGAAGCTGCCCGCCAGGGACGTCCTGACAGCTGTTATGGTGTTCATATCCTTTATAGGGAAATCGTCATCGGAATGGGGCGTATCGTAGGCGACGGCGCGCTGAATATGGATATTGTCGATGTCGCTGTAGATCCACGCATCAGGGAAAAGGTCTGGGCCGCATGATAATGGAAACGCTGACAAAGTGGCTCGATCAAAATGCCTGTGATAGCGCTTATGTCACATTGATGGCAGATGTTCCGGCGCTGTACGAAAAATTTGGTTTTACGCGCGTCAGCCCTGTAAGTGAAGGTATGGCAAGGATCTGGAAAAATACCAAAACGTCATGAAATAGTGATGCTCCCGTTTAATGCAGACCGTAACATCACATCATTAAGCACTGATCCAAACAACACATTGATGAGCAGGTAGATAAAACGTTATCTGCTCTGCTCTGCTCTGCTCTGCTCTCTGTCAGCGTGAACCCGTTAACTTCCACACCTTCACTTTATAAAGCACCGTTTACGTTCTGAATCTCAGTATCTCGCCCGGCTACTGCTTAATCGCGGAAAAAATGCCGGTGGCGGCAGAGCCTGAGGCGCCGCCGGCTCAGCGTTCAGCATGCTTAAGAACGCCCCGGCCCAGTGATGATTGTTGTGCATATGCAGGCCTTTCATCAGACGGGCATGCAGACTTCGCCGTTCGTGTAATGGCATCTGCAGGGCGCGATGCACCGCACTGGCCATGGCGTCAGGATCATAAGGATTGACGATGATGGCTCCCTCCATCTGCTCGGCTGCACCGGCAAACTGCGAGAGGATAAGCACGCCAGGATTTTTCGGGTCCTGCAGGGCGACATACATTTTCGCCATCAGACTCATACCCGCCATTAATGGCGTTACCAGCGCAACGCGTGAGGCTCGATAGATACCAGCCTGCTCTTCCCGGCTATAAGCATGAGTGAGATAGTTCACCGGATACCAGTTCATTGTGCCATGTACGCCATTCAGCTCGCCGCACAGTGCTTCCAGCGCATGACCGAGTTCAGATGCATCATGCGCGTGTCCGGCTGCCGGAGGTGCCAGCTGCAATAGCGTGATATTTTTCTGATAGCAATCATGTCTTCTTAACAGTACCTCCAGAGTACTGATGCGGTAAGGCAGCCCCGAACTCTCATCAAGATGGCCGCCGCTAAGCACGGTATTTTCTGGCAGACTTTCGCGGCACTGCATTTCCATGTAAGCACAGCTGTTGCTCTCGTGCAGACATTGCACATCATCAAGATCAATCCCGACCGGAAATACACCCACTCTTATTATCCGGCCATTAATTCGAAAACGCTGTGCCTCCAGTCGCTCCAGTCTGAATTCGCTCTCCAGCCAGACCAGGAAGTTATTCATATCCTGTACCGTCTGGAAGCCAATCAGGTCACAACACAGTAATGAGTCAGTGAACCAGCGCCATTCGGGAATCGTTTCAAACATCCTGCCAGCCGGGAAAGGCTGATGCAGAAAAATACCCACTGAGTTGGTCAGCCCTTCTTCACGAATATAGGAAGCACAGCCAAGCAGATGATAATCCTGAATCCAGATAACATCGTCGGGTGTGGCATTTTCGCAAATGGCGCGCGCATAGGCTTTATTAATATTTTTATATTCCTGATAGCCACTGGTAGAAAATCGGGCCATGTCAGGGCGCTGGTGAAAAACAGGCCAGAGTCCTTTGTGAATATAGTTGTGGTAACCCTCATTCAGCTCGCCCGGCGTATAGGAGAAGGTCACGGTTTCATACTGGCCAGCCTGCTGCACTAAGTAGGGTCTTGACGCGTCGCTGGGTATCATTTTGCTCTCACCATCCCAGCTAATCCACAGCCCGCCCTGACGGGAAAGTATGCCTTCATAAACGGCAGTAAGCGTCGAACGTTGACATTGATTATGAGAAACAAGGATAAGGCCTGACATGGTGTGTTCCTTAAGAACCCGCTGCGAGAAGGCAACATTGCCTGGCAGTGAGCGGCTATTAATCGGAGGTCGGATAATAAACTGGAGAAAACCGCTCATTTGCGTGCGCCCGGGCTTAGTGCCTGCTGGCGCTTTTGGCGCAAATCGGGTCGTATCCCCCTTCGTGCAGCGTCGTCACGTAGACACCGGGCAGCGAGGGAAAAGAGATAAATCCGTTACGCTCGAAGAAATCCGGTACAGGCTCACCCATTGCAATGATGCTCCGGCAGCCCCTGGCGCCAGGATGAGACAGACAGCAGTGCAGCAGCCATGAGCCGAGCCCGATAAAACGATATTCAGGCGAGATGAACAGGTTCCGGATTACCCAGGTCTCCGCCATATCGGTCACGACGCGGGCAAAACCGATTTGTCGGCCATTGCGGTAAAGTCCAAAACAGAGGCTATTGTTCAGCGCCAGAGTCAGAGAGCGGGTGTCCGGTATCGATTCGCCCAGCCACTGAGAGATCAGGCGATAGTTCAGCAGTGCCGGATCGGTACTGGCCTCGATGGCATCTCTGAACCATTTGCGGGGCGAAACAAGGCGAAGGCGCTGTTGCTCAGCAAGTTCAGCGACAGCAGCATCGCTGCACCCCGGTATGGACCAGGGTTTGTTAATGCATTTCATCCACGGCTTCCTTGAACATAGGCGCATCAGCGCCCGGTGCCGTTAATTAAACCGATCGGCCTGTAAAAAAGGCGTAAAAAGAGGCAGATGAAACGTAAAAACGCTGCAAAACATCCGCCGCCCTGGCATCGCCGGACGGGGAAGGTGCAATAAGTCAGCGAGTTGAATACAGAGAATGTACGCAGTGATAAGTCAAGAAGAGTGGCCTGCCCGGGTCCACTCCCTCCCAAAGCGGCTTTACTAAACGCGTGGCAGGGCCATATTTACTGCAGAAATGAAGAAATTAAAAAATCTCTTTTAAATCAGAACCGAGCCATCATTGTCTGGAATGATACGCCGTTGAAAAACTTAACCTCTCCCACTCTCTTAAATCCCAGTTTTTCATAGAAGGGAACGGCGAAGAGTGAGGACCGTACACTGATTTCTGATCGCAGCATGGGCGCTACCTGCTGCCAGAGTGCCCTTGCCACCCCTTGACGGTGAAACTTTGGATGCACAAAAAAGTATTTCACTAGATTGCCTTCGAAAAGGGTGAGTACGCCTGTTACCTCACCTCTTTCCACGGCAATCAGCCAGAGATAGTCATCTGCAACGATCAAAGGTTTAAGCACATCGGGTTTTATGCTCTCGATAAACCAGTGCGGACAGGGCTCTGCCTCTGAAAAGTTACACTTTATCGACACACTGTGTATCAGCTCACTGATGCCTGTCGCATCAGACTCAATGGCCGCTCTGATTTCCATTCTTTTGTCCTCCCCCTGATGTTGTGAATGTAAAGAAATGGAGGTTTGCCATTCGGATTGCCACCCACTCACCCTGTCTCCTGAATTCCGGCTGAACCTGCGCCATTGACTATCAGAGCAACGTCACTTTGCCCTGGAAAATCACCGGCCCGGATGGCCCGCTGAGTTTAGAACCCCCAACAGGCTCCAGACTCACCGCCAGCACCGTCTGATTGTTTAACTCGCCTGGTGCTAATCGGAAAGCGTTACTGTCGATGTGATTGATCAGTCCCAACGATTGCGGCGCAGCACTGCCCCTGATCAGCCAGAGTTGCAGGGCTTTATTCTCTGGCAGCGTGATGTTTAGCGCCGAGACCTGAATGCGTGACGCTGACTTATCCAGACTCACCACAAACTGTGCGTTGGGCTGCGCGCCACTGAGTACCGCAATGGGCTGCAGGGAATGCGGGGTATCCGGCTTAATCACCTGGGTGTAAATGAGGAGGCCCGCCATTGCCGCCGCCAGACTCCAGCCGAGCCAGAAGCCAGGTTGCCTGCGGACTGATATCGTGCCAGAGGCGCCAGCGTTCCGGTTAAGGTCCTGCCTGATCAGCGGCCAGACCGTAGCGGGAGGAATAACGTCGTGGGTGAGCAAATCGATGCCGTTAAACGCTTTCTGCCAGCGCAGCACCTCTGCAGCAAAGTGTGAATCGTCATTGAGACGTTTATCAAGCCGATGGCGTGTCACATCGTCGGTAAGACCCAGCACATATTCCGCCGCAGTGAGATCATTGTGTTCCTGAGCAGTCATAGGCCTATGCACTCCCGAAGATGGATTAACGCGCGACGGATCCAGCTTTTAACCGTACCCTCAGGCTGACTCATGGAGAGCGCAATCTCACTCTGCGACAGGCCACGATAATAAGCGAGCGAAATACTTTGTCGCTGTTCTGAAGGTAAGTGCGCCATACAATGTTGAAGACGACGCGCCTCTGCAGGACTGTCATCCGCGGGAAGTAACGCCTGAAAACCCGCTTCCGCTTCACTGATTTCTTCCAGTGAACAGCATCGGTTCTCATGTTTTCGCAGGAAATCAATCGCCCGATTTCTGGCTATGTGGCTGAGCCAGATGTGCGGCTCACTGCGCGCATCATCGTAATAGTTTGCCGACTGCCAGATATGGATAAACGTGTCGTGCAGGATCTCTTCTGCCCAGTCCCGGCGCCTGACCATCCGCAGGATGATCCCATAAAGTCGGGGCGACAGGACGCGGTAAAGCTGCTCAAGAGCAGCTTTATCACCGCCGGCTATCTGGTTCATTAAGTCGGCCTGAATGTGGGGCACATTTTTTGTCATCGGCTTCCCTGTAAAAGGTGTGGCCACGCAATCAGTGGCCACACACAGTATAGGTAACGCTTTATGGCATCAGTACAGTATCGATAACGTCGATGACACCGTTACTCTGGTTCACATCATAGGTGGTGATATTAGCAATATTGCCCTGAGCATCTTTAAGCTGAATGTTATGTGGGCCGTTGGACATCACCCAGAGTGATTCGCCATTGACTGTTTTCAGCTCGGCTTTACCGCGACCGGCTTTGATTTTTTTCTCCAGCGCTTTCATGTCCATTTTTCCTGCGACCACGTGATAGGTCAGCACGCTGGTCAGTTTTTGTTTATTTTCGGGCTTCAGCAGGGAATCGACGGTACCCTTCGGCAATTTTTCAAACGCCGCATTAGTCGGTGCAAATACGGTAAAAGGCCCCTTGCCTTCAAGCGTCGGAACCAGCCCGGCGGCTTTGACGGCGGCCACCAGCGTGGTGTGATCTTTGGAGTTAATTGCGTTCTCAACAATATTTTTTGACGGGTACATGGCCGCTCCACCGACCATCACCGTGTCGCTGTCCATACTCGCCGCGAAAGTGGCGCCGCTGAAGACTAATGCAGATAAAAGCAGAGTTGGCAGGAATGGCTTCATTTTCACTTCCCTCATTCAGTTTGCGGACAGGGCCGAAGTGCCCTTATCTGTTAATACGAATGAAGGAGGGAAACGGATGCAAAAAATTTTACTTTTTTTGAGCTGCCTGTTCAGGCCCTGCTGCCGGGGCCTGAACAGATGTCACTCACTGTCTGTCATAAGTCCATTCGGACCTGAGTAGTTACCTGTCTGCTCAGATGCTAAAGGCGTTAACGGCTTCACGTAAAGAGTGCGCCTGAACTGAAAGAGACTGCGATGCAGAAGAGGATTCTTCCACCAGCGCCGCATTATTCTGCGTCACACCATCCATCTGGTTTAACGCAATGCTGACCTGAGAAATACCCTGCATCTGTTCAGCCGAGGCGAGCGAGATGTTATCCATTGCCACAGCCAGTTTTCCGACCATAGCGTTGATATCCAGAATACTCTTGCCGGTTCCGGTTGCTACGACAACACCACTTTCGACCTGCGCCACAGCCTCTTCAATCAGATGTTTAATATCCCGGGCAGCCGTCGCGCTGCGCCAGCGTCCTGACTTCACCGGCGACCTTTTCTGTTTGATGAAATGCCGGAATATCGCGCGAGTACAGCAATTCGTTCATTTTCAGGCACTGATGCACAGTGTGTTATTAATCTGACCACACAGGCTGGCATTCTCATCGTCAGTAAAATCTCCCAGCAGGTTAATGCTATTAACAAAGCATTTATCTATGGTGAAAAAGGCTACATTGAAATACCCGACTACTGGAAAGCCAGACGGGCGACCGTGCATTATTCCAGCGGCGAAACAGAAGAGCTGCATTTTCCCTGCGATTTTGAGCTTGTTTATGAAGTTCAGCATATACATGCGTGCCTGGACAGTAACAGGCTGACCAGTCCGGTCATGCGTGCTGACATTACAATAGATACAGTCTCTATGCTGGAATCGATACATAAAGAGTGGTCTTAATGACATAAAATATCGCTGTGGTTTATACGATGAAAACAGTACGCATCTGCCTCACATTGATGAAAGCTGAGAATTAAGATGCGTCCTGGAATCTATTTCGCCGTTCTGTTCCAGGGCATTTTTTGCAACAACGTTGCCATCCCGCAAAAACCCGTCACGCCAGAGAAAATTAAACCGGCACCTATCACTCCTGAGAGCAAAAATAATCGGCTATCGAGGGTATATCCAGACACCACACCCAGCAGAACCAGTGAACCCGCCGTAATATGAACCTGTCTTATGACAGGCAACGGTTGTTTTTTATCTTCGACTGTCGGGAACGTGGCACTTTTCCACGCATTAATGCCTCCGGACATCAGGAAGACGTTTTCAGAGGTTGCCGCTTTTATAAGTGCATCAGCGTTACTGGTGGTTCTCATCCCTGCCTGACAGTGAAAAATCACAGGACGGGAGCCTGCGTTATCGACGCATTTACCCGCGGTGATGTCGGAAAGTGGCAGTGAGACCGCCTCCGGAATGTGTTCTCTGAGATAATCTGCACGTTCACGGATATCAATCAGCACGGCTCCTTGCGCAATCATCTCACTGGCTTGCAACGGCGATATCGATTCAGACTTCATTTTAAATCCTCCGGGCAATAGATATCTTTTAGTGTGGAGACAACTTTTTTAACCGCATCGTCTTTTATGAAATAGTTCACCCGCTGAGCCACCTTTGAAGACTCAATCAGACCATCTTCTTTCATTTTCGCCAGATGCTGTGAGGTGGCAGAAGGTGTCAGCCCACTTTGCTGGGCCAACTCCCCTGACGAGGTGCCGGGTTTTTCAATAAGGATGCAGAGGATTAAAAGGCGATTGCTGTTACTCATCGACTTCAGCAACGTTGTCGCCAGCGAAGCGCTTTCCTGCAACCGAACAAGCTGACTGTTTTTCATGTTTACTATTTTAGGATTCTCTAAATTAAGTAAATACTAAAATACAAGCAGGCGGGATGCAATGACTAATTTTTGCCGATGACTGTTGAAGAGGCCTGACGGTAAGCACACAGCCTGCAACTGAATCGTCCGGCATCAGAAATGCACGGTCAGAAAAAGCCTTTATCGCCAGATCACGGGTAAATTTATCGTTCTGATACCCCAGCATTAATCACATGTGATCTATCACCACTAAAGTAACGTACGACATTATCAAAGGCCGTTTTGAAGTAGAGCGCATAGCTGGCCTTCTCGACATAGCCCAGATGTGGCGTGCACAGCACATTTGGCATCTGCAGGTAAGGATGTTGCGCGTCGTACAACGGTTCATCGTAGTAAACATCCAGTGCCGCAAATCCGGGGCGCCCCTGTTTCAGGGCGTTTAACAATGCGCCTTTCGAAACGAGTTCAGCGCGGCTGGTATTCACAAATAACGCATCCGTTTTCATCAGTGCAAGATCGGCCGCCGTGATATTACCTTCCGTCGACGCGACCAGCCTTTGATGTACGGTTACCACATCGCTGGTGGCGAAAAACTGCGCCCGACTCTCCGGCACTATCCATCCGTCAGTACGGGCTTCTTCCTGTGCGCGAAGACTTCCCCATACCTGCACTCTCATCCCAAAAACGGCTGCAAAAGAAGCGAGACGTTTTCCTATTTTCCCATAGCCAAGAATGCCGATGAGCTGATTATTGACTGCAGAGCCTATTTCTGTTTGCCATCGTCCTTCGGCCATTGCATTCACCGAAGAGACTAATTTTCTGCGTGATGCCATGATCAGCAGCCAGGTTAATTCTGCAGGCGCGACCGGGGAACCGGTCCCTTCTACAATTGCCACACCCGCCCTTGTACAGGCCTCAACATCGACATTCCTCGCCAGCTTACCCGTCTGGCTGATTAATTTAAGACGCGGTGTGCGTCGCAGAAAGGCTGCATCAACCACTGTTCTTTCCCTGATGAGTATCAATGCCTCTGCTGCAGATAGATGGTGATCAGCCATTGAATCTTTAGTGAGGTCTCCCAGAGCCGAGCAGAGGTATTTGTCGTTGTGCTGAAGAAAGTCACACTGCTGAGTAGCGAGCTGATAATCGTCTGGAATCACTATATGAATGGCCATCAATCATCCTCTTTGTGGAGTATTTTCGGAGAGCATTAACTTTAATCAAATAACGTTATGTCATACTAACGGCTTCCAGACTTTGTGCCATAGCGGATATTTAATTACATGATATGTGAGTTATTTCTGCAGGCGAGCAGATCCGTTTATCCTCATCGCGGGGCTTCCCGCATACCCTCTCCGGAACATTTCAGAACACTCGCTTTTCGAATCCGCGAGGGTTCAATGTTGTGTCCAGTGCTTATTGCATGTGGAGACGAGATTCCGTCAATGGAAGCGAAGTCAT
The DNA here is from genome assembly GCF_021043305.1 of Pantoea sp. MHSD4. NCBI lineage: Bacteria > Pseudomonadati > Pseudomonadota > Gammaproteobacteria > Enterobacterales > Erwiniaceae > Pantoea > Pantoea sp. MHSD4. The sequence goes on along the minus strand of NZ_JAJNDH010000004.1, from coordinate 88,393 downwards.
TACAGGATGTAAAGGAGGGATTGTGTCAACATCTTACAATCAGAAGGTAATGAAAAGTGAGGCTTAGCCGATAATGACAGACATCTGGAACGTGAACTTACGTCGTCAGTTATAATTTGAAAATGATAACATCAGACTATCAACCCGTTAATAATGTTAAGCAGGATTGAACATACCACTCTTATTAAACATACATTGTTTGATGTGATCAGGCTGATAATTTAAAAGTTGAAATGGGATGCTCTCATTTTTGTTCAATTTTCATTGTTTAGAATGTATATAGTTTTTTAACCGGCTGAAAATTATGGATTTACAGGAATAAAATGAAACCTGTTGTGAAAAATGACGAGCCGCGTGAAGTTTTGCTACGGCGTATTAACAGCGGTGAGTTTCACCCGTTTTTTCAGCCTATCGTCTCACTGGAAGACCTGCGCGTGATGGGTTTTGAAATGCTCGCACGCCACATTTCCCCGCAAGGAACCGTTACGCCACCAGCAGACTTCATTCCTGCCATGGAACAAAACGGTCTGCTGGACGAGCTGATGCTCAGCCTGATAGCGCAAGGTTTCAAAACGGCAGCTGCATGGCCGGAACATCAATTTCTGTCGATGAATGTGTCACCCTCTCAGCTCAATGGCAGAGACCTGGCTGAAATGATCAGTCAAACTGCTAATCGATTTCAGTTTGATCTGACAAGATTAAAGATTGAGATAACCGAAACTGCCCTATTAGATGACATCATAACAGCCCGTGCAGAGGTTGAAGCCTTGTCTGATATGGGCTGTACGATTGCGATGGATGACTTTGGGACAGGCTATTCCAGTCTTTCCTGGTTAATTCAATTACCCGTCAATACTCTTAAAATTGATAGCAGCTTTATTCGCTCCATGCTGGATAAAAAGGATAGCCGAAAAATTATCTCCAGCGTGGTTGGACTGGGCCAAAGTCTTGATATGGATGTGATCGCCGAAGGGGTTGAAACGGATGAGCAGGCTGAAATGTTACGCGGAATTGGATGCCTGTATGCGCAGGGCTATCTGTTCGGCAAGCCGGTGGCCGCGGCAGAAAGCCATCTGATGCTCGCCAAAGCGCCCGAAAAAGGTTTTCTTCGCCGGGTTGTGCGTCTTTCTCTTGACCAGCGGGCGCATCAGATATCATCAATGTACGCAGTTCCTGGTACCTCCATCTGCTTTCTTAACCCGGAGTTGATGATTGTTGATGCAAGCGACACCTTTGCTGAAAGGCTTGGCTGGGCCCCACAGGATGTTATTCACAAATACATTTATGAGGTGATACCCTCTCAGGCGGACAAGTTGCTCTGGCTGCAGGAATTCCGAATAAAAGGGCTACCCTACCCGCCATATGAAGTCGTACTGCCCGACGGTTCATCCGATCTTGTCATGGTTACGCGTGTTGAAGATGAAGCAAAGGACCTGTTAGGCTTCTGCGTTTTCGGTGTCAAACTAACGGGTCGTCACGGCAATGAAGCAAATTAGATTGCTGTCAGGATTACGAATCAGACAGCACTCATCACCTTATTGTCCCCTCCTTCTATCAATCAAAAATGTTTGATGCCAGTCATCCCGGCTCAGCGTAAAAAGCATGCTTGCAGCCGCATCTGGCACATCATAGACATCGCGAATATGCCGAAGTCCGGCGTTAATCAAAACCTTTTGTGACGCCAGATGGTTTGCTCTCACCACTGCAGAGATTTCCGTGAGTTTTAACTCACTAAACCCATATCTGACTGCATATCGGGCAAACTCTGTCGCCAGCCCTTTCCCCCAGGATTCCGTCGAGAATCGATACCCCAGATTATTGATCGTGATATCGGCGAAGTTTCGGATGCTCAGCCCTCCGAAGCCTATGATTCTGTCAGGATCATCCCGAAGCGAAATAGCCCAATTGCCGAAACCCTGTGTTTCCCAGTGGCTTATTGAGCGAGACAAGACATCCCGTGCATGTTCAATATTCGGGTAAGGACCGGCTGGATTAAACACGTTCGTCGCAGGGTCACCATAAATCCTGAAAAGGTCGCCTGCATCTGCTTCGCTGACTGGACGAAGGGCTAACCGCATGACGTCTGGCTGCAAAAGAACCTCCTGTGTTCGGTAAAGAAACGGGCACAACTGATAATAAACACAGTAAAAGGTGCCGGTCACCCAGTCAATACGTCACCTGAACAACGTTGTGATAAAGTGATAGCCGTTATTTCATCGTGCTTACGTCCCGGTAAGTCAAATTAACAGACGCCGCTACTGTTCACTATTAATCCTCTTTTTACCATCCGGACTTGTTTTAAGATCGCCGGCGATTAATGACTTAACTCAATCTAAAAAATATGACTAATCGGGCTGAAGATATCGTGATTTTTGTCGAAAACATAATGAGAAAATAAAAACATAAAGGGAGGAGTAATAGAAGATATTGCTCCTGCATGTTCATCACGCTCTCTGGCAAGCCAGCCGGGCTTAACGCTCCTGCCTGTTTCCCAGAGCAATGCACTTTAAGTAGTCTGGCAGCACTGGAACAACGATGAACCGATATATTTCAGGAAGCAGAGACGTCCGGAACGTGACCTATAGCATGATGAAGAGCCCACAAAGACGTGACGTCCCGACGGCGTCTGTTTTCACTACTGCGGGAAATGAAAAATGAGCATCGTTTATATACCTGCCCTCATTCCCTTACTGATGAAAAAAGAGAATGAGAAAGGAAGCCCACTGACAGAGGATGAAGTCCGCCACGTCCGGGATAACGCCACGTTTATCGAAGTGCCGCGTGATGTTGCTTTCACGATGGCCGAATGCCGGGGCTATTTTGATATCAATCCTGAGCATTGCTGGTCACAATGGTGCTCCTATCGGCGTGAGAATCTGTTGCCTGCTGCTGGCAACGTGTAACTGCATCGCAGTTCGACATCTGCTTACCGCTTTTAGCAGTCGGTCTCTGGCCGCATAGCGTAATCGTTCAACAGAATGACGCATCCGTCCGAGGCGGACCTGGGCCACGACCGCCAGGCTTTCAGGTTGCTCTCGGTTTCACCCCCCTCGCAAAGGCTTTCCCGTGCAGCGGTCTGGCTGATCAGTCGTAAACTGAGTGTTGAACACAAGGCGACGTTCGCGTCTGATTCATCAGATGGGCTGCAAGCTGAGAGGGTATAACGTTGTAGTCGTCCTTAAAAGATCAGGCACATCCGACATACCCTTGTGATATTCTCTGCACTCTGGCGAAACCTGTCCTGTATATTATTCGCTGCGGAGGCATGATGACAGACTCAGATTCCATCAAATTAGCTATGCTGTTTCTTATTGCCTTCTGGATATATTACCTGAAAATTACACGCAGCTTTTCAGGACGATTTATCTATTTTGATAAAAGAAAAAAAGATGTCTCATTGCGCCTGTCAGTTTTCGGCACACCAGGGAACACGTCCGATCTTAGCGACGTTATTATTTCACTTAAAAAGTGTTTACAGGATCTTGAAAATAAAAATTATCACAGCGTGACATTTGAATCACACCTCATTACTGCAGAGATGATAGAGTCTATTCAGCGTTTTACACAGGAACAGGGTTATTCATTCCAGAACGTCATGTTCTGCTACACCTCAAAATGGCAACGCGTTGTCATTCCACTTAAAACGGCCCTCTGCCGTTTCAACCTGAAATTTGCTAATCCGACAACCACAACGTTCACTGTCGTACTTGATCGAAGCCCAGCTTCCGGCTTTGATAATATTTATATCGGTAAGTGACATTATTCCTGATACAGCATGTGAAAGCGTAGTCTGGGTTTCAGAAGCGTAATACATAAACAGATCAGCATTGAATCCAGTGCTTTACACTCCGGATAGCTCTCATCGTTTACTGCGGAGCAAAATGGATTGTCATACTGTCCTTCTGGAATGGGCGGCCCACGGGGAAAGTATTGTTATCTACTGCCTGATTAATGGCTTCAGTAGCCGCAACGCACAGATCCGGATCGCCGCCCACAACATTTATCTTTACCGGATGATCGCGTTGCGCCAGCTTAATTCTTACGTCACATGTTTTACCGCGATAAGTATCTGCATCGAAGAAGCGATGCTGTATTGATGTTGAGGCCTGGCATATCCAAAGCATCACCTCGCGTTGTTGCGTTTGCTGAGGTGTCTGAGCTTCACACTGTGATTTAATCTCTGATGCGTCTGGAGACTCAATTCCCTTATGATTAATAGGGTTTGTTCGTGTATGGCATCCGGAAATGACCAGTGCGAATGTTAAAACAACAATTTTTTTCATCATGGCTTCCCTGTCGATTTTCCTGATTTGTATCATGAATAGTGCAATTGAGTAGCCACCGCCAATAGACTCTCTTCAAAGCAAATACCACGATCTACACACCGGCAACCCGACAAAGTCTATAAAACTTGTACGGAAATTCATACAGCCATTCACGCCCTCTTTGCAAATCACATCCGCTACCGTTACTCTATACGAAACGTATACACTTCATATAAGGCTTGTATGGGTATCGTAAAAATTTCCGACCTGATGCATGAGAATCTCCGCATCGCCAGCCAGGCGATGAGCCGCTCGATCAATGCCCAGGCAGAACACTGGCTTAAGCTTGGCATGCTGGCTGAACTCTATCCGCAGCAGACTCAACACCAACTGGCGCAAATGCTGATCCGGCTTGAACTGGAAGGCAGCGCTGATATTCGCAGTATGCTCCCAAAAGAGAGCCTCATCCCACAAGGAGACGTGTCATGAACACCGTTAAAATACATACCGCAGCGGAAATTGAAATGGCGCGCGCAGCCGGACAGGCTGCTGCTCAGGTACTGGCGATGATCACGCCTCATGTGCGTCCCGGTATCACCACGGAAGAACTGGATGATATCTGCCACGACTTCATTGTGAATGAACTTAAGGTCACACCCGCGAACATTGGCTATCACGGCTATACCCGCACCACCTGCACATCGGTTAATCATGTGGTATGCCACGGTATTCCGGCCAGTAAGACGCTTAAGGATGGCGATATTGTGAATATCGATGTGGCGGTCATCAAAGATGGCTGGTACGGCGATACCAGCCGCATGTACTTTGTCGGCACCCCATCAGTCCGGGCCAAACGTCTGGTTGAGATCACCTATCAGTCGATGGTTGCGGGTATTAAAACAGTTCGTCCTGGCGCGACGCTGGGTGATGTGGGTGCAGCAATTCAGCGCGTTGCGGAAGCCGCAGGTTTCTCGGTGGTGCGTGAATATTGCGGTCACGGCGTCGGGGAGATTTACCACACCGATCCGCAGGTGCTGCACTACGGCACACCCGGTGAAGGGATGCCATTGAAAGCTGGCATGATTTTCACCATTGAACCGATGATCAACGCCGGTAAAGCAGGCACCAGCGTGCTGTCAGATGGATGGACGGTGGTCACGAAAGATCGCTCGCTTTCCGCGCAATGGGAACACACCGTCGCAGTGACTGAAGAAGGTTTTGATCTGCTGACGCCGTGGCCTGAAGGCACCGGCGACTATCCCGCAATTTAATCCCCCTGCCTGAGACACTGTCTCAGGCAGTGTTCTCTATCTGCTTCTGACTTCATCCAGCGTTTCCAGCGTGCCCGAATGCCAGACCTGTATGTTATTGCGACCGGCGCGCTTAACCTGATACAACGCTTCATCAGCGCATCTCAGCCATTGATGGATGGATTCCGCATCACTTGCCGGTGCAATTCCAATACTCACCGAGCACTGAAAAGTGGGAGACGCTGGCAGCCGCAGCAGCGCAATGCCCTGTTTAATCTGCTCTGCCAGCAGCGTAATGCTGGCTTCGTCTGCATCCCGCACAATGACGCATAACTCATCACCCCCGAAACGGGCAGGAATATCTTTCAGTCCGACGCTATTACGCAGCAGTGCCGAGATTTCTGCCAGTAGAAAGTCACCAGCCTCATGCCCAAAGGTGTCATTCACCTGCTTGAAATGATCAACGTCCAGCAGCATTAGCCAGGCTTTACCCTCACCTCGCTGGGTGCGCAAAAACTCACTTTCCAGACGCTGCTCAAACAGACGTCGATTTGGGATTTTCAGCCCGGGATCCATCAGTGCAATACGTTCCAGCTCGCGGTTCTTTTTGCGCAGACTCAGGGTCAGATTATGTGACACCACGCTGAGTGCCAGCAGATATCCGCTGGCCAGCGGCAAGGTCAGCCAGACGGTACGGGTACTGAAATTAAGCAGAATGGGCGCCTTTTCCACCAGCCAGGCCAGCATGAAGGTAAACAGAAAAGCCTTTATTGCGGATTTCAGCTGAACCCAGCCCCCAGCCGAATAGCGATCGGAGATCAGCACCGCCATGATAATAATTGAGGGCAACGGGCTGAGCGCCATGTTTGCAACCCAGAATCCGCCAAAGGCGGCATCCAGCGTTAAACTTTTGCGTTCAAATCCAGTGGGGTCGCGGGATCGCAACGCCAGTCGGTACGCTGCATAAGGCCAGACAAACGCATTAGTAAACAATAAGGCGCAGAGCTGCGGGCACATTCCCATCTCCATCAGGACAGAAAGAATGGGCAGAAAACAGAGAAAGGTACCAAGCTGGCGCATCATAAACATTCGCCGGACAAATCGCGTCGAACGTCGCTTCAGTTGTACATCATCGGGGGTGTAATAATTCATACGCGCACTGAAGCAGTTACAGGTCAGGTAAGTTTATCGGTAAATGAAGAAAAATTGTGAATTATTTGCAGATTATTCTTATTGCTTGTACGCGAGTTAATTAAAAGGTGTAATTAACTTACGGGACTGGAAACAGCGGTGAGAGATTGCCACGCGTCGTGAATAACGCGCGGCATCTCTGATGCAGATTATCTGCGGCCTTTAACGATTGAGGCAGACCAGTTGAAATCGCCGACTTCACTGGCGGTCAATGAAGAGGGCTTCTTTTTACGAAGCGGCTTTTTCTGCGCTTTTAGCGCCAGCGCTTTTTCCTTCTCCAGTTTACTGGTCATGACGATCTGACGTGCTTCACTATTAAATTCTTTTTCTTTCTTACTATCAGGCTCTTTACCGGTTCGTTGACGGTACTTCTCTGCCAGTCCGTTGTAGGTTTGCTCGACGGCCAGACGTTCATCAGCGTTGAAATGATCAATGGAAATCATCTTCTTATCGTTCATAGCGGCATGTCCTGTGGCGAGTTATTCAGGCAAGTGTACCGCATTTGCCGTTCGTTAATGCAGGGAATGGCATTAATCCGTCGACGTGATAGTTTCATGAGCCTTCCGGCAGGACAAATACGCCTGATCCTATTCGTAAGCCTGACTCAATCAGGTTTCTTTCTTAATATTAAACTAATGTTCATCAGGTTTAATGGTAGTGACCACGTACCGCCAGAGAGCAGAACCAATGATAAGAGAGACCGATCGCCTGTCACAGGCATTATTACGGCGGCATGGGATTGGCATTAAACAGAAACGCTTACACTTCAGAGGCAGAGATCTGCTTTTTCAGTTGCACAACGCCCGCTATGATGTTTTCAATGGTGACCGCTGTATTGCGACTGTAGAAACTAACAATATCAACGAAGCCATTAAGCAGTTTAAAGCGCTGGATAACCCTGATGAGAAATAATCCCGCCTGATTCATGACCTGTTTCAGAGGGATCACGCCGTCAGAACCGTTTGTGTTGTGATGCAGGATAATCAGGATGCTCGAAGTTTCGAGGGTCTGTAAGAAGGTATATGGCGTGCAGCACCCGATAACGCCATTGCAGCCCTGCAGCACGATCAGCCGATGCGTCACGAAGAAGATAATGCCGCACAATAGTATGCAACGGAATCAGTGGAAAGCAGCCTGTTGCGCCTGTCTACCTGGTAAGCCGGAGAGTGTTCATCCGGTTCAACGCCAAATTTAGTGTTAATTAAACCGGTGCTGATTAGAATAAAGCAAACTCCCCGAATACAGGTTTCTGATGAAAATCACCATTCACAAAGAAGATGAGCTGTTTATGCAAAACTTCTTTGATGCACCCTGCCACACTCTCGAAACAGAATCGCCGCAGGCTCAAAAAATTCAGCAATCTCTTCAGCTGGCCATTCAGCAAAAAGGTGCAGAGGCCGATGGCGACTTGAAGCGTAGCCTGACGTTTCTGCTGCTGTTTCTCTTTCTGTATGCTGCGCTGGGTGCTTCACTGACGCTTGATCTCAGCGCCCCGGGCACGGGCCATAAAAGTATTGCCTATGCGCTGGAAGCGATTCCGGTACTCATCGCCTTCTCCGGTTTCTTCATCTCTATTCTCTATCTTTTCCTGACTCGCGCCAGTGCGCGTAAACAGCGTAATTGGGAAAAAACGATTCTGGTGCTGGAGAAATACGCCATCGGAAACCTGTTCAAGGTGACACACACCCAGGGTGGCGGCACCAGCAATTACTCCGTGCCTAACCTCTCCATTTCGCTGGCGATGTTTATCTGTGTAACCTGGCTGGTGATTTATAACTATCTTACATTCACCACCAGCGGTGTATTCGGTAGTGTGATTTCGCTGTTCATCAGCACCATGGTGTATGTGATTCTGGATATTCAGTTGCTTAAGCCTTTCATCCATGTGATGGATAAAGATGAATCAGAAAAGCGTGACGCGGATAAAGAACAGGATTAACCAGGATCTTCTGCGGTGTCAGAATACCCGGCCACTGTGAGCCGGGTATTTTTTTTCCACAAACAGACCATTGTTACTGGCAGGCCTGTTTTTGCAGTGAATTCAATGAAACGCGAAACGAACACAACCTTTGTATGTTGTAACTATATGACAGCCTTATTATACCCCACTTAGCGCTGAAGAATCTCCGCCAGAAAGCCCGCTTTGATAGCGGGCCTGCCGTCATTACCAGTGAGTTTTCTGCATATCGATAACGAAACGGTATTTCACGTCACCAATCAGCATACGTTCAAAGGCTTTTTCAACGTCGTCACCGGTGATCATCTCAACGTCAGCCGTGATGTTGTGCTGACCGCAGAAGTCGAGCATCTGCTGCGTCTCCTTAATGCTGCCAATTGAGGTGCCGCTAATACTCAGGCGGCGAAACACCATTGGGGTGACATTCGGTGACTTATGCGGTTGATCGGGGATGCCGACCAGCACCAGCTGGCCATTGGTTTTCAGCGCATTGAGGTAAGGATCGAGATCATGAGCCGCAGCCACACAGTCCAGAATGATATCCAGGGAGGCCTGACACGCTGCCATTTGTGCCGCGTCTCGCGAGATGACCACGTTTTTAGCACCCAGACGGCGCGCATCCGCCCCTTTTGCAGGAGAAGTGGTAAACAGAGTGACTTCTGCACCCAATGCGCTGGCGAGCTTAACCGCCATGTGTCCCAGTCCGCCAAGGCCGATAACACCTACGCGGTCGCCTGCTTTAACATTAAAATGCTGCAACGGTGACCAGACAGTCACACCTGCACACAACAGCGGTGCCACAGCACTCAGCGCCAGATTGTTGGGTACCGTCACCACAAAATGCTGGTCGGCAATGACATGCTGCGCATACCCGCCAAAGGTGGTATTGCCAGTGTATTTGTCGGTGCCGTTATAGGTTGGCGTGAAGCCCGCTTCACAATATTGCTCTTCCTGCTGCTGGCAAAAATGGCATTCACGGCATGAATCGACCATAACACCCACGCCTACGGTATCTCCGACAGAAAAGCGTGTGACATTGTCACCTTTATCCACCACGCGTCCTACAATCTCATGACCGGGAACCAGTGGATAGCGGCTCACGCCCCATTCATTCCGTGCCATATGAAGGTCAGAATGACAGACGCCACAATAAAGGATTTCGATTTTGACATCGTCAGCCTGCACGTCACGTAACTCAATCTGACCCGCCTTTAACGGTTGATCTGACTGGGTGGCTACCAGCGCGTTAATTTTCATCTGTTGCCTCTTCTCATCTGATGGTCGTAAAGAAAGCGGCCCACTATAGACATGCAGGAACCTGTTTGGTAGTAGTTACCTTTTGGTTACCATGAATGTGAGGAGAGACTGTGCCGGTCTGGGTTGAAGGAAAACTTTATTTTTATGCGGACTCACCACCACGTCGCCTGCTTGAGCTCTTTTCCGTGAAATGGAGCACGATGGTGCTGCATGCGCTTTATCACTGGCCGGAAAATCGGGCGCGCACAGGGGAACTGGAGCGCAGCCTGCAGGGAATTTCAAAGAAGATGCTGATTCAGACGCTGCGCGAGCTTGAGCAGCGCGGGCTGGTGTCGCGTCATGTCTGGCAGGTTGTCCCGCCGAAAGTGGAGTACAGCCTTACACCACTCGGCCATACCTTTGCAGAACCGATTGAGCAGATGTATGAATGGGGTCTGGAGAATCAGGCTGCGCTGGATGAAATGGAAAATCATGCGCGCAGCCATCAGGAGAGTGGCGGAGATGACCGCCAGTGATGCACGTTACGGATTAATCGAACGGGAATTCGCGCGCCAGCACGCGCGCAATCACATTTAGCGCGCCTTCGTCGTTGTTGCTCTGTGTCTGATAGTGCGCCACGGCGGCGACAGCCTCAGCAGCATTTGCCATCGAGAAGCTGTAGCAGGCCTGACGCAGCATCTCAATGTCATTGGCGCTGTCACCAATCGCCAGCACTTCACAGTCACTGATGCCCCACTTTTCCTGTAGTAGCGCAATGCCGTGTGCTTTATGGCAACCGGGAATGATGAGATCGATAAAGCCAAAGCCGCTGGAGACCGGATGCATAATGTTTTCCAGCTCGCCAAGTGTGGCGTGCAGTCTTTGCAGCAGTGCATTAACGCCTTCGTGCTCCAGCTTCAGCGAGAACTTGAAAATGGTGTCGTCGATGGCATAAAGGTCATCACGCTTTTCGAGTCGGTGATAATGGTTTGCCAGTTGCGCCATCATCTCGTCTGAAGCGGATGCGTGCACATACGCACCATTGCGTCCGCAGACCACAACCGCGATGTCGGGTTCATGCGCCAGGATATCGAGGATCTTATGCACTTTCTCCTGCGCTAACTCGCCGCAGAAAATCTCTTCATTGCAGTCCGAAACCCACGCACCATTTTCTGCCACAAACGCGATTTCATCTTTAATGTCGGGAAAATAGCGCTGGAGCTGGTAGTACTGATTCCCGCTCGCCACCACAAAACGAATGCCCTTCTGCTTCAGCAGCGCATACTGACGTGAAAACCGCTGGACGTTGTACTGCTTATTATCGTCCAGAAAGGTGCCATCCATATCCACCGCAATCATCTTAACCGCCATTTCGCCTGCCCCTTTACGTTCGCCGTTCTGTCCTTTCGGCTGATTGATTTGATTCATAAAGCTTACTCGCTGTGTGGATTAATGAGAATGCAAATAGTGACATTGCTAACGGATTTCAGAGCGTTCCGGTTGATCAGTTGTGTTAGCGCGCACGGTTTATGTCGTTAAAAGAATGTTAAGCTCAACGACAAATTACGAATGAAGATTATTTAAATTACATTCGAAACTCAACCATGACGATAAAGGAGCAGAATATGATCCGTGATGAAACCCTGGCTACCCCATTACCTGACGACGTCAAAACCGCTATCCGCAAAATGAAACAGCAGTTACGTCAACAAATCGGCGATGTTGATGCTCTGTTCAAACAGGTCTGCGACAACATCACCACTGCCATTGCGCAGGCAAAAACAGAGGAAGCGCAAACCGGCACGGCCTGGCCGGTCGTGCCAATGCAGGACATTACTGAAGGAAAGGTTTCAGATGAAACCCGGTTGCTGATTAAACGTCGCGGTTGTGTGGTGATTAAGCAGCATTTTGCACGAAATCAGGCTCTGGCCTGGGATAAGTCGATGCTCGACTATCTGGATCACAATCATTTTGATGAACAGTATCGTGGGCCCGGTGATGACTTTTTTGGCACCCTGGCTGCCTCCCGTCCTGAAATCTATCCCATCTACTGGTCGCAGGCGCAAATGCAGGCGCGGCAGAGCCCGGCAATGGCAGAGGCACAATCTTTTCTTAACCGGCTATGGACGTTTAATTCCCAGGGCAAGCAGTGGTTTGATCCGGATGTCAGCGTTATCTATCCCGATCGCATCCGTCGTCGCTTGCCGGGTACAACCTCTAAAGGCCTGGGTGCCCACACCGATTCAGGAGCACTTGAGCGCTGGTTGCTGCCCGCTTATCAGCAGGTTTTCAGTAAGCTGTTCCACGGTGAATTTGCCGCATACGATCCCTGGGACGCGGCTCACCGTACCGACGTAAACGAATATGATCTGCCAGGCACCACCAAATGTTCTGTGTTTCGCACCTTTCAGGGCTGGACCGCGCTCTCCGATATGATCCCCGGCCAGGGCCTGTTGCATGTGGTGCCGGTGCCGCAGGCGATGGCTTACGTTTTGCTGCGTCCGCTGCTTTCGGATGTGCCTGAAGATGAGTTGTGCGGTGTGGCGCCGGGTCGGGTATTGCCCGTGAATGAACAGTGGCATCCGCACCTGATTGCCGGGCTCTGTTCAATACCGGCTCTTGAGGCGGGTGATTCCGTGTGGTGGCACTGTGATGTGATTCACGCTGTTGCACCGGTTGAGAACCAACAAGGCTGGGGCAACGTGATGTATATCCCCGCAGCACCGATGTGTGAGAAAAACCGCGCTTATGCCCGTCGTGTTGCAGAGGCGCTGGAGCAGGGACGTTCACCGGCCGATTTCCCGCCTGAAGACTATGAAGCAGAATGGGAGCAACGTTTCATGCCGGAAGATCTCAACCTCAATGGCCGACGGTCTCTGAATTTAGCCTGACGCAACCCCGCGTCGCGCACCGGCGCGGGATAATCCCTGTTACACTGCCTCTTTTATTTAACGGCGAAGCGCGATTATGAAACCGCGACATCATCAGATCATTCAATTAGTTAATGACAGGGGCAGCGTAACTGTCAGTGAACTGGCGCAGCATACCGGAGTTTCGGAAGTGACGGTGCGCCAGGATCTGACACTGCTGGAACGTGATCGGCTGCTTCGCCGGGTTCATGGCTCTGCGCTGGCACTGGATAGCGATAACGTCGGCACCCGCATGAATACCCGTTATTCTACCAAGCAGGCGCTGGCACGACATGCGGCCAGCCTGGTGCAGGCGGGTGAGTCGGTTTTCATCGAAGGGGGCAGTACCAATGCGCTGCTGGCGCGGGCGCTGGCCGACCGTGCGGACCTTACGCTGATTACCGTCAGCCACTATATTGCCCAGCTTCTGCGTGAGGCTGCCTGTGAAGTGATTGTGCTTGGCGGATTATTGCAGAAAAGCAGTGAATCCGTTGTGGGTCCGCTGACGCGTTATTCCATTCAGCAGGTCCATTTTCACAAAGCGTTTGTTGGCGTGGATGGCTGGCATCCGGAGACGGGTTTCACCGGCCGCAATATGCTGCGCTGTGATGTGGTAGATGCAGTGCTGGCGAAAGGCGCTGAAAGCTATGCGCTGACTGACGCGTCTAAATTTGGTCAGATTCACCCCTATCCGCTCTCATCCGGCTTTCAGGTCGGGCATGTAATTACTGATGAGACACTGGATTCCGCGACGGTCGTGCAACTCAGCAAACAGGGGATCGAGGTGATACAGATCGCGACAGGTTAAGCCGACCAGGGGCCTTTAGTCACGGAGTCCCGCATCATCAGGCTGGCCGTGAAAGGCGCCTGAGTCTGCCAGTCACCCCCGTCCAGCATGGTTACCAGGCGGTTGATCGTCTCGTCGATCATTTCTGTGACCGGTAGCTTCATACTCGATAATGACGGCGTGATATAGGGTGCCAGCGGGATATCATCAAAGCCTATTACCGAGACCTGATCGGGCACTGCAATGTTGCACTCGGTCAGGCGTTTGATTGCACCAATCGCCATCTCATCATTACTCGCCACCAGCGCAGTAAATGACACGTTGCGCTCAAGGAGCGTGTCGACGGCTGCCATACCGCTCTGCGCCGTCCATTTACCCGCCACAATATGGCGGTCGTCAGCGTTAAGGCCCTTTGCCGCCAGCGCAGCACGATAACCGTTAAGGCGCTCAACGCCGGTCGGGGAATCCTGCGAACCGGTAATAAATGCGATATCGCGGTGTCCCTGGTTCAGCAGATAGCCCACGGCCGTGGCACTGCTGGCGTGCTGATCGCTGTAAATGCAGTAGCTGTGGTTGACGCGCAGCCGCCGGTTAATAACCAGAATGGGCTGTTTGTGGCTGGAGATAATCGCATCCAGCGCGTCAATGCTGAGGAAGCGCGGATAGATGATGATGCCGTCACAGCGCAGATCGAGCAGAAACTGAATGGCCGCCTCTTCCTGCCTGGCGGTGTGCTTGCCGTCCGCCAGAATCAGCTGACGGCCCTGCTGCTCCATCATGCGTGCGGAGTGGGCCATTAACTCAGTAAAGTAGCTGCCGCTGTAAAGCGTGTTGGTGATGACCAGTCCGATTGTCTGAGACGTTTTTGTCGCCAGATTGCGGGCCAGCAAATTAGGCCGATACCCGGTTTCTGCAATCGCCTTCAACACCCTTTCACGTTTTTCCTGTCCGACGTAGCCATTACCGGAGAGCACACGTGACACTGTCGCTTTTGAAACGCCCGCCTTAATTGCTACTTCCTGAATCGTTGTCATTGTGATGCTCCTTTGCTACGTCGTCCTGCAGTCTACCTAAGCCTCTCAATATTGGAAATATTTACCCGGTATGTATACGCACATCATCAAATTTAGCAGGTGATGCACTTCACAAAATAGAAATCTGCCCGATTTATACTCTTGTCGCCGAACGTAAAGACCTTCATGATTTTGTGAAACCGGTTTCCTATTTGTCTGCTTGCAGGCATTAAAAACATAAAAATTTTGACCGATTTACCCTACAGAGAAGAGCGATCATGCCCATGAACTATGCCGAGGTGTCACGCGCCATTGTCGATGCGCTTGGCGGCCTCACCAATATCGAAGCCGTCACTCACTGCATGACCCGCCTGCGTTTTGTCCTGAAGGATCAAACACAGGTCGACTATCCACGTCTTAAAGCCATCACAGGTGTCATGGGCGTGGTACACAACGATACCCAGTACCAGGTGATCATCGGGAATAACGTATCGCAGGCTTACCAGGCGGTGCTGGAACTGGGATCGCCCTGCGCAGCTTCGACTGTGCCGGTGAAACGCAAAATTACCCTGAGAAGTATTGGCGCAGGCATTCTGGATGCGCTGGTGGGCACCATGTCGCCATTGATCCCAGCCATTATTGGTGGGTCCATGGTGAAACTGCTGGCGATGATTCTTGATATGGCGGGCGTGTTTGAAAAAGGTTCATCAACGCTGGTGATCCTCAACGTCATTGGCGACGGGGCATTCTTCTTCCTGCCGATCATGGTTGCCGCCTCAGCGGCGCTGAAGTTCAAAACTAATATGTCGCTGGCGATTGCCATTGCCGGCGTTCTGGTCCATCCCAATTTTGTTGAGCTGATGGCAAAAGCGGCGCAGGGCCAGCCGGTCGAGTTCGCTTTCATTCCGGTCACCGCGGTGAAATATACCTATACGGTGATCCCGGCGCTGGTGATGACGTGGATCCTGTCACACATTGAGCGAGGCGTGGATCGCATCACCCCTGCGGTCACTAAAAACTTCCTGAAACCGATGCTGATTGTGCTGATTGCGGCACCCATTGCGATTGTGCTGATTGGCCCGATTGGTATCTGGATCGGCAGCGGCATCTCCGCGCTGGTCTACACCGTGCATGGTTATCTTGGCTGGCTTTCTGTTGCGATTATGGGCGCTCTCTGGCCGCTGCTGGTGATGACCGGTATGCACCGGGTTTTCACACCAACCATTATCCAGACCATTGCCGAAACCGGCAAAGAAGGCATGGTGATGCCGTCAGAGATCGGCGCCAACCTGTCGCTGGGCGGATCGTCGCTGGCGGTGGCGTTCCGCACTAAAAACCGTGAACTGCGCCAGACCGCACTGGCAGCTGCGGCATCAGCCATTATCGCAGGGATTTCAGAACCGGCGCTGTATGGCGTTGCAGTGCGCCTGAAACGCCCACTGATCGCCTGTCTGATCAGTGGTTTTATCTGTGGCGCGGTTGCGGGCATTGGCGGGCTGGCCAGCCACTCGATGGCCTCACCCGGCCTCTTTACCAGCGTACAGTTCTTCGATCCCACCAATCCCATGAGTATTGTCTGGGTCGGTGCGGTCATGGTGCTCTCGGTGGTGTTGTCATTCGTGCTGACGCTACTGTTAGGCTTCGAGGATATTCCTGAGACAGAACCCGAAAGCGCTGCGCAACCTGCGCCTGCTACCGAACGCGCTAACGCGATCAATAGCCATTAGGAAAAGGGTCAGGCTGACCCAAAAAAGAGGATTGCATGTCTGATTCAAGGTTCCCGCAAGGGTTTTTATGGGGCGGCGCGCTGGCCGCTAACCAGAGTGAAGGTGGTTTTCGTGAGGGCGGAAAGGGCTTAACCACCGTCGATATGATCCCCCATGGCCTAAACCGGATGCCGGTTAAACTGGGTCTGGAAAAACGTTTTGCCCTGCGTGACGACGAGTTCTACCCCAGTCATGACGCTATCGATTTCTATCACCGCTATCCGGAAGATATTGCGCTGATGGCCGAAATGGGGTTCAGCGTGTTCCGCACCTCAATTGCCTGGAGCCGGCTCTATCCTAACGGTGACGAACTGACGCCTAATCCGGAAGGCATTGCGTTTTATCGTGCGGTCTTCGAAGAGTGCCGGAAATACAATATCGAACCGCTGGTCACGCTTTGCCATTTTGATGTCCCGATGCATCTGGTCACGGAATATGGCTCATGGCGCAATCGCAAAATGGTCGATTTTTTTGCCCGTTACGCACGAAGCTGTTTCGAGGCGTTTGATGGACTGGTGAAATACTGGCTGACCTTCAACGAGATCAATATCCTGCTGCACAGTCCGTTTTCCGGGGCTGGCCTGGTCTTTGAACCCGGCGAGAATAGAGACCAGGTAAAATATCAGGCGGCACATCATGAACTGGTTGCCAGCGCGCTGGTTACGCGAATCGCGCATGAAGTGAATCCGGTCAATCAGGTCGGCTGCATGCTGGCCGGCGGCAATTTCTATCCCTGGTCGAGCAAACCGGAAGATGTCTGGGCTGCACTGGAGAAAGACCGCGAAAACCTCTTTTTTATAGATGTGCAGGCGCGCGGTGCCTATCCGGCTTACGCTGCCCGCGTGTTCCGTGAAAAAGGGGTGACGCTGGAGATCGCTGACGGTGATGCCGACATTCTGAAAAACAGCGTCGATTTTGTCTCATTCAGTTACTACGCTTCGCGCTGCGCGTCGGCAGAAATGAACGAGCAGAACAGTAGCGCCGCCAACGTGGTGAAATCCCTGACTAATCCCCATGTGCCACGCAGTGACTGGGGCTGGGGCATCGATCCGCTGGGGTTACGTATCACGATGAACATGATGTATGACCGCTATCAGAAGCCTCTCTTCCTGGTGGAGAATGGCCTGGGCGCACGCGATGAAGTCGACGCGAATGGCGAGATTAATGACGATTACCGCATCAGCTATCTGCGTGAACATATCCGCGCGATGGGCGACGCCATTGAAGATGGCGTGCCGGTGATGGGTTATACCAGCTGGGGCTGTATCGATCTGGTTGCCGCCTCGACCGGCGAAATGAGCAAGCGCTACGGTTTCGTCTACGTAGACCGCGACGATCTGGGTAACGGCACGCTGGCGCGTACGCGAAAAAAATCATTCTGGTGGTATAAGAAAGTGATTGCCAGTAATGGCGCAGATCTTGAGTGACACTGTCACTTAAAAAGCACATCTGAATGCACTGTCGCGTAGCAAACGTGCCTGAGCATAACACTGACGCATCCGTTGTGCTCAGGCACTAATTATCGTATAACGAATGTCTCCGAGGGGTGTCCTGTCATGGGCTGAGATGGCGAAAGCCGAACCCTTTGAACCTGATCTGGGTCATGCCAGCGAAGGGACGGGTCGGCAGATTTTCTGTCTCATTTCCTGCACTATCCCCTGTTCCAGACCGTATGCCCGGATCTCCCTTTTAATGGAGATCCCATGTCACATCCGCTTTTCGAGACCGGTTTCTATGGTCGTCTGCGCCAGCAGGCGGGCACGCAATGGCACGCCTATGTAAGGCACGATTTTGTGCAGCAACTCGGTCAGGGTACGCTGCCTCCTGCCGCCTTCCGTCACTATCTCACCCAGGATTATCTGTTCCTGCTCCACTTCGCCCGTGCCTGGGGTCTGCTGATCAGCAAACTCTCTGAGCCTGACGCTCTACGACGCGCTACGGCATCACTTAACGCGATTATCGGTGAACTGCCGCTGCACCTCGCTTACTGCCAGCAATGGGGCATCAGCGAGGCAACAATGGCACGCGAACCCGAAGCAGCGGAAACGCTCAATTACACCCGTTATGTGCTGGATGCCGGTCACACCGGCGATGCACTGGAGCTCATAACGGCGCTGATGCCCTGTGTTGCCGGTTACGCTGAAATCGGCCTGACTTTGCTGGATGATCCTGCGACGCGCATTGAGGGCAACCCTTACGCCGAATGGATTGAAAATTACGGCGATGAAGCCTATCTGGCCGGGGTAGGCTCGTCACTGATACTTTTTGAAACGCTGGCTCAGCAGCGCGCCGGAGAACAACGTTTTGATCGGCTGGCGGAGATTTTCACCACTGCGACCCGGCTGGAAGCGGCATTCTGGCAAATGGGGATAGATCACGCTGCCGATCTTCGGGTCAGACCATGAGCCAGCTGTGCAATGCCACACCGCCAGGTATTTCAGTTCGCCAGCTCAGCCTTACGCTGGGTCAGCAACAACTTTTCAGTCAGCTTGATCTGGAGATCGCCGGGGGTAAATTTACGGCGTTACTGGGTGCCAGCGGTGCAGGCAAAAGCAGCCTGATGCGTGTCATTGCCGGTCTTACGCCACCCAGTTCGGGACAGATTAGCGGCAGCGATGGCCTTCCGCTGACCGGACGCATCGCCTGGATGGGGCAACAGGATTTGCTCTATCCGTGGCTGACGATTGAGCAAAATGTCTGCCTGGCCAGTCGGCTGAAAGGCGAGAAAGCCGATCGCGACTGGGCGCAGTATCTGCTGGCAAGGGTTGGGCTGAGCCAGAGCGCCCGCGCGCGGCCCGCTACACTCTCCGGCGGGATGCGTCAGCGCGCTGCGCTGGCCCGCACTCTCTACACGCGTCAGCCTGTTGTGTTAATGGATGAGCCATTCTCCGCGCTGGATGCATTGACCCGTCATGAGATTCAGATGCTGGCGGCGGAGGTGCTGGTCGGTCACACGGTGCTGCTGATCACCCACGATGCCGCCGAAGCCTGTCGTCTCAGTCATCACCTGCTGGTGATCGGTGCGGCGGGAATCGAAGCCTCTCCACCACTACAGGGCCTGCCGCCAAGGGCAGCCGAGGACGCCGGCTTAATACGAAGTCAGGCCGCACTGTTGAAACAGCTAAGCGGAATAGCCAGATGAGCACACGTTTCGTACGTTTGCGTCGTGGAATTACGCTGTTTGCCGGTCTGATTGCAGCATGGTGGCTGGCCACGCTGACCTGTATTCCCGCCTTTCTGCTGCCCTCGCCCGCTGCAGTCGCTATTGCGCTGTGGCAGAACGCTGACTATCTCAGCTATCACACTCTGATTACCCTGACCGAGATCCTCAGCGGCATGGCGCTCGGCGTGCTGCTGGGTGGTGTGCTGGCGCTGGGCATGACCTATTCACCGTGGTTACAGCGCTGGATGATGCCGCTGGTGATCACCAGCCAGGCGATTCCGGTATTTGCGCTGGCTCCGCTGCTGGTTCTCTGGTTTGGCTTTGGCATGAGCGCCAAAGTCGCGATGGCCGTGCTGGTGATCTTCTTCCCGGTAACCTCCAGCTTTTTTGATGGCCTGCGCCGCGTTACGCCCGGCTACCTTGACCTGGCTCGCACTATGGGCGCTTCCCCTTCAGCACAACTGCGCCATGTCAGGCTGCCAGCGGCGCTGCCTGCGCTGGGTTCAGGGTTACGGATGGCGGCGGCCGTCGCGCCGATAGGGGCAATTATCGGCGAATGGGTCGGCTCAGCGGAAGGGCTGGGTTTCGTGATGCTGAATGCCAATGCCCGGATGCAGAGCGACCTCTGTTTCGCTGCCCTGTTCATTCTGGTGCTGATGACCCTCGCCCTGTGGCTGACTATCGATCGCCTGCTGCGCCGCCTGATTAGCTGGGCTCCTGAGACAATTTGATGACCCTTAAAATGAGAAATCCCATGACTAAACTGCCCCTGTTAACCCTGCTCTTCAGCGCCACCTTAACCACTCAGGTTCAGGCGATGGAAAAACTGACGCTGGTACTCGACTGGTATATCAATCCCGATCACGCGCCCATTATGGTGGCGCAGCAGACCGGCGCGTTTGCCGCTGAAGGACTGGAGGTAAATATCGTGCCGCCTTCCGATCCGGCCCTGCCGCCACGTCTGGTCGCGGCAAAGCAGGCGGACTTAGCCATTACCTATCAGCCTCAGCTGCATTTCTTCGCCGATCAGGGATTGCCACTGATGCGGGTGGGCACGTTGATTGACACGCCACTGAACACACTGATGACGTTAGACAAAACGGTGAAAAAACCGGCGGATTTAAAAGGTAAACGCATCGGCTATTCAGTGAGTGGCATTGAGCAGGCGACGCTGGCGACCATGCTGGCCCATGACGGCGTCAAAGCCGATCAGGTCAAATTGATTAACGTTAATTTTCAGCTCACCAGCGCCCTGATGACCGGCCAGGTAGATGCGGTTATCGGCGGCTATCGCAATATTGAAGCGCTGGAGTTGAAACTTGCCGGCAAAGAACCCGTGGTGCTTAACGTCGAGGATTATGGTGTTCCCGCTTATGACGAGCTGATTATCGTCGCCAACCGTGACGAGGCGCACTCGGAGAAGATTCAGAAGTTTCTGCGGGCATTGAAGAAGGGAAATGCGGAGCTGCAGGCGCATCCTGAGGAGAACTGGCTGATCTTTGCCCGCGAGCATCCTGAGCTGAATACACCGCTAAACCATCAGGCATGGCGTGCCACGCTGCCGCTGTTCGCCGCCGATCCGGCAAAACTGGATCGTGCACGCTATCAGGCTTATGAGCAATTTCTGTTTGATAACAAGCTGATTAAAGGCATCACGCCGGTTCAGCGCTACGCTATCGGCAGTGAGTGATAAGCGCCCGCAGCGAGCGCTGCGGGCAGGTTATTAATGAGACTTCTGAAACAACCAGTGTTCAATGTCACTGGCGGGCAGAGGTTTTGAGAAGAAGTAACCCTGAATCTGATCGCAACCGTAGGTTTTCAGTAATCCCAGCGTCGCTTCCGTTTCGACGCCTTCAGCCAGCACGGTATAATTCAGCTCTTTCAGCATCTGGATAATGCATCTGACGATGATTTTCGATGCGTCATCCTCACCCATACGCGAGATCAGTGACCGGTCAATTTTAATCACATCCAGCGGGATATCCTGCAAATAGCTAATGTTGCTGTAACCGGTGCCGAAATCATCCAGTGAGATCACAAAACCGTGAGATTTCAGCGCTTCCAGCCCTTTTATCGCCACATCACTTTTGGTGATCAGTTCATTCTCCAGACACTCAATGCCCAGGATAGCGTTAGGCAACTGAGCGGCCGCGAGTTTAGCCACCAGCTCATCGGCAAAATCGGGCCTGGCGAAAT
Source organism: Pantoea sp. MHSD4 (assembly GCF_021043305.1). NCBI lineage: Bacteria > Pseudomonadati > Pseudomonadota > Gammaproteobacteria > Enterobacterales > Erwiniaceae > Pantoea > Pantoea sp. MHSD4. The sequence continues at coordinate 66,660 of NZ_JAJNDH010000004.1, read as the reverse complement.
CGCGCTCACTGACGTTGATTGAGACCGGAATCAGATCATATTCGCGATTCCAGCGCGCCAGTTGTTCAACGGTGTGATCGATAACCCAGTTGGTCAGATCGGAAATCAGGTTGGTTTTACCCGCTAACGGAATAAATTCGGATGGAAAGAGCTCACCTCGCTCAGGATGATTCCAGCGAATCAGCGCCTCCAGCCCGACCGTCTTACCAGTTCTGAGGCACACTTTAGGCTGCCAGGCCAGATAGAGCTCTTCATCTTTATTCAGCGCCTGAGCCAGATCGTTCATGATCATAAAATCATCGGTGCGCCGCGAGTCGTAACTCTCGTCAAACGACATTGCATTGATGTTTTCATCAATGGCCTCATGCAGCGCGCTCACGGCCTGACGTATCGTTTCATTCGCATTCATCTGGCCCGGAACAAACTCTGTTTCGCCAGTAAAGACATTCAGATCGAGCGTAATGTTTTCCGCCAGGTCGGCCTTCATGCCTTTAAACAGGTCGGGCATATTGTGTGCTGTAAACCGATCCGAATAGGGCTGAACGATGGCGAAACGGCCAGGTGCAAACGAATAGAGTGTTTCATTCTCCGGCAGATTGAGCCGGTGTGCGACATCCTGCGCCATCTGCTTCAGGAGTTTTTCCATCGGCGCAACGCCTACCGCGCGCGTAAGTTCATAAGCGCGAATGATATCGAGACAGTCGATAAGAATCAGGCGAAAACGGCTATGAGGCGCGGTCAGGGTCAGCTGATGAATATCACGAATCAGGCGGGGACGATTCGGCAGATGCGTAATAACGTCGGCAAAACCCGCGTTATTCCAGGCATCCAGAAAAGAGGAAACCAGCGTAGCCAGTGAGCGCAGCGTGACGAGTTTGTCATCCGCAAAGGGATGTGGCTGCGTATCAGTTACACAGAGTGTGCCCAGCACGGCACCGTCGAGGTTCTGCAGCGAAACGCCGGCATAAAAGCGAATATGCGGGTCGCCTTTAACAAACGGGTGAGTAACAAAGCGCTCATCCAGTAAGGTGTCATACACGACCAGGTGCCCTTCACCATCAATAACATGGCGGCAGAGAGACTCATCACGGGTCGATTGCTTAAGATCAAAGTTACGAGACGCTTTAATATACTGATTGTGGTCGTCAACAATCGAAATAAAACTGCCTGAAATACCCAGCACCTGGCTGGCGAGATTAACAAATCTCTCCAGCACTTTGTCCCGTGCTTCATCTGGTGACAAAAGTGCCTTAATTGCACTAAGACGTTTTACGTCGCTGCCGTTTTGCTCGTTATGCAATGAAACCTCTCTTATGCAGGCGCAAAAATCGAAATAATTTAGCTTACAAATGCTCAATTAACGCCCAATTATCAGATAAATAACGGCTCAATCTGACAGTACTTTCACAGCGAAACAGTGTCGCACGATATATGATCGCTGTCGAAACCATTTAACGCTCTTCTTTCACGCGCGCAACCTGTGGCGACTCCGGTCTGAAGCCAAGACCAATCAGGCGTCCCAGCACGAAACGCAAGAATGGCAGGCGACGGATAATCGCAGGAATCTTGCTACTGCCCGAGGGTTTTCTTTTTGCTTTGTTGCGACTCATTTTAATCTGAAGAAACTGCGTGGCGACGGTAGGGAACTGACGTCGTTTCTGCACTTTTTCCAGATCGCGCAGTTGCAGTTCACCCCGCTTCAGGGATTCCGTCAGGAGGTTCGCCGTCGCAACTGCATCCTGAATCGCCAGATTTACACCCACCCCGCCAATTGGCGACATGGCATGAGCCGCATCACCAATACAGAGCACGCCGGGTCTGGCCCACTTATCCAGCCGGTCAATACGTATCGACAGCAGCTTAAACGCCTCCCAGCTCTCGATTTCTGCCATGCGCGTCGCTTCAAAAGGTGATAGTGCCACAACCTCTGCTTTAAACGCGTCGAGTCCGGCAGCCTGTTTCGCTTCAAACTCTCCTTTCGGAATAGTCAGCCCGCACTGCCAGTAATCACCGCGATCGATAACGATAAAGTTCTGACGGGGTCCTTTATGTCCCATCCCAATGTCGGGATCCTGTGGCTGCTTACTTAAGCGGAACCATATAACATCGCGCGCTGCGCCAAATTCCTGTCCCGTCAGCCCGGCCGCTTCGCGCACACGGGAATGGCGGCCATCGGCACCGACCACCAGTTTACATGTGATATGCAGCTGCTGATTCCCACGAGAAGCCGTCACGCCACTGACCGTGCCATTCTCATATTTCAGCGACTCAAACGACGTTGATTGCAGCAGACTGAAGCCGGGATAGCGGATGCTCTGTTCTGCCATGTAGTTCAGGAAATCCCACTGAGGCATAAAGGCAATAAAGCGACACTGAACCGGCAAACGTGAGAAATCAGCCATTGTAATGCTCTGTCCTGCTATCTCCGCCTCCAGCTTTTCAGCACGCTGATGCGGTAGCCTCAGGAAAGCGTCCAGGAGTTCGAGCTGATGCATAATTTCCAGCGTCGAGGGGTGGATGGTATCACCACGAAAATCGTGCAGAAAATCGGCGTGCTTTTCGATCACTATGACACGCAGTCCCGCGCGGGCAAAAAGATAGCCCAGCATTAATCCCGCAGGACCACCACCCACAATACAGCAGTCAGTGGTGAGAATTTCAGTGGAATGTGGCTGCATATCAGCTCCCTGTTGCGCCAGTATTGCTATGATTATTGCGTCAGCCGTGGCGATATGACCGCCACCGGTTGATGGTGCTGTGCTCAGACTAATCACTCAATGCGATTTATTCCAATCGAAGCTGCTGAACGGCCATTATTGATTCAGCAGTGAGGAGATCATCATGAACGTGATCCGCAATACGCTTTTTATTCTGCCGCTGTTAAGCCCACTGGTTGTGGTCGCCGCGCCGTATGACACCCTGAAGTTTGCTCTGCGGCAGCAGCAAATAACGGATGATCTGCGCCAGAAGTGTCAGATATTGCCCGCCGTATCTGATGAAAAATTGCGGCAGACGTTTATCAACGATAAACAGAACATGGAACAGAATCAGGCAACATTAAAAGCAGCGGTGCAGGCCCTGAAAAATCATGACAATCCAGCCTATCGCGAACGCGTGGCACAAGTGGTTTGTCCACCACAAACCGAGTAACACTTTTCCTCAGGCGAAATTGATCCTGGCGTTTGTTTTCACTTTACCACTCAGTAAACTGGCACGCTGGTTTGTTTAAACAAGAATGTCTTAATGAACGAAGAATCACCGCAGCCGGTTTATGTTCCTCGCTCCATTGCAGCGCGTAGCCGGATGTTCCGCGCCCTTCTCTATCGTGATAAAACGCCGCTGGCGATGCTGTTTTGTGCTGCGCTGGTCGGTTCGCTGGTTGGCCTGGCAGGCGTGGCATTTGCACGCGCCGTTGAAACCATCCAGCAGTGGCGTGCCGACACGCTGACGCCAGGGCAGTTACAAGGCTGGATACTCTACGCCACTGCCTTTGCCATCTCGGCTCTGCTGGCGATGGTCGGCTATTTTCTCGTCAGACGTTATGCTCCCGAAGCGGGTGGCTCGGGCATTCCTGAAATTGAAGGGGCGCTTGAAGAGCTAAGACCTGTGCGGTGGTGGCGGGTCATTCCCGTGAAATTCTTTGGCGGCATGGGCACGCTGGGTGCCGGAATGGTGCTGGGCCGGGAAGGCCCAACGGTACAGCTGGGCGGGAACATAGGACGCATGGTCATTGATATTCTGGGAATGCGCAGTAATGAAGCCCGACATACGCTGCTGGCTACCGGTGCGGCCGCCGGTCTGGCTGCTGCTTTTAATGCACCGCTGGCGGGCATCCTGTTTATCATCGAGGAGATGCGCCCGCAGTTTCGTTATAACCTGATTTCGATTAAAGCTGTGTTTACCGGCGTCATTATGGCGAGCATCGTGTTTCGCTATTTCAACGGCGAACAGGCAGTCATCTCCGTTGGCAAGCTGGCCGATGCGCCAGTGCAGACGCTGTGGCTCTATCTGATACTGGGTATGGTTATCGGTATGGTCGGCGTCTTATTTAACCGTCTGATATTCATCACGCAGGATCTTTTTGCCCGCTTTTACGCGGGTAAAACGGCACGTGTGGTACTGGCAGGCGCATTGCTGGGCGGGGGTTGCGGCATTCTGGCTCTTCTGTTCGCTCCAGGCGCAGGCGGCGGTTCTGAACTGATTCCCCAGGCGGTTCATGGTCTCTTCCCGTTCACCCTGCTGTTGGTTATCTTCCTGGTCAGGCTGATAACGACTCTGCTCTGTTTTGGGTCAGGTGCACCCGGCGGTATCTTTGCCCCGATGCTGGCATTAGGGACACTACTCGGTACAGCATTTGGGGTGGCAATGACGGATCTGTTTCCGTTTTACCATCTTGATGCGGGTACTTTTGCTATCGCAGGGATGGGCGCACTGTTCGCGGCTTCGGTAAGAGCACCACTCACCGGCATTGTGCTGGTACTGGAAATGACAGATAACTATCAGCTGATATTGCCGATGATCATTACCTGTCTGGGCGCTACGCTACTGGCACAGTTCCTGGGAGGAAAACCACTCTACTCATCTATTCTGGCCCGCACGCTGGCGCGTCAGGCAGACGCTACCCGCTCGCAGTGAGCGGGTAGACGGCTTAGTTACTTATTATCAAAATAATCAGACGGCATCTGTCCAGGTGCCTGATTGATTACGCTATCGTTATCAGGCCCTTCGTTTTTCATGTAAGTCACTTTCGCAAACTCAGGAATAATTACGTACGGATAGGCCGGACCTTCATCGCGGAAGCGGTGCATATCATCGATAAAGTCATTCTGATAGCAGATGGTTTTCTCCGGATGCTGGCCTTCCCCCGCAATCCATTGTGGGAAGAAGATCGTTCCATGAAGCAGAGTGCGATTCAAATCAAACAACAGACTGACGCAGGTGCCGGTAGGTTCATGCCAGTCAACTTTGTAGATGCCTGGCGCAAATTGCACCGCGTGCATTTTCTGGTTGGTTACCCACCGACCACCTACCAATCCCTGATGGATACGGTAGTCACAGGTAGTTTCATTGCGAGCATACCACTCATATTTCCAGCCATTATCATAGGTATAAACAAAATGCGTGCCAATGAACTCAGACAGATCGCTGGCGATATTCTCTGGAGATTCTCCTGACATGTTAACCTCTGTTAAAAAAGCGCATTTGAAATGCACGGATGAATGTCAAAAACAGGCTTTAGCACAATAGGTCAGTGAATTTAGACTATGGCGCAGATTCTTTTTTTTGCCATATGCTGCCAGAAATATTTCTGATAAATAAAAAATCGGGGACCGTTTTTTATTTATTTGATAAAACCGCAAGTGAATTGAATTCATCCAGACATAAAGCAGAGCCTCTCAAACCGGTCATACATTGTTGAAGATAAATGAATTGACGGGTCGTCGTCATTAGTCTGAAAGACTGTATACATCTGAGTCTTAAAATCGGGGGCTGATATCAGAGGCACTAAATGATAAAAGCCCTGACTGAAATAGCCAGGGCTTTTAAGGTACGACAGATTTAACGTTTACCATTAACTAACTTAATTGAAAGGTACTGCTTCGATACTACTATTTATGAACAGATCCTGCGGATAATAATGATCACGAAAGAAAAATGTCATTACCATTAGCGGTTTTCACCACCTGATAGTCTTTCAGGAGACAAAGACAGGTCAGGCCCGTATAAATCTGTACACCCCCATCGCGATATATACTCTTTGATGCGTTGCCTTACTTTCATTACGACGTTTAAACCGCAATCGTATCCTGTCGTAACGTAACGTTCAGAACTACGAGGCCTTACATCATCGCGACGCGATACTGCAAACTACATATTACAACACCTTAAAACTTACTTCGACTCCATTTAACAGGGTTATCATTAACTAATGTTTAGTTTCAAAGAACAATGTTTAACAGAACCGCCGACGATGTTGAACCAATATTCGTCGACACCTTTTACGCTTAACACCGTAGGTTTCTGGTGTATCAGGGCTGCTTCATGCCGCTGATGAGTTCTACTTTACGCATATAAAAAACGATGTCAACACTGTTATTAAAGACATGTTTATATCTGCAGTAGAAGGGTTTACCAATTATTTAATCTCTGCACAAGCCCGCAGATTTCCTCTAAAGGTTAAGAATAATTGAAGCCTAATCTATTCGATATAAATAATTCAGCAGGTCACTATTTATTTTCCACGCACGGCGGTAATAAAAAAGGCGCCCGCAGGCGCCCCTCAATCAGTGTATGCCAAAACCTGCTTTATTTTTTCAGGTTTGCCAGCAACACTTTTGCGGTCTCAGCCGATGAACCCGGATTCTGACCAGTAATCAGCAGGCCATCCTGAACCGTGTAGGACTGCCAGTCATCGCCACGTGAGTAGATACCGCCATTCTGTTTTAATGCATCTTCTACCAGGAACGGTACTACGTCCGTCAGGCCAACGCCCTCTTCTTCACTGTTTGTGAAGCCAGTAACTTTTTTGCCTTTAACCAGAGGCGTGCCATCCGCATTTTTCACATCACGCAGGACACCGGGAGCATGACAAACCAGTGCAACCGGTTTGCCAGCCTGCAGCGTTTGTTCGATCAATGAAATGGAGTGTTTGTCATTTGCCAGATCCCACAACGGTCCATGACCGCCAGGATAGAAGACGGCATCAAATGCATCCTGGTTCACCGTATCAAGTCTGACAGTCGAAGCCAGCGCAGCCTGAGCAGCAGAATCAGCATGGAAGCGACGGGTCTCATCGGTCTGAGAATCGGGCTCATCACTTTTTGGATCAAGTGGCGGCTGTCCGCCTTTTGGCGACGCCAGCGTAATGTCAGCACCCGCATCAAGAAAGGCATAGTAAGGCGCGGCAAGTTCTTCCAGCCAGAAACCGGTCTTTTTGCCGGTGGTACCCAACTCATCATGCGAGGTCAAAACCATCAAAATTTTCATTTACGCTCCATATAACAGTCAGTCGGTTTCAGGTGTAAGAATATTCAAAATCTGCGTGTAAGCCGCCAGTCACGGCGTTGACCCATTAATCATGGCGGGCTTAAGAGTATTTATGAAATTTATCTCTTCAATTTCAGCTATTCACATAGCATTATAGCTCAATGAAATACGATTTGAATTTACTGCCAGTTTTGCTGGTCATGATGGAAGAGCGTAACGTTACTCGCGCAGCAGAACGACTGGGTATCACCCAGCCGGCGCTATCTAATGCACTGAACCGGCTTCGTGAGACACTCAACGACCCGCTATTTATTCGTGAACGTTATGGGATGCGCCCGACACCAAAAGCCGAACAGCTGGCTCAGGTGGTTGGATCGGCGTTGTCATCCATCGATAAAGTGATTCTGGGCCAGCAGGATTTTGATCCCCTTCATGCCACACGGCTATTTACTCTCGCACCGAATAGCTACGTTGAATTCATCATGATGCCTGCCATTGTGGCTCGCCTGCGGACTTCAGCACCTAATGTCAGGCTTCGCCTCACCCCTTTTGGCAATGACGTCACCGAAACCGGCGTAATTTCCGGCAACACCGATATGGTGCTGGGTCGAATCGTTGATCCTCCCGATAATCTGGTGGTGCAGCACCTGATGAATGAGAGTCTGGCCTGTGTATTACGCGCAGATCATCCGTTTGCAGGCGATAGCTTCAGTGCCGAACAGTATGAGCAGCTTAAACACGTCAATGTTCTGCCACCTGGCCGTATGCGTGCAGGATTGTATCAGGCGCTTGAACAGCGCGGTCTGCGTCGTCAGGTTGCCGTATCCGTGACACATTTTCTCGCCGTGCCAGAAATGATTGCAGTCACAGACTATTGCGCCACCCTGCCACGTCTGATCTGTCAGCACCTTTCCCGGGATCCGCGACTCAAAATTGTTCCCGCACCTGTCGATCTCGGCACGTTTCCTGTGGAAATGGGCTGGCATACACGTTATCGCAGCGATCCAGCCCATCGCTGGTTCAGGACGTTAATCATGGAAACGGCACGGGAGCTTTCTGACTCACAGACAAACAATTAGCATGATCACCATTGCCGAACTAATAGTTAATAACGATATGATAACCTGAGTTAGTATTATTCCCATCGGAGGCAGACACCCTCCCCATTCATCACTCAGGAATATGACCATGAAAAACGTAAAAGCACTCTCTATCGCCGCTATCGCTGCACTCTCAATGATCTCGTTTGGTAGCTTTGCTGAGACTGTTTCTGTGACCTCATCCACACTGGATGGCGCAGAATCTAAAATCGCTGCTCAGGCTCAGGAACAGGGCGCGCAGTACAAAATTACGGAAGCGAACACCAATAACCGTGTTCACATGACCGCAGAACTGTATAAATAACGGATGGTCGCAAACGGATTTGCCAGGAGAGGCTGCCCAACGGGCAGCCTTTTTTGTGCCCGATCAGGCAAGACGGGTGGCGTGTGAACTGCCGGTACGCCACCATAAAATCAGCGCGGCCAGCGCTATCGCTCCGAGTACCGCAAACGCCGTGCTATAGGAATAACGTGCGGCGATCATGCCGGTCATGGCAGGACTCAACGCAGCACCTACACCCTGCATCAGCATAATGACGCTCTGTCCGGCGTTAACATGCCCCGTGCCGCGCATCAACGTAACAATGTAGCCAGGCACCGCCACACCGAGAATTCCAGCCGCAATACCATCCAGCACCTGAACCGGAATAACAAAAATCGGCTCGGCAAAACCTGCCGCAATCACCGCGCGCAGCGGTAAAATCATCAGCGCAACCATAATGAAAAGACGATAACCCTGCGTTTCAACGCGCTTTGACACCCACAGCGCAACCGGGATCATTACCAGTTGTGAAATCACCACCGTTGCCGCCGCATACAGCCCCGGACTTACTGCCGCCTGGCCCCCAGCCGAAGCAACGCGCATGCTCAGCATTGGCAGCAACGCGGCATTGGCAAGATGAAACAGCAGTAACGTCACGCCAGCTATCATGAGCGCGGGTTTACGTATCAGCATCGATAAGTTGAGCGCAGGCTGTCGCTCTTCCTGTTTTTCATATCCACGCGCCACATCGTTATCGATTTCGTCACCGCGAATCGCCAGCGTTGCGAAGGCTGCGAAAACCGCCATCACGGTCATCAGAATAAAGACCGCCCCCATTCCCCAGTACCACGCTGAGAAACCCGCCAGCAGTGCAGCAATGGTATTACCGCCATGGTTAAAGGCTTCGTTGCGTCCCATCTGATGGTTAAAACCACGCTGACCGGTCAGACCCAGGGTAATTCCCGCAACGGTCGGGCCGATGAAGGCCGCCGCAATACCTGCCACGATTTGTGAGACCATCGCCGTCCATGTCTGATTGCTGTACCACAGCAGCAGCGTGGCAACGGTGATGACAAGGCAGCCCAGCAGCACAATCATTTTTTTATGGCGGGTTGCATCGGCAGCGATGCCCGCAGGCAGGGTGGCAAGTAATCCGGCTATTCCGCCACAGGTCATCACCAGACCAATTTCGTCTGGTCGCCAGTGTCGTTCCGTTAAAAATATCCCCAGAAAGGGCCCCAGACCATCGCGGACATCGGCCAGAAAAAAGCTCATTAAACAGAGCGCATAAAGTGAACGCTGAGACATGTAATTACCCTGGAAAGTAAGTGTTAAAGGCAGTTGCGCTTCGGTTAACAGGGAAATTATGTGTTACAACCTGGAAAGTCACATTTCGTTATAGTAACAAAATGAAAAAGGCCACCCGCAACGGTGTGCGAGTGGCCTTGCGTTTCACTCAACAAAGAGTTAATTATTTATCTGTGCCGAAACCCTGCTTCAGCAGTGCGGGCAGTACAGCCGGGAAATAGATGTTCTTGTAATAACCGCTGACGCTCTCGCTCCAGCTCTCACCGTCATCACGTCCGATGTTTTTCCAGTGCTGAACCATTTCTTCATTATAAGCCGCAATCTGCTGCTCCAGACCCTGAGTCTGGTAGGTCTCATCGTGGCGGAAAGTGGCCAGCGGCAGACGTGGTTTCTGGTGAGCGGGCTGGTCAACGTGACCGATTACCACGCCGGCAACCGGGAAGGTCATCGGTGGAAGATTGAGCAGTGAGATCATTGCCTGCGGATCGCGACGGATACCACCAATCGGCACAATGCCCAGACCTTCTGCACGTGCCGCGGCCATCACTGACCCCAGCGCAATGCCGATATCGGTTGAACCCGATACGATACTCTCAATACTCTGATGAGCGATCTGCTGCTGATCGACAGCGGCCATGCCGACCGCTGATTTATGCATATCCAGCACAAAGGTGATAAACACGGGTGCTTTGGCGATCCACGGCTGACCGCCCGCGATGGCAGCGATCTCGGCACGACGTCCGGCATCACGGGTAATGACAACAGAAACCTGCTGCGAGTTTACTGATGTTGGTGCGCGGTAAGCGGTACTAATTATACGATCCAGTACCGCTTCATCGACAGGTTGCTCAGTGAAACTGCGTTCACTTTTATGACTTGTAAAAATATCAATCAGTTCGCTCATGGTTCCTCCCATATAAAGCGCAACTATAACAGCACAGCGCATACATGCTTGGTAATTCGAGGGTTTTTGGGCGGGCTTTTGTAACTGATTTTTATCATGTACATGTCTATGTACACTTTTGAAATCTATGGCGAAGTCACCAGATTTAGATTGTAAACCTTACGGATCATTTGCCGTTTCAATCGTGGCAGTAACGTTTCCCGGCAAAATGATCCCCTTACGCCCCGGTCCGTCGACTGTCTCATGATGCGCGATAATTGGACCAGTGAACCAGGCATGACAGAGGGCGAAAGCCACAAACAGATTGAGCCACCCTGTTTTGGCAGTAATAAACTATTGCGTATCTCCATGCCACTACACGTGAAAATGCGAAATAATCATCACACCACCGGCAGGTCCGAAACCCTTGTGATATATGCCGGTGAAAGCATATCCCGCTTCATTGACCAGGATTTCTGGATACCCTGCCCTGCAAAAAAAAGACTGGCCTTGCCGCTCTGGTTGAGCCCATCAATCACCCGCATCAGAGCTTCGCTATTCGCCTGCGGCTGATATTCGTCAAACAGACTTAGCTGAGCCACCCCCTGGCTGAAGAAGTCACCAAGCATCACGCCCGCTTTCATATGCCGGTGTCGTGTGTGTCTCTATCCACTTATTCGCAGAGTTAAGTGTGTAATGCCAGTTCATCTGGCCAGGCTCTTTTACAAAGTCGAGTGTGCTGATGGTGAATCGGCCTTCAGCATCGCGCTTAATCGCCTGCCTGAAAGCCATCATGATTTCGTAGTCGCGTGGCATGATAATTCCCCCTTTGATTAATACTGTATGGATAAACAGTGATTGCAGTTGGCAGGTTTGATCAAGGCGAAGCTTACAACAGATTTGTAAAGGGTCTGATGGCGCTGAATTTTTATCTGACGGTCGTTATGAGGCCATCCTAAAGGCATGATATCCGAAGCTGACTTTGCAACCTGAGTCAATCGAAATAAATTGTTGAACGTCTATTTCCTAATAATGGCGTTATGTGTATCCTCCGTGTTATCAGCCAGGGCTGATAGATGGTTTGCCCCAATTGAACAACTTTACGCCCGTGTAACGCGGGTTTTTTTATGCCTTCCGTTAAATTGCCGCTCCAATGATGGCTTACCAACGCAAAACCCACCCCGCAGAATAAATAGATGGCTTGCAGGTTATTTATTCCTGCGCAAATTTTACTACTGCTTTAGTCCGCAAAGAGCGAGAAGCGGACAATTTACCTTACCCATAAATTTTTTCTCTGCGCATTTACAAAATCATTAGAGGTGATTCGGCGGGAGTAATCGTTTTGTATGGCCGCTTTTTGGAAAAGCCGTCATTTGCAGCGAATCCAAAAGTATTCATTCAGCCTGCTGTTGATCGGCTTTGGTATAATCGTTTCAATTAGCCATGTATGACATAAGTCTTTTGAAAGCGCATGATTGCAGTCTGTAAGAGCAACAAAACTTCACTTCGGAAACGCTCGCTTTTGATTTAGAGCGGACATTCATAGTTCCTGAAAGATTCAGTTAATATGAACCGCATTTGATAATCTCCCGTCATCATGATTACAAAAAATATTGCGACACTTTCCAGAAAGACGGGGCCAGCCTGGAATTAAATTTAATAAATAACCATAAAAATCAACGCTGTAAAAGATTTTTCACTAAGCTTTCCAAAAAATACCGTTAACATTTTGTATGCATTTCTTTCAAAACGTCGCCATATTGTCAACTAATTACTCTTTATATGTAATCTTTTTGTTAATACTATTTACGCGAATATGAGGACTTGACTATGAAATCAGTTATCCAAGAGAAGATACTTACTTTAATTTTTTGCGTTGCGATTACAGCTGTAATTGTTAAGTTCATTTCGAAAAGTGCTTTTTACGTTTCACATCCTTCTTTATCCATTTCATTAATAGTTGCTGTAGCAGTAATTATCTCAAACGTGATAGTAACAAAATTAGTTTCAAGAAGAGGATAAATGACATGCTTAGAGAACTGACCGAAAATGAAAGTAATATCGTCTCTGGCGGTAATGCTAACTCAGGTTACGAAGGCTCAAACTGCACCAACGCCGCGATTAAAGGGGGTGTTAACGGTGCAACGGGTGGTGCTGTGGCCGGTGCTATCCGTGGCGGTGTCACGAGCCTCGCTGGCGGCCCTGGAGGGGTAGTAGCAGGCGCGGGTGCCGGGGCTGCTGAAGGGGCTGTTTATGGCGGAGTTCCAGGTGCTATTGGAGGGTATGTAGGTTGCCAGAATAGCGGCTCTGCTAACAATGGTGGAAACAGTAGCAATCTCGGCGTAGATTCCAGCGATAACAGCGTGAACTGACAGTGCCATTGGTAGCAGGTTACGAAAGACTGAACCCTAACAGTCTACTATTGTATTTTCGATACTTCAGCTTTAGCCCATTTAACCGCATCATCAGCAAAGTATTGATTACCAGTTAAATAATCAACTACAAGCCCTCCTGCAAGACTTGCAATACAGGATGCCGTCGCTAAGGCAGAGACCCACTCAAGTTCATATCTGCCTGTTGATAAAACAATTGCTAAATCCGGAACGAAGGTAGCATTTAACTCATTAAGTTCACCATCATTATCCACTACATGTACATAATACTCGAAACCTGAAATTGAACCATTAACAGGGCAAGGTAAGAAGCCGCTGAACGTTAAAGGATCAAATTCATCATCCAGTACGCAGGGAAACCCTGCATGAATGATTGAATCCCTAAGAAGAGAAGTAGGAGGGAAGTTTTTTTTAGCTATGTAAATACCGATATCGCGTGACAAGTCTTACTCCTTCTTAGTCAAGTTCTGGCCTATAACAATACATTGAAAACCAGATAATCAGCATCGTTATCCAGCCCCTGTGTGAAGGTGTCCAGCATGCCGCCATCCCTGCCCATCACCAGCTGCAGGTTCTCCCACTTTTTCTGAAAGTCGATTTTCTTACCGTTATAGGTGCCGCCGACCACACCATAAGCGTCATTCAGTCCCCGTACGATGCCATAGGCGTCGGTACGGTGATGGATAGTCTCAAGCTGTTTGTCAATAAGGTTAAACATCTTGCCGCCAGTCCGCCCAAATATCAGGGCATTCTCACGCTGCTTCTGTTCTTCTGTGCAATGATTACGGCGATAGATGGGCAGGATAACGTTTTCATAGTATTCAACCGGCGACTGGCTGAAGAGCTGAGCATTGATAAGCGGGTTACCACGGAAGCGCTTTATGCCTTCCAGGCCGTTGAGCTCAATTTTGCTGGCATCCCATATACCCATTTTCATGAGGTCATGCGTGACCTGATTAGTTAATTTGATAATGCCGTTTAACCGGTTGTAAGCGGTCATCAGCGCATCACCCGCTGAGCTGCCCTTAAGCTCGCCGATAATCGGCTCAAGCTCGGCAAACAACGCTTTATTGCTCAGACCGAACGCAGCAGTGCCGGCTTTGGCCATAAACTGACGGTACTGGGTGAAATCGACATTGCCCCCGGAGGACTGGATTGCGCGGAAGGCAGCGTCAATGAGTCGGTTAATCCGCTCAGGGCTTTTCAGGCCGCCCGCGGTCTCAGTAAAGCGCAGCATATCCATCTGCTTCGCAACCGTGGCTTCGTGCTGGTGCTCATCCAGAACGCGTGAGGCGAATGTGATACGCGCCAGCACGGGGGCAGCCAGTTTCGCCGCGCGCAGCTGCTCCTACACAGACTTCATGCCGGATTCGCTGAATACGCCCTGCGCCTCCACCAGATACTTCAGCATGTCAGTAGCCGATGAGCCACGGACCCACGTGGTTTCGGCAAAATGCATTGCTTCCTCTGTGGTCGCCTGACTCATGCCGAACTGTCTGAACTTCTCAGTCATGGTCTGGTACCGGGCAGCCTCGTCAACAAAACCCTTCAGCATGCTGAAGCCCAGATAGCCGGTGGCCAGATTGGTCATACCGGCTGAATATGAGCCTCCACCTGGTGGCCGGCCATTACCACCGCCGTGGCCAGAGCCACCCCATCCACCAGGAGGGACGCCGTTATTCCAGCCATGCCACCAGCGACTGTTTCCTGCAGGAGGAGGCAGCGCAGGTCCTCCGCCATCGTTCCCATATCCACTGCTGCCCCCTGCAGCCGCGGCACCAGCAGCAGCCCGAACGGGCAACGTTATGGCTGCACCGTAGCTGCCCGCCAGCCGTGGCACATTACGGGAGGCCCGGTTGATGCGCTGTGTCTGGTAGGCAATCTCGCGGATGGCACCGGCATACTCACGCGCGCCGCGTGACGCACCAGAGAACATATTATTGAGGGAGCGATTGAGTGCCCGCAGCGCAGATGTCGCCTCGCGTGCCGCACTGGTCAGTGCTTTAATGTTCCTGGTGATGGTGAGGAACTTCTTGTTCAGTTCAATCGCATCACGGCTCACCTGCAGCAGGTTGCGCGTAATCTGGTCATCCAGCGCCAGCCGCACGGCTACACGGTAAGCCTTAACATCCATAGGAACCTCAATTTACGGGCATAAAAAACCTGCCGGAGCGGGTCGGGTTTTAAGAAAATAACATCAAAATTCGGTGCGACAGGGACTCTATAAGAGCCTCATACCACTCCTTCACTGTTGGATCGAATTGCAAAAACCATAGACTGAAGTAAACCCCTCCAACACCAGCGAGCATATGCAAGCTAAGATTGAACCAGTATGCGTGAGGCCGGTCAGCCCTCTTGATAAGCTCGCATCTGGACGTGCCTTTGAAAGTCTTGGTGTAGACACCAGTTCGGTAATAACTGATTGCTTGCATAACCATTACAAGCCCAGTGACAAAAATTGCAATTACAGTGAACCAATAGCCGTAATCCATGCCAAATAATTCCTTTTATAACTAAGTCTTTAATTGAACCAGCCAGCTATCTGCGTTTAATTATCATACGCATTTTTCGGCTCTGCATTTCCGTTTTATCTGCCAGAACCAGACACTTTACACCATCGATTCCGGCTCATCATTTGAGCATTCACAAATTCCAGTCACTGCGAAAAGACCTGTTTTTTTATCAGGATTCCTATTCCAAAACTTAAGCGTATATTGCCAATGGGGTCTTCCCATATGGCAAGGTTTAAAAATCATAAATGAAAAAAACAATCGTGGCTCTAATCACTCTGGCTCTCCTGGCACCATCTGTCAGCTTTGCACGCGGTGGTCATTACGCTGGTGGGCATGGCTCTTCTCACAAGTATGGTACGTATAAAAACGCTCGTACGGGCAATCATTATGAGAAGCGACACTGATTAATAGTATGGAATCCGTACTCAAAGCCCACTCCGCTGGGCTTTTTTGATTATGCTGAAAGAGTGAATATGCAAAAGAAAAGTTAAAGTTTGCAGCCAGTGTGCCGATAATCAATAACATGCCTGAGTGACTCTTGTGAATGATGATCATGTCAGTTGATACTATTTACCGGCACTTTTAAAAAGCCTGGGCTGAAACGCCACATTGAACACTTAGTGATGCTCAACTCCGTTTAATAGCTGAAAACTGCCGCCGGGACGAAATAGCTGCAATTCACTTTGTCATAAAACTGTGCAATGCCGATCTTGCTACATGCCCTGACTAGGATGTTGAAAAGCAATACCTGCTTCACAAAAACATTCACACATTATAGCGCCTGCTTGCTCAGATTGATTTGCTGCGCAAGCAATAAGCGGTGTTCATTCCCAGTGAATGATTAGGCCGGCAGTCGATACCATAAGTATGTAACTCAAGGAGAACGCTCAATGGAAAAACCAAACCCTCTCGCAGCTCTATCATTGATCATCTGGTTTCTGATGTTTATCCCATGCTTCCGCATGGCTCAGAAAGCTGGTTTCGGATGGAAGATGGCGCTGTTGCTTTCCTTCCCAGGTATCCATTTCATCATGCTCTACGTTTTCGCTTACAAGAAGTGGCCAAGTCTTCCACGCGCATGATAGAAGCACCAATTAATCTAAATGAATTTTAAGTAATGAAAAGATTAACGCCAGCTTTAACTTTTATTTCAATGATGATTACTTCTTTGACTGTTATTGGTGCAGAAAAAAGCACTGATAAAGTTGGTGCTTCAGGTAAATGCCTTGGCTACTTATCTATGTTTAATGAGGAAGATCTCAAGGCTAAATCAACCCGAACTCAAGATCTTCTTGATTTATACAGGTCATCTTTGTCTGAGGCCATGCAGACGTCTTCAATCAACGGGGAGCAGGTCATACCTGCTGATATTTACACACTAAGTATAGATGCATCAGCATTTGTTTCTTAATAAAGCCTCTGCCGGTACCATTATGTCCTCAATGGTACCGGACCAATCGTTCATACCAATGTAAACTGCTTAGTCTCATAAGAAAGAAAAACGTTTGCTGCCCCCGTCCGAACTCCTTTTCTGGTTAAATTCTGGCTGGCAAAATCGCACAACTCGGAGCCTGTGGTGGCCTGAGCGTAAGACCTGCAGCAGCTTTTTAATCGCGGGCACGGACAGGTATTTAAACGACATCAGGCCTGATACTGGTCACACTCATGGTGGCGGAAATGATGGACATTTTTAACAGGCAAGGGCGCGGTCGGAATAAGACCGGTTATGACTGATTCAGCTGACAGATGAGCCGGACTTTTTGCTACCTGATATCAGCCAGAATGCATGGCAGGTGCACATTAAGCTTCATGGTTTTATAATGATTTTTTAATGCTACGAATGGGGATATTGCATGCTTAAATCCGCGCTTTTTCTCGCTGCCCTGCTCTCTCCTTTTGCCTCTGTCGCCGGGCCCGGTAGTTTTATATTTGAAGTAAATGGTACAAAGGAAACATACTCACCAGGATGTATAAAATCAATAAGTTACGTGCCGAATGATGAGGTTGATTCTGAAAATGTTGATTTCACACTAAGAAATGAGTGTGGAAAAAAACTCTTTGTCAACACAAAGCAGAACATTGGTAAGAAGTTGTCTATTTATTACAAAGGCAATCTGCTTTCCAGCGCTACTATTGTCTCTGTACTCAGGAATACTTTCAGAATATCCAGTAAAGAGATGCCGCGCATAGTTCTGATGCAGCTTCTTTATGACTATGGGGTTAAGCGTAATTAGTGGAAATGTAGGGGAATGAAGTATAGACGAACGCGACAGGATTAACTTAGATTCAGACGTGTAGTAAGTATTACACGAGTGTTGGGCTGTAGTATCCGGGTGGCACTTGCACAATCTATCAAAGGAGAAAAACGGTGAGATGGCTTTTCTTATCCGGAATGTTACTTTCCATGATGGTAATAGCGGATGACCGGTCGTTCGAAACGCCAGAAGTAAAATGCCTGAATGAACACACTATCCCATTCATTAAGTCGGAAATTCCGCCAAAAGAAATCGTTGATGAGGCCTATGTTACCTGTAAGCCAGAACTGGATGAGTGGAAGAAGTCGCAGGAGCCATTACCTGATGAAATGAAGCAGCACATGCGCAAAGAGCTTTATGACTTCTACATTAGGATGATTGGAAAAAGACGAAATTACGAAACAGGTAAATCATCAAAGGCTGCTCACTGAGACACTTTTTAACGTCTGCGCGGCTAAATTTTCGGGGTTATCAGAAGATGAACTTCCCTGGAAAACCAGACTCTGTATAACAGAAGGAGTAATGAAAATAGCCTACAAACCGAGAACATGTCCTTTCTGCAACTATCCGGGCCCCCAAAAAGAGCCGGATCGGAAATGGTCCTGCAGAAAGTGCGGCCTTGAATGGAAGCAGGAGCAGGATAATCGCGATAAAGATAAACAATGAATCCCGCCCTGCGGGGTTTTTTATTATCTGAAGACGGGTTCAGATATTCCCGGTACCGGTACGCCGCAGCCGTCTGACGTTTCGCACATGCGACATCCTGCACTATCACGAAGATTGCGCCCGCATCGAGAGTCACCCTCACCGTAACTCGTATCCACCATAACAAGTCAGTGCGGCGCAGATCATTTAAGTTCCAGTACGTCTGACCACATACTGACTGGCGCATTCTCATGGGGAACACAGCATGGTTGTGGAAAAAGGTGCAGTTCAAATGATCGCAATGCCTGCTGATAATCACTCTTGTTTTCGACGACCTATTTTCCCGCCACGAACTGATCACGTATTCGATGGGCATAGGTGCCGATATCGACACGTTCATCCTGCCCATTCCAGCGATAACGGTATTGAATCATCATTCGGCCTTTACGTGATATCCGGACAGATAATCCGTCGCGATCCGTTTTCACCTGAACTTTTTCATATTCCTTGCCCGGCATTGAACTCAGGGCAGCATCTGAGAGTGCTATAGATTCTTTGGAGGTTGGGAATTATGTACATCATTATGTACACGTAAAAAGAGTAAGTGAAGAGAAACACCTGGAATACTGCGGAATACAAAAACTCATCAATTACCTGTTTTTTATGCGATTCGCCAGCTATCACGTGAATATACGGAATAGCCGGGAATCGAAAGAAAACAGATGGAATAGAAACTGTTATATAGCGCAGGAATAGCAGTCAGTCACAGGGAAAAACTTAACCGCACTGGTCATGCTGATGTGGCCTTTTTCAGCCTCCCCAGCGGCTTTTAAGATAGCTCACCGCCTGCTGAGTCTGTGGCTGATTCAGATAGTTCTCTCTGAACAGAATGGTGCCATTGATATTTGGGTTCGATTCATTGAGATTGAGCTGTTTTTTCAGCTCTGGCACACCACCCTGAAGCGTCCAGTCAGGCTCAATTTTTGAAGGTTCCCCCACTTTGTAGAGCGCCAGACCAATATAGAGCCGGGTTTTAGTGGGTTTCACCACCTCTGCCCACCAGTTTGCCAGCACGTCGTAACGGGCAGCCTGACGGGAAAATGGCCAGTACAGCTGGGGCGCAATGTAATCCAGCAAACCCTGCTGAACCCAGCGGCGGGTATCCGCAAAGGCTTCGTCATAAGCCGCCGCGCCGCGGGTATCGGAACCGGCGGGATCGTGTGAAAGATTGCGCCAGACGCCCGCCGGGCTGACACCAAACTCAACCTCCGGCTTCAGCTGCTTAATGGTGCGAGATACCTGCTCAATCAGCTGCTGCGTATTGTGACGCCGCCAGTCTGCTTTGCTGGCAAAACCCTGGCCATAACGGCTGAAGGTCTGATTATCATTGAGCAGCGAACCCGCAGATTCGGAATAGAAGTAGTCATCGAACTGCACACCGTCGATGGGATAGCGCGCGACAACCTCGGCCACAATGCTGGTAATCCAGTCACGCACCTCAGGAATACCCGGATCGAGCACATAGCGATCGCCAGCGGTGCGGATCCAGTCGCGATGCAATACAAAAACACTGGCCGGATTAAGTGACAGTGTGCGGTTCAGTTCGCTCACGGTAGAGGGTTTAGTGTTCACCGATACCCGGTAAGGGTTGAACCAGGCATGGACTTTGATACCGCGCTTATGTGCCTCATCCAGCATAAACTGCAGCGGATCATAGCCAGGATCGTCACCGATTTTGCCGGTCAGCATATCGGACCAGGGCAGGATTTTTGAGGGCCAGAGCGCGGTAGCATCGGGCTTGACCTGGAAAAAGACCGTGTTAATCCCCAGGCTTTTCAGCTTATCCAGCTTGTCGGTCAGTGATTGCTGCTGCAGGCGAATACGCTCTGCCGCCGGACGGCTGCCATTCACCGACGCTACCGGTGGCCAGTCAAGACGCGATACCGTGGCTAACCAGACGCCCCGTACCGGTTCATGCACCTCAGGACGGTCTGGCTTGCCTGCAGGTAGCGGCTGTTTTGTTACGGGCGGAAAAGGCGTCACCAGCGATTTCGGCGGCTCAGATGCGCAACTGACCAGCAACAACGCCGCAGCGAGCGCGGCGCCTCGCTTAACAGCGGTTCTGGCCTGTGCAGAAAAGAGATTAAAGACGATGATGAACTCCAGTATTGTCTGGTCGGGACGCAAAGAGATGTATTCTCGGTGAGTCTGATTAAATGTCAATGCGTTAGCACAGCGGCAACGGTAAAATCGCCGCCATTAAAATCAGGCCCTGAACCCGCTAGCGCTGTGGAGTGAATTCAATACCGGCAGACGCCAGACAGGCTTTAAGGGTGCCAAACGCATCCTGACACTGCCGCTCATTAACACAGGCGTAGCCCAGCAGCAATCCACGCTCCTCCTGTGGGTGCATATAATATTGCGAAAGCGGCCTCACCTTGACCCCGCGCTTAAGTGCCTCTGCGGCTATCGCCACGTCATCAGCACCGGCTGGCAGCGGCATCACCAGATGCAAACCTGCTTCATGGTTGAATGCCGGTAAAAAAGCAGGCCCCAGATAGCGCTCGATAAGCCGGCAGAGGAACTGTCGGCGCTGACGATAAAGCAGCCGCATGCGGCGGATATGCTCCATGTAATGACCCAGCCGGATAAACTCCGCCAGCGCCCGCTGAATCAACAGATGCCCACCGCGATAGAGCTCCGCCGCCGCAATGCGCAATGGCTGCGCCAGCGGTTTCGGCACCACCAGATAGCCGATACGCAGCGCGGGATAGAGCGTTTTGCTGAACGTACCCATGTAAATAACCGGTGCATCTGCTTCCAGACCCTGCAGTGAAGGGTGTGGCTGTCCCGAAAATCGAAATTCACTGTCGTAATCATCTTCAACAATCCAGCTCTGATGACGGCGTGCCAGAGAGAGCAATGCCTGACGACGGGCCAGACTGAGATGAACGCCCAGTGGATACTGGTGCGACGGGGTCACAAACACCATTTTGGGTGGCGGCCCGCTGTCCGGCACCAGGCCCTGCTCGTCCACGGGCATCGCGCGAATTTTCAGGCCATTCATACGCAACAGATTCCGTGTTCCCCAGTAGCCCGGCTCCTCCATCCAGACCCGATCGCCCGGATCGCAGAGCACCCGCGTCACCAGATCAACCGCCTGATGAACGCCTTCCGTAATCAGAATCTGATCAGCATCGGCTCGCACTGATCGTGCAACCCTCAGATAATCCACCAGCGCATGGCGCAAATCGGGACAGCCACCGCCGCTGCTGTAAACCAGACGGTGAACGTCAGGTTCGCGGTTCAGTCGCGCCTGAATCTGACTGAATAGCTTGTGGGGGAATTCAGTGACATCCGGTGCGCCAGGAACAAATGCGCCCCATTGATACGGTGATGCGGTTGCATGACCGAGTAGCGTGGCACCCCGCTTTGACAACGTCGCCGGTCGTTGCGCTTTCACAGCATGAAGATCGGCAATCGCATCGCTCTGCAGACAGTTTTCCGGCAGCGTCTCGGCAATCCAGGTGCCGCTGCCGGTTCGCGCCGTGACATAACCCTGCGCCATCAGGCTCTCATAGACATGCATAACGGTATTTCGCGACACACCCAGTTCCCGCGCCAGATCGCGTGTTGGCGGCAAGCGGCTTCCGCGCGGGAATACCTCTTCTATGATCGCGGCCTGCATACAATTCAGCAGCCGCTGATGTAATGAGCCCGTTCTTAGAAACTGTAACCGTGCTAATAGATGATCTGCGTACAACAGTCGCAATTGGCTCCACCTTTCCTCTCACAATTGGCTCTGGCAACTCACCGCGCCTCAGGCATAAATAAACGTGTTTGTCGGGAATTGTAAACACGCATATTAACGAGGTGGAATAAATGAGCGAAAAAAATAACCTGATGCAGCAGCGCAAAGCACAGGCTCTTCCCAAAGGTATCGGTACGCTGTGCGACTGGTACGTTGCCCGGGCAGAGAACGCCACCTTATGGGATCAGGACGGTAACAGCTGGATCGACTTTGCGGGCGGCATCGCAGTGCTGAACACCGGCCACCGCCATCCACGCATTGAACAGGCGATTGCCGAACAGTTAACAAAGTTTACTCATACGGCCTTCCAGATCACGCCTTATGAAAGTTATGTCGCACTGGCCGAGCGCATTAATCAGCGGGTGCCAATCGCTGGGCCGGCGAAAACCGCCTTCTTCACAACCGGCGCGGAAGCCGTAGAAAATGCGGTGAAAGTGGCGCGTGCCTTTACCCGCCGTCACGGCATCATCACCTTTGGTAACGCGTTCCATGGCCGTACCTTTATGACCATGGCGATGACCGGGAAAGTGGCGCCTTATAAACGCGATTTCGGCCCGATGCCGCCGTCGGTGTTTCATGCACGCTATCCCAGCGCGGTTCAGGGAATCAGCATTGAGGCCGCGCTGACCAGCCTCGACGAAATTTTCACTCAGGACATTGCACCGCATGACGTCGCCGCAATCGTGCTGGAGCCGGTACAGGGCGAAGGTGGTTTCCATGCGGCACCGGCAGAGTTTATGGTGCAGCTGCGCGAACTGGCTGACCGTCACGGCATTCTGCTGATTGCAGATGAAGTGCAGAGCGGATTTGCCCGCACCGGCAAGCTATTTGCCATGGAACACTATCCGGTGAAGGCCGATATCATCACGATGGCCAAAAGCCTGGCTGGCGGGATGCCGCTCTCTGCCATCGCAGGTCGTGCAGAAGTCATGGATGCGCCTGCGCCTGGTGGGCTGGGCGGAACCTATGCCGGAAACCCGCTGGCTATCGCTTCAGCGCACGCGGTTCTGGATGTGATTGAAGAGGAGCAGCTCTGTCAGCGTGCCATTGAACTCGGTGCCCGACTTGAAGCTGAACTGCAGGAGCACCAGCGCAAGCATCCGGATATTGCTGACGTGCGTGCGCTGGGTTCGATGGTAGCCATGGAGTTTTATCAGGCCAGCACCGCGCAGGCCGTTCAGAAGATGGCAATGGAACAGGGCCTGCTGCTGCTGACCTGTGGAGCCAAAGGCAATGTCATCCGCTTCCTTTACCCGCTCACCATTCCGGATGCCCAGTTCAGCCAGGCGCTGACCATTCTCTCCACGGTAATCAATCACTGTGTCGCATCTGCCGGACATCCCGTCGTCCCAGCCTGATTTCGCTGGCGCGTTAACGCAAGTTTATCCCCGTTCGTCCGGTCTCACAGGCCGGACGCCGTCTGGAGACGTTTACATGACGATGACTCAGAATGCGAATGAAGATTCGCTCGCCCAAAACCTGAAACCGCGCCACGTGCGTATGCTCTCAATTGCTGGTGTGATTGGCGCAGGACTGTTTGTTGGCTCCGGCCACGCAATTTCTGAAGCGGGCCCGGCGGTCCTGATCTCTTACGCAGCGGCGGGTGCCCTGGTCGTATTGATCATGCGAATGCTGGCTGAGATGGCTGTTGCCTCGCCCGACTCCGGCTCGTTCTCAACCTATGCGGATAAAGCTCTCGGACGCTGGGCCGGTTTTACCATCGGCTGGCTTTACTGGTGGTTCTGGGTGCTGGTGATTCCGCTGGAGGCTAATGCGGCAGGCACCATTCTGCATGCCTGGTTCCCCGATATCGCCATCTGGCAGTTCACTTTCGCCATTACATTACTGCTGACTATCACCAACCTGCTCAGTGTGAAAAATTATGGCGAGTTCGAATTCTGGTTTGCCCTGATCAAGGTCGTTGCCATCATCCTGTTCCTGGGCGTGGCGGGTGCGGCAGTATTTGGTTTGCTGCCGGACAGTAACACCAGTGGCCTGTCGCATCTTTATGACACACATGGTTTTATGCCGAATGGTATCGGCGCCGTTGTCGCGGCCATTCTGACCACCATGTTCTCATTTATGGGCACAGAAATTGTCACGATAGCGGCTGCCGAGTCGAAGAATCCTGGCAAGCAGATCACCCAGGCAACCAATTCGGTTATCTGGCGTATCGCGCTGTTCTACCTGCTCTCCATTTTCTTTGTGGTGGCGCTGGTACCGTGGAACACGCCAGGACTGGTTGAACAGGGTTCATGGCAGACGGCATTACAGGCGATGAACATTCCGCACGCACGATTGATTGTCGATCTGGTGGTGCTGATGGCGGTGTGCAGCTGTCTCAACTCCGCACTCTATACCTCTTCACGTATGCTTTACTCGCTGTCACGCCGTAAAGATGCGCCTGCCGCTGCTTCACGCACCAATCGCAGTGGCACACCCTGGGTTGCCGTACTGCTCTCTACGGCGGCTGCGTTTCTGGCGGTCATCGCGAATTATCTGGCGCCCAGCGCCGTGTTTGAATTTTTGCTGGCGACATCAGGCGCGATTGCACTGCTGGTCTATCTGGTGATTGCCGCGTCACATCTGGTGTTACGCAAAAAGCGTGAGAAAGCGGGAGAAGTCCTGAGCTACCGCATGTGGCTATTCCCGGGCCTGACCTGGGTCACTATTCTCTTTATTGTGACAGTGCTGATTATTATGTTGTGTGATCCGAAACATCAGTCTGAGCTTCTGGCAACCGGCGGGTTAACGCTGGTGATTATCGCCACCAGCCTGGTTCTGCGTCGTAAAAAAGAGGTTCGCCAGCGAACGAAATACTTTACTCAGCGTTCTTCCGACCCCTCATAATTTCTGGTAATTCTTTAACAGTAAATGATGCCCACCTTTCACAGCAAAGGTGGGCATTTCTGCTTTTATATGCAGAATAAAATTTGAAAGCTTATTCCAGATACTGGCTGAAGCGCAGCAGATACCCATCCGGATCCTGTACCAAAAACTCCCTCTGACAGGCAATCGTCTCGCCAGTGTCATAATGGTTATCCCGCATCTCACGAAAGAGTGGCACGGCATGCTGCTGCAAACGCGTTAATACAGCGTCAATGTCGTCCACCTCGATCTGGAAATTAATGCCCCGGCCAAGCGGCCAGTGCAGCCCGGCGGTGTTCCAGCCCGGCGGATGGAACTGCTCAATCATCAATTGTGCTTCTCCATAGCAAAGGTATGCGAAGTCGGGCTGCTGACGCTGAATCCTTACCTCAAAGCCCAGCACCACAGTGTAAAAGTGCATCGAAGCGGCGAAGTCAGTGACGGTGAGTTCTGGCACCATGCGATTCCAGTACAGATTGTTATCACTCATAAAGGCATCCGTTTTTGTCTGTTATGATCGCTGTTCATTCTCACCGCCAATACTTCTTTGCAGTTCATCCAGCATCAGCCGCAGGGCGGCAGACTGATGCTCGCGCGACAGATACAGTCCCCAGATGCCAATGCGTCGGGGCTCATAATCGGGCAGTAAGTTCACCAGCTTACCCGCTTCCAGTGCACGCCGGGCTTCCTGCTCAGGTACCATTGCTATCCCACAATGTGCAATGGCTGCATCACACAACAGTAGTGAGATGCCAGCACTGAAGTTCCCCTTAACAGCAGCCGTGATTTTCTCTCCATCCGCCGCCGTGAAATGCCAGCTTTGTCCGGCGAACTGGCTGTAGTAAAGACAGTTATGCCGCGTCAGATCATCCGGGGTTTGCGGTATGCCATGCTTCTGCAGATATTCTGGTGAAGCGCAGAGCACAGAGCGACATTCCCCGAGGCGGCGCGCGATAGCACCCGGCTCTGGCGCATCCGTAATACGAATCGCGAGATCGATACGCTCACTGATCAGACTCACGGGCTGATTATTAATGTCCAGCTCAATGCGCAGTGCAGGATAGCGTGCCAGAAAGTCAGGGATCACCGGCCCGACAAGATGCAGCGCCGTGAAGTGGGCGCAGGCGATGCGAAGCGTTCCCGCCGGCACGCCCTGCGTGGTCTCCTGCTGGATCGCTTCTGAGAGCAGGGCCAGCTGACGGGTCTTTTGCAGGGTCGCCTCACCGGCAGGCGTCAGGGTCAGCCGACGCGAAGAGCGATGCAGCAGACGTGTTCCCGCCCACCTTTCCATCTCCTCCAGATATCGGCTGACCATCGGACGAGAGATCCCCAGCGCACGTGAGGCGGCACTCAGGCTACCCAGTTCACAGATTCGGTTGAAAACAGCGGCTGCCGTCACTCTGTCCATCTCGCTCACCTGTTCGGATTATGAAACTCAGCATCTCTGATTGCGGGAATTCTATCAGATGGCGAGAGGCGTAGAATAGCGCCATCGACACTGAACAACGCCCGATGCAGATGCCTGAAGCGGGCCTTTACTTCTGAGGATTCACAATGAAAACCACACTGTTACCTGTGATGTTAATTCTGGCTTCGGCTTCCGCTAGCGCCGCCACTCTGCAACTGGAAACCTATAATCCGCAGGAGAAAGGCATTTTCCCTGTCTCTTCCACACTGGTTTCCGGGCCAACCGAAGCGATTCTTTTTGATGCACAGTTCAGCACCCAGGACGGTGAGAAACTGGTGGAGATGATTAAAAAGAGCGGTAAAAAGCTGAAGGAAGTGGTGATCACCTCTGGCGATCCTGATTTTTACTTTGGTCTGGAACCGATTGTTAAGGCCTGGCCGGATGTGAAAGTGGTTGCCGCGCCTGCGGTCGTGAAGCATATCCAGCAGACGCATGATGCCAAACTGAAATACTGGGGTCCTCAGATGAAGCAGGGCGCGCCGGATAAAGTGTTTGTTCCTGAAGTGACTCACCAGACACGCTTTAGCGTCGACGGCGAGGTGCTGGAACTGCGTCATCCTGAGCAGTACGCTGCCTACGTATGGATCCCTTCTGTGCGCACCATTCTGGGCGGTACGGGCCTTGCTTCCGGTATTCATGTCTGGACCGCTGACACCCAGACCGTTAAGAGCCGTGCAGAATGGCGTCATATCCTGACAGAAATGAAGACGCTGAACGCAACGAATGTCATTCCTGGTCACTACCTCGGGGCACGTCCTGAGGGTTCCCAGGCTATGGATTTCACACTGAATTACCTGAAGAGTTTTGAAACGGCATTGTCACAGCACAAAACCTCAGCTGGCGTGATTGCCGCCATGAATACGGCCTGGCCGAAACTGGCTGAGCCGGCATCACTGGAACTCAGCGCTAAAGTGAATACTGGCGAAATGAAGTGGTAAATCTGTAACGGGTCAGTTAACCGCAGCGTGCGCAGCCGTTTAGCGGTTAACGCCCTGGAATAAAGCAGAGAGGTCCAGGCGCTATTTCTTTGTGAGATAGCGCCTGTCATCACGCGCCTGCAACCGCGCTTCCGCCGGAGTCGGGAAGATATAGTGAAACAGATCGCGGTAAAAACTCAGATGCTTCAGTAATCCTTCCTGAATAGCCCGGCTGATGTCCTTGATCAGGAACGCCTGGGTTGTATTGAAGTTAGCGATACTGAAAAAGGTTTTGTCATAGACGTTCACCACCCCTTCCCATTTCATCACCTTCTCATCAGGAGATATCCCTTCTGAGGTAACAAACATGCCTTTATGGGATTTCACGCCCTGTTTACTGATATAGGTAGTTAACGCGTCATAGCCACGCTTATTGCGCCAGCGACAGAATTCATACGGCACATCGTAATGCGGCAGCACAAAGTCAGGCGTGCGAAAATGTTCATCCCCAATCAATCCATCCAGCGTGACGGTGAAATGCAGAAAATCCTGGAGGAAATCGAACTGGCGGGTTTTGGTCAGAGTAACATTGATGGTGAAGTGACCCGCCTGTACAAACCAGTAATTGGTGAAGCCGGTGACCAGAATACAGAATGCCTGCCAGTCACTGAGTTTTCGATCTCCCGCCAGTCCCCTGAAACGGCTGATCATCATCCGCGATTTTGGGTGCTGATACGCTTTCAGCAGCGGATCGTTCATACCCTTCAGTAACATCAGGCACACTCCTTGATAGATTGCGCTTATCCTGCCACGCCCTGATCAGGGTGAAAAGTGTCGTTGTTCTGAAACAGTCTGAACTGATCGTCACTATGATGTGAGCCCGGTGCTTCTGGTAGCCGGAAGGCTCAACAAATAATCAGTCCATGTCTATCACCATCCCACTCAGGTGACAGGCTATCCTTAGGTTGGGGGCAGAACTTATTCTCTTTTCTTAATGCTGTTAACTGATGCTCTGGCCTGCTTCACGTATCAACTCACTCACTTCCGCCACCAGCTTACGAACCTTATCAGGGATAAAACGGGCGTCCGGGAAAACGGCATAAAGATAGCGGTCAGGAAGTCGCCAGTCCGGTAAAACCCGTACCAGCCTGCCGGATGCCAGCGCGTCTGCGCCAATCAGCAGCTGTAATCCGCCGATCCCCAGTCCCGCCTCAAGGGCCTGCATTAACGCCTCACTGTTGTTAGAACGAAACACGCTTTTCACGGGAACAGACACACTTGTCATCCCGGACACCAGCTGCAGCGGCGCATCAGGCGAAATACCGCTAAAACGTATGTGAGGATGCCGCTGTAAGTCATCGGGCGTTTCCGGCATACCGTTTTGCGCTATCCACTCAGGGGAAGCCACCAGTATGGTTTCAACCGTGATCAGCGAACGAGCCGCCAGCGTGGCGGGCGGTGACTCGCTAAGGCGGATCGCCACATCAACGCCCTCCGCAATGAGATCTGAAAGACGATCCTCAAGCGCGATATTCAGCTGCAGCGCAGGATGCGCCTGCTGAAAGGCGATCAGATGCGGCATCAACCGGTGCCCTATGCCGCTCGGCAGCTGAATATGCAGTTTGCCGTGAAGCGGCTGCGTGCCAGGCCGTAATTGCTGTTCAAGTTCCTCCATCGCACTGAGCAGTTGCCTGACCTGCTGCAGATAGTGCTGACCCTGCTCCGTGAGCGCCATTTTTCTCGTCGTTCGGTGTAGCAGCACCACGCCCAATGCCTCCTCAAGTGCAGCGATCTGCTGGCTCACCGCCGACTGCTTCATGCCATTTTGCCGTGCCGCCGCTGAGAAGGATCCCGCTTCCGCTACACGGACGAAGGTCTGAATCGCAGTCAGTTTGTTCTGCATTTATTGATTTTCCTGATAAGTGATATCCGGTTCAGGGGATTTAATCAGAATAACGCGCAGGTGAGAATGCGGCTTCTCTCTTAACAGGGTAATGATCATGAAAATGACGCAGGATAAAAAGGTTGCGCTGGTAGCAGGGGCCAGCGGGATTATCGGCCAGCAACTCAGCCAGGCGCTGGTGGCCGATCAGTGGCAGGTGACCGCGCTGACGCATCAGTCAGACCTGGCGATAAGCGGAACCGAGGTTATCGCGGTGGATTTGCGCGACGTGCAGCAGAGCCATGAACGGCTGGCCTCACTGACTGATGTGACCCATATCTTTTACAGCGCATGGCTGAATGCCGCCGACTGGGAGTCGATGGTCGGTCCAAATCTCGCCATGCTGCAAAATCTGGTGCAAACCCTTGAAAATATCGCTCCGCTTGAGCATGTCAGCCTGATGCAGGGATACAAAGTGTATGGCGCCCATCTCGGACGATTTAAGACGCCGGCGCGGGAAAGCGATCCCGGCGTGCCCGGTGCCGAATTCAACGCCGCTCAGTTGAACTGGCTGAGCGCACAACAGCAGGGTAAAGCCTGGCACTGGAGCGCACCACGGCCCGGCGTGGTCGGCAGTGACCGGTCAGGCAACGTCATGAATCTGGCGCTGAGTCTGGCAATCTATGCTTCAATCTGTCGTGCAGCTCAGCTGCCTTTACGCTTCCCGGGTTCGCTGGAAACCTGGAACAGTATGGTGGATTTTACCGATGCGGCATTGCTGGCTGACGCCACGATCTGGGCAGCGCGCAACGCTGACGCACGCAATCAGGCGTTTAATATTAACAACGGCGATCTCTGGCGCTGGAGCGAGCTGTGGCCTGTCATTGCAGAATGGTTTGCGCTGGATATCGCGCCGCCCGTTTCACTCTCTTTCCGCCAGATGTTCAGGGACTATCGTACGCTGTGGCGAGACATCGCTGCAGATAACACACTCGTCGAGGCCGATATTCTGGCGCTGAGTGACGGGACTTTCGCTGATTTTGTCTTTGGCTGGAATTACGACATGTTTGGCGACGGCAGCAAGCTGCGTCGGGCAGGTTTTAACGGTTATCGTGCAACGGATGAGATGTTCTGCGATCTGTTTGCCCACTTCCGGTCATCGCGAATGATTCCGTGATAAAACGGTAAAGCGCAGAGAGCGGGAATATCGCTCTCTGCCTCAGGAAGATTTTAGCGCCCTTTCTTCTTACGTCCCGGCTGCACAAAGCGCTTGCGTGAAGCACCATTCGCATCGGCTTTTTCAGCCGGTTTAGCGGCACGCTTCTGTGGCTTACTCGCGGCGGCAGCTTTCGCCGGGGCTTTGGCTTTCTTCGCCGGTTTGTCTTCTGACGAGGAGTTCTCCAGCAGTTTAAACAGCTCTACGAGTTCGTCGTCGGTGAGATCGCGCCATTCACCCAGCGGTAACCCTTTGAGATTGACGTTCATGATGCGGGTACGCTCAAGCTTCGTCACTTCAAAGCCGAAATGCTTACACATACGACGGATCTGGCGATTCAGCCCCTGAACCAGGGTAATGCGGAAGACAAACGGGGCTTCCTTTTTCACTTTGCATTTTTTGGTCACCGTGCCCAGCATCGGCACGCCTGCGCTCATCCCGGCAATAAATTCATCGGTGATCGGCTTGTCGACAGTCACGACATACTCTTTTTCGTGATTGTTACCGGCCCGCAGTATCTTGTTGACCAGATCGCCATGATTGGTGAGGAAAATCAGGCCCTGAGAATCTTTATCGAGTCGGCCAATCGGGAAGACGCGCTTGCTGTGATTGACGAAGTCGCTGATGTTATCGCGCTCGCCTTCTTCCATCGTGGTGATGATCCCGACGGGCTTGTTCAGGGCAATCAGCACCAAATCGTCTTCGTCGCGCGGCTCGATCAGCTGACCATTCACTTTCACCACATCGCCTGCAAATACCTGCGCGCCCACAGAGGCGCGTTTGCCGTTAATGAAAACGTTGCCCTGCTCGATATAACGATCGGCGTCACGACGAGAGCAGATGCCGCTCTCGCTGATGTATTTATTGAGACGAGTTGATGAGTCAGTCAGCATGATTCCTCCAAAAAACGCGGACTATACCTTACCGGTGGGGGGCTTGCGAAGCCTTTGTACGGGAAACTTTTGCCACTTTTTGCCCGCCTGGCCGTGGTCCGCATTTACAGGTCAATCGACATCTCCATACAACGCAACGCGCAGCCCGCCAGCTTTGACGGATAAAGACTTTCTCCCAGCGGCCGGAAACCATGCTGCTCATAAAAGCTCACGGCGTTTGGCGTCGACTCAAGCGTTAAGCGGCGATATCCACGCTGCAGCGCCTCCGCTTTGATAGTGTCAATGATCCGGCCCGCCATTCCCTGTCCGGCAAAGCCTGGCAGCGTAAAAATGGCTTCGACACTGGCGGCAGCGAGATCAAGCGATCCTGTCGCCACCGGCACGCCGTCCGGGCCATCAATCACGAAGAAGGGATTCACGCGAATCATCGCAGGAAAGCTGGCGGGCATGCGGTCCGGCGTCCAGGCGGCAAGGACATCGGGAGGATAAACGTGCTGGCAGCCGTGGCGAATAGCCAGATTACGGATATTCCATAACGTGTGCGCCTCTTCGGGCGATGCCTGTCTGACAATCATGATGCCCTCCGGCTCCTGAACAGAGCCGTTACGTTAGCACACCGCGATGCGGGGATCTCCAATCCCTGACAGGTTCAGATGTCGTCAGCCATTACCTCTTTGCGTAATGACAGACGACAGAGTTTAAAGCAGAGCAGTTAAAAGCGGGCGTTAAGTCCGACGTTCCATGTCACCTGATGCGTGTCGCTGTTGCCTGCCACTGCTGAGACGCCCGCAAAGGCATTGACCGATGCGCCAATCGGCACACTCGCCCCGACCGCCATATCGATCCAGTTATCGTCACGCGAGCCGCTGTTGCGGGTAAAGGCGGTGCGTGTCGATTTCAGTCCGGCGGTGACGGCAGAGTCGGTATCACCAAACTGGTGGTTATAGCTGACCTGCGCCCAGGGATTGATTAACAAATCCTTACTGTCGATACGCCAGCCGACGGAGCCGATTTGGGAATGCAGTGTCTGGTCGCCAAAGCGCATAGAAGTACTGCTGTTCCCCTCTTCTTTATACCCATCGACCTGGGTGTAATCCAGCGCATAGCTTGCCATCGGGCCGGTGGAGACATAGCGACCCAGCGGCAAATCCCAGCCGGTCTGTACCCGCATTCCCAGCACTTTGCCATCACTGCTGCCCTTTTCAGTACGTGTCGCGGGTCCCAGCCTGATCTGACGCTCAATATCATCAAAGTTGAGATCGGCATAATGGGCATCCGCATTAATCCATCCGCCATCGAGATAATTGAACTGACTCCAGAGCGCCACCAGATTGCCGCGTAAACGGTAATCAAAGCGCGACGAAGGATCCTGGCGTTGCGAGGTGGCGGAAAGCATCGCGCCGGCCTGCCAGTGATCGGTCAGCTGATAGCCCACACCTACGGTGCCAGTGGCGCTGGTGGCATCGCCATCAGGCAGGCTGTCACCGCGAAAATCTCGCTGTTGCCCGGCATAACCGCCGAACACAGTAAACTCGCCAGCGCTGGCGGGCTGCTGACGCTGCTGCTGCAGATGACCGTCGAGCGTGTTATGCGCATCGCCCACCAGCATCGACGGTGCCTGAGCTAGCGCCGCCACCTGCAGCGGCGCATTCAGCACCGACTCAATATAATCGGCGATCAGCGCATGCACTGCCGGGCTGGGATGCAGCCGGTCGGCGAACAGATATTGCTGTGACTGAGAAAATCCAGGCGTCGAGGAGGTGCAGTCCATTGATGAGACACCTGGCGGGCAAGCCATGCCCGCCGTATTGCTGAGTCCATACAGACGCGGATTATCAATCACCTCATTAAACAGGCCATTGATATCCACCCGCGCGATGTTCCCGCGTGCTGTCAGCAGACCCTGCTCTTCAGCCTGATTGTAACGATCGGTCAGTGTCGCAGCCTCCTGACTCAGTAATTGCCAGGCAGCAATCAGCTGTTGCGCAAGAGCATCCCGGATAAGTGGAATCGAAGAGACCTGTCCTGCCGCCTCGTTTAGCGCGGTTTCAATCGCCTGCTCTCTTGCGGCCCGGTCAGGCGTGGTGGTGGTGCTCAGCGACTGAAACAGCGCCGCCGTCGCGGGTTGCGCAGCCGGGCCAAGTACCTGCAATATCGCCTGCAACAAAGCAGGCGTTGCTCCCACATTCGGCACCGTCGGCACAATCACCGTTCCGGCCCCGGCATTCAGCAACCGGCTGACCTGTGAGGCCGCTGCACTGGCACTGTTATCCACGATCTGCTGTGCAGCCAGCGGCGCCAGGGCTGCCGCCGCCAGATCATTACCACCAATCCAGTGAATGTAGAGACCGTTCGGGTCAGCCCGTCCCCCACGCGCCGCAAGATAGCTATCAAGTTGATCCTGAGTATTAAACAGCGGATTGATCGCCGGCACTGCAACCGCGCCACCCTCGGCATAGTTGTTACCACCCAGGGATGAGGGACGCAGGGTATCGCCCAGCGACTGCGCCAGAATCTCGTCATAAAGCGGATGAGTCGCGCCATCGTAGGTAAAGCGGCCTACGTTGCCGCCATCACTCAGGCTATCGCCAAACACGGTGAGATCGCTCCATGCCGCAGCAGGTAACGGGGACAACAGGCTCAGGGTCGCACAGCAGAAAAGGTATTGCGCGTGAAGGGGTTTCATCAGCAGCTCCGCACAAATCAAAATTTTGAGAAAAAAAGCGTCGTAACCGCACCCACTGGCGCAGCAAGCTGTAAGCGTAGTCGTCTCAGAAAATGGGCGGCAGAAAAGACGCGATCGCGGTCGCAAAGCCGAAAAATTTGGCTTAAAGATGAGCCGGAAAATCCGGTTAACCTGAAAGGCATACCGCTTCGGCTCAGTAATGATGACTACTTTTTGCTGACGGGTTTCAACCCGCGATTGAGATCCTGTAAACGCTTCATAGTTTTCACCGTGCGCTGCGGCAGCGTGGAAGCCACCGACAGGATTAGCATCTCCAGGCAAACCATAATCGTGCCGTGCAGGGGAATGCGTCCCTTCTCACCGCCACGGGGCACATTGATCACCACATCCGCTTCTCTCGCAAAAAAGGAGTCGGTGGCATTAGTCAGCAGAATAACCGGGATGTCGAGCCGCTTTGCTTCTCGCACCACGGCCGTGCCTTCGCGGTGTGCAGACTGCTGGGCCATCATCACCAGCACATCGCCGCGCTGAAGCGCCAGCATTTGTTCTGCCAGTGCAATACCGGCGCGATTCAGGGAGAAGGCGGGGAGACCAATACGGTTTAGCAGCCGCACGCTGTAGTCCGCAAGAATCCCCGAGGCATTAATGCCAAAGATAGCGACTTCCCGCGCTTCGCCCAGCAGCGCGACGGCATCCGCTACCGCCACCCGATTATGCGGTTGCGACAGCACCTCACAGGCATAACGATGACCATCCAGCACAAAGTCGATGGCGCTGTTCACATCGCTGGTCACCTCACTGACGGTGGTGATCATCTTATCTTCTGAAGTCAGCGAGGGACCAAACCAGGCCTTAAGCGTCTGTTTGAGGTCGCGCAGACCGCTAAAACCCAGAGCCTGAATAGCGCGGATCACAGTGGCATCAGAGGTGTGATTCGCTACGGCGATCTCAAGCGCGGTGCTCTCCAGTACCGTTTCCCGCTGTTGATCGATATAGCGCGCTACGGCCAGCAGACGCGGAGAAAGCTGTTTTTCGCGGGCACGAAGGCGTTCAGCGACCACATCCACTCTGTTTTTAACGGGTCTGTTCTGTTTCATGCTGCTCCTGCTGCTGACCTTACAAATCTGTAATGCTCACTCCCGGTCTGATCCAGGCGTGACAATTTCAGGCCTCAAAAATGTAGTGGAAGCCTCATTCCGCTTTAGATTTCACCTGAAAAAGCCAGGGATTAAACGCTATTTTCATATCTCATAACAAATAAATAATCATTATTATCAACAATATAAAATCATATCTGAACTGTTTTTTTATAAAAAGTGACGCGATAAAAATGTAGTAAAAAGTCTTAAAATTTTGTTTACTACTACATTACCTGATGATTGAATGATTCTCAATTACAGATGAGAAGTGTTGTCGTCCGGGCAACGTCATGATGTCTGAACGCTGATGTGCTTCTCCTCTGCTTAAAGCGCTGCATATTGCAGACCACCTCCAGGGAAGCCCTGCATGACCGACAGCCATCAGGGCGTATTAGCTTCAGAAACTGCCAGTAACAGACACGAAAAAAAATGAAAAACAAAGACACACGATATCCGGCCCGACACCCTGCTCTGGTCATGGCGATTTTCGGCAGCATGATGCTGCCACAGGTCAGTGCAGCAACCGACAGCGCACCGGATATGACCGTGACCGCGGATGCCAGTCCAGAGGGAAATTACAGCGCCAGCGAGACCAGCGTTGCCAGCAAAATGCCCACCGCGCGACTCGATGAGGTGCAGTCGGTCAGCGTGGTCACGCAGCAGCAACTGGAGGATTTTCAGGCCAGCTCACTGGCAGATGCGATGCGCTTTGTCAGTGGCGTCTCGGAGGCGAACACGCTGGCAGGCACCGAAGATGGCTTTGTACGGCGCGGTTTTGGCAGCAACGCCGATGGGTCGATTTACCGGGATGGTATCCGCAGCAGCCAGGGTCTCAATTTTGATGCGACGACTGAAAGGGTTGAGGTGCTGAAAGGTTCCTCTTCCCTGCTGTATGGCATTCAGAATCCGGGTGGCGTTATCAATGTGGTCAGTAAAAAGCCGCAGTATAACTGGCACTCCAGCGTCACCGGACGGTATGCCAGTGAGGGTGGCGGTGCTGGCACGGTGGATGTCACCGGTCCGTTGGGCAACGGTTTTGCCTTCCGGCTAATCGCCGAAAAGCAGAATCAGGATTACTGGCGCAACTTTGGCAATGAAGAGCACACACTACTTGCGCCATCGCTGCAGTGGTTCGGCGAGCAGGCC
The DNA here is from genome assembly GCF_021043305.1 of Pantoea sp. MHSD4. Taxonomy (NCBI): domain Bacteria; kingdom Pseudomonadati; phylum Pseudomonadota; class Gammaproteobacteria; order Enterobacterales; family Erwiniaceae; genus Pantoea; species Pantoea sp. MHSD4. The sequence goes on along the minus strand of NZ_JAJNDH010000004.1, from coordinate 30,288 downwards.
AGCTTTCTGATCAGCTATGCGGACTATCGCTATGATATTCCCTACGATCGTGGCACCGCGTTTATCGACGGCAAGCCGATTGATATTGGCTACAAAGATCGTCTGGATGATAAAGCTAACCATGCCTGGGGCCATAACAGAACCCTGAATGCCCATTATGACTGGCAGTTTAATGATGAGTGGCGCACCCGGTTAACGCTTGGCTGGAACCAGCGGCAATATGATAATAATGAAGTGCGCGTAACGGCGGTGAATGCCACCAGCGGCGTGGTGACACGTCGGGCCGATGCTAATCGCGGGTTTAACCACAAAACCAAATATGTAAGCTGGGATCTGATGGGCAACCCGGAAATCCTGGGGATGCAGCACGCGCTGGTGGCGGGCACCGACTATGAGATGAACCAGACTTATCGTGCTCATCAGTATCAGGGCAAGGTCAATCGCCAGTTCATTTACTTCAATCCCGACTATGACATGCTGTCGTCGGTCACAGACGCCAGCACAGAGAACACCGCTGCGGCTAATAACCTGAACCGTATCCATAGCCGGTCGCTCTACGCTAAAGACAGCATTTCACTGACACAGGACTGGATTGTGGTACTGGGTGGTCGTTATCAGCATTATGAGCAGCGTGCCTCGCGCGGTTTTAATCCGGAGATTGAAACCCTGAACGATGAGGGCAATAAGTTTCTGCCGCAGGCGGGAGTCATCTACAAACTTACGCCTGACCTCTCTTTCTACACCAGCGTCAGCAAATCTTTCACGCCTTCAACGGATGTGGATGATGAGGGTAACGTCGGCAAACCTGAGCAGGGAACCAGCTGGGAAGTGGGCAGCAAATGGCAGCTGTCGCCGAAACTCCTCGCCACCGTGGCGCTCTACCGTATCGATGAAAGGTCGATGTCGCTGAATATTAATGGCAGCACGCGAGCCATTGATAAAGCCCGTTCGACCGGTGCTGAGTTTGAGCTGAATGGCGAAATTGCGCCTGGCTGGGATTTGAGTGCGAACTACAGCTACGATCAGGCAGAAATTATCAGTGACCGGGTTAATCCGGATAACAACGGTAACCGTCTGCAGAATGCCCCGCGTCATGCCGGTGCGCTTTACCTGAGTCATGAAATGCAGGTCAGCGGCCTGCCCGGCTCGCTGCGGCTCGGCGGCGGTGCGCGATATGTCGGCAGTCGTGCAGGCGATCCCGACAACAGCTTCACCCTGCCCGACTACGTAGTGGCTGACAGCTTCGTCGCATGGAAAAACCGCCTGTTCGGCGAAAAAACGGAGCTGCGTCTGAACATTAATAACCTGTTTAACCAGCACTATTACACCTCAAGCGGCGGCAATCTGCGCGTCCGTGAAGGCGAAACCCGCAATCTGATGGTACAGGCCCGTGTTGAATTTTAAATCACTTCGTTCTGCATTGCTGATGCTCGGCGTGATGCTGGTCAGCGCGGGCGTACACGCCCGCACGCTGACCGATATTACCGGTCGCCAGGTCACCATTCCTGACCATCCGCAGCGTATTGTGCTGGGTGAAAGCCGGATGCTCTACAGCGTTGCGCTGCTGACACCCGGCAATCCTCTGCAAAATATCGCTGGCTGGCCGCAGGATCTGAAAAAGTATGATCCTCAGACCTGGCAGATTTTTGCCCGCCAGTTCCCGCAGATGGACGCTATTCCGGTACTGGGCCTGGATGGCGTTAATGACATGAATCCCGAACAGGTTATCGCGCTAAAGCCTGACGTGGTCATCCTGCCACAGCTGGCACGCGGCAGTGAAAGCGGCCTGGTACTGGAGAAAATGCTCGCGGCGGCGAATATCCCGGTGGTGAAGATCGATCTGCGGGTTGATTTGCTAAAAAATACTGAGCGCAGCATCACGCTACTGGGCGAAGTACTGAATCAACCCCAGCGTGCGGCTGACTTTAATCGCTTCTACCGCAGCCACATGCAGCGCATTGCGAGTCGTCTGGCGGGTTATCACGGCCCGAAGCCATCCGTGCTGTTGCAGTTACACCTGGGACGGCGCAGTGAATGTTGTGTCACCTCGGTAAACGGCAATCTGGGTGAGCTTCTGACGTTTGCGGGTGGCAAAAATATAGCCAGTGAGCAGATCAAAGGTGTGTTCGGGCGGCTGAGTGAGGAAAGTGTGATCGCTGCTCAGCCGGATTACTACTTTGCTACCGGCACTGGCAGCGCAGATGAAGTGGGTGCGTTAAAACTTGGCCCCGCTGTCACCGCAGCGCAGACCCGACAGAGCCTGCTGGCACTGACAGGTAAGCAGAATGCCCTGAAGCAGCTCACCGCACTGCGCGACGGTCATGCCGGTGCTATCTGGCACAACTTTTACCTCAGTCCCTGGCACGTAGTAGCAACCGAATTCTTTGCGACCACGCTCTACCCGCAGCTGTTTCATGACGTCGATCCTGAACAGACACTACGGCAGCTGTTCCGTAATTTCCTGCCAATCCCCTATTCGGGCAGCTACCTCTACAGACTGGCACCCGAAGTGAAACCGGAATCAGGCCGCTGACAGTCCGCGATTTTTTACCCGAACGATATCTGCCATCACCGAAAGCGCAATTTCCGCCGGCGTTTTGCTGCCGATGGGCAGACCAATGGGCGCATGGATGCGGTCCAGTTCCGTCCGATCCAGACCGGCGATCTGCTGGAGTCGCGCGCGCCGTTTCTCGCTGTTTTTCACCGAGCCCATAATACCGATATAGAACGCGGGTGTGGCAATCGCTTCCATCATCGTCAGGTCATCAATGCGCGGATCGTGGGTCAGTGCCACAATTGCCACCGCAGCGTGCGCCCCGTTCAGCTCCAGCCAGCGCGCCGGATGCTGTGACACCAGCGTCACATTGTCCGCGCCGCTGAAGTGGCTCTCCAGCTCTGAGAGCATCTCCGGGCGGTGCTCACAGACCCGCACATGAAAACCCAGGATCTGCCCAAGCCGGATGCACTCATAGGCTACGGTTGAGTAGCCCGCGATCAGCAATTCCGGTATCGCGCCAACAGGCAGCAACATCTGCGCCTCGCTGGCATCCAGCTCAGGCAGCACACGATCGCTGGCGATAACTTCCCATTGTGCGCGTTCACCAGGCCGTATCATTTTCACCATCGGCTGTTGCCCGCTCAATGCGCGTTGCATTGCCGTCAGCAATGCCAGCGTAGCGTCATCAGGCGGCAAATATTCAATGGCGATCTCCAGACTACCGCCGCACGGCAAATTAACGTCAGGCCGAATTCCGCCCTCACCATAGCGCACACGCTGACTGCTGGCTCGATAAGCACCCGCCGCCAGTTGCGCCAGAAAATCCTCTTCTATGCAGCCGCCCGACAGTGAGCCGCAGTACGCTCCGGCTTCATTGACTGCCATCAGCGTGCCCGGCGCGCGCGGCGAAGAGCCATAGGTACGCAGCACCGTACAGAGCCAGACATTCTGACCTGCCTGGCAACTACTCAATGCCGCATTAATCACGCGTTGATCCAGCGTTATCATGAAAATTCCTTTATTAACTGCAGATCAGCGGGGAGATCGATATCGCACAGGCAACCGCGATCCTGAAGTGGCAGCCTGACCGCCTGTGACTTCACCATCGCCTGCGGACCGGCATCGCCCTGCAACACGCTCAGCATGGGATAGCATTGCTGCTGAAAACCGACCGGATGGCCTGGCCTGCCCTCAATCCACGGCCTGACGATCATCGCATCCCCCAGCGCGGCGCTGACGGCGCGATAGCTTTCCGCCGTGACAAATGGCATATCACCCAGCGCAATCAGCCAGCCGTCGTAGTCGCGGCTGGCGTGAACACCGGCAGCGATCGATTCGCCCAGTCCGCCGCTGTTACACAGCACTAAAGTTGCCTGCGTGCAGAGCGTGTGAATTGCCGATGCGTCGGGGCGCGTGACGACGAACAGGTCAAGCCCGCTGGCAGCGGCATGCTCCAGTGTATGTTGCAACACCGGTTTGCCTTCCAGATCAGCCAGAAGCTTATGCTCGCCTGCCTGCTGGCGAAAACGGCGACTCAGCCCGGCGGCCAGTACGACCAGCGCTATCCTCACTCTCTTTCTCCGCTCAGCGTGCAAAACGGGCGCAGGCTCCAGCCCACGCCCGTAAACGACAATTCGACCGGCTGTCAGCCGGTCAGGAACAGGCTCAGATAATTTTGTCGAGCGTAATCGGCAGGTCGCGAACACGCTTACCCGTAGCATGGAACACCGCATTGCTGATCGCTGCTGCCACGCCGACGATTCCCAGTTCACCCACGGGTTTACCGCCCATCGTAGTCGCCTCGAAATCGGGCTCGCCCACGTTGATGGTGGTAATGTCAGGAATATCGCCGTTAACCGGCACCAGATAATCCGCCAGGTTGTTATTGATTACCCGGCCATTACGCGGTTCGATGATGCCCTCTTCCATCAGTGCCTGGCCGACACCCATGATCATGCCGCCAATCCACTGACTGCGCGCCAGTTTAGGGTTGTAGAGACGGCCGCTGTCGAGTGCCGCGACCATCCGCTTTACCCGAATCGTGCCAAAGTCTTCATCAACCCGCACTTCAACAAAATGCGCGCTCCAGCTGTGAGCAGAGAATTTTTCAGGACGGGTACCATCATTGAGGTTGCGGACCATCTTATCGCGCTCACTTTCTGACATATCATCCGGGAAGGTCCCGCCTTTCACCGTGAGACTCTCCGACGGTGCCAGGCTCGCCAGCTGCGCGAATGAGACGGCCAGGTTGCTGTGCTGAGTATGCTGCACGCCGTCGCCTTTCAGGGTGAGCTGAGAAGCCGGTGTCCCTTTCAGCGGCGACTGAGCCAGCTCGCTTGCCAGCTTCAGTAACTGGTCGCGCATGCGTTTAGCGGTGTCGTCCACTGCGGCAGTCACGTTGCCGGCCAGCTGCGAACCGCCCGCTACGCCTGTACGCGGCAACTCGGTATCTCCCAGTTGCACCTCAATGGTACTGGAGGCCACGCCCAGAATGTCGGCAGCAGTCTGCGCCAGAATGGTATAGGTTCCGGTGCCGATATCCGCACCACCGCACTGCACCACAAATTTGCCCTGCGGCGTCAGGATGATTTTCGCTTCTGCGGGCAGCTTATTGACCGGATAGGTGCCGGAGGCCATACCCCAGCCAATCAGCTCACGCCCCTCACGCATTGAACGCGGCGTCATAATCCGCTGGTCCCAGCCAAAGGCTTCAGCCCCTTTCTGATAGGCTTCTTTCAGTCGGCGTGAACTCCACGGCAGATCGAGCTGATAATCTTTGTCTGCCCAGTTGCGCAGACGCAGTTCCAGCGGATCGATGTTCAGGGCATAAGCCATCTCATCCATCGCCACTTCCAGTCCAAAGGCGCTGGGGTTTTCGCCTGGCGCGCGCATCCATCCCGGTGTAACGGTGTTGATCGGCCTGATCTGATGTTGAGTGGAGACGTTCTCCACCGCATACATACGCGCTGTAACTTTGCTGCAGTTCTCGGCAAATTCGTCGATCAGTGACGTTTCACTGAAGCTGCGCTGGATAATCGCCTGGATTTTGCCGTCAAGCGAGGCACCCAGCTCTAGCTGCTGAGAAGTAGCAGCACGTCCGCCGAGACCCGTAAAGGTCTGCGGACGGGTCAGCGACACCTTGATCGGGCGGTTAAGCGCCCGCGACGCCACACTCGCCAGCGCGACGTGGGTATAGGGCACTGGCTTTGAACCAAATCCGCCGCCGACATAAGGCGAGATGATGCGCACGTCTTCAACCTCAATGCCCAGCCACTCGGCGATCTCCACCTGTGCGCCCGCGACCCACTGGCTTGGCTCCCAGACAGTGATGCGTCCATCCTGCCACTGCGCCACACAGGCGTGCGGTTCCATTGGCATATTGTATTCGCGCGGCGTGGTGTAGCGCTGACTCAGACGCACCTCAGCCTGCTGCATCGCTGCCTGCGCATCGCCCATGTTGATATCCTGCTTCGAGACCGGTTTCGGCTCTACGCCCTCATCAGTTGCAAAAATCAGCGCGGGTGAGGTTTCATACTCAATTTCAACCAGCGAGGCGGCATAGGTCGCCTGCTCGAAGGTCTCTGCCACCACCAGACCGATATTCTGCCCGTTGTGAATAATCACATCGTCCTGAATCGGGGTGTAGGTTGACTGCGCCGCGCCCCCATCTGCAATGGCAGTAGGTTTGTTGATCTTCAGGCTGTTCAGATGGGTATAAACCGCCACCACACCCGACGCCTGCTGCGCCTTGTCGGTTGACATGCGGCTGATACGACCGCTGGCAACGGTAGACTGGATCACCACGCCATAAAGCGGATTTTCCGGCTGATGTTCAACCGCATAACGCGCTTCACCAGTGACTTTCACTTTGCCGTCGCCCCGCGTGCGAGCGGCGCCCAGCCCTTCAATCGGGTTGTCTGCAGCTGAGTTCGCCTTCACTGCATCCTGAGGCGCGTGGTCGTTTACGTCACTCATGCGATTTCTCCTGCTGCCATCAGCGCGCGTGCAATGACACGCGGCGCCAGTTTTGCTTTATAGGCGTTGTGTGCCAGCGCCTGCGCTTCCTGGGTAATCAGTTCTGCGGCCCGGAACACTGTCTCTTCATTAAACGGCTGGCCTTCCAGTGCCTGCTCCACGGACCTGACGCGCCAGGGTTTGGTCGCCACGCCGCCCAGTGCGATATGCACCTGACGCATCACGCCGTTCTCCAGCGTAAAGCCTGCGGCGGCACTGGCTGCAGCAAACTCATAGGAGCTGCGGTCGCGGACTTTAAGGTAGTGAGAGTGCCGAAGAGAGTCGGTTTGCGGCACTTCAATCGCCACAATAATTTCGTCATCACGCAGATCGTGCTCACGATCAGGCGTGTCACCTGGCAGCAGGAAGAAATCATCCATTGCGATGCGGCGGGTTTCGCCCTGCTGATTCTGCAGGACCACAATGGCGTCAAATGCCACCAGTGCGACCGCCAGATCGCCGGGATAAACCGCAATGCAACTGTCGCTGGCACCCAGAATGGCATGATTGCTGTTAACGCCATCCAGTGCGGCACAGCCAGAACCCGGATTGCGTTTGTTACAGGCAGTAAAGGTCGCCGGATCGCGGTAATAGGCGCAACGGGTACGCTGACGTAAATTGCCGCCCAGCGTCGCCATATTACGAATCTGAGGAGACGCAGCCTGCCACAGGCTGCCGTAGATTGCCGGTGCATTCTGCTCGCAGTCGTGATGATCGGCCAACTGACTCATCGTGACCAGCGCACCGGCCGTAATTTTATCGTCGTCAAACTGCAGATTTTTAAGCTCGCTTAATCCGCTGATACCAATTAACTGGGGTGGCGTGAAGACGCCACACTTCATCAGATCGAGCTGCGTGGTGCCGCCCGCCAGCAACTGACTGCCTGACTGCTGTTTAAGGGATGCGGCGTCCTGAGGCGTCTGCGCGATTTTCCAGCTGAATTCATTCATGCGGACTCCTTCGCCATCTCAGCAGCGGCCTGTTTAATCGCATCGACGATGTGCGGATAAGCCCCGCAACGGCAGAGATTGCCGCTCATATATTCACGGATCTCATCATCTGAACCGGCGTGGCCCTCTTTGATACAGGCGACAGCGGACATAATCTGGCCCGGCGTGCAGTAGCCACACTGGAAGGCATCATTTTCCATAAAGCAGCGCTGAACCGGATGCAATTCACCTTCGGTGGAGGCCAGGCCTTCAATGCTGGTGACTTCAGCGCCGTTTGCCTGCACCGCCAGCGTCAGGCAACTCAGCACCCGCTGACCATTAATCAGCACCGTGCAGGCACCGCATTGTCCCTGGTCGCACCCTTTTTTAGTGCCGGTCAGGTTCAGATGCTCGCGCAGTGCATCGAGCAGGGTGACTCGCGGATCGACCTGCATCTGCTGCGACTGGCCATTGACCTGCATTGTTAGCGATATTTGTTCCGACATTGTCTGCTTCCCATTGTTGTGGGCTAAAAGATGGTTTTTATTGGTATTTTTATGACGGGAGTGAAATCGGGGAAATGGTGATAACCCTAATCTTTACACGCGTATCTCTGCTTTTAGGTTTAGCAGCTTTTTGGCGATTCGGGGAAGATCAGGATAAAAGACAGCGTTATCTGAGGTGAAAAGAAGATCAAAGCGTTATAAAAGTTAAAACATAACGATTTCATCTATATGATTTTATGGGCTTTAAAGTCTAACTTGTTGCTATGTGTCGTTCAGAAGACTTCTGGAACTGCCTTGTTAACTTTCCCAAAAAGTTAAACACTCAGGAATTGCCTGAATCGACAATCCTGTTTAAGCCAGAATCCGCTGACGGAATATGCAACGTTGAGTCTGCTACGAGATGGCATTTGCTCGGTTCAGTGAGGCAATGAGGTGCCTGAACGCCTGGCACACACATCAGGCTCCTCTTCTGGCCCCCTGGTGGCTTAGAGTATTTGTGGTGGGATAAAATGGGTCATTACCAGTATGAAAAACGAAATGTACAAGCGTCATCTCAAGGTTATCCATATTATCTGTTAAGCGTGCAGAAATGCTCTATCCTTTTGGATAGTAATACTACAGGCTGATTACTCACCATTTCGTTGACGTAAAAGAATCACAGACTTTTTTCTGATTAGCTTCCACCGATGAGATGTTGACAACGATTTCTGGCGTCCCAGTTATATTGAGGATTTTTTATAAAATCAGAAGCAATTTTGGCACGATCTGAATTAACCGTGATGACATAATCAGACAAAATTTCCCGGACACCATATTCAGTATCAATAAAGTAGTGTTTTCCTGGCTGCGGGATAAATGGCACCCATTGAGAGAGTAAATACGTTTCCTGATGCTTAGTTTTTTTTCCTTTTTCGTCATAATCGCTTTTAATCGTGTTGAGCTGCTGAAGAGCCATGAGCCTGCCCGGTTTTACCTTGCCAGTCATAACGTGACCCGCAGAGGGTATTAAATTTGACTCAAGTTGATAGCGCTCAGTTCTGTCATAACAACTGCCTTTCTTCTCATAGACAGAAAGATAAAATGTGCCCACAAATCCTTTTGGATTTATGGCCACTACGGTCGCTGCATCTTTACCTTCGTAATTTTTATAATCGAGGGGAAGAAGCGTAGAACAACCCACCAGGATAATAGCAGGGCATATTAACACTATTCTCTTAAATTTCGTGATGGCATGCATTTATTTTATCTTCCTGATATTCTGATTCTGGACGCCTGCCGCGAGTAAAAAACTAAAGGTATTTATAAAAAATTCTATTTATCGCGCAATTAAACGTAATCGCAGACCAAGTGAGTTTAAATTTCACTCAGCCAGCTATTTTTAGCCATAAAAGCCATGCAGGCACTCTCTATCTGATGGCCTTATTATCAGGACGATTAAAAAGCCCGAAAGAGCTTTTTAATCGCTTTATGGCGTGCAGAGACGAATCAGAATCGGTATTGCAGACCCGCGGTGATCGTGTAGTTTTTATTCGAGATACCCGCGGCATCTCCACCAATTGATGCTGAATCACCGGAGAATCGGTCAATGATTTCTGTGCTGCCTTTGCCTTCTTCATATTTGCTGTAAGTAAATTCGGCAAAAATTTTGGCATCAGGTGTCACATAATATCCTGCGTCGACTGATGCGCCGTAGTACCGGGAATCAGTCGCTTTCTCGCGAAAGGTGAGATCGCGCATGTAGTGCTCGTCGTTATCGTGTGCACGGACCCAGTCACTGAATTTAAACAATGCGTTAAATTCGAAGTCGTTAATACGATACTGTCCCGCAAGACCAACGTAAGGCATTGAAAAACGCTGGCTATACCCAATGCCACGTTCACCTCTCGGGAAATCACCCGTCGATGCGCCATTATCGTAATTGTATGAGCCACCAAAGGCGGTCCAGCTGAAGCGGGTTTCCTGATAACCAGCCGTCAGCCCGGCCTTGTAGTTATCGCCTTGCAACACCCAGCCCTTAACATTGAGATCGTATTCGTTGGCGTAATTAACATCCGTGCGGGGATGAGATGAATGGTCTGTCCAGGCTGACTGATTGTCATCAAGCCAGTCATAGTCATCCATATGACCGGAACCGGACGCCAGGGAAGTCCAGCCTCGCGCATTCAGCGTCAGAAATGAGTATGCATCCCAGGATAGTTCGCCTTTCAGAATAGCCACATTCTTTATTTTCCAGTCCAGTTTGCTGACTTTGCGGCCTGTTTCTGTGTCGTAAACCAACTCATGAGATTTGCCACTCAGCATCCCGGCTGACGTCGAGACAGTAAAACTTTCCGGAGAAAAATTCGGTGAAAACCGATCTGAATCTGCGCAGGCTCCGCCTGACAGCGTCGCCATCATCATCACTGCAACGGTACTTTTTTTCATTTTAATCCCATTTCCTTGAAGGTAATCCTTGTACAGCAGCGCCATTCTTCTCATTCAATGGCAGCTGCACTTCTATACTCACCTGTGGGGCTGAAGCCCCGAAAAAACGAAATCCTGCGCGATGGTGCATGTGAATTTGGAGATTTGTTAACAACTCACATTGTCCATCGCAGGTTTGAACAGTTAAGGCAAATTCCTTAATCGGCATGTCATCAGGAAACATTAATTATTTTTGCCATTCCCACTTTTATGGCGGCCTGGGTTATGGCCAAGCTGCGGAAGCCAGGTTCCTCAGGCGTTCATGCCGAAAGATGTCATTCACAATGCTGTCTCCTGACCTCCCGCCAAAAGAGTGATTAATGATCGGCCAGGCGGCTTGATTCTCAGCGTGACCGTTCAGGTTGGGACACTGCTGAAGAGCGAATCTTGATATAAAGCGCAATTAGGATTCCCTGTTTCCATGCTTCTCTTACGGCAGACTATTAAATTGCAGTAGCCTCTGAAAGCCACGTATTCCCGGCGCCCTGCTCGTCTTCTATCAGGCATCCTTAAGGCGCGCGAGCATGCGGTTTCTGTAAGCGTAGATGATTGCGCAGAGTAAAAGGCTGAGCAACGCAGTACAGATAAAAACGCCCGCCCCGGTCATCGCCAGCATTATCCCACCGATCAAGGGTCCGACAGCGATCCCTAGCGTCGACAACATTGAGGCGCCAAGATATGCACCGCGATGCTCTGGTGGTGCCAGCTGATCAAGTAAAATGTTCAGATTTGGCATCAGAATCGCTTCGCCCACACTAAAGACACTGGTCACAGTAAGCCAAAGCCATATCTCCGTTGAGCGTGTACTAAAAAAGCAGATCTGAGATAGCGCGAAAATAAACCCACCGAGAAGAATGCGCTTCGGCAGGGAAACGGTAGCCAGAAACCGCATGATGAACGTCTGGAAGACCAGAACGGTGCAGGCATTTGTCACCAGTATCAGGGTAATCAGCTTAATGGCGGCGTCGCCATTCAGTAACAGGAGATACTGCGGCAGAATAGCTTCGTAATGGATAAAAACAACACTGCATAAAATGCTGCACAGCAGCCCCGCAATATAAATGTTATCCCTCGCGATGATACCGATAACCTGATGCAGTTTAACCGTTACCCCGTCTCCATCCTGCTCCTTCACAAGTTTTCCTGCGGGGATAAACAGCAGCACATAAACGAAAAAAGGAATATAGGTAAGCCCGGTTATTAAAAAGGTGCCCTTTTGCGATGTCAGGCCAAATGCAATTCCGACCAGCGGGCCGAATACCGCTGCGACGTTGATAAGGTAATAGCGCATTTGCAGGGCAAGCGCACGACGACGACGATCCACCAGCAAATCACTCATCAATGCGCGCAGCGGCGGATCAACCCACGCAAAGGAGACGCCGATAATCATCAGGCCAATAATAAACAGCCCCATCCCGGCGGCCTGCGCCAGAAGACTATACCCCAGCGCTGAAAACCCGCAGCCCAGCAGCAGAATAACGCGTCGTCCCAGCCTGTCTGAGATCTGCCCACCGTACATGCCGAGCACCACCGAGAACAGCGCACTGCTGGTCATTGCCACACCAATGGCGATCGGCGACATATGATAATTCTGCGTCATGATGACGGCGATAAACGGCCATGCCATGAAATAGCTAAAGCGTATAACCAGCGTAAAAAAGAGAAGCGCATGAACTGTCGCCGGAAAAGATTTCAGCGTCCGGAATAATCCTGTTTCCGTACATTCCTCAGCCGCAGGTCTGATCGTCATAAAATATCCTTATTTTGTTTCTGTAAGTGCTACGCAACGCAGTGTGCATAAAGCCTTAATATTAATAAGATTATTCTCCAGAACACGCAATCCAAATGTTAACTGATTGTTTATTTCCCCAGCTTATAGGGTAAAGGCTCCTGTTCGGAGAGCAATGTAAGGAAAAAAGTAATGCAGGGAATTAAATGCGGACATTACTGCTGGTCATGAAGGTGACCCGTTACCGAAGCCGTTCCGGTGAGCGCGTTGGCTGGCTTTAAGCGTTTAAATGTGGAGAAGAAATGAAAAACAGGGTGGCCAAAAATAGCCTGGGCAGGATTCAAAACTCATATTGCGGATAGCATTAAACGATTCGCGCAGTAAGCGCAACGCGGCGCTGATATCCACTGAATTGCGTTACTGCGCATCAACATGTTTATTTGTAAATATCAGCGGTGCCAAACAGGACGTTATTGCCTCCCGCCGCCACGATACGGTAGCTGCTGGCTCCCGCCGCCTGCGCTTTTGCTGCCAGATTGTCTTTTAATTCGGAAAGCGTAGTTGAGCCGCTGCTGTCAGAGACGCTACCGATAAGGGTCTTACCTTGTGGCATGGTGGTTTCCATTGCAGCAAAGCTGGATACAGAAACAGAGCCCAGAATTACAGCGGCCAGAATCATTTTTACGTTTTTCATATGTCACCTCAGAAAGTGGAATTCGCCAGGGGAAGCAAACGCTAAACTGTTGCTGCCCGATGTGAGAATTACACCATCGCAATGTATCGGTAACATATCGACCAGGGGTGAAAAGTGTACCGGAATTTCGCTCTTTGCCGTTATTACACACTGCGATACAAATCAGTGAAGGGTATCCGGCAATGTCACCGTCACCCGCAAACCGCCGTGTCGGCGGTTCGTCAGTGTCAGCTCACCGCTTAATGACGCCACCAGCTGCTGGGCAATGGCTAAACCCAGCCCGGTTCCACCGGTGGCCCGGTTACGCGAGTTCTCGATGCGATAAAAAGGCTGCATCACCGCATACATCTCTTCCGGTGGGATGCCGGGTCCGCGATCCAGCACCGCTATAGTGATCTGACCTGCATCCTGTTCCACCACCACTTCTGCGCTGCCCGCGAACTTCAGCGCATTATCGATCAGATTACTGAGCGTTCTGCGCAGCGCGTGCGGTCTGGTACTAAACGACCCGTGAAGTTTTCCCTGCAGCGTTACCTGCTGCCCCGTGTCCTGATAATCGCAGACCAGGCTGTCTATAAAAGCATGCGGCTGTATGCGGCACGGTTTTTCATCGCTGCTTTCACTGGTGCGCGCATAGGCCACGCCTTCGCGAATCAGCCGGGTCATCTCCTCAAGATCCTGCAGCAGTTTGCTCCTGACGTCTGTCTCACTCATCATTTCTGAACGTAGACGGATACGTGTTATCGGCGTTTGCAGATCGTGGGAGATCGCCGCAAGAATTTGCATGCGCTCTTTGAGATAGGCACTCATTCGCTGCTGCATGGCATTAAAAGCCCGTGCCGCATTGCGCACTTCAACCGGCCCCTCTTCCGACAGGCGCACCGTTTTATTTGAATCGGGATGCAACTGTTCTGCAGCCCGTGTCAGATCTGCCAGAGGCCTGACCGCGCTGCGCACCGCAAACCAGGCGGAGCCAAACAGCAGCACAAACTGCGCCACGAGTACAATCGGCAGCCAGCGGGCAAACGGCATATTACGCGGGGCCAGATCAATGCTGAGCGGGCTGCCATCACGTAAACGCAGATGCGCCATCATCTGAGCACTGTTATCAGGATTAACGCTGAAGCTCAGGGGATAGCGCGGGCCAAGCGCCCGCGTCAATGCGCTGGCCGTGTCCTGCAGGCGTTTTGTCTTTGGCGGCTGGCCCAATGGCGTAGCGTACATCAGATAATGATGATTACTGCGATCGAGACGTGTTGCCCATGCAGCGCGTTCACTGGCAGGAAGGCGATCGAGAATCGCAACGCTGGTGGCCACGTCATATTCCAGATTGCCCATCATCATGGCTTTGGCACTTTGCGCCCGCTCCAGCAGCAGCAGTCCCAGAGTTAATCCATTCGCCAGCAGTAACCCAAGCAGCAGGATCAGCATCAGCCGCGAGGCCAGGCGTTTAGGCCACCATTGCATCAGACGTTTCACGCGTTGGCCTCACGCAGTTCCACCGGCATCGCAAACACATAGCCTTCGCTGCGCACCGTTTTGATATAAAAACGTTCGCGGGCATCATCGTTTAAGCGTTGACGCAAACGGCTGACAAGCAAATCAATGGAGCGCTCGAATAACTCGGCGTCTCGGCCCTGCGTCAGATTCAGCAACTGATCGCGATTAAGCACACGTTGTGGATGATCAACAAATACCCGCAGCAGGCGATACTCCGCGCCGCTGAGTGCCACCATCACGCCCTCTTTGTCCACCAGGATACGCGACGTGGTATCCAGCACCCATTCGCCAAATGCCACAATTCGCGCCGCTTCTGAAATAACAAGATTGGGCGGCATCATGCGCGTACGGCGTAAGACGGCTTTTATTCTGGCAAGCAGTTCACGCGGGACGAACGGTTTGACCAGATAATCATCGGCGCCCATTTCGAGCCCGATGATGCGGTCAGTCTCTTCGCTTCGCGCTGTTAACATCAGCACTGGCGTGCCTTTATGTTTTCCACTGCGCAGTTCACGACAAAGGGTAAGGCCGTCATCGCCCGGCATCATCACATCCAGCACAATCAAATCAACCGGCATGCTATCGAGAAAGCTACGCATTTGCCGCCCGTCGGCGACCTCTGTCGTACGCAGACCGTTCTTTTTCAGGTATTCCGCAATCAGGCTACGAATTTCACGATCGTCATCCACGATCAAAATGTGATCGACATGTTCCACAGCGCAATCCTTATTTTCAGAGGGTGTGCAAACCGCTGTCAGCTTATCGCAGTTATATCGTTAGCGTTGCGGGCTTTGTACCGGAGTGTATCTCCCTTCCTCATCGATCCTGCGTCACCATCATGACGGGCGCGGCATTTGGCCAGAAACATTCCGTCATCCTGCTACATAAAAATACAAATCTCTTTCTCCGGGAAACAGTACCGATACAGGGCTTTGCTTTTATAGGCCAATAAAAGGCCAGTCCGGCCTTTGCTATCCGGTAAAGGGCTTGCTATGAACCTTACTCTTCGCTGTTTCCTGATTGCTAACAGCCTGCTGGTTTTGAGCCAGAGTGCAGGCGCACATGATCACCCCAGTGCCAATGCAACTGCCGTTCTCCAGGAGCAAGGCTTCTGGAAAGAAAATGAACAGGCTATGGACACCATGATGTCTCGCATGGCTATCGATCCTACCGGCAATGTTGATGAAGACTTTGTTGCCATGATGACACCGCACCATCAGGGCGCCATGGATATGGCCGTGGCTGAGTTGCGATACGGCAAAAACGAGCAGCTCAGGCGTATTGCGCAGGAGATCATTGTGACCCAGCAACAGGAGATCGTCGCGATGTATCAGGCGCTGGGTAAACCTCTGCCTCCGGCCGCACCCGCTCCCGATCAAGTCCAGCCAGATTCTGCGCCTGCGGCTCCGCAGGGAAACTAAGCCACACCCTGTGGCCTTTGAAACAACCGACAGTAAAAAGGGATACACCATGACAAGACCATTTGTATGCTCAATCCTTGCGGCAACAGTGGCGCTGGCGTCGTCGTTCGCCTGGGCGGGACAAGCGCCTTATGCTGCCTCTGCAGCGGACATCAGCGTGAGTCATCATGACCGCGTTTACGCAGCAGAGCAGTTCTCCAACACCGTTTCTGTTACCGACCCCGCCAGCAATACCCTGCTCGGGGTGATTAAACTGGGTGATGCGCAACCGGCCAACCTTAGTCCACTCTATAAAGGCCAGGTGCTGGTACATGGACTAGGTTTTTCGCCAGATGGCAAAACCCTTGCTGTTGTTTCAATTGGTTCCAACTCTGTCAGCCTGATTGATACCGCGACCAACGCAGTGAAGCATGTGACTTATGTGGGTCGAGCACCGCATGAAGCGTTCTTTACTCCCGATGGCAAAGAAATCTGGGTCACCGTACGCGGTGAAAATTATATTGCGGTACTGGATGGCAACAGCGGGGAAGAGAAAACGCGTATTACCGTGCCTGGCGGTCCGGGCATGCAGATTTTCTCACCGGACGGTCAATACGGTTACGTTTGCTCCTCCTTCAACCCCGAAACCGTGGTGGTGGACGCAAAAGCGCATAAAATTATCGGCAGCATTAAACAGGTCAGTCCGTTCTGTCCCAATATAGCCGCCACGCCTGATGGCCGGCAGGTCTGGTTCACGCTCAAAGATGTCGGTAAAGTGCAGGTGTTCGATGCGCGCCCACCGTTTACACTGCTGAAAACCATCGACAGCGGTCCGATTACTAACCACGTCAATATCGTGCATAACGCTAAAGGCACCTTTGCTTACGTCACTATTGGTGGCCTGAACAAAGTAAACGTTTACCGTACCGATGATTTCCATCAGGTCGCAACCATTCCGGTAGGCAATCTGCCACACGGCGTCTGGCCATCGGGTTACGGAAGTCGTGTTTATGTCGGTCTGGAAAACGCTGACGCCCTGACGGCGATTGATACCCTGAGCAATAAAGTGATCGCGACCATTCCAATTGGTCAGGCACCGCAGGCGGTGGTCTATGTGCCCAATGCCGTGCCGCAGGGCGATGGTAAGCAGAACCTGGTGCCGTTGGGCCTGGCAGGTAAGGCAGCACACCTGACACTGAAAGAGGTAAATGCTGCGCAAGGGGCGCAGCCTGCAACCACGCTGACCCTGTTCGATCAGGGGTTGACCCAGGTGTTGCAGGCGTCTGCAACCGGGCTGGAACCAAAGCAGGCCTATCTGCTGGCGCTGTCGTCTGATGCTGAAGGAAAAGGTGAGCTGGAGCCACTGGCACAATTTATGACCAACCCGGCCGGTGCAGCGATCGTTAATGCCGTCGGTCCGATTCGTCAGGTGGTGAATAGCCATCATGCAGATGAACGACGTTATCTGGTGATTGTAAAAGGCACCGCCGATCAGCACGGTAAGCCTGTGCAGATTCAGGTGCGTTAATCCTCTCTTTGCTGCTGTCAGCCAGGTCTCCATGGGGATCTGGCTTTTTTATTGTTGCGGCAGTCAACAGACCAGCTCTGGTTCAGCGCTTCAGGTGTGGTCAGCGGCGATGGGCTACGTACCGGCAGTCGCTTTTTGCCTTTACGACGAAAATTCAGTTTCAGCAGGCAGTAAATGCGGTGGATCCGCTTATGGTTCCACTGATATCCCTGCCGCTTCAGAACCTGAAAAAGCTTCGGGAAGCCGTATCGTGGATATCTTTCAGCCGCCGTCTGCAACGCGAAATAACGGGATCGTCAGCGTGCTGTCAGGACGGTAGTAGTAAACCGTTCTGCTCAGGTTCAGAGTCCTGCAGGCCTGACGGGTACTCCGTCCGAATGTCGTTATCAGATGCATCACCCGCTCACGCTTAAAGGCTGGCTTCAGAGCTTTTTTTCGATAACGTCTTTCTGTGCCCGATTTTCAAGACTGAGGTCGGCAAACAGCTGCTTAAGCCGTCGGTTCTCGTCCTCAGGATCTTTTATCTTTTAATATCAGATGCTTCCATGCCACCCTATTTAGACTTCCAGTTATAGTATGTCGCTTCAGAGATCCCGGCCTCCCGGCAGACGTCTTTCACTGTTCGTGCGGCTTCAACCGACTTCATTACCGTGATGATCTGATGCTCAGTAAAACGGGCTTTACGCATAGCGATCTCATTCGCTGGCGAAATGAGTATGCCGGAAGGTCTTTAAATGTGAATGGCACGATTATGCGGGATACTTACACTATCTAATACTGGAGGCAGAGCAGAATATTTGATTGCAGAATGTAAATAGCATAATGCTCGATTTTGGGTTGTTGAGTAGAGAATCGCCGAAAAAACACCACGATTAAGGACGGATTTTCAGTTTACATGCCTGAATAGAAAAGTATTGCAAAAAATATATATTATTATATTACAAGAACATATATCAATTTATAAAGCATGAAGGCACTCTAAATCTATTCTGTTTATATTCAGTTTATAAGATCTGAGCAAAATTTATACCGTGCCGCGCTCAAGCAAAAGAAGAGACTTCATAATTATCAAGACCCATTCAGACAAATCAGATAAGTAGAACGATCATGATACAGAGTGGTCTTTGATAAGGATTTGCGGCTTGCGTCACGATATTTCTCTCAACTCAGAAATGCTGGAGTGTTGACCGATATGAACCCTGCGCTGAAACAACTTCACCCCTACCCGTTTGAAAAACTTCGAGCCTTACTTGCTGGAATTCAACCTGATAAAAATCTTACGCCTATATCACTGTCGATCGGAGAGCCTAAACATTCGGCCCCGGAAATGGTCAAACAAATGCTTATTTCCAGTCTCGATAAAATGTCGGTGTATCCCGCAACTCTGGGTATCCCTGAATTGCGCGAGGCAATCATAAACTGGTGTGAAAGGAGGTTTGGCGTCCCAAAGGGATGGCTTGATGCCAGTCGTCATGTTCTACCGGTAAACGGAACACGAGAAGCATTATTTGCCTTTACCCAGGCAGTTGTTGAACCTAATGTCGAAGGTTTGGTGGTCAGCCCAAACCCTTTCTATCAGATATATGAAGGTGCTGCGATCCTGGCGGGGGCGGCTCCGCATTACCTGCCATGCCTTGAGAGTAACGGTTTCATTCCTGACTTTGAGGCTGTTTCAGCGGATATCTGGACACGTTGTCAAATTGTATTCCTGTGTTCCCCAGGCAATCCTACCGGTGCACTTATCCCTCTTGAAACGCTAAAATCACTCATTAGCCTTGCGGATAAATACAATTTTATTATTGCAGCCGATGAATGTTACAGCGAATTGTACTTTGACGAGTTGTCGCCCCCTCCGGGTTTACTGACCGCATGCGCAGAGATGGGCCGTATCGATTTTAAGCGCTGTGTTGTTTTCCACAGTCTTTCAAAACGATCGAACCTGCCAGGCCTTCGGTCTGGATTTGTGGCTGGTGATGCAGAGATTCTCAAATCATTTTTGCTCTATCGCACATATCATGGCTGCGCAATGCCGGTGCATAGCCAGCTCGCAAGCGCCACGGCCTGGCGGGATGAGGCACATGTTCGCGACAACCGTTCTCTTTATCGGGAAAAGTTTGATGCGGTTCTTGAAATTCTGACCCCTGTTCTTAAGGTGAAGAAGCCTGACGGAGGCTTTTATCTTTGGGCCGAAGTCCCTGGTGACGATACCGACTTTTGCCGGCAACTCTTTAGTCATACAAATGTTACAGTCATCCCAGGCTCATATCTTTCCCGGGAGGTTGACGGCATCAATCCGGGCGCAGGCTGGATTCGAATGGCATTAGTTGCACCTGTTGCAGAGTGTGTGGAGGCGGCCACACGAATAAGGGATTTTCTGTCTACCTATCGTAGGTAAACGGTTACAGCATTTATGATAAACGCTAACCAGCCGGTGGTCTCAGATCATCTTCGACTTTGTTAACACCGGCTATTCTTAATTTTATCTGGTCAGGTTTTCATGCATACGGCGATCCATGCCAGCTGCAAGCTTTACTCCGCTTCACCGCGTGCCGTCGCATTAATCTGACTAAAAAGCCCCTTCGTCCAGGATGCATGACGTGCTTCGCATCCGATGAGAGTTGCTTTGACCCGCCCCAAATCACGAAAATTGCAGGCAGTAAGGAAAGATGTTTTTCAGTTAAGACTTTTTTGCTAAACGATCTTTTTTGGGCGCTGCGCTTTCAGCGCAAAAATAACTGATTATTTTTGTCTTAAAGGCGGGGTCCGTCCTGTCGCCATATGCCTCACTTTTAATGCGCTCACGAAACTTACCTGCTAATTTCTCTGCGTTGATACCTCTTGCCGGGGCTCTCTCAGTGACATCAGGCAGAGCGTTGTGATCGCTGATAGAGAGTTCGCTTACTGATGGAAAGACTGAAGTGACCTCCTCAGGCGTTGAGGACGCCTGAAACGCACAGGTAACCCTGGCCGCAGACAGCCCTTCTACAGCAGCAAAATTTGACTGATTCATATCCGCAGGATGCATCAGCTTTTAATCGTTAACCGGGTTCACGCAGCGTATGCTATTTGGCCGTCTGAATGTCAGTGGCTAGCTGTCTTGCATCAGAATGAGATAACCGAAACGCGAATTCACCATGGATATCGCCGGGTATACGTGATGCTCAGGCGGGAAGGCTGTCGCAATAACCACAAACGGATCTACCGGCTTTTCAGCGAGCAGGCGCTGTTACTGCGCCTCAAACGTCCACGGCGCAATAAATCCGCGCAGCGCCGGCAGCCACAGCCTCAGGGACTGTATTCGAATCACGTCTGAGGCATGGAATTTGTCTCGGACGTGCTGTTTGACAGGCGACGACTGCGCCTGCTAAAGGTTATCGACCTTTACACCGACGAATGCCTGGGATCTGCGTCGGGCAGAATCTGCGTTCAACAGAAGTGGCAGAAATGCTGAACAGCATAACGCTCAGGCGTCCTTTGCCGCAGTAGCTAAAAACCGATAGTGATTCTGAATTTCAGGAAAAATGCTGGACAGATGGGTGTACGAAAGTGGGAGAAGGATCGACTTTCACGCCCGGGAGCACCCTCGGACAACGCTACAGTCGAGTCCTTCAACGGCTGGTTGCGTCAGGAATGCCTGAATGATAACTGGCTCATGTCTCTGGAGGATGCACTGCACAAGATCGAGTCCTGGCGCATACTCTTTAACAAGAGACGTCCCCATTCTGCAGTGGGCTGGATGCCCCCTCCGAATTTGCCCAAAAATCTGCTGGTTGCCAGAATATGCAGCCATAATGAAGCCGGTTATTCCCGATTATGAATGGATCATATACGGGGTCAGAGTCACTTATGAAGACGTTACTAAAATCGGTGTATATAAATCAACGGGGAGCAGGTCAACAATGAATCTTCTCACTTTCTTATAGATATCCACTTTAGTTTTTAACTGTCACGAAAAATTCATTATAAAAGCATAATTCTGACTTTAATTTAAAATAAACAAAAATTAAATGAATGCAAAAAAAATAGCACGGGATTTATTTTTAAGAACTTTTACCCTTGTAAAAAAACAACCGGGCGCTTGAGAATAATTTTACAAATAATGCTTACATTCAATCAGGATGGTTTTCAATATGTATTTTATGTTTTAATGAGGTTTATGAAGAATAATAATCCTGCTCGTTAACTAGGACTAATGATTAGCAAAATTAATTACTATCACTTTCTCAGGGAGTTGGTATTACATCTCCTGTTATAATGAAAATGTACTTTACCTGCATAGTTAATCGTGATAAAAACAATCATTAGCCACTTTTCTAAAATCACTTAAAGCCAGCGTTAATAAGTGAAAAAAATTATTTTTTAAATGTTTAATCATGGCATAACGCTGTGCCTGTATTATATAAATCCTATTGTATCAGCAGCCTGTAATGATGACTATTTAGTTAAATGATTTTCCACACCTGGAGATGAAACATGCCTGATCATACTCATTTTATAGCTTTTGGTTTGATTGCACTTGCAATGGTGTTAACTCCTGGCCCAAACATGATTTATCTGATCTCTCGGTCTGTATGCCAGGGAAGACAAGCCGGGCTGATATCTTTAGGTGGTATCGCTTTTGCGTTTGTTTTATATATACTCTGTGCGGCATTAGGAATAACAGCTTTTCTGTTTGCCATTCCTTATGCATATGATCTACTTCGTTTTTCCGGAGTTGCTTATCTTTTATATCTGGCCTGGCAATCAGTTAAACCTGGAGGCAGGTCTACTTTCGCTGTTACAAATCTACCCATAGATTCCTCAAAGAAACTCTTTATCATGGGTTTCATTACTAATGTATTAAATCCTAAAGTTGCCATTATGTATTTATCTTTATTGCCACAATTTATCCAGCCAGAGCACGGGAGTGTACTGACTCAGTCTCTGGAACTCGGAAGCATACAGATTTCTATCAGCATGGTAGTCAATGCTACTATTGTGATGATGGCAGGAACTTTAGCCAAATTTCTTTCAAGCCGACCTGCATGGCTTAAAGCGCAACGCTGGATAATGGGTACTGTGCTTGCAGGATTGGCAGTGAGAATTGCTCTGGAATCAAAAAAATAAAAAATTATGCGTTTGTGGCGATTCTGTTCAGCGTCCGGCTACTGCCGATTTGGGGCTTCTTCGTATCGCGACAGTCATTGAGATCGTCGGCGCAACTTGTAGTGAACTTAATATTACACTTTAACAAACTCGCCGCGCTCCGCCTGTTTCATTGACTCATTAATATGCGCAGCGTTCGCCGGGTTGCTAAAGAGATACACCGTTTCTATCAGTGCTTCATACTCTTCCGCATCAACTATCACAACATCAGGTGCCTCGCGGCGCAAAATGCGCACAGGCTCAGCGTCGTCGTTGACCCGCTTCATCGTATCTGCGAAATGTTTACGGGCATCGGTAAAATTGATTGAATGCATGTTATTAACTTCCATCAGTTAAAGAGCAATATGCAACCTGTACTCAAGTAACTACAATTTAAAATTTGCCCGATTTCTTGTCAGGACGACGCCCTTGCAACGGAAAGATTAAGGAGGGAGCCAGGAAGTCTGATCTTTAAAATTCTTATGACATCAATTAAGTCTGTCGGTCCTCAGTTGGGAATGCATATGCTTGTCGTGCTACGCAGCCATAAATGCTACTCATTTATGGGTGTGGAGCCGGTTGAGAATCGCTGAGGCACGTCGGTACGTCGTCGTCCCCGCATGTCGAAATAGGTCCGTGACCTGATACCTACAGATTAGTACATCCCGATGTTAGCAACGTCCATTCCTGGTTTAAACCGAACTAACGCCAAGCCAATGTCCGCTAATAGCGAAAGGCGGACACTGGCAATTTTGCTCTCATAAAAGTGACTATAGAAACAGTTGAGATTCAAATAACGAGAATAAGGAAATTCAGGAAGTTCTTATGAGTAACTTTTATTTTTAAAGGAGGTCGTCAACCTGTGTCATAAAAACTTCTCTGCAGTCGCTTTAGCAATGCAGATGGCAATTACCGTAAGTGCGAGTCTGAGCGTCTCTTTTTCGGGCCAGGAGGGGGCTAGCCGGAGCTGGACATCGTAATCGTCACGCCCATAGGGATAACACGAGCCCGGTCTGGCAAATCGCACACCTGCCACAGCGGCTAGCTGGACGATGCGACTGGCAGTGCCGGGAAGTACATGCAGGCTGACAAAATATTCCCCTTCAGGACGGGACCATGATACGTGCTGCTGGCAGCCTAAAACCGAAGAAAAAATGGCATCAACAAGTTCAAACCTGGGCCTGAGAACCTGACGATGCTGTTCCATCAGAGCCCGTATATTCCCTGGGCTCTTAAGAAAACGGGCCTGCCGAAGCTGGTTGACCTTATCAGGACCGACACTCCTGACGGATGCATGCCTGAGCCACCATGTCTTATTGGTGCCAGACGCCCCTATAAATGCAACGCCGGCACCCGGGAGAGTCATTTTTGATGTTGAGGCATAAATCGGTACACGGTCAGGATTCCCATGACGCACGCAGTCATCATAAATACTCGCTATCATGCGATCGTTTTCTGCAAGCGGATGCACACAATATGCATTATCTCAGAAAATCCGGAAATCAGGCGCTGCCGGGGATCCAGTTGCTCCTGCTCAGCAGGTATGGGCTTCAGCGTGCCAGAAAGGTTCATGTATTATCCTGCAGAGCATCAAAAAAACGACTGTGTAAGAATCAGAAAGAGAGTTCAAATCGATAATTTATAGGCGCTTATTCAGTTGCTGAATAATGCTGAGTATCCCGGGCTGCCAACCTTGACGAAACCTTATGCCATCAGCAGGATGGCATTCCGGACATAAATAATGAGGAATGGTTCAGGATATGATACCTCTCGTACTGATCCCCGGGTTCATGCTTGATGAAACTTTGTGGGATGACTTCATCGACGTTTATCCGCCCGGTCAGACGTTCTGCCGCGTCAGCCTTGGTCAGGAAGAAAGTATTGCCGGGATGGCTGCCGGGATCGTCGCGTCGCTTCCTGAGCGTTTTGTACTGGCAGGGTTCTCGCTGGGAGGATATGTTGCCCGCGCTATAGCCGAAACGGCTCCGGAAAAAGTTGCCGGCCTGATCCTTATTGCCACTTCACTGCGTGAAGACTCATACCGGCAACGAGAACGGCTGGATGCTGCTGTGCTTTCGGGTGAGTTCAGGGGGATAAGTCCTGCCGCTATCAGGCATTCGCTTCATCCGAAATTTCATGATGATACAGCTCTGCTGGGGCGTATTCGCGAAATGGGAAAACGCCTTGGCCCGGAAGTATTCAGAGCCCAGTCCCTGCTGAAACGCGGAGGAATAACCGTCAGGGAACTGACCTGTCCGGTGCTGATTATTGCAGCCGGAGAAGACAGGCTCAGAAGCCTCAGTGAGGCGGCTGAACTTTCTGAACTTTTCCGGTGTCCGGCAGAAATCATTGAAGGCAGCGGGCACATGATACCGCTTGAGAAACCCAGGGAACTGGCTCAGATGATTTCAAACTGGATAAGCCTTAATGGCCTGTAATTACCTTAAAAGTCAGATTACCCTGCAAACCCTGTATATCTGCTCCCTCAGCCACAGGTGTGCCGCATTGTTCTCGTCACGCTTATGCCAGTAGAGGTTCCAGCTAACAGGCTGGGCTTCAAAGCGTAGTTCTATCCTCTGAAGCCCGGAAAAAAGAGGTGTGGATGCCATCTTTTCTGACACTACCGAGATGAGGTCGGTTTTCACTAATACAAAAGGCAGCGTCAGCCAGTGCGGTGTCGTGACGGCAATCTTTCGGCTGAAACGCTGACCTGACAGTATATTGTCCACAAAGCGAACATCCGCAGAACTCGTTGCAACGTGCAGATGACTGGCGCTAAGAAACTCAGACAGTGTCAGCGGTGCATCAGATAGCGGATGGTTCTGGCGCATTATACAGTTGAGCCTGTCGGTGATAACGGGGTCGCTGACAATTCCAGACGTGTGACGGAGTTGAGAGCTGACTACACAATCCAGGTCGCCGTCTTCCAGGGCAGGAATTTTTTTATCGACAGGCGTGTGCTCAATATTAATTTTATACCCGGGGCTGACCTGTCACGATAGACAACAAATCAGGTAGCAGCATCAGGCCCAGCAAATCTGCCATACGGCCCGAGAATGACTGCGTACTTTTTGCCTGTACGAAGGTCACTTCAGACATCATCAGTCGCTCCGCTTCCTTCAGGATCTTCGTCACGCCAACGCTGATTTCCACCGCCCGCGGCGTAGAATAGTCCGCAGATTCATCATTTGAAACCGGTAGAGAGAGGGCCAGGAAATTCAGGATATTATTAGCTGAAGAATGCCCAGCGTCGCGACGGAAATAATCAGTGTTGGTAACATCGACAGCCTGATGGCACAGCCTGCCGCAACGATCAATGCAATGATTTGTGCCGGATTTCCGGAAGCAAAATAAGGGGCAATAGCAGAAATCATCACGCATCCCGGCGCACTTTCCAGCACGCTGCGCGTGCCGGGACTCAGGCTACGGTTCCTCAATATAAGATAACCCAGGATGCGCGTCAGATAGGTGACCACTGCCATACCCAGAATTGTCATGCATGCAGCCAGTGTCATTTTACTTTCACTCCCCGTACCCATGCTGAAAATATGCCGCTGAACGTCCCTGCCAGCACATAGGTATGGCCAGGTACCAGACGATAACAGACTGCGGCCACCGTAAGGCTGATAAGCCAGGGGATGGCTGCGTCCAGGCCTTTCCACATGCTACGCAGGAGGACGATAAAGGTGGCAGGAAAAGCAATAGCAAAACCGTACTGCTCAATGTTTCCAAGCACGGGGCCCGCAAGAAAACCCGTGACTGAAAATCCAACCCAGACGGGATAAAACGGAAAGCTGGCCCCCAGGTAATAAGCCATGGTAAACGACTGCTCAGGCGGTAAAGTGGCAGCGTTTTTTAGCATTTTCGCATAGGTGACCGCCCAGCCCTCATCGGCCATAAAAAATAAGGCAGGTAATATCTGACGACGGGGAAGATGCTTGATATAGGGCGTCAGGGCTGACCGGACCAGCGGCTGTTCTTGATACGTTTAGGCATAGCGAATTCCGTTTTAGTCAAAAGTAAATCTCATTCAGGATAACCTGACATCCCTGCATTTTATTCAGAAGAGTATCGTTTTATGCGCTCATATGGTATCTGATGTGCTGTGCATTTTCCTACAGTGTGACTGCTGGCACGCAAACTGTGACCGGCGTGGTGAGATGTTCTTTGTCGTCATACAGCGACGCTTGATATACGCATAGTCCTGCGAAAGGCGGGCGCGGAGACCAGCATGAAAGCGAAAGCCAGGCAGATCCGTTACCAGGCCGGGCGATCTGCTATCGTTCATGTCGCTGTTAAAGGACTCCGTACAGGCCGCCAGCGCAGCCGCTGGTGACGGAGTCACGTTTTCCGTGCCGCTGACGCCGCATACTTTCCGCCACAGCTACGCCTTGCACATGCTCTTTGCGGGCATTCCGCTGAAAGCGCTGCAGAATCTGATGGTTCATAAGAGCATGAAGTCCACCGAGGTCTATACAAAGGTGTTTGCGCTCGACTTGGTGGCCCGGCACCGGGAGCAGTTTCATATGCCGGGCAATGAGGCGGTAGCAATGCTCATAAAAACAATCTGAGAAGTGGTCATTAGCCGGGCGGGTTCAGTTCAAAGCAGTTATGGCTTTGTACGCACAGGAGTATCAGGTACTTATCCTGCGCGGCCACAGGTTATTTTTGCTTTACGGCAGCGGCATATTTTCAGGGAGCAGCTTCTATGGATTTTTTACACTCAAATCCTGATTGTCGAAATAGCGTTTCTGCAGGACGGAATAGGTGCCGTTGCGGATAATGTTTTCGAGACCCTTATTGAGCAGCCGCTTCGTGCTGCTGTCACCCTGACGGATGCCGTAAGCAGATCCCCTGCTGAACAGATCCGCATCCGTCACTTCCGGCCCTTTCAGTTCAAAATCAATGCCCTGGGGCGTCCGAAGAAAGCCATATGTCAGCGCAACGGAAGGTACCAGGGCCCCCTCCACCCGGCCGGCATAAAGGTCCTCGTATATAGCCTCAAGGTCAGGATAGTTTTTTACAAACACACCTGCAGGCCGCCAGTATTTATCCGCATACGCTTCCTGAATGCTGCCCTGCTGTACGGCAATATTTTTTCCCCTAAGGCTTTGCGTCTCAGGCAGAAGATGAATTTCCTTTCTGGCTACCAGACGGGTTGGTAAATGAAATACGTAACGGCTGAAGTCGATAGCGTCCTGTCTTTTCCTGGTGACGCCGAGTGGCAGTATCACATCCACTTTTCTGGCCAGCAGCGCCGGAATTTGTGCATCGAAAGTATTGACGACATAGATGCATCTGACGTTAACGGATTTACATACAGCCTTCGTGACGTCAATTTCAAACCCCCCCGGCTCCCCGTTCTTGTCCCTGTACTGAAACGGGGGATTAGTCAGGTCGGCCCCGATGCGAAGAGCGTCACGGACGGCGGAGGCTGCCGGAAAGCTCACAAATATGATGATGGCCGTCAGCAGGCCTGTTTTCTTATGCATGGTAATGTCTCTCGCTTTTCTTTTGTGTCAGGAAAATGATTTATCCTGCAGACACCATGTGAACGGCGTAGCACTGATGCTGCGCAGATTAGTCCTGCTGTTGCGCCTTATACCTCCAGTATCAGGCCGTATATCCGGCCGGCGGGTCAGCTGTACCAGTAAAATGAGCTCCATTCAGGAAACACAAGCCGTTATCCCATACCACCGCGGAGGACAGGCTGCACCCCGAGACGCAGAATATTCAGGATTGCTGCTAAGAAAAAATGCCGGGTAACGACTGGCTGTATCCCGGTTGAAAACAGGCTGGTTATGCGCACAAGAATACGGACCACCAACTCAGTTTCATCAAGTGGCATTCGTAAGAGCGTCCGAAGGGAGCTGCTATCGCGGATGCACTCAGCTATTGCAGGCCCTGAACCCTGTACATTCTTTTTCATAACAACCCTGATCCCCCTCTCCAGTAACATGTCTTCTACTGGCAAATGATGCCTCGCCTTATCGCCTGTCAATTTGTGCATAAATGGCATGCGCCTATTACGTGCAGATGACAGTTCCCCGAGCGATACGGAACTCAATCAACCGGCAGAAACGTTACTGCACATAAGCAGTGAAGAAAGAAAGTGACCTGCTCCCCGAAAACTAACATGCCATGATGCAGGCAACGTCCGCTTTTGGCATAAAGCGGACTAACTTGATGTAAAGTCCGCTATGAGCGAGAAGCGGACATGACGTGCGGTATTGAGCTCGCCCAAGGTTCTATGCTTCTGTAAAGGACAGGATTATATCACTCTCAAAATTTATCGATTTTATATGTGGAATAAGACTAATGAATATCAATATAAGACCAGCTCAATTATCTGATGTTGAAAGTATTTTTACTATCAGAACGTCTGTTGTCGAAAATCACCTGAGCCGTGAAGAGATGCAGGAGATGGGCATAGCCGAAAGTACCGTGAGCAATATGATCGAAGAGAGTCGTTGCGCATGGGTTGCGACAGATAATGATAAAGCAGTGGGCTTTTCGATGATTTTAAGGGAAAAAGGCTCTCTTTTTGGTCTCTTTGTCCTTCCTGATTATGAAGGCAGAGGCATTGGTCGCAGACTTACAGAGATTGCGGAACAGGCGTTGTTCAAACATCACGAAGTTGCCTGGCTGGAAACCGATAAAAACAGCCGTGCGGCTAAATTCTACCTGCACCTTGGCTGGGGTAATATGACAACGTTAGATGGCGCTTATATTCGATTAGAGAAACAACGTGGTAGTTGACCTTATACGGCTCTCTT
Organism: Pantoea sp. MHSD4; assembly: GCF_021043305.1. Taxonomy (NCBI): domain Bacteria; kingdom Pseudomonadati; phylum Pseudomonadota; class Gammaproteobacteria; order Enterobacterales; family Erwiniaceae; genus Pantoea; species Pantoea sp. MHSD4. The sequence goes on along the minus strand of NZ_JAJNDH010000004.1, from coordinate 1,128 downwards.
TAAGTGCCTCATCAGGCATAGCGCAGATATGTCAGCATAGTGAGGTCCGCTAAGAGCGAGAAGCGGAAGTTCGATGTGAAAAAGCTTAGGAGCATTGTCGTTGATGATGATAAAGGGAATCGTACTAACCAGCGTATTAGCACTTCTCATCACGATGATAAGTCATAGAAATTAAACTACTATTGTGAATTTTATTTCACCTTAGTAAATTTAAGTGAGCTATTTTCGTACGTTATTACTCAAAATAAAGCTCACGTTAAGGTTGAAAAATGTTGGATATCAGAATGTCACGACCATCTGAAGCGTCAGAAATCATACAAATCTGGAAGAGTTCGGTGGATGCTACCCACGACTTTCTGACAGCTCATGACAGACAAGAAATCGAAAAAGAAGTTGTCGGTTTTTTCTCAGAAACTCCTGTATGGGTTGCAACAAATCATGATGACCAACTATTTGGATTTATGTTTTTGCATGAGGGCCATTTGGAGGCACTTTTTGTAGCTGCCTCTGCTCGCGGACTTGGCGTCGGAAAACGGTTGATCTTACATGCTCTGGCGCTGCATCCAGAGTTAAGCATCGATGTAAATGAACAAAACCAGCAGGCCGTCGGATTTTATCAACATATGGGGTTTCAGGTCTCAGGGCGTTCCGAGCGGGATAATCAGGGAAGGCCATACCCCCTTTTGCGTTTAAGAATGGCTAATAAGATGTAACAATTGTGACACAGAAACTATTATTGATTTTTTTGGCTAAAAGCCACGATGTAAGAGCAGCTCTGCTCATTATCCGGATTGCTCATTCGGTACTCGCTTGCAAAGGTAGGGGCTATACAGTCACCGGCATGTAGATGATGTGTCTGATGATTGACATGAAAATCAAGGTAGCCATTCAGCATCCAAACGTTTGCCCGGAAAGATGCTCATTTGCAGAAGCGGGTATCGTCAGCTCACCCATCGCAGGAATTTCAACTTTGATCAATTCCGGGCATGCCCCCGCAAGAGACAAAGACCAGCGGATGATGCCTGACTGCTCATCCGTCCAATGCTGATGCTGATGCTGATAATTGAAACTAACCATATACGCACCTGTGGCGCTAAGGTATGAGCTGGCAACCTTAACGTCCGCTTT
>NZ_JAJNDH010000039.1:0-219 GCF_021043305.1 Pantoea sp. MHSD4 | reverse complement strand
TACCGGATAATAATTTGCGGAAACGAAAGATTTTGCGGCGTGACGAGGCGCAGAGCGAAGACATCAGCGGGAGCATACTGAAGTATGTGACCGGTGTGGCTGAGCGATGGCAACGCGGTCATGACGTAAAAGATTCGTTTCGTGCACAAAGAATTTGCCTGGCGGCTTTAGCGCGGTGGTCCCACCTGACCCCATGCCGAACTCAGAAGTGAAACGCCG
>NZ_JAJNDH010000038.1:0-227 GCF_021043305.1 Pantoea sp. MHSD4 | reverse complement strand
CACCACTACTACCACTCAACCGAGTTACATTCTTCTGACGAAGGATGTAATTTCTTTTCAGGCAAGGCATGCGGAAGGGACGTTTACCGGGGTAAACGACCGCGCGCATAACGCAGCATGAGAAGAAATTTGGTAGGCCTGAGTGGACTTGAACCACCGACCTCACCCTTATCAGGGGTGCGCTCTAACCACCTGAGCTACAAGCCTGTAGAGGTTTTTTCTGCTCG
>NZ_JAJNDH010000037.1:0-239 GCF_021043305.1 Pantoea sp. MHSD4 | reverse complement strand
CACTTTGTCGACCACAGCCACGGCGAGTCCTACGCGCGCATCCGTCAGGAGGTGTGGCAGGCCGAGCACCACAGCGTCAGCGGGTCGGGCACCGCCACCGGCATCGCGCCGGGCTTCACCTTCGCCATCATCAACGCGCCGCACTTCAGCGACAACGGCGAATATCTGGTGACCTCGGCGACCTATGACTTCGCCGAGAACAGTTACGCCAGCGGCGACACCGGCGAGAGCCGTCACAA
>NZ_JAJNDH010000036.1:0-246 GCF_021043305.1 Pantoea sp. MHSD4 | reverse complement strand
ACAGATTGTCTGATAAAAAGTAACGAGCAGAAAAAACCTCTACAGGCTTGTAGCTCAGGTGGTTAGAGCGCACCCCTGATAAGGGTGAGGTCGGTGGTTCAAGTCCACTCAGGCCTACCAAATTCGCACTCACGCTGCGTTATGTCTCCGGCTCGCATAGTTGACTATGCTTCGCGGAAACATGCCTTGCCTGAGCACGAATTGCATTTCTCACGAAGTGTACTCGGTTGAGTGGTAGTAGTGGTC
>NZ_JAJNDH010000035.1:0-290 GCF_021043305.1 Pantoea sp. MHSD4 | reverse complement strand
TGTCGCGCTTTTCATTCTTATTACGGAGAATGAAAACGACACGTCGTTTCAATTTTCAGCTTGTTCCGGATTGTTAAAGAGCAATATCTTAAACATGACTCGTAAGTCATCTTTAAGATATGTGGGCAACATCTTTCACCTGTCACCAAGCTTTGGCGTCCCCTAGGGGATTCGAACCCCTGTTACCGCCGTGAAAGGGCGGTGTCCTGGGCCTCTAGACGAAGGGGACAATTAAGTCTGTCTTCGAAAGACACTTTGCTCGTTATTTTCTATCAGACAATCTGTGTGGG
>NZ_JAJNDH010000034.1:0-380 GCF_021043305.1 Pantoea sp. MHSD4 | reverse complement strand
GGACCGCAACCTGCGCATCTTCCAGAGCCAGACGGTGCCGCAGATTGTGCAGACGCTGCTGAAGGAGTACGCGGTCAGCGTGGAGACGCGCCTGGCGGGCAACTACCGGGTGTGGGAGTACTGCGTGCAGTATCAGGAGAGCAGCCTGGACTTTATCAGCCGCCTGATGGAGCTGGAGGGGATTTACTACTTCTTCCGCCACGAGGCGGACAGGCACACGCTGGTGCTGTGCGACGCGCCGGACCAGCATCAGGCGTTTCCGGGCTATGAGACCATCGCCTATCACGTGACCCCGTCGGGCGGCGTGGTGACGGAGGAGGGCATCAGCCAGTGGTCGCTGGCGGAGAGCGTGACGCCGGGCATCTACAGCACCGACGACT
>NZ_JAJNDH010000033.1:0-380 GCF_021043305.1 Pantoea sp. MHSD4 | reverse complement strand
CGACCGCAACCTGCGCATCTTCCAGAGCCAGACGGTGCCGCAGATTGTGCAGACGCTGCTGAAGGAGTACGCGGTCAGCGTGGAGACGCGCCTGGCGGGCAGCTACCGGGTGTGGGAGTACTGCGTGCAGTATCAGGAGAGCAGCCTGGACTTCATCAGCCGCCTGATGGAGCTGGAGGGGATTTACTACTTCTTCCGCCACGAGGCGGACAAACATACGCTGGTGCTGTGCGACGCGCCGGACCAGCATCAGGCGTTTCCGGGCTATGAGACCATCGCCTATCACGTCACCCCGTCGGGCGGCGTGGTGACGGAAGAGGGCATCAGCCAGTGGTCGCTGGCGGAGAGCGTGACGCCGGGCATCTACAGCACCGACGACT
>NZ_JAJNDH010000032.1:0-512 GCF_021043305.1 Pantoea sp. MHSD4 | reverse complement strand
GGCACGATAGACGGCACACCAGACCACACTGCCATCAGCACCAGTCAGCTCGCATAGCAGACCAGACACATCATTGTGATACCAGTGAATCTGAGCTTCATGCTCCGTCTCGCCCTGCTGCAGACTGATCTGCGCCAGCGGCGCAAAGCTGTCATCCTCGTACATCCAGAGGTGCTGGCGCGAGCCTCTCACCTCACTCAGCAGGCGATTGCCTTCCCAGATAAAGCGCGTGATGCCAAACGCATCGCGTTTCCAGCTTCGACGTCCAAACGCATCATAGCCGTAGGTGGTTCGCTGCTCAGTCCCGTTGCGGGTGCTCACTGATTCGGTCAGATGATGTTCAGCGTTCCAGATAAAGAGCTGATCTGTGTGGCGGCCACTCTGTTTGCGCGTCACATTACCGAAGCCGTCATAGGTCCAGCGTTTATCTTCATAAACCCTGAGCCGGTTATTCTGGTGTCGTGATGCTGCTGATCCTCAAAGCTCGCTGCGTGGCCTTATCGCATGAGGAA
>NZ_JAJNDH010000031.1:0-606 GCF_021043305.1 Pantoea sp. MHSD4 | reverse complement strand
GATGAGATTTGAGGTCGGCCTGAAGGCGACGGTTAAGGTTGAACAGGGCTGACTGATTCTGACACTGGGCTGCTAAAGATAAAAAGCCGGAAGGAGCGTTAAGAGCGCTTCCGGCTTTTTGTTATTTAGTAATAATAATATCTGGAGACTTTTTTGATTTTATAAAATCAGAAAAGTGTTCATGTCCAAAATTTTCCCCACTTTCTTCCATAATATTAATCGTTTTGATAAAAAAATCAGATAATTCCCTTAGTTCCTCGATAGTTACTTGCAGCGACATCTCCTCAAGAGAAACTAAATCGCTATCTTCATTCTCATATCCATAAATTTTCATAATACACCTTATCTTTAATCGGGTGGTGTCCATCCATGACTAATCAGCCACTTACGCGCTTTCTTTGTTGGATTTGGTATCCCTCGGTGGGCATCATGGACACCGCCACTTACATTAGAAGAAGTTCCGTCCGAGTAATGGACATGTGCCTCCTGACCAGGAATGTGGCCTCTGTCGACCCGCTCTATTTCTCGCGGAGCTTGCCCACGCTCAACTTCTTTTTGCATTGAGCCCGGCGACGAAGGTTTACATTTCGACCGACTCAACCCTAA
>NZ_JAJNDH010000030.1:0-688 GCF_021043305.1 Pantoea sp. MHSD4 | reverse complement strand
CCAGGGGTTCGGCGGGGTGCAGATCCCGCGTGTCAACGACGAAGTGGTGGTGGACTTCATCAACGGCGATCCGGACCGTCCGCTGATCATCGGCCGGGTGTATAACGAGGCGAGCATGCCGCCGTGGGCGCTGCCGGCGGCGGCGACGCAGATGGGCTTTTTAAGCCGGTCGAAGGATGGCACGGCGGATACGGCGAACGCGCTGAGGTTTGAGGATAAGGCGGGTGAGGAACACCTGTGGATCCAGGCGCAGAAGAACATGGATACGCATGTTAAAAATGATGAATCACACAGTGTTCTGAACAATCGCATGGTTTCAGTGGGTGCTAATAATGAGACCAGGGTAGAAGGCGACCATACTCTCGGCACTCAGGGAAATAGTAAAACGCTGACAACGGGCAATCGTACTGAACAGGCCTTTGCTTCTTACACAATTGCAGCCGGAGACACTGTAAGGATCGAGTGTGGTCTCAGCGCGATTGAGTTAACTAAAGAAGGTGCGATTAATTTTATTGGTAAAAATTTTAACATTACCGTCGATGGTAATGGAGAGATTAATACCAAAGGTGGTGAGTTACATTTAAATCCGGAAGGAGGAAGCGCTGCAATAATTGCACCGGGTAGTGGACATAAAAATAAAATAAAAAGTGAAATTGAAAACTACTTTTCTTCATCAGCAAAAAATACT
>NZ_JAJNDH010000003.1:0-550575 GCF_021043305.1 Pantoea sp. MHSD4 | reverse complement strand
GCTGACCCGTTTTCCGTTGCCGGTTTGCCGTGTCAGTGGAGGCGCATTATAGGGAACGGCTGAGATAGCGCAAGTGCAAATTACAACTTTTTCACTGTTCGCCTGAAATTTGCACAAAAGCGCCGTTTTAACCCTTTTTAATGCGTCCTGGCAGCTCTGCAAGGCTATTAATTACCCAATCTGCTGCTGCTTCACCTTCAGCGGTAATCGGTTTGCCACTGCGCACCAGCACTTTGGTGCCGACACCGGCAGCCTGCCCGGCCAGCATATCCTCCAGCTTGTCACCCACCATATAAGAAGCAGCCATATCAATGTGCAGCTCTTCCTGTGCCGTCAGCAGCATGCCTGGCTGCGGCTTACGGCAGTCACATTCCTGACGAAACGCTTCAACTGTTGCTTCAGGATGGTGAGGACAGAAATAGATGCCATCAAGATCAACGTCGCGATCGGCCAGCGACCAGTCCATCCATTCAGTCAGCCGCATAAAGGTATCTTCGGTAAACATACCGCGCGCGATACCAGACTGATTGGTCACAACCACCAGCGCATATCCCATTGCCTTCAGTTGTTGCAGCGCTTCAATGGTGCCGTCAATAAACTGGAAGTCATCAATCTCATGGACATAGCCATTATCGACATTAAGGGTGCCATCACGATCAAGAAAAATAGCGGGGACTTTATTCGCCACGTAGAAACTCCTGCTGTAAAAATTGCCGATCAGTATCGCATGATTGCTATAAAAGGGAGAATGTCAGATTGAATCACTTTCATTGATTTAGACGTCTGGATGCCTTAACATCCATCCAGCTTTTATAATGAACAAAAGCGACGAGGTTTCCCACACCACGGACAACGCAATACGATAATTAATAACATAATGATTAAACTTGAAAATATCACCAAAGTGTTTCAGCAAGGCTCGCGGACTATTCCGGCATTAACGGATGTGAGCCTGCATGTGCCTGCCGGACAGATTTATGGCGTTATCGGCGCTTCCGGTGCCGGTAAAAGTACACTGATTCGTTGCGTTAACCTGCTGGAGCGCCCAACCTCGGGCCGCGTACTGGTCGATGGGGCGGATTTAACCGCACTCAACGAACGCCAGTTAACCCAGGCGCGCCGCCAGATCGGCATGATCTTCCAGCATTTTAACCTGATGAACTCACGAACGGTTGCGGGCAATGTCTCTCTGCCACTGGAACTGGGTAATCTCTCGCGTGCGCAGATCAACGCTCGCGTCACTGAGTTGCTGGAACTGGTGGGATTATCCGATAAGCATGATGCCTGGCCCGCCAATCTGTCGGGCGGACAGAAGCAGCGCGTCGCGATTGCTCGTGCCCTGGCCAGTAATCCCAAGGTCCTGCTGTGTGATGAAGCGACCAGCGCACTGGATCCCGCGACCACACGTTCAATTCTGGAATTGCTCAAAGACATCAACCGCCGCCTGGGGCTGACGATTCTGCTGATTACCCATGAGATGGATGTGGTGAAACGCATCTGCGATCAGGTTGCGGTCATCAGTCACGGTGAGCTGATTGAGAAAGATAGTGTCAGCGAAGTCTTCTCTCATCCTAAAACGCCACTGGCGCAGCAGTTTATTCAGTCCACGCTGCATCTGGATATCCCGGATGACTATCAGCAGCGCCTTTCTGCCACCGCATCTGAAAATACCGTGCCGCTGCTGCGACTGGAATTCACCGGTAAATCGGTTGATGCGCCGCTGCTTTCCGAAGCGGCCCGCCGTTACAACGTGAATAACAACATTATCAGTGCGCAGATGGATTACGCCGGTGGCGTGAAGTTCGGCATTATGCTGGCAGAAATGCACGGCACAGAGAGCGATACCCGCGAGGCGATTGCCTGGCTGAAGGAGAATCATGTGAAAGTAGAGGTGTTAGGTTATGTCTGAAGCGATGATGTGGTTGCTGGGACGGGGCGTGTGGGAAACGCTGATGATGACCTTCGTCTCAGGTTTTTTCGGTTTTGTGCTGGGCCTGCCGGTCGGCGTTTTACTCTATGTGACCCGTCCAGGACAGATTCTTCAGAATCAGGGTCTTTATCGCGTGCTTTCCGCGCTGGTAAATATCTTCCGCTCGATTCCTTTCATTATCCTGCTGGTCTGGATGATTCCCTTTACCCGCGTGATCGTCGGCACCTCAATCGGACTGCAGGCGGCTATCGTGCCGTTGACCGTCGGTGCTGCGCCGTTTATTGCGCGTATGGTTGAAAACGCCTTACTGGAACTGCCAACCGGCCTGATTGAAGCGTCACGTGCCATGGGTGCCACGCCAATGCAGATCATCCGTAAAGTTCTGCTGCCGGAAGCGATGCCGGGCCTGGTGAACGCGGCGACCATCACGCTGATTACGCTGGTCGGTTACTCCGCCATGGGTGGCGCGGTGGGTGCCGGTGGCCTGGGCCAGATCGGTTATCAGTATGGTTATATCGGATATAACGCCACTGTGATGAATACGGTATTAGTGTTGTTAGTGGTTTTAGTGTATCTCATTCAATTCTGTGGCGACCGCATCGTGCATGCTGTGTCCCATAAGTAAGCAATATCACATTATTAAGAAGGAAAGGATATGTCTTTCAGATTCAAGAAAATTGCCGCTGTGGGTGCACTGATTGGCGCGATTGCGCTGGCAGGTTGCGATCAAAAAGAGAAAGACCCTAACCACATCAAAGTGGGCGTGATTGTCGGTGCTGAGCAGCAGGTTGCTGAAGCCGCGCAGAAAGTGGCTAAAGATAAGTATGGTCTGGACGTTGAGCTGGTCACTTTCAACGATTACGTTCTGCCGAATGAAGCGCTGAGCAAAGGCGATATCGACGTTAACGCCTTCCAGCACAAACCTTACCTTGATCAGCAGATCAAAGATCGTGGCTACAAGCTGGTTTCAGTGGGTAATTCTTTCGTCTACCCAATCGCGGGCTATTCGAAGAAGATCAAATCACTGGATGAGCTGCAGGATGGCGCGCAGGTTGCTATTCCAAACGATCCGACCAACCTGGGCCGTACACTGCTGCTGCTGCAGAAAGTCGGTCTGATCAAACTGAAAGATGGCGTGGGCTTGCTGCCAACCTCACTGGATATCACTGAGAACCCTAAGCATCTGAAAATTGTTGAGCTGGAAGCGCCACAGCTGCCACGTTCACTGGACGATCAGCAGATTGCTCTGGCAGTGATCAACACCACTTACGCGAGCCAGATTGGCCTGACACCCGCGAAAGATGGCATTTTCGTCGAAGATAAAGATTCACCTTATGTGAACCTGATTGTCGCGCGTGAAGATAATAAAGATGCGGAAAACGTGAAGAAATTCGTTAAGGCTTACCAGTCTGACGAAGTTAACGCAGAAGCTAATAAAGTCTTTAACGGCGGCGCGGTTAAAGGCTGGTAATTCAGTCCGTGATCTCCCTAAGGGCGGCGCTATGCCGCCCTTTCTGCTATTGGGTGCCCTGCCCGACTTGTTATTTATTCTTGTCCTTGTTTCAATAACGCCACTTTTTGAAACCTGAGGATGTTGCCATGCGTTTTTTACCGCTCTGCTTGTTAGCATTGATGCTGACAGGGTGTGTTCATGAGTATCACCCGATAAGCAGCGCACCGTCCCGGCCGCAGCAATCCAGTGAACCGACCCATAAGCCTGTGGCACGACCCGCACCCGTTAAGCTCTATACCGATGCCGCCGATCTGGTCAGTAAGCCGTTCCGCGATCTGGGTGAAGTCTCCGCTGAAGATTGCCAGATGAGCAATCAGAACTCCCCGGCCAATATCGCTACAGCACGGAAACGTCTGCAGATCAAAGCATCACAGATGAAAGCCAATGCAGTGCTGCTGCATCAGTGTGAAATCGTTACCGGTACACCAGGCTGTTATCGCCAGGCGGTGTGTCAGGGTTCAGCGCTGAAAGTCAGCAATCAATGAGTGAATTCGCCTTTGCGCAAATTGGGGTAATTCGTTCGCCGTGGAAGGAGAAGTTTGCCGTACCGCGTCAGCCAGGCCTGGTGCAGGATGGCGGCGGCGAGCTTCATCTGCAGCCACCTTACAATCAGCCGGAAGCGGTACGTGGACTGGAAGCGTTCAGCCATCTCTGGCTGCTGTTTGTTTTCCATCAGACGATGGAAGGTGGCTGGCGTCCCACGGTTCGCCCTCCCCGTCTGGGCGGCAATGCGCGCATGGGTGTTTTCGCGACACGTTCCACGTTCCGTCCCAACCCCATTGGGATGTCGCTGGTTGAACTGAAAGGTGTCAGAATTGAGAAGCAGCAGGTGATTCTGCAGCTTGGCAGTCTGGACCTGGTCGATGGTACTCCGGTAGTGGATATCAAACCTTATCTGCCTTTTGCCGAAGCGCTGCCTCATGCCCAGGCAGGTTTTGCTCAGGCGGCCCCTGCGGCTGATATGCCGGTTCGCTTCTCCGCACTGGCCCAGCAGCAGCTTCAGCAGCAGTCGCGCTACCCCAATCTGGCACGCTTTATCCGTGAAGTGCTGGCACAGGATCCCCGTCCGGCTTATCGTCAGGGCGAAACGCAGGCGCGGGAATATGCGGCCTGGCTGATGGATTTTAATGTCCGCTGGCGCATTGATGATGCCGGTACTGAAGTGATCGCTATCGACCCGCGTTAAAACCCGCTTTTGAGGCGGTGATCTCACTGGTACACTAGCCGCCAGCAAAATTCTGTCTGTGACTTTCCGATCAACTGGAACCGTAATCAATGCGTACTACTCAATATCTGCTCTCTACTCAGAAAGAGACGCCTTCCGACGCTGAAGTGATCAGCCACCAGCTGATGCTGCGCGCCGGTATGATCCGCAAACTGGCTTCTGGCTTGTACACCTGGTTACCGACCGGGGTTCGCGTGCTGAAAAAAGTCGAAAACATCGTGCGTGAAGAGATGAACAACGCGGGCGCTGTTGAGATTTTAATGCCGGTTGTGCAGCCCGCCGACCTGTGGCAGGAGAGCGGTCGCTGGGAGGAGTATGGCCCGGAACTGTTACGTATTGCCGATCGCCACGAGCGTCCGTTCGTGCTGGGTCCGACGCATGAAGAGGTGGTCACTGACCTGATCCGCAACGAACTGAGCTCTTATAAGCAGTTGCCGCTCAACCTGTATCAGATTCAGACCAAATTCCGTGATGAAGTGCGTCCACGTTTTGGCGTGATGCGTTCACGTGAGTTCATCATGAAAGATGCTTACTCGTTCCATACGTCGCAGGCGTCGCTGCAGGAAACCTATGACGCGATGTACCGCGCCTATAGTCAGATCTTCAGCCGTATGGGACTGGATTTCCGTGCTGTGCAGGCCGATACCGGCTCTATCGGCGGCAGCGCATCACATGAGTTCCAGGTGCTGGCGCAGAGCGGTGAAGATGATGTGATTTTCTCTACCGATTCTGATTACGCCGCTAACATTGAGCTGGCCGAAGCCGTCGCACCGGCCGGTGAACGTGCCGCACCATCTCAGGAGATGCAGCTGGTCGAAACACCAGACGCAAAAACCATCGCGGAGCTGGTTGAGCAATTCAATGTGCCTGTTGAAAAGACAGTGAAAACGCTGATTGTTAAAGGTGCAGAAGAGAGCGGTCACGCGCTGGTTGCCCTGCTGGTTCGCGGCGATCATCAGCTGAATGAGATCAAAGCAGAGAAGTCAGCCATCGTTGCATCGCCGCTGGTGTTCGCGACGGAAGAAGAGATTCGCGCCGCAGTGGGTGCGGGTCCGGGTTCAATCGGGCCTGTGGGTCTGCAGATGCCGATCATTGCCGACCGTACCGTGGCGAAGATGAGCGATTTCAGCGCCGGTGCCAACGTCGATGGTAAACACTACTTCGGCATTAACTGGGAGCGCGATCTGCCGCTGGCCAGCGTTGCGGATATCCGTAATGTGGTCGAAGGCGATTTAAGCCCGGATGGCAAAGGCACGCTGCAGATTAAACGTGGTATTGAAGTCGGTCACATCTTCCAGCTCGGTACTAAGTATTCTGACGCGCTGAAAGCTTCCGTTCAGGGTGAAGATGGCCGTAATCAGGTGATGAGCATGGGCTGCTACGGCATCGGCATCACTCGCGTGGTGGCGGCAGCCATTGAGCAAAACCATGACGATCGTGGCATCATCTGGCCAGCCGCACTGGCACCGTTCGAGGTGGCGATTCTGCCGATGAATATGCAGAAATCGTTCCGTGTTAAAGAGCTGGCGGAAGAGCTGTATGCCACGCTGCGTGCCAAAGGCGTTGAAGTTATCCTGGATGACCGTAAAGAGCGTCCGGGCGTGATGTTTGCCGATATGGAACTGATCGGTGTGCCACACACCATCGTCATCGGCGATCGCAATCTCGACAACCAGGAGATTGAATACAAATCACGTCGTGCCGGTGAGAAGCAGATGATTAAGCAGGATGAAATTGTTGAGTTCCTGCTGAAAGCGCTGAACAAGTAAATTGTGAAGGAAAGGTCAGATAACTTGCTTGTGTGGCCTCTAACAGCTTAGTACTCAAACGCCCCGCCTGCGGGGCGTTTTTTATTGCACCTTGCCGCGCATCGATTTCGTCGAACTGCGACGGGCTTTTCCTTCCAGACGACGCTCTTTCGAGGCGCGGGTCGGCCGCGTAGCGCGCCGGGCTTTTTCCACGGTACTCAGCTCCTGGATCAGATTGACCAGACGTTGCAGTGCCGCTTCACGATTCATCTCCTGACTGCGATACTCCTGCGCCTTAATCACCACCACGCCATCTCCGGTAATCAAATGATGACTGGCAGTGAGCAGCCGCTCTTTATAAAACGCGGGCAGCGAAGAAGCAGCAATATCAAAGCGCAGATGAATGGCCGTGCTGGCTTTGTTGACATGTTGTCCACCAGCGCCCTGAGCGCGAATAGCCGTCAGCTCGATCTCACTCTCCGGAATCTCAACCGAACGGGATAGCATAATCATCAGCTTGCTCCCCACACCTTAATCACGTTGACCTCCGATAACCTGTTCATCAAATTAACCTTTTGTGCTCTGATTCATTCCGTCCCAGACAGCGGAATCTGTCACTTTAGCAGTGATTCGCGCACTGTTCCTGCTTTACGCAGGCTGATTTCCTCTAAATGGCTATGATATAGTCGCCAGTTAACCAGAGTATCGACGCTCTGCTGAGGGGGGCCATGTGCAAAATTATTGTGAGTTAGTTCGCCGGAAATATGCCGAAATCGGCAGCGGAGACTTAGGTTACATTCCGGATGCGATTGGCTGCGCATTGAAGGCACTTAATGATATTGCCGCAAATACTGAGCTAAACTCTTCTGTCAGGGAACAGGCGGCCTACGCCGCTGCTAACTTATTGGTGAGCGACTATGTTGATAAATGAAGCGTACCAACCTATCAATTGTGATGACTACGATAATCTGGAACTCGCCTGCCAGAATACCTGGATGCTGTCGCTGGAAATGAAAGATGGCGAACAGCTCAAGGCAAAGGCCAAAGAGATTTTTTCACGCAAGAACGTGGAATATCTGGCTATCGATCTTTCCGGTGAACATCGCGAATTACGTCTCGACCATATTGCCAGCTTTACCCATCCCGAACTGGGTACGGTGGTTGTCAGCGCTGAGTAATAGACGCATCACGGGCGGGACCTTCCCGCCCTGTTAACCCTCAGGGCTGCAACGAACTGTAGTACGCCGCCAGATCAGCTATATCACCGTCACTCAATCCCGCTACAAATGCCTTCATCACCTCAGCCTGGCCGCCAGTGCGCTCGCCCTTTTTGTAGGCGTGCAAAGCCTGTTCCAGATAAGGTGCGTGCTGCCCGGCCAGATTGGGATAGAGGGGCACAGCCGCTTTACCTGCTGCACCATGGCAGGCCATGCAGCTCCCTGCTTTTTGTGCGCCGCGTTGCGCATCGCCCGCAGCCCACGCCGGTAATACGGCGCCCACTAAAAAGGCGATAAACCATTGCTTCATTATTGTTGTTCCCCTGCGCTGCATGCCCTGTCCCAGACTATCTGCCAGCCCTGTTGATCAACAGCTGCGCCAGCGTGGGTGACAAACAGATTCGGAACACAGATCAGCGTCTGGTTATAAAAGATTAACGGCAGCCGTTCTCGCTGCCACGGAGGTATCTGCAACTCCTGCCACAACTTTTTCATTTCCCTTCCACCCTGACGGCCCACCAGATGAACGTGACCCTGCGCATGAAAGCGTACGCTGACCTGCTCATCCGGCTGAGGATAACGCAACAGGCTCTGCGCCTGGCTGGCGTGTAACGTGCCGAGATTCTGTGGTAACACCAGCGGCTGGCTGAGATCGGGCCATGCCAGCTCGGTGGCACGCAGTGAACTGCGCAACGGCAGCCAGTAGAGCTGCTGACGGTAGCGGCGGAGTTCAGCCTGACCGAATCGCAGCTTCGGCTGCGCATCCTCCCGGCTCGCCATGACTTCATCGCGAATACGTTTCAGCGCTTCACGGGAGGGCATCCTGCCGCCCTGCCCGGCGATCCAGCGGCGCAATAACGCATTAGCACGCAACTCACTCATGACCATCAAGGGCGGAAAGTGCAGGCTGCCATCTGGCTGGATGAGCTCATTGAGTTGTCCGGTGAGCAGTTCATCCAGTAACTGCTCCTGCTCACTGCACAACGCCGCACTTCGGGCTGTCGCCTCAGCAAAATGGGGCCAGCGCTGGTAAAGCGCCGGCAGCAGCCGCTGACGAAGGAAGTTACGGTCGTAGCGAAGATCCTGATTACTTTCATCTTCGATCCACACCAGCTGATGGGTTCTGGCATAGGTTTCAAGCGACTGCCGCGACTGATTCAGCAGTGGACGCAGCAGCTGATGCGAACCCAGCGCACGCACAGCAGGCATCGCCGCCAGCCCGGCCGGACCGCTGCCGCGCTTCAGCGCCAGCATAAAGGTTTCACACTGATCGTCGAGGTGCTGCGCGGTCAGTAACACTTCACCCGGCAACAATGCCGCACTGAGCGCCTGATAACGGGCGGTGCGGGCGGCGGCTTCAATGCCGTTTTCCCTGCCATCCACGGTAACGTGCAGTACCTCACATGGCAGTTGCCACTGCTCGCATACCGACAGGCAGTGCGCTGCCCAGCAATCGGCATTCGGGCTAAGCCCATGATGAACATGTAACGCCCGCAGATGGGATTCGGGATGCTGCTGCTGCCAGCCGCGAAGCTGATGCAGCAGCACGGTTGAATCGAGTCCGCCACTGAAGGCGACCACCAGCGCGGCATCAGGTTGCAACATGGCGTCAAAAGCGGGCAAAGGCATGGCAGGATCCAGAAAGTCGGGCCACTGAATGTCGCCCGCTGAGCGCGCTATTTTACGCCTGATAAAGCTCCAGCGGCAAACCATCCGGATCGGCAAAGAACGTACACTGTTTACCCGTCAGTTCATCGATGCGAATCGGCTCGCAGATTACGCCTTTACTGGCCAGCGTTGCGACAGCGGCGGCCACATCCGGCACGGTAAAGGCCAGATGACGCAGGCCACACGCTTCGGGATGACTGACGCGCGCCGGCGGCTCAGGAAAAGAGAACAGCTCAATAGTGTAGCGATCCTCCAGGGCCAGGTCGCCTTTCCAGGAGTCGCGCGCTTCACGGTAATATTCGCCCATGAGACGAAAGCCCAGCACGTCACAATAGAACGCTTTGCTGCGCTGATAGTCGGAAGCGATGATGGCGATGTGGTGAATAGCGGTTAACTGCAACATGTTGAATATCCTGATTCGGGCAGGCTGTCCCCAGACACCCTGCCGCTATTAGTCGTTTAAAGATTTATGCCGGATCGTTTTTCAGCACGCGGACGCGATACTCGCCCTCTTCCGTCAGACTGGCACCGTGAATATCGGTCTCGAAGCCCGGATAATGCCGGCCGATACTGCACAGCATCAGCAGGAAATCGAGCACGGCACGGCTCTTCTCCGTAATCATCTCTCCTGGCATCACCAGTGGCACGCCTGGTGGATAAGGCAGAATCATGTTGGCCGACACCCGCCCGACCAGTTCGCTGAGATCCACCGTTTCGATGTTGCCCTTCACCTGTTGCTGAAACGCCTGATGCGGCGTCATCTTCATTTCGGGCAGGACATCAAATGCCTGCAGCATCAGTCGCGGCAGGTCATGATGACGGATCAGTTGATGAATCCCCTGCGCCAGCGTCTGAATGCGCATATTGCGATAGAAGTCGGGATCTTCAGCGTAGAGATCCGGCAGCATGTTCTTTACCCGCAGATTGAGATCGTAGGCGCGTTTGAACTCAGTCAGACCGCGCAGCACGCTCATCGCTTTGGTTTTGTCGATGCCAATACTGAAAAGGAACAGCAGGTTGTAGGGGCCGGTTTTCTCCACCACGATGCCGCGCTCATCAAGAAACTTCGCCACCAGCGCTGCCGGGATCCCCTCGTCTGCCATCTCTCCCAGCTCGCTCATTCCTGGCGTCAGGATAGTGACTTTGATCGGATCGAGGTACATATGATCGCGATCGGCCTGCGTAAATCCGTGCCAATCCTCGTCGCCGGGCTGGATCGCCCAGCATTGCGCTTCGTCGACCTGTTCCGGCTGCCAGATATCGAAAAACCAGCTGTCGGACTCTTCACGCAGGCGCTGAACCTCACGACGAAAGTGCAGCGCACGCTCAACCGAGCGATTGATCAGCCGCTTGCCGGGATTACCACGCAGCATTGCAGCAGCAGTTTCAATAGAGGAGACGATGGCGTAATTGGGCGACGTGGTGGTGTGCATCATATAGGCTTCGTTAAACGTCTGTTCGTCGTAGTCGCCTTTAATGTGAATCATGGATGCCTGCGAAAACGCCGCCAGCAGTTTATGGGTCGATTGCGTTTCATACACCACTTTGCCCGGGGTGCGCTCGCCACTCATACCACTTTTCCCGGCATAAATCGGATGGAAATTGGTGTAAGGCACCCAGGCTGAATCGAAGTGAATCGACGGCACATCCAGCGTCTCTTTAATGTACTGGGTGTTATAGAGCAGCCCATCGTAAGTGGAGTTGGTGATTACCGCATGAACCGGCCACGTGGCGCGATCGGTCGTCGCGACTTTCTGCGTAATGCTCTCGCGGGTGAATTCATGCTTTGGAATCCCGCCAAGAATCCCCAGTGCATTGCGGGTCGGCTTCAGCCAGATGGGGATCAGATCGCTCATCATCAGCAGATGCGTCAGTGACTTGTGGCAGTTGCGATCGATCAGCACGGTGCTGCCCGACGGTGCCGCATACATGCCGACAATTTTGTTCGACGTTGAGGTGCCGTTGGTCACCATGTAACTCTGTTCGGCACCAAAAGTGCGTGCGATATACTCTTCCGCTTCAAGATGTGGACCGGTGTGATCCAGCAGCGAACCCAGCTCGGTAACGGAAATTGAGATATCTGACTTCAGGGTATTGGCCCCGAAGAAATCATAAAACAGGCAGCCTACCGGGCTCTTCTGAAACGCGGTACCCGCCATATGGCCCGGCGTGCAGAAGGTGTACTTGCCCTCTTTCACATAGGTGAACAGCGCTTTAGTCAGTGGTGGCGTAATGTGGTCGAGATAGTCATCGGTATACTGCCGGATATGCAATGCAATATCGTCGGCGGCATTCAGCGCATATTCAAAAAAGTGCAGTGGCATGCGCATCTCATTGATGCTGATGTCCATCTGAGAGTGGGTGTTGATAAAGGCATACAGTGGCAGGTATTCGTTGAGCTGATTAATCTCACCGCACAGTTCCGGGCTGTTGTGCGCGTCCCAGTCGAAGATGACGCCGCTGATACGCGGATTGTGTTCGATCAGTTTCAGCAGATCGTCACTGTTTTTTGGGTAAAGCAGCTGGAAGCCTTGCAGATTTAACGCCGCGTCGAGTTCGCGTAACGGTTCATCTTTATAAAACACGCCGTGCGCGCCCATGATCGCCAGAATATTCAATGCCCATCTCCGTGATTGTTGTGCAACCGGACAAGCATAACCGCTAACCAGGGGAAGGTGTAGCAAGGGGACGATCAGATGAGGCTGAAAGGCATCAGGCAGCGTACCGCGTTAAACCCATGGCATAAAAAAAGCGGACCGAAGTCCGCTTCCTGATTGGCTGAGCCTGAATCAGGCGTAGCCGTAGCTCATCAGGCGCTGATAACGACGATCCAGCAGCTCTTCAGTGCTTAATCCATCGAGATCGGCCAGATCAGCCAGCAGCTGTTGCTTCAGAGACTGCGCCATATCAACCGGACGGCGATGTGCACCACCCAGCGGCTCAGGGATCACTGAGTCAATCAGCTTCAGCTCTTTCAGACGGTGAGCGGTAATGCCCATCGCTTCAGCAGCCAGCGGCGCTTTGTCAGCGCTTTTCCACAGAATGGAGGCACAGCCTTCCGGCGAGATCACTGAATAGGTGCTGTACTGAAGCATATTCACTTTATCGCCCACGCCAATCGCCAGCGCACCGCCAGAACCGCCCTCACCGATAACCGTACAGATAACCGGTACTTTCAGGCCAGACATTTCACGCAGGTTGCGGGCGATCGCTTCAGACTGCCCACGCTCTTCCGCGCCCACGCCAGGATACGCACCCGGTGTGTCGATGAAGGTGATGATTGGCATTTTGAAACGCTCAGCCATCTCCATCAGGCGCAGCGCTTTGCGATAGCCTTCCGGTGCTGGCATGCCGAAGTTACGGCGAATCTTCTCTTTGGTTTCACGGCCTTTCTGGTGCCCGATGATCATCACCGGACGTCCATCAAGACGCGCAATCCCGCCCACAATCGCTTTGTCATCCGCATAAGCACGGTCGCCCGCCAGCTCATCGAAATCGTCGAAGGCGTTGCGAACATAGTCAAAGGTGTAAGGACGTAACGGATGACGCGCCAGTTGAGCAATCTGCCATGCGCCCAAATCAGCGAAGATTTTACGGGTCAGCTCAACGCTTTTCTCACGCAGACGCTGAACTTCTTCATCCAGATTAACGTGTTTATCATCCTGACGACCAATTGAAGTCAGCGAATCGATCTTCGCTTCCAGTTCTGCAATTGGCTGTTCAAAATCCAGGTAATTAAGACTCATAATGTTCCTGTTCTAGTCAAACTCCAGTTCCACCTGCTCCGATCCAATCAACGAGCGCAGATCGTTAAGTAAACGATCGCTGGGCGAAATTCGCCACGCTGCACCAAAGCGCAGCTTCGCTCGCGCGTCGGCTCTCTGATAGTAGAGATTCACCGGAATAGTCCCTGAACGATGAGGTTCCAGGGACTGACGGAGCCGGTTTAATAGCTGGTCATCAATTTGCCTGTCCGTCAGCGAGATAGCAAGTCCGCGCGCGTATTTTTCGCGAGCTTCGTCGATGTCCATGACTTCACGCGCGGTCATTTTAAGCCCGCCACTGAAGTCATCAAAGCTGACCTGTCCGCTGACGATCAGGATTCGGTCTTTCTCCAGCAACTGCTGGTATTTATCTAACGCATCGGTAAATAACATCACCTCAAGACGACCGGAGCGATCGTCCAGAGTACAGATACCAATTCGGTTGCCGCGCTTGGTGACCATTACCCGCGCGGCGATCACCAGACCAGCCGCCACAGTAATTTTACCCCGATCGGTAGGATGCATATCTTTCAGACGCACCCCGCCAACATAACGCTCAATTTCTTTCAGATACTGATTAATAGGGTGGCCGGTAAGATATAGCCCCAGCGTTTCCCGCTCACCATCCAGCTGCACCTGCTCAGGCCACGGCGTGACGCTGGCGTACGATTTCTCAACCTGCTCCGGCTCCTCCGCCAGCACGCCAAACATATCTGCCTGGCCAATCGCCTCCGCTTTCGCGTGTTGATCGGCGGCTTTTAACGCGTCACTGAGTGAACTCATCAGGGCGGCGCGGTGCGGTCCAAGGCGATCGAAAGCCCCGGACATAATCAGTTTTTCCATCACCCGACGGTTGATCTTTTTAGTGTCAGTACGGGCACAGAGATCAAACAGTTCGCGGAAATAGCCACCTTCATTACGGGCGTCGATAATCGCTTCAATCGGGCCTTCACCCACGCCTTTGATCGCGCCGATACCGTAAACGATCTCGCCCGCGTCATTAACATGGAAGGGATAGAGACCCGAGTTAATATCGGGCGGCAGGACTTTCAGCCCCATCCGCCAGCACTCATCAACCAGGCCCACCACTTTCTCGGTGTTATCCATATCGGCGGTCATCACCGCCGCCATGAACTCGGCCGGATAGTGCGCTTTCAGCCACAGGGTCTGATAGGAGACCAGTGCGTAAGCCGCAGAGTGTGACTTGTTAAAGCCATAACCTGCAAATTTTTCTACCAGATCGAAGATCTTCATCGACAGTTCGCCGTCGATGCCCATGCTTTCGGCACCATCGCGGAATATGGAGCGCTGTTTGGCCATCTCCTCGGGTTTCTTTTTACCCATGGCGCGTCGCAGCATATCTGCGCCGCCCAGGGTGTAACCGGAGAGAACCTGGGCGATCTGCATCACCTGTTCCTGATAGAGGATGATGCCGTAAGTCGGTTCCAGCACCGGCTTCAGGCTTTCGTGCTGCCACTGAATGTCGGGATAAGAGATCGCTTCACGGCCATGCTTACGGTCAATAAAGTTATCTACCATGCCGGACTGCAGTGGGCCAGGACGGAACAGCGCCACCAGTGCGATCATATCTTCGAAGCAGTCGGGCTTCAGACGCTTAATCAGATCTTTCATGCCGCGCGATTCAAGCTGGAATACCGCTGTGGTTTCCGAGCGCTGCAGCATATCGAAGCTTTTCTTATCATCCAGCGGGATTGAGGCGATATCGATCGGCTCCAGCCCCTGCTTCTCCCGGCGCGGGTTGATCATCTTCAGCGCCCAGTCGATGATGGTCAGCGTACGCAGACCCAGGAAGTCGAACTTCACCAGGCCGGCATATTCCACATCATTTTTATCGAACTGAGTGACCGGGAACTGCCCGTGTTCATCGCAGTAAAGCGGCGCGAAATCCGTGATTTTCGTTGGCGCAATGACCACGCCACCCGCATGTTTACCGGCGTTTCGCGTGACCCCTTCCAGCTTACGCGCCATATCGATCAGCGCCTTCACCTCTTCATCTGCGTCATACATCGCAGGAAGCTGCGGTTCAGCAATAAAGGCTTTTTCCAGCGTCATGCCGGGATCGGGCGGGATCAGTTTTGAAATGCGATCAACAAAGCCGTAAGGATGACCCAGCACGCGGCCCACATCGCGGATAACCGCTTTCGCCGCCATGGTACCGAAGGTGATAATCTGGGAAACCGCTTCACGTCCGTACATATCAGCGACGTGTTCGATGACCTGATCGCGCTTCTCCATGCAGAAATCGACGTCGAAGTCGGGCATCGAGACGCGTTCCGGGTTCAGGAAACGTTCGAACAGCAGGTCAAATTCCAGCGGATCGATATCGGTGATTTTCAGCGCATAGGCCACCAGCGAACCGGCACCGGAGCCACGACCTGGGCCCACCGGCACGCCGTTATCCTTGGACCACTGGATGAACTCCATCACGATCAGGAAGTAGCCGGGGAATCCCATCTGGTTAATAACGGTGAGCTCAATCTCCAGACGCTCATCATATTCCGGACGTTTTTCTGCGCGCTCAGCTTCGTCCGGGAACAGGAACGCCAGGCGCTCTTCCAGCCCCTCGCGGGATTTCACCACCAGATAATCTTCGGTAGTCATATCACCGGTCGGGAACTGTGGCAGGAAATATTCGCCCAGTCGCACCGTCACGTTACAACGCTTAGCAATCTCTACGCTGTTCTCCAGCGCTTCCGGGATGTCCGAGAACAGCTCGCACATCTCCTCTTCGCTGCGCATATATTGCTGAGGACTGTAGTTGCGCGGACGCTTGGGATCATCCAGCGTATAGCCGTCATGAATGGCAACGCGAATTTCGTGCGCATCGAAATCTTCTGCATTGATAAAGCAGACTTCATTGGTGGCAACGACCGGTATTCCCTCTGCAATCGCAAGTTCAACGGCTGCATGCAGATAGCTCTCTTCGTCCTGTCGGCCAGTACGGATCAGCTCCAGGTAGTAGCGATCGGGAAAATGTTGCTGGTAAAACGACAGGCACTGCGACACCAGCGCATTGTTACCGCGCAGCAGGCTACGACCTACATCGCCGCGTCGCCCACCCGACAACAGTATTAATCCTTCCTGCAATTCGATCAGCCAGTCGCGATCGATAATGGGTCCGTCCACGCCATAACCGCGCTGATAGGCGCGGGAGATCAGCAGCGTCAGGTTCTGGTATCCGGTATTACTGGACGCCAGCACGGTAAGCTGTGTCAGCTCATCCCCCATCAGCTCACTGGCCACGTTGAAATCGGCACCAATGACCGGCTTTATCCCTGCGCTGTGCGCGCCACCGTAGAATTTCACCAGGCCACAGAGGTTAGTGAAGTCGGTAATCGCTATCGCCGGCATGCCAAGGGCAGCCGCTTTCTTGATTAGCGGCCCGGTTTTTGCCAGGCCATCAACCATCGAATAGTCACTGTGGACACGCAGATGTATAAAACGGGGTTCAGCCATATCAGTTTCCGGTTAAAACAGCGTCAGGCTATTAAAGCGTAAGGGTCTGGCGGGCAGCCAGTACTTCAGCATCGAGCAGCGCATTACGTACGGGCGCAAAACTACGACGGTGGTGCGGCGTGGCGCCATATTGTGTCAGCTTTTCCATATGCAGCGCCGTTGGATAGCCTTTGTGTTGTGCAAAACCATACTGCGGGAACAGCAGATCCAGTTCGGCCATCTCACGATCCCGCGAGACTTTGGCGATGATCGATGCTGCACTGATTTCGGCAACCAGGCTATCCCCTTTGACGACGGCCTGTGAAGGCATAGGCAATGCCGGGCAACGGTTACCATCAATCAGCACATAGTCGGGCTGGATACTCAGGCCAGCTACCGCACGCTGCATCGCCAGCATGGTAGCGTGCAGAATGTTGAGCTGATCGATCTCTTCAGGTTCTGCGCGTCCCAGACTCCATGCCAGCGCCTTCTCTTTGATTTCGTCGTACAACGCCAGGCGGCGTTTTTCCGACAGTTTCTTCGAGTCCGCCAGGCCGGTAATCGGATTTGCCGGATCGAGGATCACCGCAGCAGTGACCACCGCGCCAACCAGCGGACCGCGCCCCACTTCGTCCACACCGGCAATCAGTCTGGCGACAGGATAGATAAAATCAGGCATTCACCAGCTCCAGTACTGCATCCGCTGCCTGCTCATCGGCGTTCCAGCGGATCTGTTGATGTAATTCATGAAACGTCTGCAGCAAAGTTTCGCGCTCAGGCCCGGCATGCAACAGCGGATCTAACGCTGCAGCCAGGGCGTCGGGCTGACACGCATCCTGCAGTAACTCTTTGACCAGCTCACGCCCTGCCAGCAGGTTTGGCAGCGAGACGTAAGGGGTTTTCACCAGCCGTTTCGCCAGCCAGTAAGTGGCCGGTTTCATGCGATAACCGACGACCATCGGGCATTTTGCCAGCATGCACTCCAGTGCGGCAGTCCCGGATGCCAGAAGTGCGGCATCGCTTGCAATCATCGCCTCACGACCCTGTCCATCCAGCAGATGCATCGGCAGTTCAGGCGCAACGTCAGCTTTAATCTTCTCAAACTGTTCACGGCGACGGGCGTTAACCAGCGGCACCACGATTTCCAGCGCCGGATAGTGACGACGCAATAATTGGGCTGTTTTCAGGAAGTCAGCACTGAGCATTTCCACTTCCGCACCACGACTGCCCGGCAGCAGTGCCAGACAGAGCGCATCGTCCGCAATGCCGAGATGACGGCGCGCAGCCTGCTTATCAGGTTGCAGCGGCATGGCATCCGCCATGGTGTGACCGATAAAGCGGCAGGGAACGTTATAACGATCGTAGAAGGCTTTTTCAAACGGCAGGAAGGCCAGCACCAGATCGGTATTTCGGCCAATCTTAAACACGCGCTTTTGCCGCCATGCCCACACCGAAGGACTGACATAGTGGATCGTACGGATGCCCGTACGTTTGAGATTGCCTTCCAGCGTGATATTAAAATCGGGCGCATCAATACCGACAAAAACGTCGGGTCTGAGCTCGCTAAAACGTCGGGTGAGATCGCGGCGGATTGTCAGCAGGCGTCGCAGGCGACCCAGCACCTCGACAATGCCCATTACCGCTAACTCTTCCATCTCATACCAGGCTTCACACCCTTCAGCCTGCATCAGTGGGCCCGCCACACCGACAAAGCGTGCATCAGGATGGCGCACTTTCAGGGCACGAATCAGACCTGCACCAAGAATATCGCCGGAGGTTTCTCCGGCGACCAGGGCAATCGTTAAAGGACGCGCTGACATGGATTAACGAATTAATCCACGGGTTGAACGGGTAAAGAAGTCGTAGAAAGGCTGCACTTCGCTGTGCTGTTGCGCAATGGCTTCGATCTCCGGCTTCACTTCTTCCAGCGTTCTGCCACTGCGATAGAGCAGCTTGTAAGCGTTGCGAATCGCATGCAACGACTCTTTGCTGAAGCCACGACGCTTAAGACCCTCAATATTGATACCGAACGGCGTCGCATGGTTACCCTGCGCAATAACGTAAGGCGGAACATCCTGCGCCACGCCGGAACAGCCACCAACCATCACGTGCGCACCGATGATGCACCACTGATGTACCGCTGTCATGCCGCCAATAATGGCGAAATCATCGACCGTCACGTGACCACCCAGGGTGGCATTGTTCGCGAAGATACAGCGGTTACCAATCACGCAGTCATGCGCAATGTGGACATTGACCATCAGCAGATTATCGCTGCCCACTGTGGTGACATGGCCACCCTGCGTGGTGCCGCGATGAATCGTCACGCTTTCACGAATACGGTTGCGATCACCGATCTCAACCCGTGTTGGCTCACCGGCATATTTCAGATCCTGATTCACTTCGCCAATTGAGGCAAACTGGTAGATCTGATTATCTTTACCGATACGCGTGTGGCCATTCACCACAACATGTGACTTCAGTACTGTTCCTTCACCAATCTCAACATTCGCGCCGATAAAGCAAAACGGGCCAATGTGAACACGGGCGCCAATGATAGCGCCCTCTTCGATGACAGAACTGGGATGGATAGTGGCGGTTGGATCAATCACGAATTATGCCTCCCGGCTGCGGGCACACATCATGGTCGCTTCACAAACGATTTTACCGTCAACAGTCGCCACGCCTTTAAAGCGGGTCAGACCACGGCGGGTTTTCTCGAAAGTGACTTCCATGATCATTTGGTCACCTGGTACCACAGGACGCTTAAAGCGGGCACTGTCGATACCGGCAAAGTAATAGAGTTCGCCTGGCTCCAGTTTACCTACGCTTTTAAACGCCAGAATACCGGTGGCCTGCGCCATCGCTTCCAGGATCAGAACGCCAGGAAAAATCGGTTTACCAGGGAAGTGCCCCTGGAAAAACGGTTCATTAACAGAAACGTTCTTCACTGCACGCAGGTATTTGTGCTCTTCAAATTCCAGCACACGGTCTACCAGCAGAAACGGATAGCGATGCGGCAGCAGCTCTAAAATCTCTTCAATTTTCAGAGTATGAGTTTCAGTAGTCAAAATACTCTTCCTGTCCTAAAAATCTGATGACATCAATAACACGGCCTGCACAGATCAAAATGATCTTCCGCAGGCCGCAAATAGGTACTGTGGCGCCGGGCTTCCCTGCTTAACATTTTTATTATGAAAGCCGGTCAGTTTTGGGATGGCGGTTAGTCGTCTTTGCCGACCTTGCGCTCGATGGCTTTTAAGCGTTTGCTCATATCATCGATGTTCATCACCAGCGCTGCAGTTTTACGCCAGGTTTTGTTGGGTTGCAGCGGAATGCCTGACGAATAAACGCCTGGCTCTGTGATAGGACGCATGACCATACCCATACCGGTCACCGTTACTTTGTCACAGATTTCCATATGGCCGTTAATGACGCTGGCACCGCCAATCATACAGTAACGTCCAATCTTCAGACTACCCGCCATGATCACACCGCCTGCAACCGCAGTATTGTCGCCAATAACTACGTTGTGAGCGATCTGGCACTGGTTGTCTATGATAACACCATTGCCGATCAGAGTGTTATCAAGCGCACCGCGATCGATGGTGGTGCAGGCCCCTATTTCGACGCGATCGCCGATAATTACCGCGCCTAACTGCGGGATTTTCACCCAGTTACCGCGATCGTTGGCATAGCCGAAACCATCAGAACCGATGACGGTACCTGACTGAATCAGACAATCCTGGCCAATTTCGATCTCGTGATAAACAGAGACGTTGGCCCAGAGACGGGTGCCACTGCCAATACGGGTTTTTTTGCCAACAAAACATCCCGCACCAATAACTACGTTGTCACCCAGCTCAACATCCGCTTCGATCACTGCATTGGCGCCAATGGCGACATTGTTGCCGAGTCGGGCTGAGGGGTCAATTACCGCGCTGGGGGCGATATTTTGCGCCGGCTGTGGCGTGGTATCGAGTATTTGTGCCATACGCGCATAAGTCAGGTAGGGATTTTTCACTACCAGCGCTGCGGTATTACACCACTCCAGATCCGCTTCCGTCAGCACCACGGCTGAGGCCTTAATCAGGGCGAGTTGCTCGCGGTAACGGCTGTTTGCAAGAAAAGTGATTTGGCCAGTTGTGGCGGATTGCATAGAAGCAATGCCGGAGATGACGATATCGCCATCTCCGTGCAATTCTGCATCCAACTGCTGGGCTAAATCAGCCAGTCGAATAGATGACATGAATTATTTAACCTGTTTCAGCACGTCAGCTGTGATGTCTTTTGCGTTTGATGCATAAGCCACCGCGTTGGCGTCGATCACGACGTCGTAACCATCGCTGTCAGCGACTTTCTTAACGGCATCCTGAATACGGCTCAGCAGCTTGTTACGCTCTTCCATCTGACGACGACGGTTATCCTGCTCAAAAGCCTGTGCTTTTGAAGAGAACGCTTCACGCTGAGACATGACATCTTTTTCCATGCGGCTGCGTTCGCTTGCCTTCATGGTAGAACCGTCACGCTGCAGACGCTGCATTTTAGTTTGCAGATCGCGCTCCTGGCTCTGCAACTCAGTTGCACGGCCTTTGAACTCGTTTTCCAGCTGTTTAGCAACAGTCGCACGTTGCGGTAACTGTTGGAAAATGCTGGACACGTTTACCACTGCAATTTTGTCAGCAGCCTGAACACCAGCGGAAACCGCTAAAGCAAGACCCAGACCTGCGGCACACAACAACTTTTTCACTATAAACTCCTTACCATCAACGTTTGTGTCAGCGACACAGTGTTTGCGCCGGAACAGCAACAGGTGCTGCCCGGCAGCAATACTTCAGCTATGCATCCCTGCTCAGAACATTACCAGGTTTTACCAATGTTAAACTGGAACTGCTCTGACTTGTCTCCATCGACTTTCTTGAACGGCTGGGCGTAAGAGAACACCAGCGGGCCAAGCGGTGACATCCACTGCAACGCAACACCGCTTGATACACGAATGTTGTTTGGATCGCTGTAGTCAGGAATGCCTGCCGCACGCGTTTCCGCTGTATTTTCCCAATGGGTATCCCACGCGGTACCGGCATCGACAAACACCGAGGTACGCACCGAGTTAGCATACTTCTCGCTCAGGAACGGCGTTGGCGTGATCAGCTCAAGGCTGGCGATCGCCATGGCGTTACCGCCCACCGCATCGTCAGACTTACAAACGCCATTTGGATCAGCGATTCGGCAGTTCGACGAGTTGTTATTAAAGTAGGCTGCTTTCGGTCCAATGGTGTTGGACTGGAAGCCGCGAACCGTGCTTGAACCACCGGCATAGAAGTTCTCGTAGAACGGCATCTCTTTGCCGCCGAGTCCATCGCCATAGCCGATACGACCACGTCCCAACAGCACCCAGGTACGATCCTGGTTAATCGGCACATACTGCTGACTATCGAGCGTGGCCTTATAGAAGCTGTTATCTGAACCAGGAATCGTCACTTTACCATTCAGGTTAGTGCGGTTACCGGATGTCGGGAAGAATCCGCGGTCCAGGGTGTTGTAAGTCCAGCCGTAGTTAAAGGTGAAGTCATCTGCTGAGAATTCGCCTTTGTCATTAAGCTGCTGCGGCTTACCAACCGAGTCAAGGTAACGCCACATCGCAACCTGCGGCTGCATGTTTGACAGGTCATTGTGGACATAGCCCAGACCGACACGCAGGGTGTTGTTTTCGTTAACCGGGAAGCCAAGTGTGCCATCCAGACCATAACTCTTGTTGGTATAGTCAGAAAGGTCAGCATTGTCTGCTTTGAAGTCGTTGTAGAACAGACGACCACCCAGACTCACACCGTCAACGGTGAAGTAAGGGTCAGTAAGCGAGAATTCAGCATAGGTCTGGTAATCGTTTTTGGTCCCGCTGATGCCCACGGTATTACCGGTGCCCAGCCAGTTATCCTGCGTTACGCCAACCTGGAAACTCACACCACTTTCAGTGCCGTAACCGACGCCGAAGTTGAAAGTACCGGTGTTACGCTCTTTAACTTTGTAGACCACGTCAACCTGGTCAGGCGAGCCTGGTACACGCTGGGTATCCACATCCACGGTTTCAAAGTAACCGGTGCGGTTCAGACGCTCTTTACCCTGTTCAACCAGATCGCTGCCCAGCCATGCGCCTTCCATCTGACGCATTTCGCGACGTAACACCGAGTCTTTTGACGTGTCATTACCTTCGAAACGAACATTACGCACGTAGTAACGGTTACCCGCATCCACGTTGATGTGCAGTTTCACGGTTTTGTCGGCGTCGTTGATTTCTGGCTGTGTGACTACACGCGGATAGGCATAGCCGTAGCGGCCCAGCAGTTTCTTGATGTCATCTTCCATTTTCGTGACTTTGGCGCCGTTATAGAGCTCGCCTGCCGGAATTTTGGTCAGATGTTCAATTTCTGCGGAGTGGCCCGCCATGCTGCCATTGACGATTACGCCAGCAATTTTGTACTGGTCACCCTCGGTGATGTTCACCGTGATGTAGATGCCTTTTTTATCTGGCGTCAGGCTGACCTGTGTCGAATCGATATTGAAGCGTGCATAGCCGCGATCCAGATAGAAGCTGCGCAGAGTCTCAAGGTCACCTGCCAGTTTCTGCTTCTGGTATTTACGATCGCCTACTACGTTCCACCACGGCACTTCATCACGCAGCTGGAAACGGGAGATCAGTTCATCAGAGCTAAAGGCTTTATTACCGACGATGTTGATCTGCTGAATTTTGGCAGAGACACCTTCGGTAAAGACCAGCTTCAGATCGACACGGTTACGCGGCAGGGGTGTCACCACCGCTTTCACGTTGGCAGTATATTTACCGACGCTGTAGTAGAAATCCTCAAGGCCTTTCTCAATAGAAGAGATAGTGGTGCGGTCCAGCGCTTCGCCGACACGCACACCTGAGGCTTCCAGATTTTGTTTGAGCTGATCCTCTTTCACCGCTTTGTTACCGGTGAAGGTAATGCTGGCAATGGTAGGGCGTTCTTTGACCTGGACAATCAGCGTTGTACCGTCTCGCAGGACCTGAACATCCTCAAAGTTGCCAGTAGCGAACAGCGAGCGAATGGTATTTCTGACATCATCGTCATTCACCGTATCGCCAACCCGTACTGGCATGCTCAGCAGAGCCGCGCCGACGGCGACTCGCTGCAGCCCTTCGAAATGAATATCCTTCACCACGAAATCGTCTGCACCGTAAACGGTGGCGCTGCTAAACAGCAGCGACGCTATGAGCAACTTTTTCATCGCCATCGTTGTTATGCGTTTTCCTAACACATCCCTCGAATGTTCGCGTTCCAGCGGTTACAAACGTGAGAAATCATTGAAAAGTGCAAGCCCCATTAACAGCACCAGTAAAATCGAACCGATGCGATAACTAAAGTCCTGAACTCGCTCGGACACCGGTCCACCTTTGATCTTTTCGATCGCAAGGAAGAGCAAGTGCCCACCATCTAAAACCGGCAAAGGGAACAGGTTGATGATGCCCAGGTTGACGCTAATCAACGCCAGGAACATCAGGTAGTAAATCAACCCGTACTCAGCTGACAATCCTGCACCCTGCGCAATCGAAATTGGCCCGCTCAGGTTGTTCAGCTTCACATCACCGGTTATTAACTTGCCCAGCATGGAAACAGTGAGCTTCATCAATTGCCAGGTTTTTACACTGGCCTCACCGATTGCCGCAAATGCGCCATACTGCCTTACCGTCTTGTACTCTTCTGGCAGCGGGACGATACGCGGAATCACTCCCGCAAAGCCCGCCTTACTGCCATTTTTCGCTTCTGGCGTCATCGTCAGCGCAATTGATTCACCGCCGCGATCCACTTCAAGCGCCATGCTTTTACCGGGATTATCCCGGACCTGCGTGACAAAAGTCTGCCACTGCGATAATGGCTGACCATCGACTTTAACGATCCTGTCGCCTGCTTGCAAACCGGCTTCACTCGCTGGCGAGTTCGCCTGCACTTCTGCCAGTGTGGTCTCAATTTGCGGACCGCGTGGCTGAATCCCTAAAGCAACGACCGGATCCTGCTTATCAGGCTCAAACTGCCAGTTACGCAAATCCAGCTGCTTCTGCTGGGTTGTATCTTCGCCAAATCGGGCCACGGTTAACGTGGTGCTGCTATCGCCGATTTTACCCACCAGCGCCATACGCACAGCATCCCAGTCAGGCGTTTCGATACCGTCAACAGCCTTAAGTTCCATGCCGGGCGTAATTTGCGCTTCTGCAGCGACCGAACCGTTTAAAATTTCACCGATTACCGGGCGTACACCTGGTACGCCGTGAATAAACACAACCCAGTAGGCAAAGATGGCAAAGATAAAGTTAGCGACAGGCCCTGCCGCAATAATGGAGGCGCGTTGCCAGACGGCTTTGTTATTAAAAGCCTGATGACGCAACTCGGCGGGCACGCTTTCGACGCGTTCGTCGAGCATTTTAACGTAGCCGCCGAGCGGGATCAGCGCGATGACAAATTCGGTGCCGTGGCGGTCACGGCGCTGCCAGAGCGCCTTACCAAATCCAATGGAAAAGCGCTCAACTTTGACACCACAGCGACGAGCGACCCAGAAGTGGCCAAACTCATGCACGGTAATCAACACGCCCAGCGCAACGATAAAGGCGAAGAAACTCCAGATTATGCTCAACATCTTTGCCTGTCCTTAAAGGGTGCGGAACACCAGCAGCAATAAACAGGCAAACACCGGCACCGCCGCAGTCAGACTATCAATACGATCAAGCATGCCGCCATGACCGGGAATCAGATTACCACTGTCTTTAATGCCCGCTTCACGTTTAAACATACTCTCGGTGAGGTCACCCAGAACAGAGGCCAGCGTCGCGATAACCGCGCAAATCACCAGCGTACCGGTGGAGACCGTCAGCGGCGCCAGCGTGGCAAACAGCAGCGCAATCAGCGCCGATGAAACCAGACCGCCCAGGAAGCCTTCCCAGGTTTTGCCTGGTGAGACTTTCGGCGCCAGCTTGTGCTTGCCGAACATCTTGCCAAACATATAAGCACCGGAATCCGCTCCCCACACCAGCAGCAGCACAAACAGCAGCCACCAGGCTCCGGCGAAGTGGTCGGTTTCATAGTGATACTGGCGCAGCGCCACCATGCCCCAGAAAAAGGGCACGAGCGTTAATACGCCAAACAGTAAGCGAAGTGGACGCGAATGACGCCAGAAAGCCGCGGAAGCGGGATAGGTAAGCACCAGCAGCAGTGCCGCGACCCACCACACCAGCGACGCCCAAAGCGATGTCGCAATCTGTGGCAGATGCACCGTGTGTTGATAAGGTGGCAGCGTAAACTGCATCAGCGCCAGCAACAGACCACAAAGTACAGCCAGCCAGACACGCTGTTGCCGTGATGCCATGCCTGCAAACTGACCCCATTCCCAGGCTGCCAGCATGCAGATAACAATCGTTGTCAGGGCGAAGCCAACAGGCGGTAACCAGAATAGTGCAGCTATTACCAGCGGAATTAATATCAACGCGGTAATAAGACGAGACTTCAGCAAAGGTTACCCCCAGATTGCTCAGGCGCCGCCTGGTGCAGCGCCGCCAAAACGACGCTCCCGCAGAGAGAATGCATTCAGTGCACCTTCAAAAACGTGTTCATCGAAATCCGGCCAGAGCACATCGGTAAAATAGAATTCAGCATAGGCAATCTGCCACAGCAGGAAGTTGCTAATCCGATGCTCTCCCCCGGTCCTTATCACTAAATCCACTGGCGCCAGCTCCTGCATGCAGAGCTGCGACGTCAGGCTCTCTTCGGTAATCTGGTCAGGTCGCAGTAATCCTTCCTGAACCTGTTCAGCCAGTTTTTTCACGCCTTCGATAATATCCCAACGGCCGCCATAGTTGGCAGCAATGTTGAGCGTCAGACGGGTATTATTTGCAGTCAGGGTCTCAGAACGACGAATACGTTCCTGAATGCGGGGGCTGAAACGGCTGGTATCGCCAATGACACGTAAGCGAACGTTGTGTTTATGCAGGCTCTTTACTTCACTGTCGAGTGCCCAGACAAACAGTTCCATTAACGCGGTGACTTCCTGCGCAGGACGGCTCCAGTTTTCACTACTGAAGGCATAAAGCGTCAGGGCTTCAAGATTGTTATTGACCGCAAAGCTGACGGCACGACGCACCGATTTAACACCGGCTTTGTGGCCTGAAATACGCAATTTTCCCTGATTTTTGGCCCAGCGACCATTGCCATCCATGATGATAGCGACGTGGCGCGGACCGTTTCCCTGCTGGTCATCAGTGTTGTTGTGATTGTTAGACGACATAACGCTTAACCAATTCCTTTCATCAGAAATGCTGTGTTTTCTGAATACATTGCGCCCGATTCAAATCCCGGCACACGCTTAGTGCCGGGCTACACCGAATTCGGTGACAGACCGTGAAACGCGAGCCAGCGACTATACCATTTTCACCTGAAGCGAACAAATGGCCTCATAACGATCGGTTTCACGACGTGAAGCGCGGCAACATTTCTGTTGCCAGCGCGCGCGCAGTGCGATCGATGTCAAGGACAGCGTCCACCGAATCCGGCTCCGGACACACTTGTGCCGCCATCACTGCGCTATTAAGCGCGGCAATGTCGGTGAAGCGGATCTGGTGATTCAGGAAAGCCGCGACGGCAACCTCATTGGCAGCATTTAGCGTGGTGGTCGCCGCCTGCCCTGCCTCACAGGCATCAATGGCCAGTTTCAGACAGGGATAGCGACTAAAGTCAGGTTCTGCAAAAGAGAGCGCCGACATGCGGGTAAAATCCAGCGGCGTCACACCTGCATTGATGCGCGATGGCCAGGCCATGCTGTGGGCAATAGGCGTACGCATATCGGGAGAACCTAACTGAGCCAGCACGCTGCCATCGCAGTATCGCACCATGGAGTGAATCACCGACTGTGGGTGAAGTATCACTTCCATCTGCGCTGCGCTGGCATTAAACAACCAACGGGCTTCAATGTACTCAAGACCTTTATTCATCATGGTGGCCGAATCAACAGAGATTTTTCTCCCCATCGACCAGTTCGGATGTGCACAGGCCTGATCCGGCGACATAGCGCTAAGATCAGCTAAATCTGTGTCACGAAAAGGACCACCCGATCCCGTAAGGATAATCGACTCAATGCCATTATCCCGCAGGTCAGCGTAACCTAACTGATGCTGGATGGTAGCCGGTAAACTCTGAAAAATGGCGTTATGCTCACTGTCGACTGGTAGTAACTGCGCGTTATGATGACGCACCGCCTCCATAAACAAACGGCCGCAGGTGACAAGCGATTCTTTGTTGGCCAGCAGCACCGTTTTTCCGGCGCGAATGGCTGCCAGCGTCGGCAGCAAACCGGATGCGCCGACAATTGCCGCCATCACCTGATCCACGTCATCCAGCGCAGCCAGCTCACAGGCTGCCTGAACGCCGGAGAGCACTTCAGTATCGATCCTGATTGCTCTCAGTCGCTCACGCAGCGCAGCGGCGGATGCCTCATCTGCCATGCAGGCGTAGCGCGGCGTAAAAGCCGCACACTGTTCGGCCATCAGCGCCACATTGTGGCCAGCGACCAGCGCAGTAATCTGATAAAGCGCCGGGTTGGCGCGAACCACTGCCAGCGTACTGGTGCCGATCGAGCCGGTGGATCCCAGCAGAGTTAATCGCTTCATGAGGCTATCCGTGTGAAGTCAGCGTGCCCTCAGGCACAATGTAAAACGCCGCCAGATGTCGCATTCATACGAATACCTCTCTGTACGGCGTTTTGTCCGGCAGTGATGGGATTAGAAATCCATCAGCTCCGACTCTTTTTCAGACAGTGCGGCATCAACTTTCTTGATGTACGCATCGGTCATTTTTTGCACTTCATCCTGCGCACGACGTTCGTCGTCTTCGCTGATCTCTTTATCTTTCAGCAACGCTTTGATTTTATCGTTGGCATCGCGACGGACGTTACGTACCGACACACGGCCCTGCTCGGCTTCGCCGCGCACGATTTTAATCAGATCTTTACGACGCTCTTCTGTCAGGGCAGGCAGCGGAACACGGATGTCGGTACCGGCTGAACTAGGGTTCAGACCGAGATCAGACTTCATGATCGCTTTTTCGACTGCCGGACTCAGTGAACGGTCAAACACGTTGATTTTCAGCGTGCGTGAATCTTCCACAGTGACAGAAGCCAGCTGACGCAGTGGCGTCGGCGTGCCGTAATATTCGACGACGATGCCGTCAAGCAGCGAAGGTGAAGCACGACCGGTGCGCACTTTGCTGATGGTAGTTTTGAATGCTTCAACGCATTTTTCCATGCGCGTGTCAGCATCTTTTTTGATGTCGTTAATCACGTTGAAACCCTTGGATTCGGTTTGACCTGGCCAGTTCCGGCATAACCGGAAGCGGGATCGATAATCATCGATAATCCTGACTGGTGCGCGATGCATTCTCATCGCGCTGACAGAATATACCTTATTTTATCTCGCCTCGGGTATTAATGCGTAATCAGAGTCCCTTCTTTTTCACCCATCACTACACGACGCAGTGCGCCAGGTTTATTCATGTTGAAAACACGGATAGGCAATTTGTGGTCACGCGCCAGGGTAAAGGCCGCCAGATCCATCACTTTCAGCTCTTTATCCAGTACTTCAGCATAGCTCAGTTGCTCATAAAGCGTTGCGTCCGGGCTTTTCACCGGGTCGGCAGAGTAGACGCCGTCAACTTTGGTCGCTTTCAGCACCACGTCCGCTTCAATCTCAATGCCGCGCAAACACGCCGCAGAGTCGGTGGTAAAGAACGGGTTACCGGTACCGGCGGAGAAAATCACCACGCGGTTGTTACGCAGCAGGCTGATCGCTTCTGCCCAGCTGTAGTTGTCGCAGACGCCATTCAGTGGAATCGCTGACATCAGGCGTGCGTTCACATAGGCGCGGTGCAGTGCATCACGCATCGCCAGGCCGTTCATCACGGTTGCCAGCATACCCATGTGGTCACCCACGACGCGGTTCATCCCTGCCTGCTGCAGGCTTGCGCCACGGAACAGGTTCCCTCCGCCAATCACTACGCCAACCTGGATGCCCAGTTCAACCAGCTCTTTTACCTCTTGTGCCATGCGGTCAAGCACACTCGCGTCGATACCAAAACCTTCAGCGCCTTGCAGAGCTTCGCCGCTGAGTTTAAGCAGGATACGTTGATAAACAGGTTTTGCGTTGGTCGCCATGGTCAGTTCTTCCTGGAAGATTGGGTGTAAAGGAGAAGTAAATTCTGATCGATCATCCGCTTACCGCAAAGAAAATGCTATTGGGATGAAACTGAAAACGTGTCTGTTGCGATTCACAGACAAAAAAGAACCGCCGGATGGCGGTTCTTTCAAAGCATTAAGACTGTTTGGACATTGCTGCAACTTCTGCAGCGAAGTCAGACTCAACTTTCTCGATGCCTTCACCCACTTCGAAGCGGATGAAGTTAATCACGTCAGCGCCCTGCTCTTTCAGAGCCTGGCCAACGGTTTTGCTTGGATCGATAACGAAAGCCTGACCTGTCAGAGAGACTTCGCCGGTGAATTTCTTCATACGGCCTTCAACCATCTTCTCTGCGATCTCTTTTGGCTTGCCAGACTGCATCGCGATGTCCAGCTGAACCTGGTACTCTTTATCAACCACGTCAGCAGAAACGTCTTCTGGCTTAACGAATTCAGGTTTGCTTGCTGCAACGTGCATTGCGATCTGTTTGATCAGATCTTCGTTAGCGCCTTTCGCTGAAACCAGAACGCCGATACGTGCGCCGTGCAGGTAGCTGCCCAGCTCTGCGCCTTCCAGGATTGCAACGCGACGGATGTTGATGTTCTCACCGATTTTAGCAACCAGTGCAACGCGCTCTTCTTCGAACTGCGCTTTCAGAACTTCAACGTCGGTAACGCGATTAGCGGCAGCCGCTTCCAGAACTTTGTCTGCGAACGCCTGGAAACCGCCATCTTTTGCAACGAAGTCAGTCTGGCAGTTCACTTCCAGAATCACGCCGTAGTCGCCAACGATCTTGGTTTTGATTACGCCATCAGCAGCAACGTTGCCTGCTTTTTTCGCTGCTTTGATTGCGCCAGACTTACGCATGTTCTCAATCGCCAGCTCAATGTCGCCGTTCGCTTCAGTCAGCGCTTTTTTGCAATCCATCATGCCAGCGCCAGTACGCTCGCGCAGTTCTTTTACCAATGCAGCGGTAATGTCAGCCATTCCAGAATCCTCGGTTCGTGCCTGAGTACGTTTGCACCAGCAGACACTTATTTGCGGAAAATTTACTCTGTCCCGCCGTCCGGTTGGGGGCGTGACAGACTTAGATAAAATAAAGGGGCCAGTATAGGCCCCTTACAGATCACATCTGAATGCTAAGGGCTCTTATGCAGAGCAAACCTTAATTAAGCGTTTTCTAAAGACGCTTCTTCAGCTTGCTCAGCCAGGTCCTGAGAGCGGCCTTCGCGAACGGTAGTCGCAACGGCAGTCAGGTACAGGTTTACAGCACGGATCGCATCGTCGTTACCTGGGATAACGAAATCAACGCCATCTGGATCTGAGTTGGTATCAACGATAGCAAATACCGGGATACCCAGGTTGTTTGCTTCTTTGATTGCGATGTGTTCGTGATCAGCATCAACAACAAACAGTGCGTCTGGCAGACCGCCCATGTCTTTGATACCGCCCAGGCTGTTTTCCAGCTTGGCCAGCTCACGCGCACGCATCAGCGCTTCTTTTTTGGTCAGTTTGTCGAAAGTGCCATCCTGAGACTGAATCTCCAGATCTTTCAGACGCTTGATTGACTGACGCACGGTTTTCCAGTTGGTCAGCATGCCACCCAACCAGCGGTGGTTTACGAAGAACTGGTCGCAGCTCAGTGCAGACTCTTTTACTGCCTGGGCAGCAGCGCGCTTAGTACCTACGATCAGGATCTTACCTTTACGGGAAGAGATCTTGTTCAGTTCAGCCAGAGCTTCGTTGAACATAGGTACAGTTTTTTCCAGGTTGATGATGTGAACCTTGTTACGTGCACCAAAGATGAATGGCTTCATTTTTGGGTTCCAGTAACGGGTCTGGTGACCGAAGTGAACACCAGCCTGGAGCATGTCGCGCATGGAAACAGTTGCCATGATAAAACCTCTAAAGTTTGATTGGGGTTGGGCCTCCATGTATCCCATACGACCGACCTCTTTCAAGGCACCCCGGCGTATGTGTCGATACATGTGTGTTTTATTACACATAATGAGAGTTATGCGTTTCCTGCTGACCGAAACAGCCATACAGAGAATCGTCGGCGCGCTTTATACCACAAACCACCATGGGACGCCAATAAATGATCACTGATGAGCGCCAGCGCGTTCTCTATTTGGCAGCCCATTTGCTGGCTGCTAACATGACAGCACAGACCTTATTATTGTCGAAAATTTCGACAACTGCGGATTAATTTAATGGCAATTTCAATCAAAACCCCTGAAGAAATCGAAAAAATGCGCGTCGCGGGCCGACTGGCCGCCGAAGTGCTGGAGATGATCGAGCCTCATGTTCAACCGGGTGTCACCACCGGCGAGCTGGACCGTATCTGCCACGAACACATCACGCAGAAGCAGCAGGCCGTCTCTGCCTGCCTTGGCTATCACGGTTTTCCGAAATCAGTCTGCATCTCGGTGAATGAAGTGGTTTGTCACGGGATTCCCAGTGACGATCGCCCTCTGAAAGATGGCGATATCGTCAATATCGATGTCACCGTCATTAAAGATGAGTACCACGGTGATACCTCAAAGATGTTTATTGTTGGTAAACCCACTATTCAGGGTGAGCGCCTGTGCCGCGTCACGCAGGAGAGCCTCTATCTTTCCCTGCGTCTGATTAAGCCCGGCATCCGCCTGCGCGAGTTGGGTCGTGCCATTCAGAAGTATGTTGAAGCAAACGACTTCTCTGTCGTACGCGAATATTGCGGTCACGGCATCGGCAAGGGGTTCCACGAAGAGCCTCAGGTATTGCATTACGATGCCGATGATAGCGGCGTCGTGTTACAGGCGGGTATGACCTTTACAGTAGAACCGATGGTCAATGCCGGGGATTACCGCATCCGCACCATGAAAGATGGCTGGACGGTAAAAACCAAAGATCGCAGCTTGTCCGCGCAGTATGAGCATACTATTGTGGTGACGGAAAACGGCTGTGAGATTTTAACCCTGCGCAAAGACGACGCGCTGCCCGCTGTGCTCGTCGCCGAAGGGTAATTCCCCCAAAACAGATCAAGCCGGCGCTGAGCCGGCTTTTTTTTGGCTAAAAAAGAGAAGAGCTGCATGAGCGTGAGTCTGTCGGAAGATGTGAAAAACGGTCTGGTTGATTCGCCAGCCGAATGGGGTGACAACCAGCTGACCCGCGACATTCTGAAGCCGAGGCTGGAGCTGTTTCAGCAACATCTGGCTGCCGCGTTTGATGCCGGTGAACCCGTTGAGCCGCTGATCGATGCCCGCACGCTGTTTATTGATCGGCTGCTGCGTCGCCTGTGGCGCTTCTTTGGCTTTGATGAAATGCCGTCTACCGCGCTGGTCGCCGTTGGCGGCTATGGCCGTGCCGAACTGCATCCGCTCTCTGATATCGATGTTCTGATCCTCAGCCGCCAGCCGCTGGATGAACAGGCTGCGCAACGCACCAGCGATCTCTTAACGCTGATGTGGGATCTTAAACTGGAAGTGGGCCACAGCGTCCGCACGCTGGAAGAGTGTCTGCTGGAGGGATTGTCTGATCTGACCGTCGCCACCAACCTGATCGAATCACGGATGCTGACTGGCGATGTGGCGCTGTTTCTGGAACTGCAGAAAAATATCTTCAGCGACGGTTTCTGGCCCTCATCCCGCTTTTTCGCCGCCAAAATTGATGAGCAGCAGGAGCGCCACAAGCGTTATCACGGCACCAGTTATAACCTCGAGCCCGATATCAAAAGCAGTCCCGGTGGCCTGCGAGACATCCATACGCTGCAGTGGGTTGCCCGACGCCATTTTGGTGCCACTACCCTGGATGAGATGGTCGGCTTTGGTTTCCTCACTGACGCTGAGCGCAGCGAACTCAACGAATGTCAGGAGTTTCTCTGGCGCATCCGCTTTGCCCTGCATCTTTCCCTCCCCCGCTACGATAACCGCCTGCTATTCGATCGCCAGCTCAGTGTGGCGCAGCGCCTGAATTACCAGGGCGAAGGCAATGAGCCGGTCGAACGCATGATGAAGGATTTCTATCGGGTCACACGGCGTATCGGTGAACTGAACCAGATGCTGCTGCAGCTGTTTGATGAGGCGATTCTGGCGCTCTCCACCAGTGAAAAACCCAGGCCTATCGACGACGATTTCCAGCTGCGGGGTGATTTGATCGACCTGCGCGACGAAACGCTGTTCACCCGCGAGCCGCAGGCGATTCTGCGTATGTTCTACGTGATGGTACGTAACGACAGTATCAAAGGGATCTACTCCACCACCCTGCGTCACCTGCGCCATGCACGTCGACATCTTAAACAGCCGCTGTGTCAGATTCCGGAAGCGCGACGCACGTTTATGTCAATTCTGCGCCATCCCGGCGCGGTGAGCCGGGCGCTGGTGCCGATGCATCGTCATAGCGTGCTGTGGGCCTATACACCGCTGTGGGGGCATATCGTCGGACAGATGCAGTTTGATCTGTTCCATGCCTACACCGTGGATGAGCATACTATTCGTGTCCTGCAGAAGCTGGAAAGCTTCGCCAATGAAGCCACCCGTCCTCAGCATCCACTGTGTGTCGAGTTATGGCCACGCCTGCCGCAGCAGGAGCTGTTACTGATGGCTGCGCTGCTGCATGACATTGCCAAAGGGCGCGGCGGCGATCACTCTATTCTTGGCGCGCAGGATGCGCTTGAGTTCGCTGAAATGCATGGCCTTAACTCGCGTGAAACTCAACTGGTGGCCTGGCTGGTTCGTCATCACCTGCTGATGTCTGTCACGGCGCAGCGTCGCGATATTCAGGATCCGACGGTGATCCAGCAGTTTGCTGAGGTGATGCAGAATGAGAACCGGCTGCGCTATCTGGTTTGTCTGACCGTGGCCGATATCTGCGCCACCAATGAAAGTCTGTGGAACAGCTGGAAGCAGAGCCTGTTACGCGAGCTGTTTTTCGCCACCGAGAAGCAGTTACGACGCGGTATGGAAAACAGTCCGGATTTGCGGGAACGGGTGCGTCATCATCGCCTGCAGGCACTGGCACTGCTGCGGATGGATAACATTGATGAAGAGCGTCTGCACCAGATCTGGAATCGTTGCCGCGCGGACTACTTCCTGCGCCATACGCCGAATCAGATTGCGTGGCATGCCCGCCACCTGCTGGTTCACGATCTGAAAAAACCGCTGGTGCTGGTCAGCCCGCAGGCCACCCGTGGCGGGACCGAAATTTTTATCTGGAGTCCCGATCGGCCTCATCTGTTTGCTGCTGTGGCCGGTGAACTCGACCGTCGTAACCTCAGCGTTCACGACGCGCAAATCTTCACCAGCCGGGACGGCATGGCAATGGATACCTTTATTGTGCTGGAACCGGATGGCAGCCCGCTCTCCCCCGATCGCCATCCGATGATCATTCAGGCGCTGGAACAGGCAATCACTCAGTCAGATTGGGTGCCGCCGCGTACCCGTCGTCCGTCGGCCAAACTGCGGCATTTCAGCGTGGATACCGAAGTGAACTTTCTGCCAACGCACACTGACCGTCGCAGCTACCTGGAACTGGTGGCGCTGGATCAGCCAGGCCTGCTGGCGCGGGTCGGCGAAGTCTTTGCCGATCTGGGTGTCTCACTGCACGGTGCACGCATCAGCACCATCGGCGAGCGGGTCGAAGATTTATTTATTCTGGCCAACAGCGAACGTCAGGCACTGGATGAAGAAATGCGCAAAGCGTTGCAACAACGGTTGACAGAGGCCCTTAATCCAAACGATAAAGTGTGACCAGATTCAATTTGTAGACATTACTCTATTTACTTGTGTCGGGCTGTTGTCCGGCACCGCACATGACAGATCAGGAAAAAAATATGCAACAGTTACAGAGCGTTATTGAATCCGCCTTCGAACGTCGCGCTGACATTACCCCTGCCAGCGTCGACAGCGAAACCCGCGATGCCATCAACCAGGTTATCTCCCTGCTGGACAGCGGTGAGCTGCGCGTTGCTGAGAAGATCGACGGCGAGTGGGTAACGCATCAGTGGCTGAAGAAAGCAGTGCTGCTCTCTTTCCGCATTAATGACAATCAGGTAATGGAAGGTTCAGAAACCCGCTTCTACGACAAAGTCCCGATGAAATTTGCTGGCTGGGATGAAGCGCGTTTCAAAGAAGCGGGTTTCCGCGTCGTGCCGCCTGCAGCTGTTCGCCAGGGTGCTTATATCGCCCGCAACACGGTCCTGATGCCTTCTTACGTCAACATCGGCGCCTTCGTGGATGAAGGCACTATGGTGGACACCTGGGCGACTGTCGGCTCCTGTGCGCAGATTGGTAAAAACGTTCACCTTTCTGGCGGCGTGGGTATCGGTGGTGTGCTGGAACCGTTGCAGGCAAACCCGACCATTATCGAAGACAACTGCTTCATCGGTGCACGCTCTGAAATCGTTGAAGGCGTGATTGTTGAAGCAGGCTCAGTGATCTCAATGGGCGTTTACATCGGTCAGAGCACCAAAATCTATGACCGCGAAACCGGTGAAGTCCACTACGGCCGTGTTCCTGCCGGTTCCGTCGTGGTCTCAGGTAACCTGCCGTCTAAAGATGGCAGCTACAGCCTCTACTGTGCCGTGATCGTGAAGAAAGTGGATGCGAAGACGCTGGGTAAAACCGGCATTAACGAACTGCTGCGCACCATCGACTGAGTAAAATGACGGGCTGGAAAGCAGCCCGTCATCTTTTCTTTACAGCTATTCCTGAACAACATGCTTCGCGTCGCGAATTAACTGGTGCGTTTAGTTTTCATCCAGGTCATAATCCGCGCCAGTTAAATCCTGTCGCGCAATGTTCATCCCGCTTATTTATGTCTACAGTTGACGGACGTCATGAACAAGTCTGCGCGCTTCTCACTTTTGATGGAAACAACGCTATGTATGACAATCTGAAAAGCTTAGGTATCAGTAACCCGGACGACATTGACCGCTACAGCCTGCGTCAGGAAGCCAACAACGACATTCTGAAGATTTACTTCCGCAAAGATAAAGGCGAGTTTTTCGCAAAGAGCGTCAAATTCAAATATCCGCGTCAGCGCAAAACTGTTGTTGCCGATCACGCAACCCAGGGCTACAAAGAAGTTCAGGAAATCAGCCCGAATCTGCGTTATGTCATCGATGAACTGGACCAGATTTGCCAGCGTGACCAGGTTGAAGTGGATCTGAAACGCAAAATTCTGGATGACCTGCGTCACCTGGAAAGCGTGGTTTCCCACAAGATCACTGAAATTGAATCGGATCTGGAAAAATTAACCCGTAACAGCCGTTAATTTTTTGTCCGACGAGAGAGGCCAGCTTTGCTGGCCTTTTTTTATGCCCTGAATTCGGCTCCTATCCCTGCTCATCCAGCTGTAAAGCCACATAGAGCAACAGCCTGTCATCGAAATGGCCAAGATTCAGTCCGGTGAGTTCAGAAATCCGGTTTAGCCGATATTCCAGCGTATTGCGATGAATGAACAGCGCACGCGCGGTGGCGCTTGGCTGGACATTATGGGTGAACCACGCGATTAACGTGCGTCGCAGCAAGCCGTTGTTATCCATGCTCTTAAGCTTCGCCAGTGGCCGGGCCAGTTCGTTGGCCTGCCAGCCGCCACGCAGGCTGTCGAGCAGCACCGGCAACACCAGATCCTGATAAAAATAGCTGCGTAACTCGGGCATACGTTGCTTGCCCACCATCATTGTGGTGCGTGCGGTCCGGTAAGAGCGTGCAATGCTGCCAGGCCCGCTAAAGAAGTTGCCCAGTGCGAT
The DNA here is from genome assembly GCF_021043305.1 of Pantoea sp. MHSD4. NCBI lineage: Bacteria > Pseudomonadati > Pseudomonadota > Gammaproteobacteria > Enterobacterales > Erwiniaceae > Pantoea > Pantoea sp. MHSD4. The sequence continues at coordinate 513,073 of NZ_JAJNDH010000003.1, read as the reverse complement.
ACGCATCCGTAAATGTCCGCTCTCTTTCATCCGCTGCAGTAACTGTTCCACGCGGCGGCGATGATCCTCCTGGTCGTAGCGTCCATGTCCATTCAGTGCGGGCTTCAGCACCACCATTTCGGTCAGCGACACAATAGCGATCAGATTATCGCGCTCCGGCGTGGTCAGCAGCGTTTGCAGCTGCTGTAATTCTGACATCGCGCTGTCGACGCCGAGCTGACCGCTGTCCACTTCCAGCACGGCGACCACACGCGGCTGATTGAGATCGATGCCCAACCGCTGTGCCCATTCAGTCAGTTGTGGCGACAGGGTATCGCTGCGGATCAGGTTCAGCACCAGCTCTTCACGCAGACGGCTGTCCTGCGCCAGCATATGCAGCAATCGCGCCTGTTCCAGCATCATCTCTGCGGTCATGCAGACCAGTTCGCCATAATGTCGCAGCGCCAGTGGCTCGCCCGTCAGCCCAATGACCCCGACAATGTCACCGTCGATGCGCAGCGGCAGATTAATGCCGGGCCGCACACCATGAAGATGTTTAGCAACCGCCTCATCAATATCGACAACACGCCCCTGAGAGAGCACCAGCAACGCACCTTCGTGCAACTCCCCAATACGCTCCCGGTCACCGCTGCCGATGATCCGGCCCCGCGCATCCATCACGTTGACATTACTGTCAATAATTTTCATGGTGCGTGCCACGATATCCTGCGCCAGCCGGGCATCAAGGTGATAGGTAGCCATCCATTACTCCTGGAAAAGAGGGTGAGAAACAGAATACGCATGGGTTGCGCACAGAGCATTGTGCAACTGCACAGAGCCGGGCAATCATTTACCGAATTTGCGGAGAGCATCACACTCTGGCGGCGCGGAAGGCGGGCATAAAAAAGGCGGACCGCAGTCCGCCTCATGAACAGTTGTTATACCGTTACTGCATCAGCAGATAGATGCTGCTGTCACCACGTTTCACATTCAGCGCCAGAACGGCTGGTTTGGTGTCGAGGACTTTTCGCAGCTCACCGAGGTTGGTTACCGGCTGCTGGTTAACTCCCTGGATCACGTCACCCTTTTTCAGGCCGATACGCGCTGCGGCGCTGCCGGGTTTCACATTATCCACGCGAACACCTTTATCACCGGTTTCAACATTGCTGAGGTCAGCCCCTTCAATGCCGTTGTAAATGGTGGCGGACTGCACTTTCGCCTGGCTGCTCTGCTGCAAGGTAACCGAGACATCAACGGGTTTGCCGTCGCGCAGCAGGCCCAGTTTCAGTGTGGTGCCAACCGGCAGCGAACCCACTTCCGCACGCAGAGAAGCAAAGCTGCTCAGCGGTTTGCCATTCATTGAAACAATCACGTCACCCGCTTTAATACCCGCTTTAGCCGCCGCAGAGTCTGGCAGCACCTGGCTGACAAAGGCACCACGCTGTGCATCAACCTTCATCGCTTTTGCCAGCTCGGAGTTCAGTTCAGTCCCCTGCACGCCCAGCTCGCCACGTTTCACCTGACCAAACTCAACCATCTGAGCCGTCAGGTTTTTAACCATGTTGCTTGGGATAGCAAAGCCGATACCGATGTTGCCGCCATCCGGCGCCAGAATAGCGGTGTTAATCCCTATCAGTTCACCATTAAGGTTAACCAGCGCACCACCGGAGTTACCCCGGTTAATTGCCGCATCCGTCTGGATAAAGTTTTCGTAGTTTTCCACGTTCAGGCCGCTGCGTCCCAGCGCCGAGACGATCCCGGAGGTGACGGTCTCACCCAGACCATACGGGTTGCCGATCGCCACGGTGTAGTCACCGACGCGCAGGCTGTCGGAGTCAGCGATTTTCACAGCAGTCAGATTTTTAGCGTCCTTCAGCTGAATCAGTGCAATGTCAGAGCTGGGATCTTTACCAATGACTTTGGCGTCATAATGACGACCATCGCTGAGCTGCACCTGAATTTTAGTGGCGTTGTTCACCACGTGGTTGTTCGTCACCACATAGCCTTTTTCAGCGTTGATGATGACGCCCGACCCAAGAGCCCGGAATTTTTCCTGCTGGGTATCAGGGCCTGGCGCGCCACCGTTACCGCCCGCGCCGTCACCGCTCTGACACATGGGTGATCCCTGGAACGGAGAACCGTCCTGGCAGAAGGGCGAGTTGTCGCCAAAGAATTGCTGAAACTGCTGCGGCATGCGCGGGGTTTTCACGGTGGTGGTACCCTCAACGCTGATACTGACCACAGACGGCATTACCTTTTCCAGCATAGGCGCCAGGCTAGGGAGTTGCTGGCTATCGGAAGAGGCCGTTTGCGCAGCAAAAACAGTAACTGGGGCGAGCGCCATGCTCAGGCTCAACGCCAGCGCACTTAACACTAAAGTCTTTTTTTTCATTTTCATTTCTCGATAAGATTACTGTTCAGACCATTGCTGTGGTCGAAAGGTGAGATAAATGTTTTAGCGCGAAATTCCTTTAAAAGTTTAAGTCAAAGGTAAAAATTTATTCGCGGCCTTTACAAACGCCGGCTTATTCTACAGCCATCAGTCGGCGATACTCATCCCAGGCATAGAGATCGGTCATTCCACTGATATAATCCTGAATAAGCCGGAAGCGATAATAACGTTCCCACAGCAGCCGCTGATATTTATGCTCTACCACAAGGGTACGCATCTTTTGCAAATAGGCTTTACGGTGTTTACCAGAAAGCTTATGAAAAAGCCGGGTTTCAATCGGATGCTGACGCAGGAAGTCTTCATTTATCAGCGTGGTGAAAGCCTCATAGTTCAGGCGCATCAGCGGCTGATAGATCTCCAGCAGCCCTTTGATTACGCGGTATCCCTGCAACTCCAGCTGCTCGACTTCAGAGTGATTAAAGACCTGCTGGCGCGCAACAGTTTTAAACAGTTGCAGTAACCGGCCCTCTTCACCCTCATCTTCCAGCAGCGCGTGATTGAAACTGCCATCGAATATAGCAGGCAGATTATCAACGAAACGTTTCACGGCATAACTTACCAGCACGCTCTGAACATTTACGCGTAATGACATAAAAAATTGATCGCTGCGGCTTCGCCGTTTTTTACTGCAGGCTTCGCGCCAGGCTTCACCAATAGTCCGGCTGAAGGCGTCATTATTTTTAACCGGCCCCCAGGCTTTATTGAGAAACTCAAACAAACTCTCAACATTAAAGATATCTTTTTCTACAGCGTCGTCCAAATCGGCAATACAATAGGAGATATCATCCGCCGCTTCCATTATATAGGTAAGCGGAAAGCGATGGTGTTCTTTCATATTGGTGGCAGCACGTAAATCCGCAATATACTCCTGCTCAGAGAGATAAAAGCCGGGTTTCTTCATTAAGACGCTAAATTCGGCAGGTTTTTCACCCTGCCACCAGGCGGGTGCGGTATATTTCAGGATGCAGGCGACCTGAGAATAACTGAGATTGAGTTGCAGCAGCGTATGCACCATACGAATGGCCTGCGCATTGCCCTCAAAATGGCAGAGGTCCTGGCGGATCATGGCATTCAGCTGATCAAAAGCCTTCCGCTGTTCTTCTCCTTCAACGCCCGCTACCAGCGGATCCACCAGTTCGGCAGAGAGGTTCTCTTCAAACCAGTCGTTAATGGCGGCCTCGCCAAAATGGCCAAACGGCGGATTACCGACGTCATGCAGCAGACACGCCATCTCGATCAGACTTTCAAACGCGCCTTCCATCTCATCCAGTCCATACTGCGCCAGCCCGCCCTGCATCTTCAGGGTTTGCAGAATCTCTTTGGTGATGTAGCGCCCGGTTTGCTGCACCTCCAGCGAGTGCGTCAGGCGGGAGCGAACGGCGGCGTTGCGCTCCAGTGGAAAGACCTGCGTTTTCTGCTGCAGACGCCGGATAGCGGCCGAGTTGATAATTCGTCCACGGTCGCTCTCAAAATGGCGGGTAATGTAATATTCACCTTCCGGATCTTTTCGGCTGTTATAAGGGCGTGAGAAGCTGATCTTCTTCCTGAAATTGATCGCCGACATGAATTACCCCTGACTTTTTCGTGAATTAATCCCCTGAATGCCATGGTAGACTATGCCCTAAATTTTGATTCTTTACATTAGCGGAACTCACTATGAAAGCAGGCATTATTGGCGCGATGGAGCAGGAAGTCACACTGCTGCGTGACAAAATTGAAAACCGTCAAACGCTGACACTGGCGGGTTGTGAAATCTATACCGGCACCCTGCAGGGCGTTGAAGTGGCACTGCTGAAATCGGGCATTGGTAAAACCTCTGCCGCGCTGGGTACCACGCTGCTGCTGCAGCTCTGCAAGCCGGATGTGGTGATCAACACCGGGTCGGCAGGCGGTTTAGCACCGTCACTGAGCGTCGGCGATATCGTGGTATCAGATGAAGTGCGTTATCACGATGCTGACGTCACCGCTTTTGGTTATGAGCCAGGCCAGATGGCGGGTTGCCCTGCTGCGTTTGTGGCAGACAGCAAGCTTATCGCGGCTGCCGAAGCCTGCATTAAGCAGCTGGACCTGAATGCTGTACGCGGTCTGGTGGTAAGCGGTGATGCCTTTATCAATGGCGCTGAGCCGCTGGCGCGCATTCGTAGTCTGTTCCCGCAGGCGATTGCGGTTGAGATGGAAGCGACCGCTATCGGTCACGTCTGTCATCAGTTCCAGGTGCCGTTTGTGGTGGTCCGCGCGATTTCAGACGTGGCCGATAAAGAATCGCACCTGAGCTTTGATGAATTCCTGAGCGTTGCAGCGACGCAATCGTCGCTGATGGTGGAGAACCTGCTGGCGCATCTGGCGCGTGGCTAAAACGCTGCTGTTCTGCTGGCTGCTGCTATTAAGCGGCAGCCTGCTCGCTTCCCCACCGCGTGTTATCACCCTCGCTCCACACCTTACCGAACTCGCCTTTGCTGCCGGGATTACGCCGATCGCAGTCAGCGCCTGGTCCGACTATCCGCCGCAGGCGAAACAGATTGAACAGGTCGCCAACTGGCAGGGCATCAAAGCCGAGCGTATTCTGCAGCTCAAGCCGGATCTGGTCCTGGCCTGGCGCGGCGGTAATCCGCAGCGGCAGATTGAACAGTTGCAGCAGCTCGGCGTACCCATTAAATGGATTGATCCACTGACACTGGATGAGATGTTCACGGCACTGGCCGATCTGGGCCGCTGGAGTCCCAGGCCAGAGCAGGCCGCCAGCGCGGCCAGAGCGCTACGACAGCAGGCAGCGGCGCTGCGACAGCGCTATACTCATCTGACTGCGGTTCCGCTTTTTTTGCAGTTTGGTCAGCAGCCGCTTTTTACCGCTGCCAGAGCCACGCTGCAAAATGAAGTTATTACGTTATGTGGTGGCAGGAATATTTTTGCTGACAGCCGCGTCAGTTGGCCGCAGGTCAGCCGTGAGCAGGTGCTGATGCGCCATCCTCAGGCCGTGGTTATAGCCGGAGGTGCACAGCAGGCGGAGAACATTCGTACTTACTGGCGGCCACAGCTCACGGTGCCGGTGATCACCATTAACGAGGACTGGTTAAGCCGGCCGGGTCCGCGGCTGCTGCTGGCGGCGCAGCAACTCTGTTCCGCGTTGCATCCCGCACAATAAGTCCACGCATCGATTAAAGAAACAGCCTTTTTTGCCGTTAATCAATACCAGAGACGAGCGGGCCACGTATGCTCGCCGTCCTTTTAGCGCCGCGGCGCTTTTTAAAACACCAGGAACCTTATATGACCAGAGCACTGCTGCTGGCCATAGGGCTTTTGATCACCGGATCTGCTTTTGCGGGATCGATAAATGGCTCTATAGGCGCCAGGCTTGTCATCTATTCACGCTGTGAAATCAACACGGCTAACGGTCCGCTTTTGCCGCAAATCAACTGTGGCAGACAGGCAAGCGCGCAGCCACGCGTAACCCAAAGTCAGATTCAATCGCAGGGAAGCCTGAAGCAGAGTAACCGGCTGGTCACAATAGAGTGGTAAATGAGGCCGTCGGAGTGACGGCCTGCGCGATCAGATACTGAAGGATGAGCCACAGCCACAGGTGGTTTTGGCATTCGGGTTGGTCACGATAAAGCGCGATCCTTCCAGGCCTTCCGTATAATCAACCGAACCGCCCACCAGATATTGCAGGCTCATTGGATCAACGACCAGTGAGACGCCCTGCTTTTCAATTGTCATATCGCCATCGTTCAGCTGGTCGTCAAACGTAAAGCCATACTGGAAACCACTGCAACCGCCACCGGTGATATAGACGCGAAGTTTCAGCGCCGGGTTCTCTTCATCGGCAATCAGGTTTTTCACCTTGGTGGCTGCGGCGTCGGTAAACTGCAACGGCAGTGCTACTACTTCATCACTCATGTTTTACTCCGGTAAACGCCCAGGTCAGAAAACGACCTTAATAACGCTATTATCAGTCAGCACCTCAGCGCAATCAAGCTCTGCCCTTCGCACTCTGTGCCGCTTTCCCCTCCGTTCAGGACGCTGTGGGTGAATCCACCTTTCGTCTGCTGCTGCTCTTCCGTAGAATGGCGCAATATTTTTCTGAAACGCTGGAGCCGAAAATGAGTAAGTCCGAACAACTGTTTGCCGAGGCACAACGCCTGATTCCGGGTGGGGTAAACTCGCCAGTACGCGCATTTACCGGTGTGGGTGGCGTTCCACTGTTTATTGAACATGCTGATGGTGCGTATCTGTATGACGCTGATGGCAAAGCCTATATCGACTATGTCGGCTCATGGGGACCGATGGTGCTGGGCCATAACAACGCGGCGATCCGTAATGCGGTGATCGAAGCAGCCCAGCGCGGCCTGAGCTTTGGCGCACCGACCGAAATGGAAGTGACCATGGCGCAGCTGGTGTGTGAGCTGGTGCCGAGCATGGAGATGGTGCGGATGGTTAACTCCGGTACCGAAGCGACCATGAGCGCAATCCGTCTGGCTCGAGGCTTTACCGGCCGCGATAAAATTATTAAGTTCGAAGGCTGCTATCACGGCCATGCCGATCATTTGCTGGTGAAAGCCGGTTCCGGTGCCCTGACGCTGGGTCAGCCAAACTCGCCGGGCGTACCAGCAGATTTCGCTAAACATACCCTGACCTGCACTTTCAACGATCTCGACTCCGTGCGCAGCGCCTTCGAGCAATATCCTGATGCCATCGCTGCCATCATCGTTGAGCCGGTTGCCGGTAATATGAACTGCATCCCGCCGCAGCCAGAATTCCTGCCGGGCCTGCGCGCGCTCTGCGATGAGTTCGGCGCACTGCTGATTATCGATGAAGTGATGACCGGCTTCCGTGTGGCGCTGGGTGGCGCGCAGGCTCACTACAATGTGCGTCCTGACCTGACCTGCCTCGGAAAAATTATCGGTGGCGGGATGCCAGTCGGTGCATTCGGTGGCCGTCGCGACGTGATGGCTGCACTGGCGCCGACCGGCCCGGTTTATCAGGCAGGAACGCTCTCCGGTAACCCGATCGCGATGGCTGCCGGTTTTGCCTGCCTGACGCAGATCGCGCAGCCGGGCACGCACGAGAAGCTCGATACCCTGACCCGCAAGCTGGCAGAGGGTCTGCGCGAAGCCGCACAACAGCAAAATATTCCGCTGGTGATTAACCATGTTGGCGGGATGTTTGGCCTGTTCTTCACCGATGCTGACAGCGTGACCTGTTACGCCGATGTGACCCGCTGCGATGTGGAACGCTTTAAAACCTTCTTCCATCTGATGCTGGAGGAAGGCGTTTACTTTGCGCCATCAGCTTATGAAGCGGGCTTCATGTCACTGGCGCACAGCGAAGAGGATATTCAGCGCACGGTTGATGCCGCGCGTCGTTGTTTCGCGAAGCTGTAATTTCGGTAACGTTAAAGATGAAGACCGGCTTGCGCTGGTCTTTTTTTTAACCTGAACGACGCAGCAACCAGATAAAGTAAGGTGCACCTAAAAATGTCGCCATCAGCCCGGCAGGAATTTGATCCGGGAATGCCAGCATCCGCCCGCACCAGTCAGCCAGCACCATCAGTCCCGCCCCCAGTAATCCCGACAGCAGCAGTTGCGGCAAGGCACGCCGGAATCCCAACATGCGCGCCATGTGCGGCGCCATTAATCCAACAAAACTCAGCGGACCAATAGTCAGCGTTGCGCTGGCGGTCAGCGCGGCTGCCAGCAGCAGCAGACTCAGCCGCGCGGGCGTTAATGCCATGCCGGCCGAGCGTGCGGTAGCACTTCCCAGCGGCAGCAGCGTCAGCCAGCGGCTCGCCAGTGGTGCCAGCGAGACCAGCAGCAGCGCACAGAGTGCGCTCTGGATCGCCTGACTGCCGCTGATGTTATAGGTTGAGCCGGAGATCCAGCTCAGCAGCCCACCCATGCGGGGATCGCCACTTGCCAGCAGCAGCATCAGCAGGGTGACAAAGGCGCTGTTAAGCGCCATACCCGCCAGCAGCATTCTCTCAGGTGAGAAGCCGCCACGACTGGCTACCGCCATGATCACCAGCAGCGTCAGCGCGGCCCCCATCGCACCGGCGGGCAGCAGCCATGCCATTGCATCGCCCGGCACAAAGAACATCATGACGACGACGCCACAGGCGGCACCTGAACTGATGCCCAGCACTTCCGGGCTGGCCATAGGATTACCGGTCAGCCGCTGGATCAGGCTCCCCGCCACGCCCAGCATCAGGCCGGTCACCAGCGCAGCCAGCACGCGCGGTGCACGCCACGGAAGCAAAGAGTGCAGCATCTCGCCCGATGACCCGACCCAGCCCAGCGCATCACGCCCAAACGCCAGCGCACCCCACATCAGCAGGGCAAGCACCGCGAGACCCGTCAGCGTCCAGCGCAACAGGTTTTGTCGCTCGGCGGGTACGTTGTCGCCCTGATTCAGGGCGGGCGGCACTGAACCCGTACGCAGTCGCGGCAGCAGCCACAACAAAATGGGTACACCGAGCAGTGCCGTGGCCGTTCCGGTCGGGATATCGCGCCAGTGTGCGCTAAGCCATAACACGCAACTGTCGGCCAGCCACAGCAGCAGCGCGCCGGAAAGCGGTGCCAGCAGCATCCGGCTGAGGAGCCGTCGACCACCCAGCAGCTTCGCCAGCAGCGGCGCAAACAGTCCGATAAAACCGATGATACCGGCGACATTCACCAGCTGTGCGCTGAGCAGGATTGCCAGCCCGAGGCCACCAACACGCGCCACCGAGAGCGCCAGCCCCAGATTTTTTGCTACACCATCATCCAGCCCCATCAGTGTCAGCGGACGCAGCAGCGCCAGCGCCAGCAGAAACGCCAGCAGCAGGCGCGGCCAGAGCTGCTGCACATTTTCCCAGCTCATCTGATTCAGCGCGCCGGTGCTCCACAGAAACATGTTCTGCAGCTGATCGTGATTGAAGATAGCGAAGATTTGATTTACCGCGCCGCTGTAGAAGCTCAGCACCAGCCCGGCCAGAATCAGCGTCACCGGCGACAGACGTTTGCCCCAGGCCACACCAAACACCAGCGCGGCCACCAGCAACGCTCCGCCAAGCGCGGCAAACTGCTGTGTCAGCGCGCCGCCCGGCAGATGCCACAGCGTCGCCACGGTAATACCCAGCTGCGCGCCGGAAGAGACACCCAGTGTGGTGGGTTCGGCCAGCGGGTTCCGCAATATCTGCTGAAACAACAGGCCGGCAAGCCCCAGCCCGGCGCCCACCAGCAGCGCCAGCGCCGTGCGCGGCAGCAGGCTGTAGTGAAACACCATCTGCGGCAGGCTATCGACCGTCGGTGACCAGAATGCCTGCCACCACTCATGCTGCGGCAGCGCATGGTGCAGATTAACCAGCGTCAGGCTGAGTGAGAGCAGAAACAGCAGGCTGAGGAGACCTGCGGGAAACAGAGCATGGCGCATCAGTGCATCTCCAGCGCGCGTTCCAGCACGCGAACAAAGTGCAGCGCCGAGAGCGTAGCACCGTAATACCAGACCGCAGGGACGCGCTGAAAGCGTCCGGTGCGTACAAACGGCATGGCCTGCCACAGCGGGCTGCGCATCAGCTGCTGCATCTCTGCGTCATTGTCATGATCGAAACAGATGACATCCACATCTCCGGCCTGCGCGAGCTGTTCAATGCCGATCACCGCACTGCCCCAGAAGTTGGTCTCGCCCTGCCAGCCATTTTTCAGGCCCAGCAACGTCATTACTTCCAGGAACAGACTGTTTTTGCCGAAGGTAATAGCATGACGGCTGTCGAGCAGCGACATCAGCAGAATCGTGCGTCCGGCATAGGGCGCCAGCCGCTCGCGGGCCTCTGCCAGTTGCGCATCGACCTCGCGCAGATGCTGCTCCGCCCGATCGCGTAATCCAAGGCGCGCTGCCAGCTGATGCAGCGACGCGCGCGCGGCGGTGAAGGGTTTCCCGTCGCCGCTGTGAAGGTCAAAGCCCATGATCGGCGCGATGCGGGTTAGTTTCTCTTTGGGCGGGCCGTAGCCATTTGAACAGAGGATCAGCGACGGCTCCATTTGCGCCATCAGCTCAAGATTGGGTTCGGTGCGCAGGCCCACATCGATCACGCCCGCAGGCAGCGGTGGCTCCCCGACCCAGATGTTGTAGTTGTGCAGATCGGCCACACCCCAGGGCGTGACGCCTAATGCTATCAGCAGTTCGGTGGGGAGCCACTCCAGTACAATAATCCGGCCCGGATTCGGCGTGGCGGCACGCAGGGGAAGTGAACAAAACAGTGGCGAGGCCGCCAGCGCCAGCAACAGTCGGCGGCGATAAAGATCGGGCATCATCCTTTCCTTAACAGACAAAACTGACCGGCGCGCCGCCCTGCGGATGCGGTAAAATGCCCATCGGGATACCATAAATCGCACCCAGCACGTCAGGCTGCATAATCGCCTGCGCGTTACCTTCGGCAATCATCGTGCCCTGCCGCAGCGCCACCAGATGATCGCAGTAGCGTGCTGCCATATTGATATCGTGCAGGACCGCAATCACGGTTAAGCCACGCTGCTGGCTCAGATCTTTTATCAGCGCCAGTACCTCAACCTGATGGGCGATATCCAGCGCCGACGTCGGTTCATCCAGCAGCAGACAGCGGCTGTTCTGTGCCACCATCATCGCCAGCCAGGCACGCTGACGCTCACCGCCCGACAGGCTATCCACCAGTCGTCCGGCAAAGGGCTTGAGTCCGACCTGGGCAATCGCATCTTCTACCCTGTCCCGATCGTCCTGCCCGAAACGGCCCAGCGCGCCGTGCCAGGGATAGCGACCAATCGCCACCAGTTCACGCACCGTCATCCCTTCGGCTGCCGGTAACTGCTGCGGCAGATAGGCCACCTCGCGGGCAAACGCTTTGCTGTTCCAGCGCCCGACCGGCTGCTGATTCAGCAGCACCTCTCCGCCGCTGGCCACGTGATGACGGCCCAGCATTTTCAACAGCGTCGACTTACCGGAACCGTTGTGGCCAATCAGCGCGATCATTTTGCCGGGTGGAAAGGTCAGCGAGAGTGGCTGAAGGAGAGTGCGGCCGGGCACCTCAAAACTGGCGTTTGCCAGCGTAAAAGTCGCCTCTTCTGCGTGCGGATGCGGCATGGTTATCCCTGTGAACGAACGGGCGCCGAAGCGCCCGGTTAAATCAGAATCTGAAGGTCGCGGTGCCGACAATCTTACGCTCCGCGCCCCAGTAGCAGGCGTATTCACGGTAGCAGCTGGCGACATAGTCGCGGTTGAACAGATTGTTGACGTTAACGCCCACCGTCGAGCCAGGCAGACCGAAACGACCGAGGTCATATTTCAGCGCCGCATCCACCGTGGTGTAACCGGCAACCTTAAAGTTCTGGTTCTGCTCGGTGCCGGTGCTGTAGAGACCCTGGCTCTCGCCGACATAACGCACACCCGCGCCCACTGTCACGCCCGAAAGGGCTGTCTCGTGGAAGGTGTAGTCGCTCCACAGTGAGGCCATATTTTTAGGGACGCTCACCGGCGTTTTGCCTTTCAGCTGCGTGTCTTCGGTATATTCCGCATCGGTGTAGGTGTAGGACGCCGTGAGGTTAACGTTGGCATTGAGTGCCGCTTTCGCTTCCAGCTCTACGCCGCGCGACCGGATTTCACCGCTTTGAACACTAAAGTTTGGGTGATTCTTCGTATCAGGATCGGCCGTCAGGTTTTTGGTTTTGGTCAGTTGAAAAACGGCTGCGGTGAGCACAACCGGACGATCTTTCGGTACATATTTCACGCCCGCTTCATACTGTTTAGCGCGTGACGGATCAAACGCCTGACCATCATAGGTCGAACCCGCGTTTGGAATAAAGGCTTCGCTGTAGCTGAAATAAGGTGCGATGCCGTTATCAAACACATAGTTCACACCGCCGCGCCAGGTAAACGCCTGATCGTTCTGGCGATCAACGCTATCCGCCACCCGATCGTAAACCGAGTTCATGGCATAGTCGTATCGGCCGCCCAGCGTCAGCACCCAGCGGTTCCACTCCATCTGATCCTGCGTATAGAGGCCGGTCTGACGTTGCTTGTTGAGATGCTGATAAGGATCGGCAAAAGGTGTGACGCTGTTATCGCCATATTGCGGATTTACCGCGTTCAGGTTCGATGCCGAGCCAAACTGTGCGTCGATATCATTGCGGGTCCGCTGGAAGTCCACCCCCAGCAGCAGCGTATGATCAACCTGGCCGGTGGCAAACTTCGCCTGCGCCTGGGTATCGACCGCCAACTGGTTGAGCTTCTCATGGGAAACGGCCGAACCACGGGTAATTTCCTGAGTCTCCGGGGTAAACCCATTGCCATAGATACTGCGGTAATCGGTGCGCAGGTCGGCGTAACGCAGGTTCTGGCGCAACGTCCAGGTGTCGTTGAGGCTGTGCTCGGCGTTATAGCCCACCATTTTGGTGGTGCGTGAAATCTTGTTGCTCTGCTCGCCTTCATCGAAGTTGGTCGGCAGCTTGTACTGGCTGCCATCGGCACGGGTGATAGGCACTACGGTGCCCTGACGCGGCAGCCAGCCGTAGTAGCCGGTTTCTGGCTCGTTCTGGAAATAGGTCAGCAGGTCAACGCGAGTGCGATCGTCGGGACGCCAGCTGAAAGCCGGTGCGATGGTGTAGCGCTTCTCTTTGTTCATCGCCTGTTGCGCATCCTGACTGCGCGCCTGACCGGTCAGACGATAGCTGTAGACACCGTCATCATCCAGCGCGCCGCCAAAGTCAAAGCCAGTCGAGAAGAGGTTATCGTTGCCCATCTGGAACTGCACTTCGCGCAGGGTTTCCTGGGTCGGACGCTTGCTCACCAGCGAGACCACACCGCCAGGATTGCTTTTGCCGTAGAGTACCGATACCGGACCGCGCAGCAGTTCGGCGCGCTCCAGGAAATAAGGATCGATAGCAAACTCAGAGTAGTTATCACCCTGCAGTTTCAGGCCATCCATATACTGATTAGTATTAGTTTCGCTGAAGCCGCGAATCGACAACGCATCAATCACATCTGAGCTGCCACGGTTACCGGTCAGCACGCCAGGCGTGTAGTTAAACGCTCCTTTCACGCTGGTCACGTTGCGCATTTCCATCTCTTCGCGGGTGACCACGGAGACAGACTGCGGATTTTTTTCAATCGGCGTATCGGTTTTCGTACCGGTGGCGCTGCGTTTGGCTGCCACAGTGGGTGCCGGGCCCCAGGCGCTTTCCGCCTCGGCGCCGCTGCCGCCATCCGCTGAAACCACCATCGTCTCCGCCTGTGCGGCGTAAAGTGAGGTGCTCAGACTGAGAGAGATCATGATGCCCAGAAGCGGTCGGGAAAATGTTTTTTTGGTGTCGGCTGCAAAAGTCGTTCGCGCATTCATAAATGTGTCTCAGAAAATAGGCCCTTAAGGGCGAATCGAAACGATAATGATTATTATAACGGATTAGATAATATGCGAACTTCAGCGGGCACTGCAAGAAGAAATCCCAGTAGTGACGCCGTTTGCAGGGCGATTAACGCGTATTGATCAGAAACAAAAAAAGGGCGCCGAAGCGCCCTTTTAAACCTGTCTGACTGATTTATTTGCCAAACATATCTTTGATCCAGCCTGCTACGCCGTCGCTGTCTTTCTGCTCCTGCGGTTGCTGGGCCGGTTGTTGTTGCGGCTGCTGCTGTTGATCAAACAGCTGTTGCTGCTGCTGAACCTGCTGCTGCTGTTGCTGACACAGCGCATTCGGATCCAGCGCCCACACCGGCAGAGAACGCCAGGTGCTGCTGCCCGTGCCACAGACAAAGTTACCGGCTGAATCGACATTCATCATCGACACATCCTCCGGTGGCGTCAGCTGCAACGGCATCGGTGCCTGAATGTCGAGGTAACGACGATAAAGCTGCATCGCGCCACTGGCACCATAGAGTTTGGTCGGCTGGTTGTTATCGCGCCCCACCCAGGTGATCGCGACTTCTTTGCCATCAATACCGGCAAACCAGCTGTCGACCAGGTCGTTGGTGGTACCGGTTTTACCGGCCAGATGCGCATTCGGGAAGCGCGCACCCAGTGCACGGGCGGTACCGTGGTCAGCAACCTGCTGCATGGTGTAGAGCGTCAGATAGGCCGCCTGCGCGGGTTCAACCCGTTCTGCCTGCGGATAGCTCTGATAGAGCACGCTACCATCTTCCGCAATCACCGAACGCACTGCAGAGAGCGATGCGCGGTTACCGCCGCTGGCGATTGACTGGAACGCCTGCGCCACTTCAACCGGCGTCAGGTTCATGGCACCCAGCAGCATCGCCGGAACCGGATGCAGCTGATCTTTCGGCACACCCAGCTTGCTCCAGGTATCCACCACCGCATCCAGCCCCAGCGTCATACCGAGGTTAACCGTCGGCACGTTCATGGAGTTGGTCAGCGCATCCACCAGCATCACTTTTCCGCTGAAGCGACGATCGTCGTTCATCGGTTTCCAGACGCTGCCGTTTGGCTGCTTCAGCGCAATCGGCTCATCGGCGATCCAGCTGTTCAGCCGGTAGCTGTTTGGCTGGCTCAGCGCGGTGAGGTAGGTGGCGGGTTTCGCCAGTGAACCAATAGAGCGGCGCGCCTGTAACGCACGGTTGTAACCGGCGTACTGCGGATCGGCACCGCCGACCATGGCGCGGACTTCACCGCTAAAGCGGTCAACCACCACCATCGCGGTTTCCAGATCTTTCAGGCCACGCTGTTTTTTCAGCGTCGGAATACCATCAATAACGGCTTTTTCGGCTGCATCCTGTGACACCGGATCCAGCGTAGTGAAGATTTTCACGCCGGAGAGATCTTTAATCTTATCGCCCAGTTTCGCCTGAAGCTCGTTACGCACCATCTGCATAAAGGCAGGCTGCGGCGTGATCACGCCCCCTTTCGGCTGCACGCCCAGCGGACGCGCCGACAGCATGTCATACAGCTCCTGGTCGATCACTTTCTGCTGCTGCAACAGGCGCAGCACCAGGTTGCGTCGTTCCAGCGCCAGTTTCGGGTTACGCCACGGGTTATAGAGCGACGCACCTTTCACCATGCCAACCAGCATCGCCTGCTGATCCAGACTGAGCTCATCCACCGGGCGGCCAAAGTAGTAAAGGCTCGCCAGCGGGAAGCCGCGGATCTGATCACTCCCTGCCTGACCGAGATAGACCTCGTTCAGATAGAGTTCCAGAATGCGATCTTTGCTGTAGCGCGCATCCATGATCACCGCCATATAGGCTTCACGCGCTTTACGCCACAGTGAACGCTCGTTGGTGAGGAACAGGTTCTTCACCAGCTGCTGGGTCAGCGTACTGCCGCCCTGCACCGCTTTCCCGGCCGTGATGTTCGCCAGGAAGGCGCGACCAATGGAGTACGGGCTGATGCCATCGTGCTCATAGAAATGGCGATCTTCGGTAGCGATCAGCGTATCGACCAGCAGATCCGGGAAACCGGCGCGTGGCACAAAGAGACGCTGTTCACCATTCGGCGACTGCAGCATGGTGATCAGGCGTGGATCGAGGCGGAAAAAGCCAAAATCACGGCCGGTTTCGAGGTTTTTAATCTCGCTCAGCTCATCTTTCGTGAAGCTCATGCGCGCGTGGATCTGTCCCTCTTTACTGTCGGGGAAATCAAACGGGCGACGCAGCAGATCGATGGTGTTGCCCTTCACCGAAAACTCGCCAGGGCGGGTAATTCGGGAGACTTCGCGATACTGGGTTCCTTCCAGCAGCGCCACCATTTCACTTTTGTTGTAGGCCATACCCGGTTCCAGGCTGACCATGCGACCATAGACGGTCGCGGGCAGTTGCCACACTTTACCGTCAATACGGCTGCGAATTTCTGAGTCGAGGTAGATGCCCCATGCGACCATGACCACCACAAACACCAGGAACAGTTTAATTAACCATCCCAGCCAACGGCGTTTGCCGCGCGGCGGTTTTCCACCTTTACCTTTACGTGGCACCGGCGCTTCCTCCTCGTCATCATTAAAATCGTCCTGATCGATATCCTGTTCGATATCCCTGCGTCGTCCCCGGCCCGCACTGCTGCGCGGCGGCAACGGTTTACCTTTGCGCCCTATTGGTTCGCGATCGTTCCCAGACATGACTTTTTTTCTCCAGGCAGTGCTTACGGCAGCGCCGCTACTCTAACTGCTTTCTCGCGTGCCGCATGGCAGAACCCTCTGAATTCGATCCAGCGGACTCAACCCTGCGGGGACATTTTTTTGGTTCGCCTTGTTGGCAAGGCATTGGCCGGATCCTCTGGCCAGGGATGTTTAGGATAACGCCCCTTCATCTCTTTCCTGACTTCAGGCCAGGCACCGCGCCAGAACGCCGCCAAATCGCGGGTGATCTGCAATGGGCGCTGGGCGGGCGATAACAGCTCCAGCACCAGCGGAATACGTCCTTCCGCCACGGCAGGATTCGTCGCCTCACCAAACATCTCCTGAATCCTGACCGCCAGCGCGGGCGGCTTGTCCGCATCATAGCGGATCGGCAGCCGGCTTCCGGTCGGCACAGTGTAATGAGTTGGCAGCACAGTATCCAGCCGCTGACGTTGCGACCATGTGAGTAAATGTAAGAGTGCCGTCGTCAGGTTCACCGCCTGCAGGCTGCGGAGATCGCGCACTGCTGACATCTGCGGCAATAGCCACTGTGGCAGGCTCTTAAGCAGGCTCTCATCGTCTGTGGCGGGCCAGCTCTCTTCCGGCAACCACTGCGCCGCACACTGGATGCGCAGGCGCAGCTGTTCGGCATCCGGCGTCCAGCCCAGCACCGACAGACCTTTTTCGGCAATCCAGCGCAACATGGCTGCGTGCAGCACCGCCGGTTCCGGGCGCGCCATCGGCTGGGTCTTCAGTATCAGCGCGCCAATCTGCTCGCGTCTGAACGCGCGCAGTGTGCCTTTCTCTTCGTCCCACTCCACTTCAGTACGGCGCTCAATCAATGCGGGCTGCTGCTGGCACAACGTCTCAATGTCGACCGGTAGCGCCAGCAACATCCGGGCATCCGGCTTGGTACTGCCCTGTAACAGAGCAGGCGCAATCAGCCATTCATTGCGTGTCAGGCCATCCTGCTCATCCAGTCTGGCACCCAGGCCGTTGGCCAGTTGATAACGGCCACTCTGGTCACGTCGCCGCGCCAGCCGATCGCCAAAACCTGCCGCCAGCAAGCCAGCGAAACGATCTTCATCGACCCGTCCGCCACGAATTTTGAGTCGTTGCTGCCACTGCTGCGCGCGTCGCTGCCATGGAGACTGTGGCCGATGCAGGGCATCCCGCAGATCGGCACTGCCGCTACGCGGAGGATCTTCCAGAATCGCCACCAGCAGCGCGGCGCTGGCAACCGCATCCGGTTCATCGCCTGCGGCACAGAGCATAGCAGCCAGTCGGGGATCGCAGCCCAGCTGCGCCATGCGCCGTCCCAGCGTGTTGAGCAGGCCGTTGCTGTCCAGCGCACCCAGGCGAGTCAGCTGCTGTTTTGCGGCATCCAGATTTCTGGCGGGCGGCTGATCCAGCCACTGTAACTGGTGCGGCTCGGTACAGCCCCACTGCAGCAGATCCAGCCACAGCGACGAGAGATCGCTGTTCACAATTTCCGGTTCGCTCTGCGCCGCCGCACGGGATGCCTGCTCCTGCGGTAACAGATGCAGACAGAGTCCCGGCATCAGTCGCCCGGCGCGACCTGCACGCTGGATCATGGATGCCTGGCTAATTCGCTGGGTCTGCAGCCGCGTCACGCCGCTGCGGGCGTCAAACAGAGCGCTGCGCTCAAGCGCGCTGTCGACCACCAGCCGGATCCCCTCAATGGTCAGGCTGGTCTCAGCGATATTGGTGGCAAGCACCACTTTGCGGCGTCCGGCAGCAGCGGGAAGTATCGCCCGGCGCTGCGCCGCCAGCGGCAGTGCCCCATAGAGCGGTGTCAGGTCCACGTCGTCGCTGATGCGTGATTCCAGTTCGCGTTTCACCCGTTCAATTTCCGCCACGCCCGGCAGAAACAGCAGAAGTGATCCGGCTTCATCGCGCAGCAGCTGGGCGACTTCACGCGCGACCGCCTCTTCAAAACGCACGTTCTGATTCAGCGACGCATAACGACGCTCAACCGGATAGCTGCGCCCTTCTGAGACAATCAATGGCGCATCCGGCAGCAGCGCCGCCAGTCGGGCATTATCCAGCGTGGCGGACATCAGCATGATTTTAAGGTCGTCGCGCAGCCCCTGCTGCACATCGAGCAGCAGCGCCAGCGCCAGATCGGCCTGCAGGCTGCGCTCGTGAAACTCATCAAGGATCACCAGCGACACGCCCTCCAGCATCGGATCGTGCTGAAGCATGCGCGTGAGCATGCCTTCGGTCACCACTTCAAGCCGGGTCTGTGGCCCGACGCAGCTTTCGCCACGCATCCTGAACCCCACCGTGGCTCCCGGCTGCTCACCGAGCTGCTCCGCCAGCCGCTGCGCCAGCCGCTGCGCCAGCCGCTGCGCGACATTACGCGCCGCCAGCCGGCGTGGCTCCAGCATAATGATTCGTCCCGGCAAGGCTGCATGCTGTAGTAACTGCAAGGGCAGCCAGGTCGATTTTCCCGCGCCGGTGGGCGCGGCCAGCAGGATTTGAGAGGCGTCACGCAGCGCCGCCAGGATGTCAGGCAGCACCACGCTGACCGGTAAATCGCTCACAGCAAACTCCGCTTCTGCCTGTGCTAAGATGGCGCGCATTGTAGCACGTGATATTTGCCGGAGAGCGCCATGGCGACACAACGCTTATTTTTTGCCATCAGCCTGCCTGACGAGATGCAGCAGCAGCTGGTGCACTGGCGGGCAGACAACTTTCCTGCCGAGGCGGGCCAGCCAGTGGTCGCAGGGAATCTGCATCTGACGCTGGCATTTCTGGGTGAGGTCGCGCCGCAAACCTCCCAGCAACTGCAAACGCTGGCTTCCCGCATTATCCAGCCCGGTTTTGATCTCGACCTGGATGATGCCGGACACTGGCCACGTCCGGGCGTGGTCTGGCTGGGTTGCCAGCGCGCACCACGGGGTCTGCTGCAGCTCGCCAGCCTGCTCCGTGCGCAGGCCGCCCGACATGGCTGTTACCAGAGTCCGCAGCCGTTTCATCCACATATCACGCTGTTACGCCATGCCACTCAGCCGGTTGCGTTACCGCCACGCGGCTTTCACTGGCGTTTTCACGTCTCCACGTTTTCCCTGTTTGCCTCTGAATATTCCCGGGGCCGCACCCGCTATCGCGCTCTGGCCAGCTGGCCATTAACGTCTCAGGATCCGCATGCACTTCTCTCCTCCTCTTAAACCCGCCCGCCTGATTGCCCGTTACAAACGTTTCCTTGCCGATGTTATGACGCCGGACGGTGAGGTTCTGACGATCCACTGTGCCAACACCGGCGCCATGACGGGCTGTGCTACGCCGGGCGATCGGGTCTGGTATTCCACGTCCGACAGCCTGACCCGCAAATACCCTCACAGCTGGGAGCTGACCGAAACGCAGCAGGGCCACTGGATTTGTGTCAATACTCTGCGCGCTAACCAGCTGGTGGCTGAAGCGCTGGATCAAAACAGGCTGCCCGCGCTGGCGGGGTATTCCCAGCGTCAGGCGGAAGTAAAATATGGCAGTGAAAAAAGCAGAATTGATTTCCTGCTCAAGGCAGATGCCCGGCGCAACTGCTATATTGAGGTGAAATCCGTAACCCTTCTCCATGAAGGAAAAGGTTATTTTCCGGATGCGGTGACGATTCGAGGACAGAAGCACCTGCGTGAACTGGCGACAGTTGCAGCAGAGGGTCATCGGGCCGTTTTGTTGTTTGCCGTTTTGCACTCGGGGATTGAGGACGTTTCCCCGGCACGCCACATTGATGCGGTGTATGCAGAACAACTGGCTCAGGCGCAACAGGAAGGCGTAGAGATTTTAGCGTATCAGGCAGACTTATCGGCGGAGGGAATGTTTCTTAAATCGCCGATCAACGTAACCTTGTAATATCTTTTGCAATTTTATGTGTTAAGAATGTTCTGAGCTAAGGGCTGAATACGCTGTTCCTCACAGGCTTGTCAAGGTGTGTTCATGAAGAATTGCCAACCCTGACTGCTTCTGTTATTTATAGCGGCCTGTTTTTTTCCCCAATGGGGGATCGATGTACCCCGCAGACGTTAAATGCAGGCTGGCAGCAACGCCACTGCGAGACGGAAGTCAGAGGGTATAGTGCGTGTTATCCAGGAGAAGCAACATGCAAGAAGGTCAAAACCGTAAAACATCGTCCCTGAGTATTCTCGCTATCGCTGGTGTTGAACCTTATCAGGTGAAGCCAGGCGAAGAGTATATGAACGACGCGCAGCTGACCCATTTTCGCAAGATTCTGGAAGCCTGGCGTAATCAATTGCGGGACGAAGTCGATCGTACTGTATCGCATATGCAGGATGAAGCCGCTAACTTCCCGGACCCGGTTGACCGTGCCGCGCAGGAAGAGGAATTCAGTCTGGAGCTGCGTAACCGCGATCGCGAACGTAAACTGATCAAAAAGATCGAGAAGACGCTGAAGAAAGTCGAAGATGACGACTTCGGTTATTGCGATTCCTGTGGCGTTGAGATTGGTATTCGCCGTCTCGAAGCGCGTCCTACTGCCGATCTCTGCATCGACTGTAAGACGTTAGCAGAAATTCGTGAGAAACAAATGGCCGGCTAATGCCGCGTCCAGCCTGTTACCACGCAGCGGAACAAATGTTTGTTTGTCCGCTGCGTGGTCACTTCTGAATCCTATGCCATCCTCCTGTATCGGTCGCTTCGCCCCTTCTCCCTCTGGTGAACTCCATTTTGGCTCGCTTATTGCTGCCCTGGGCAGTTACCTGAGCGCACGCGCGCAAAACGGCATCTGGCGGGTAAGAATTGAAGATATCGATCCGCCACGGGAAGTATCCGGTGCCGCCAGCCGTATCCTGCATCAGCTGGAACACTACGGCTTAACCTGGGATGGCGATGTGTTGTGGCAGTCACAGCGTCATGAAGCCTACCGGGAGGCGCTGGCCTGGCTGCAGCAGCATCGCCAGAGCTATTTCTGCACCTGCCCGAGGCGTCGCATCCAGGAGATTGGCGGTTTCTATGATGGTTACTGCCGGGAACGACAACGCGGACCCGCAAATGCCGCGTTACGTTTGCGACAGCATGCGCCGGTCTTTGCGTTTGACGATCGACTGCGCGGCCATGTGGAGGCGGACCGACGCCTGGCACAGGAAGACTTTATCATTCACCGTCGTGATGGCCTGTTTGCCTATAACCTGGCGGTGGTTGTCGATGATCATTTTCAGGGTATTACCGAAGTGGTTCGCGGCGCAGATCTTATTGAGCCGACGGTACGACAGATTGTGCTCTATCAGCAATTTGGCTGGCCGGTGCCTGCCTGGTTACATCTGCCGCTAGCGCTTAACCATGATGGCAATAAGTTATCAAAGCAGAATCATGCACCTTCGCTGCCGGATGGCGATGCCAGACCGCTGCTGGTGGCAGCATTGCGTTTCCTTGGACAGCCTGTTTCAGACGGCTGGCAGGACTTAACGCAGGACAAACTGCTGTCTGATGCGGTGTCGCAGTGGAATATCGCTTTGATGCCGCAACAGAACGCCCTGAAACCGGATGCATAGACAACAGCATTCTCAAACGGTTCTCAACAGGCTATGATTAGCCGCTGATTTTACCTACACCCTAATTGCCACTGTCGAGGTGTCCCATTTTTACCCGAGTAGCTAATTTTTGCCGGAAAGTCCTGAAGCGTGATGAAGAGGAAGCCCCAGCAGAGGTTGAACCAGAGCGTCTGATGACCATCATCCCTCGTGAAAGCCATACCATCTCACGTAAAGACATCAGCGAAAATGCCCTCAAAGTGCTCTATCGCCTGAACAAAGCCGGTTATGAAGCCTATCTGGTAGGCGGTGGCGTGCGCGATTTGCTACTGGGGCAAAAACCCAAAGATTTCGACGTGACCACCAACGCCACGCCAGAGCAAATGCGTAAGCTGTTCCGCAACTGTCGCCTGGTTGGCCGTCGTTTCCGTCTGGCACACGTCATGTTTGGCCCGGAAGTGATCGAAGTCGCAACGTTCCGTGGCCATCATCAGGTGGAAGAGATTGCAGAAGATCGTAACAGTTCGCAGCGCGCCCAGAGTGGCATGCTGCTGCGCGATAATATCTTTGGTTCTATCGAAGATGATGCCCAGCGTCGCGATCTCACCATCAACAGCCTCTACTACAGCGTGGCTGATTTCAGCGTGCGCGACTATGTCGGCGGCATCAGCGATCTCGAACAGGGCATTATCCGCCTGATTGGCGATCCGGAAACCCGCTACCGTGAAGATCCGGTGCGGATGCTGCGCGTTGCGCGTTTTGCCGCCAAGCTCAATATGCGTATTGCGCCGGAGACCGCCGAGCCGATTCCGCGTCTCGCCTCACTGCTACGTGATATCCCGCCTGCACGCCTGTTTGAAGAGTCACTGAAACTGCTACAGGCCGGATACGGTTACAGCACCTATCTTAAACTGTGTGAATATCAGCTGTTCCAGCCGCTGTTCCCGACGCTGGCACGCAACTTCACGGAAAACAGCGACAGTCACATGGAGCAGATGCTGGCTCAGGTGCTGAAAAATACCGATAACCGCATTCACAACGATATGCGCGTTAATCCGGCATTTCTGTTTGCCGCGATGTTCTGGTATCCGCAGCTTGAAGCGGCCGAACGCATCGCGCAGGAAAGTGGCCTGACCTACTTCGAAGCTTTTGCGATGGCGATGAACGATACGCTGGATGAAGCCTGCCGTGCGCTGGCGATTCCGAAGCGTATTACTTCGCTTATCCGCGATATCTGGCTGTTGCAGTTACGCATGTCACGCCGTCACGGTAAACGTGCCTGGAAACTGATGGAGCATCCGAAATTCCGCGCCGCTTACGATCTGCTGGCGCTGCGGGCAGAAGTGGAAAATAACCCTGAACTGCTGCGCCTGAGCCAGTGGTGGGGTGAATTCCAGGTGGCTGCGCCGCCACATCAGAAAAACATGCTGAATAACCTGGGTGATGATCCGGTGCCACGCAATAAATCGCGTCGTCCGCGCCGCCGTCCTTCCGCGCCGCGTCGTGACAATCAAAACGCCTCATGACACGGGTTTATCTCGCGTTAGGCAGTAACCTGGCCGATCCGCTGCATCAGGTTGATGCAGCGCTGACCGCACTGGATGCGTTGCCGCAGACGCAACGCATCGCGACCTCTCCGTTCTACCGCACGCCGCCGTATGGCCCACCCGATCAGCCCGATTTTCTCAATGCCGCAGTGGCACTTGAAACCGATCTCAGCGCAGACGCGCTGCTTGACCATACCCAGCGGATTGAGCTGGAGCATGGCCGGGTGCGCAAGGCAGAACGCTGGGGCCCCCGCACGCTGGACATCGATCTGATGCTGTTTGGCGAAGCGGTGATCAACACGGAGCGGTTGATTGTGCCGCATTATGATCTGCAGAATCGCGCCTTTATGCTGGTGCCGCTGCTGGCGATTGCCCCGGATGCCCACCTGCCCGACGGCCGCGCACTCAGCACTCTTCTTGCCGCCCTCGACAGCAGCAGCATCGCGCTGTGGCACGGCTGATCAGACAAACGCAACTCTCTGATTCCGCTCTTTCACGCTATCCAGTAAACTGCGCCCATCAGAATTCCTGAGTTGAGAGCGCCATGAAACCCACCACGATTTCACATCTGCGTCAGGCGAAAGCCAGCGGTAAAAAGTTCGCGACGCTGACCGCCTACGATTTCAGTTTTGCCCGTCTGTTTGCCGATGAAGGTATTCAGGTGTTGCTTGTTGGTGATTCACTGGGAATGACGGTGCAGGGGCACGACTCCACGCTGCCGGTCACGGTCAGCGATATCGCTTATCACACCACCGCCGTACGCCGGGGTGCGCCGCAGGCACTGCTGCTCGCCGATCTGCCATTTATGAGTTATGCCACGCCACAGCAGACCTTTGAGAGTGCCGCACAGCTGATGCGTGCCGGCGCCAATATGGTGAAACTGGAAGGCGGCAGCTGGCTGGCTGAGACCGTGCAGATGCTGACCGAACGGGCCGTGCCGGTGTGTGGTCACCTTGGCCTGACGCCACAGTCGGTAAATATCTTTGGTGGCTATAAAGTACAGGGGCGTGATGAAGCAGGCGCAGAGCAGCTGCTGGCCGATGCACTGGCACTGGAAGCCGCTGGCGCGCAGTTGATGGTGCTGGAGTGCGTACCGGTGTCGGTGGCGCAGCAGATTACCGACGCACTCACGATACCGGTGATTGGCATTGGTGCCGGTAACGTCACCGATGGTCAGATTCTGGTCATGCATGACGCGCTGGGCGTGACTGGCGGTCACATTCCCAAATTTGCTAAAAATTTCCTGGCGGAGACCGGCGATGTTCGCGCGGCGATTCGCCACTATATCGCCGAAGTCGAGGCCGGTACCTACCCGGCGGCAGAGCACAGTTTCCAGTAATCCAGGAGAGTCACCGTGTTGATCATTGAAACGCTGTTGATGCTGCGCCAGGAAGTCCGTCGCTGGCGTCAGCAGGGTAAACGCATTGCGCTGGTGCCGACCATGGGCAACCTGCATGAAGGCCATCTGACACTGGTGGATGAAGCGCGCGCCCGCGGCGACATCG
Organism: Pantoea sp. MHSD4; assembly: GCF_021043305.1. Classification (NCBI taxonomy): domain Bacteria; kingdom Pseudomonadati; phylum Pseudomonadota; class Gammaproteobacteria; order Enterobacterales; family Erwiniaceae; genus Pantoea; species Pantoea sp. MHSD4. Next base: position 488,017 of record NZ_JAJNDH010000003.1, on the reverse strand, counting down.
TCATTGTCTCGATCTTTGTCAATCCCATGCAGTTCGATCGCGAAGATGACCTCGCGCGCTATCCGCGCACGCTGCAGGAAGATTGTGAAAAGCTGAACCGTCACCAGGTGGATGTGGTTTTTGCGCCTGCACCGGCTGAAGTCTATCCGCAGGGTACCCAGAATCAGACCTTTGTTGAGGTGCCGGTGCTCTCTTCCCTGCTGGAAGGCGCGATGCGACCAGGCCATTTTCGCGGCGTGGCGACCATCGTCAGCAAACTGTTTAATCTGGTGCAGCCCGATATTGCCTGTTTCGGTGAAAAGGATTTTCAGCAACTGGCTATCATTCGTAAGATGGTGGCCGATATGGGCTTTGACATTGAGATTGTGGGTGTGCCCACCGTGCGGGCTAAAGATGGCCTGGCGCTGAGTTCACGCAACGGCTACCTGACAGCCGATGAGCGTAAGCTGGCACCGTTGCTGAGCCAGGTAATGCGTCAGATGGCGACACGGCTGGAGAATGGCGAGCGTCAGATTGACGAGATCATCGAGGCCGCCAGCGAGGCACTGCTGGCGCAGGGATTGCGTCCTGATGGCCTGGCGATTTGTGATGCGGACACACTGCAGCCGCTGACGGTGGACAGTCAGCGCGCGGTGGTACTGATGGCCGCCTGGCTGGGTAAAGCCCGCCTGATTGATAATCAAACTGTTGACCTGACGCTATAACTCTTTCTGCGGCAGGTTGTTTTATTTCTCTGACAAGGTTTCTGGCTATGATTCGCACTGTTCTGCAAGGCAAATTGCACCGCGTCAAGGTGACGCAGGCGGACCTCAACTATGAAGGTTCCTGCGCTATCGATCAGGATTTCCTGGATGCTTCCGGCATTCTGCAATATGAAGCGATTGATATTTATAACGTCACCAATGGCCAGCGCTTTTCCACCTACGCTATCGCGGCTGAGCGCGGATCGAAAATCATTTCAGTCAACGGTGCAGCAGCCCGCTGCGCCTGCGAGGGCGATATATTAATTATCTGCTCCTATGTGCAGGTTGAGGATGCCGAAGCGCGTCAGTGGCTGCCTAAAGTCGCCTATTTTGAAGGTGACAACCAGATGAAACGTCTGGCGAAAGCACTGCCAGTACAGATCGCCTGATTAATCGTTTATCTAAAAAAAGGGCCGCCGATAAAACGGTGGCCCTTTTCAATTCTGCTCCAGCAATTAAACCGGTTTGGTTGTCATCGGCTTTGATGACTTTTTCATCGTAAAGAGGAAATTAAACCAGCCGTGTTTTCTCATCAGACATAATGTCCACGGCAATGCCAGCGCTACCAGAAACGCTGAAATAAACTTCAGGTCATTTACCCAGGCTGACGGGCTTTCAAACTTCACAATCTTGCTGAAGAACTGAATCGCCAGATAATGTGACAGGTAGAAGACAATAGAGTTGACGCCAATGTAGTAAACCAGGTCAGATTTCAGCTTAAGCGCAATCCAGACAAAAAACGGAACCGACAATAGTGCCAGCGGTGATAATAACGCCTGGGAATGACGTTCCAGTATAAAGATATTCAGGCAGGAAAGAAGTACAAAACTCACTACTGAAATCAGCAGCGTCGGACCATGCTGCACTTTCTCTGCAATATCCACCTGCTTTCTCACTACGTAATCGCCGAGATAGAAGAAGACAAACAGATAAAGCGATTTGTTGATGTGCGTATTGTCGAAGCTGGCAAACACGCCATCCGCCTCAATCGCCGGCAGCGCCCAGCTCAGCGTCATACAGACGGCAAACACCAGCAGGAATGGCAGGTGACGCGCAAAGATAATCACAATAAAGAAAATAAACAGTGAATGCAGGAACCAGGTCATATCACCGCCACCGGTCAGGTGGGAGAGAATAATATTCATCGGTGATTGCGGCGTATTAGCCATTGAGCTGAACAGGATTTTTAATCCGCCGTAGACGGCTACCCAGACCACAAAAGGATAGAGAATACTGCGTACTTTGTTATTAAAAAAAGGCCCCAGGCCTTTTCTCAACCCTGCATCGACAAATAAACCCGAAACAAAGAACATCAGCCCCAGTCTTACCGGTGCCAGCATCTCGTTCAACAGGCTGCTAAAGGCGGTAAAATGTCCGGCGTTATTATGTACGGCGATAGTGCTGTGCAAAAAAATGATTGCGAGAATACTTAATCCCCGCAGATTATCGATCCACGTTATACGATTCATCTTTTCCTGCCTTTTATTAAAAACTGGCCCTGAATTCGATGCCATTTTTCTTATTGAGAACATCCCAAGCCCACCCTTTCATCCCTGAGCAGAGGAATAACCTTATTCCGGCGGTATTTTGATAATTCGTAATAAAATAAACAACAGTCAGAACTTAAGGCTATTCTTAAAAAAAATTTAACAGTTAAGAATCATTAAGATAGAGAAAGGTGTCAGATTATTATCAGATAATACTTAGGGTTATTTTTTGTGAGAAAGGATGTAAGCGAGGCGCCAGGCGGCTTCAGTGGCATAACAGAAACGTCAGGGTGGGTTTCAGGGGGAATTTTAAGGCCAGCCAGAACCGCAGGTATGGATGTTTTTTACTCAGCAAAAAAAAGCCACGCCCTTATCGAAGCGTGGCCCTTATGATTCAGGTTAACGTCAGGTGCGTAATCCGCGCCCGCGCTGTATCAGCGCATAGACCAGCCAGTAGAACACCAGAATAAAGGCCACCAGTACCGTGAGCGTAAACACCAGCGGCACATCGTTAATGCCCAAGAAGCCATAACGGAATCCGCTAATCATATAAACGATTGGATTCAGTTTAGAGACCGCCTGCCAGATTGGCGGGAGCAGACTCAGTGAATAGAATACGCCGCCCAGATAAGTCAGTGGCGTCAGCACAAAGGTCGGGATCAGGCTGATATCGTCAAAGGTGCGGGCAAACACGGCGTTCAGCAGGCCGGCCAGTGAAAACAGAATGGCGGTCAGCAGCAGCGTGATCGCGACCATCGACCAGGAGTGCACCTGAAACGGCACAAAGAACAGCGAGATCGCCGTCACCAGAATGCCCACGCAGACACCACGCGCTACGCCACCGCCAACATAACCGGCAATAATAATGTGGGTCGGCACCGGTGCAACCAACAGCTCTTCAATGTTGCGCTGGAACTTGGCGCTAAAGAACGACGACGCCACGTTGGCATAGGCGTTGGTGATCACCGCCATCATGATCAATCCCGGCACGATGAACTGCATATAGCTGAAGCCATGCATCTCACCGATACGCGAACCAATCAGGTTGCCGAAGATGATGAAATAGAGCGTCATGGTGATGACCGGCGGCACCAGCGTCTGGATCCAGATGCGGGCGAAACGGTTAACCTCTTTGGCCCAGATACTTTTCAGCGCCACCCAGTACAAATGTGTCATGCTTTTGCTCCTGTTTTTCCCTGCGTCGTCAGGCCAACGAACAGCTCTTCCAGACGGTTGGCTTTATTGCGCATACTCAGCACATGCACTCCCTGCGCGCTCAGCTGACTAAAGACGCTGTTGAGGCCCTGCTCACGCAGCACTTCCACTTCAAGCGTTGAGGTGTCAGTCAGCCGGTACTGAAACCCTTCCAGCGAGGGCAGCGGACTGCGCGGTGCCAGATCCAGGATAAAGGTTTCTGATTTGAGCTTGGACAGCAGCCCTTTCATCGAGGTGTTCTCCACCAGCTCACCGCTCTGGATAATGCCGATGTTGCGACACAGCATCTCCGCTTCTTCCAGATAATGGGTGGTGAGAATGATGGTGGTGCCTTTGGCATTAAGATCTTTCAGGAACACCCACATGGAGCGGCGCAGTTCGATATCCACGCCAGCGGTCGGCTCATCCAGAATCAGCAGTTTAGGCTCATGCATCAGCGCGCGGGCGATCATCAGACGACGTTTCATGCCGCCGGAGAGCATGCGCGCACGTTCGGTGCGTTTGCCCCACAGATCAAGCTGCTTCAGATACTTCTCCGCACGCTCATTGGCTTCACGACGCTCAACGCCGTAGTAGCCCGCCTGACTCACGACAATCTGCATCACCGTCTCAAACGGGTTGAAGTTAAACTCCTGCGGCACCAGGCCGAGCTGGCGTTTGGCATTCACCACATCTTTTTCCAGATCGTAGCCAAACACCCGCACGCTGCCTTCGGATTTATTAACCAGCGAGCTGATAATGCCGATGGTGGTGGATTTGCCGGCACCGTTTGGCCCCAGCAGTGCATAAAAGTCACCCGCTTCAACGTTAAGATCGATGCCCTTCAGCGCCTGCACGCCGCCGGGATAGGTCTTGGTCAGCCGGGAAAGTTCCAGTGCATAAGTCATTCTGCATCCATACCCTGTTTTGGTGGCATTGCAATGCCGTTTAAATTTATCAGACCCTGGCATATAGTACGCGCGCGCACTTTGCGCAGTAACCGGTCGCTCAACGCCATGACAGACATTAATACCCTGATCAGAAACAACCGCGAATGGTCAAAATTACTGGTTGAAGAAGATCCCAGCTTTTTTGAGCGTCTCGCCCAGGCACAAAAACCGCGCTTTCTGTGGATTGGCTGCTCTGATAGCCGTGTCCCTGCCGAACGCCTGACCGGACTGGAACCTGGCGAACTTTTTGTTCACCGCAACGTTGCCAATCTGGTGATCCACACTGACCTGAACTGTCTGTCCGTGGTGCAGTACGCTATTGAAGTGCTGGAAGTGGAACACGTTATCGTGTGCGGCCACTACGGCTGCGGCGGTGTGCAGGCGGCAATGGATAACCCGGAGCTGGGATTAATCGACAACTGGCTGCTGCACATCCGCGACCTCTGGTACAAGCATAGCGTGTTGCTGGGGGAACTCCCGCCGGATAAGCGCCTGGACAAACTGTGCGAAATCAACGTTATTGAACAAGTCTATAACCTGGGTCACTCGACCGTGCTGCAATCTGCCTGGAAACGCGGCAAAGATGTCTCCCTGCACGGCTGGGTCTATGGCATTCAGGACGGCTGCCTGCGTAACCTTAATGTCACGGCAAACAGCCGGGAGATCCTCGAACAGCGCTACCGTAATGGCATTGCTAATCTGCGGATGAACGGCGAATCCTGAGCCGATCGCGGCGTAAAGCGCGACATAGCCTACACCAGCTAACCGGTGCAGGCCTTGGAAGAATGTGCGGTCAGAGCGGGATCAGGATTCCAGCGGCACCACTTTGCCGATATAAGGCAGATGGCGATAGTGCTGAGCATAGTCGATACCAAAGCCCACCACGAACTCGTCCGGAATCGCAAAGCCGACATACTCAACGTTTACCTCGACTTCACGGCGCTCTGGCTTATCCAGCAGGGTACAGATCGCCAGTGATTTTGGCTGACGCAGCTGCAGAATCTCACGTACTTTGCTCAGGGTGTTACCCGAGTCGATGATATCTTCGACGATCAGCACATCCTTGCCACGAATGTCTTCATCAAGATCTTTCAGGATTTTCACATCACGTGTGCTGGACATGCCGCTGCCGTAACTGGAAGCCGTCATAAAGTCGACTTCATGCGGCACATCAATGGCGCGGCAGAGATCAGCCATGAACATGAATGAGCCGCGCAGCAGCCCTACCAGCACCATATCGCTGCCGCTGTCGCGGTAGTGCTCGTTAATCTCTTTGCCCAGTTCAGCGATGCGCGTGGCGATTGCCTGTTCAGGGATCATCACTTCAACAGTGTGTTTCATTGCGTTCAGCCCGGTTACGTCAGAAAGCCCCGAAGTCTATCACAGACGCAGCCGCGACGGCTGTGCGGCACCCGAAGCAAACGATTACGTCGCGAAATTTATCACACAGGGTCTGCAGGTCACAGAATTGCGCATTACCTTAGAACATTCTGGCATTTACCAGCATGATTCGCTGCATGGTAGCCTTTATCCAACAGATCGTTACTCTACTCGCGCCGCTGGCCGGAGATCACAATGACTTCATATTCAGGCAAAAAAACGCATATTGGCGACAGGCCACTTCACCCTGAAACTCAGATGCTGAACTATGGCTATGATCCCCGCCTCTCTGAAGGTGCGGTGAAGCCGCCCGTGTTTCTGACGTCGACATTTGTCTTCGACAGCGCCGAAGAGGGGCGGGACTTCTTTGACTACGTTTCTGGCCGACGTGAGCCACCGGAAGGCAAATCTGGTGGTCTGGTCTATTCCCGCTTTAATCACCCTAACAGCGAAATTGTTGAAGATCGGCTGGCGGTTTATGAGCAGGCAGAAAGCTGTTCGCTTTTCTCTTCCGGCATGGCCGCCATCTCCACTGCTCTGCTGACGTTTGCCCGTCCAGGCGAGGTGATCCTGCACTCCCAGCCGCTCTATGGCGGCACCGAAACGCTGCTCAGCAAAACGCTTCACAATCTGGATATTCAGGCCGTGGGTTTCAGCGACGGTAATGATAAAGTCAAAGTGAGGGATGCCGCTCAGCAGGCGATGGCGCAGGGCCGGGTGGCGGTGATCCTGATTGAAACGCCGGCGAATCCCACCAACAGCCTGGTCAATATCCGCCTGATGGCGCGTATTGCCGATGAGATTGACCAGCAGCAGGGTTCACGACCCATTATCGCCTGTGACAACACCCTGCTCGGCCCGCTGTTCCAGCAGCCGCTGACGCTGGGCGCTGACCTGTCGCTTTATTCGTTAACCAAATATGTAGGCGGTCACTCTGACCTTATTGCGGGTGCCGCAATGGGCAGTAAGGCGCTGATGGCGAAAGTGCGCGCCCTGCGCAGCGCCATCGGCACGCAGCTGGATCCGCACTCAAGCTGGATGCTTAGCCGCTCGCTGGAAACCCTGTCGCTGCGGATGGAGAAAGCTTTTCAAAATGCGGAAGCGGTCGCGGCGTTTCTGCGCGATCACCCGAAAGTGGCGAAGCTGCACTGGCTACCTTATCTGGATGCGGAGAGCGCCGAAGGGAAGACTTATCGTGAACAGTGCAGCGGCGCGGGTTCAACCTTCTCATTTGATATCACCGGCGGCCAGGCTGCGGCGTTCCGTTTTCTCAATGCGCTGTCACTGTTTAAGCAGGCGGTGAGCCTGGGCGGTACCGAGTCGCTGGCCAGCCATCCTGGCAGTACCACCCACTCCGGCGTGCCGCAGGCGGTGCGTCAGCGTATTGGTATCACTGACGCCACGGTGCGGCTGTCGATTGGCATCGAGAACGCCGGCGACCTGATTGAAGACATCAAACTGGCGCTCGATCAGGTGTAATCAGCTCACGGTAAAGCCCAGCATCATGCCGGTATCTTCATGCTCCAGCAGATGGCAATGGGCCATGTAAGCGTGTTCGGCGGCGGCGACATAATTGAAGCGTACCAGCACTTCACTGCGCCAGCCGTCGACATTCACCATATCTTTCCAGCCCTGCCGATGCGGAGCGGGCGGTTTGCCATTTTCAGAGAGAATACGGAACTGAGTGCCATGAATGTGGAACGGATGCAGCATGGCATCGCCCTCCCCTGAAATCGTCCATTTTTCATAATCACCCAGTTTCACCGCAAACGACGGTTTTTTCATGTCAAAGGCCTGGCCGTTGATCTTGTTGCCGTTGTGGAAATCGTAACCGGCGGGCGGCGCATTGCCGTGCATGCTGTGATCCATACCTTCCATGTTTTCCATACCTTCCATACCGTCCATCGGCTCTGCCGCCTTTTTCTTCGGCGTCTGCGGCATCGAATGATGACCGCCCTTGCCCATCGCTTTCTCGCCGTAGCGCTGCATCAATGCCTGCATGCCCTGCTGGTCCAGTTGCGGATCCATCATCAGTTGCAGCCAGCGTGTCGTCAGTCCGTCGGTGGCCGGCAGCGCGGGCAGCGTCGCCAGCCGATCCGGCAGCGTGGCGCTGGCCATCACCCGCAGCGGCAGGATCTGCACCAATGGCAACGGCTGGTCAAACGGCGGTAGCGTCATGCCCATCTGCTCTGTCGGCAGCGTGACCAGATCAAAGGCCTTGCCATCAGAGGTATCAATCATTACCTCAAAACGTTCGCCCGGCAGGAGCGGTAACGCGTCGAGCTTTACGGGCTCAGCCAGCAGACCGCCATCGCTGGCGATGATATAAAGAGGACGTTTATCACTGGCGGCAATGTTCAGCGAACGGGCGTTACAGCCGTTGAGTAGCCTCAGACGCATCCAGCCCCGCGGTACTGCATGCTGCGGATACTGCACGCCGTTGGTCAGCATCATGTCGCCAAACCAGCCCACCGCGGCGCGCATCACGTCGAGCTGATAATCAATATGGCTGCCATCTTTGGTCAGCTGCTTATCCTGGAAAATCAGCGGCACATCATCCACGCCCCACTGCGAAGGCAAGCGCAGCGTTCCGCTCTCTTTGTCTTCCAGCAGGATCAGGCCCGCCAGCCCCTGTGCCACCTGATGCCCGGTCTTACCGTGCAAATGCGGGTGATACCAGCAGGTGGCGGCGGGTTGATCGGGCGTAAAAGAGACCTGACGCGAACCACCAGGCGCAATCACCGCTTGCGGGCCGCCATCGACGGCGCCGGGGATTTCCAGACCGTGCCAGTGCAGGGTGGTCGCCTCATTGAGGCGGTTATAGATGTTGACCGTAACCGGTTTACCACTCTGCATCTTCAGCACCGGTCCCAGCAGGCTGCCGTTATAGCCCCAGGTCGGCACCGCTTTGCCGTTCCACTGGGTGGTGCCCTGCATCGCGGTGAGGCTGTAGCTTCCCCTGGCATCAGGTTCCAGCAGCGACGGGATCGGCAACAGTGGACGGGTGGCCGCCATCAGCGAACGGCTCCAGAGCGGCAAAGCTCCGGCTGCACTCAGTGTGGCGGTGAGTTTCAGGAAATGGCGACGTTGCATGGTGATCATCCTTGTGGCATCAGTGCAGACAGCCTAAACCCTGACCTTATGGGAAGGTCAAGTCTTACCCGTGAGAATCTGACGAAAAAAGGCGGTACAGCGCCCTGCAGCGCCAAATTAATCGAAAATCTGAGAATAACTGTGCTAACGTCATGAGCAATATCCATTGAAGAGAAAGACTATGAAGCAAAGTATCAGGATCCTGCTGTTGACGGGACTCCTTGGCTTCTCCTCCACCAGTTTTGCCCTGAGTGAATCCGAAGCGGAAGATCTGGCTGATCTCACGGCGGTTTTCGTCTATCTGAAAAATGATTGTGGCTATCAGGATTTACCGGACGCGCAGATTCGCAAAGCGCTGGTCTTTTTTGCTCAGCAGAACCGCTGGGATTTAAGTAATTACAGCAACTACAACATGAAGGCGCTGGGCGAAGATAGCTATCGCGATCTCAGCGGCATCGCCATCACCAACGATAAAAAATGTAAGTCACTGGCCCGCGATTCCCTGAGCCTGCTGGCCTACGTCAGGTAACAGCTCTGCCCTCTGCAGCCGGACATTGACCGTGCAACGGCGGTCAGTGTTAGCTATCATGTGCCGCCCATCTTCATGGCGATGTCATCAGAGGAGAGCACCATGGCCCAAAATGAAACGTGGTATGAAACCCTTCATGCTGGTTTTGGCCAGTATTTCACGGTAGACAAAGAGCTTTACCGTGAAAAGACTGCGCATCAGGATTTAATCATTTTCGAAAATGCCGCAATGGGCCGTGTTATGGCGCTGGACGGCGTTGTTCAGACCACCGAACGCGACGAATTTATCTATCATGAAATGATGACTCACGTTCCACTGCTGGCGCATGGCGCGGCGAAGAGCGTCCTGATTATCGGCGGCGGCGATGGCGCAATGCTGCGTGAAGTATCACGTCATCCTGAAGTCGAAAAGATTACTATGGTGGAGATCGATGCGGGCGTCGTAACCTTCTGTCGCCAGTATCTGCCAAACCACAGTGCAGGCGCCTATGACGACCCACGCTTTACGCTGGTGATTGATGACGGCGTTAATTTCGTCAATCAGACCCAGGAAAAATTCGATGTCATCATCTCTGACTGTACGGATCCAATTGGTCCGGGCGAGAGTCTGTTTACCTCCGAATTTTATGCGGGTTGCAAAGCGTCCCTTAATGAAAATGGCATCTTCGTGGCGCAGAATGGCGTCTGCTTCCTTCAGCAGGATGAAGCCGTCAACAGCCATCGCAAGCTGAGCCACTATTTTGGCGATGTCAGTTTCTATCAGGCGGCGATTCCGACCTACTACGGCGGTATTATGACCTTTGCCTGGGCGAGTGATAATCCGGCGCTGCGCCAGCTTGATACCGCCACTCTGCAGACACGTTTCAAGGCTGCTGGCCTGACCTGCCGTTATTACACACCAGCGATTCATACCGGCAGCTTTGCTCTGCCTCAATATCTGTTAAATGCTTTATCTGCCGCGTGCTGATCGGGCATTTTTAAGGGGTTAACAAAATTGCAAAAGCTAAAACTACATGGCTTCAATAACCTGACGAAAAGCCTGAGTTTTTGTATTTACGATATCTGTTACGCGAATACTGAAGCTGAACGCGATGGTTACATCGCCTACATTGATGAACAATATAACGCTAACCGGTTGACGGAAATCCTGACGGAGACCTGCTCAATTATCGGGGCTAACGTGCTCAACATTGCACGCCAGGATTATGAACCGCAGGGAGCCAGCGTCACGATTCTGGTCAGTGAAGAGCCGATCGATCCCAAAGATATCGATAACTCCGAGCATCCAGGCCCGCTGCCAAACTCGGTAGTGGCGCATCTCGATAAAAGCCATATCTGCGTGCATACCTATCCGGAGAGCCACCCGGAAGGCGGACTTTGCACTTTCCGCGCCGATATCGAAGTCTCAACCTGTGGCGTGATTTCACCGCTTAAGGCGCTGAACTATCTGATCCACCAGCTGGAGTCAGATATTGTCACCGTCGATTACCGGGTGCGCGGTTTTACCCGTGATGTGAAAGGGATGAAGCACTTTATCGATCACGAGATCAATTCGATTCAGAACTTCATGTCTGACGATATGAAAGCGATGTATGACATGGTGGATGTGAATGTCTATCAGGAGAACATCTTCCACACCAAGATGTTGCTGAAAGAGTTCGACCTGAAACACTACCTGTTTAACACCCGCCCGGAAGATCTCAGCCCGCAGGAGCATAAGCGTATTACTGACCTGCTGTGGAAAGAGATGCGGGAGATCTACTACGGCAGAAACATTCCCTCAGTGGGCCTGAAGAGCCTGTAATGGATTAGCACGCAGCGTTAGCGCAAGCCTGCCTTTGTGAATCGTGCGTCAAAGACCCTTATCTGACCGGCAGTCGGTAACGACATCGGTCAGATTCTCCTCTGGTTAGCTGACAAACCAGGAGCCGCACCTCATCGGGTTTTTATTTCCGTAACGGATTGCCGTACTGATTAACAAACTGGCGGTAGGCGGCGATCACCAGCAGAAAATCTTCAATGCCACAGAATGAGAGGCTCTCTTCGTCGTAGTAGTTCATCCCCTCTTCCATGCCGTCATCCTCCAGAGCCAGCAGGTTGGCGCGAATCATTACCTCTTCCTCATCCAGCAGGATGGTGTACTCGCTACCGACGCGCTGCCACTGACGCACGCTGCCTTTGACGTCTTCGATTGCGGCTTCGACTTCATCCAGCAATCCTGGATCGTTTTTCACCTCTTCGTTGAACCAGTGGCCGACCGCTTCATGATCCATCGACATACGAACTTTAATCTGTCCGGTCACATCGCGTAAAAATTCATATTCCATCGCCCGTTCCTCTTAACGTCATCGCGTCACTAAATGAGTGTCAGCGCTGCCTGCGCGGCAAAGTGTGACACGTCGCGCATTATTACAGGCTGTCTGGCGAAATCCAGCTTTTGATCGTCTCTCTGGCCAATGCCGGGACGAAAAAAAGGGGCGAATCATCGCCCCTTTCTGTTACTGCCAGGTGAAGAATCAGACCGCAGTCTGGAAAATCACGCCGTCAGCTTTGTCAGTGTACTGCGCCAGCTGGTCAAAGTTGAGATAGCGATAAGTGTCGCTGGCTGTTTTATCAACCTGCTCCATGAATTGCTGATACTCATCCGGCGTTGGCAGTTTGCCAAGCAGAGACGCGACCGCAGCCAGCTCCGCAGATGCCAGGTAGACGTTAGCGCCATTACCCAGACGGTTCGGGAAGTTACGGGTCGAGGTGGAAACCACCGTCGCACCGTCTGCAACACGTGCCTGGTTACCCATGCAGAGTGAACAGCCCGGGATCTCGATACGCGCACCGCTTTTGCCGAATACGCTGTAGTAGCCCTCTTCGGTTAGCTGTGCGGCATCCATCTTGGTTGGCGGCGCCACCCACAGACGGGTTGGCAGCTGACCTTTGTGGCTATCCAGCAGTTTACCGGCAGCACGGAAGTGACCAATGTTAGTCATGCATGAGCCGATGAACACTTCGTCGATCTTCTCGCCCTGAACGTCAGAGAGCAGACGTGCATCGTCCGGATCGTTTGGTGCGCAGAGGATCGGCTCTTTGATGTCAGCCAGATCGATTTCGATCACCGCAGCATATTCAGCATCGGCGTCTGCTTCCAGCAACTGAGGATCGGCCAGCCATTTCTGCATGCTTTCAACACGACGCTCCAGTGTACGACGATCGCCGTAGCCTTCTGCGATCATCCACTTCAGCAGTACAATGTTGGAGTTCAGGTATTCAATAATCGGTGCTTTATCCAGCTTGATGGTACAGCCCGCAGCGGAACGCTCTGCTGACGCATCAGACAGCTCAAACGCCTGCTCGACCTTCAGATCCGGCAGACCTTCAATCTCCAGGATACGGCCAGAGAAGATGTTTTTCTTACCTTTCTTCTCAACGGTCAGCAGACCCTGTTTGATCGCATACAGCGGGATGGCGTGAACCAGATCGCGCAGCGTAATGCCTGGCTCCATTTTACCTTTGAAGCGCACCAGCACCGATTCCGGCATGTCGAGCGGCATAACGCCGGTCGCGGCGGCAAACGCCACCAGGCCTGAACCCGCCGGGAAAGAGATGCCGATAGGGAAACGGGTATGGGAGTCACCACCGGTGCCCACGGTATCCGGCAGCAGCATACGGTTCAGCCAGCTGTGGATAATGCCGTCACCCGGACGCAGTGATACACCACCACGGTTCATGATGAAGTCTGGCAGCGTGTGGTGCGTACTCACGTCCACTGGCTTAGGATACGCGGCAGTGTGACAGAAGGACTGCATCACCAGATCGGTCGAGAAGCCCAGACAAGCCAGATCTTTCAGCTCATCACGGGTCATCGGGCCGGTGGTATCCTGCGAGCCAACCGAGGTCATCTTCGGTTCGCAATAGGCGCCTGGACGAACACCGGCTACGCCACAGGCGCGGCCCACCATTTTCTGCGCCAGTGAGAAGCCACGGGTGCTCTCCGCAACATCTTTCGCCTGACGGAATACGGTGCTGTGCGGCAGACCCAGTGACTCACGCGCTTTGGTGGTCAGTCCACGACCGATGATCAGCGGAATACGGCCACCGGCACGCACTTCGTCAATCACCACTTCGGTTTTGAGTTCGAAGCTGGCCAGCAGTTCGTTGGTTTCGTGATTGCGGACTTCGCCTTTAAACGGATAGATGTCGATGACATCACCCATGTTCAGGTTGTTGACGTCAACTTCAATCGGCAGTGCGCCTGCATCTTCCATGGTGTTGAAGAAGATTGGCGCAATTTTGCTGCCCAGCACCACGCCGCCGCCTTTTTTATTTGGCACGTTCGGGATGTCGTCGCCCATAAACCACAGCACCGAGTTGGTGGCAGATTTACGCGAGGAACCGGTTCCGACCACATCGCCGACATAGGCCAGCGGGAAGCCTTTGGTCTTAAGCGCTTCGATCTGTTTGATCGGACCGATGTTGCCTGCCTCATCCGGCTCAATGCCTTCACGGGCATTTTTCAGCATCGCCAGGGCGTGCAGTGGAATGTCCGGACGTGACCAGGCATCCTGGGCTGGAGAGAGATCGTCGGTGTTGGTTTCGCCAGTGACTTTGAACACCGTAACGGTGATTTTCTCAGCCAGTTCAGGACGTGACAGATACCATTCCGCATCGGCCCACGATTGCATCACCTGCTTCGCGTATTCATTACCCGCTTTCGCTTTCTCTTCGACATCATAGAAGTTGTCGAACATCAGCAGGGTGTGTGAAAGGGCTTTCGCCGCAATTGGGGCAAGCTTGCTATCGTCCAGCGCTTCAATCAGCGGGTGAATATTGTAACCACCCTGCATGGTGCCGAGCAGTTCAACCGCTTTTTCAGGAGATATCAGAGGAGAGGTTGCTTCGCCTTTGGCGACAGCCGCCAGGAAACCGGCTTTGACATACGCCGCTTCATCGACGCCAGGTGGGACTCGGTTGACCAATAAATCGGTCAAAAATTCTTCTTCACCCGCAGGTGGATTTTTCAGCAGTTCAACCAGCGCGGCCATCTGGGAAGCCTCTAAAGGCTTAGGTACAATTCCCTGGGCAGCACGCTCGGCAACGTGCTTACGGTATTCTTCTAGCACGACGTTATCCTCGCTCTCATTATGTAGGGCTTTCCGACCACCTTGCTCACTTATGGAGAACACACTTCCCTTTCTCGTCCAGGTTGAGGTGCCCGGTTTCGCGGAGGGCAGAATAGCAGGATTCCGTCTGTTTGTTAATCTGTTTACAAAAATACAACATAATCCACTACGCCCATTCTGCCCGCTTATCTCCCCGCATCAGGCTCCTGAGTGAGCCGATTTGGTCTCACAGCAGCTTACCGTATTCCAGTGAAATGGCGACACGATAAGGTCAGCTTTGCAGCGGTTTAAGCGAAATGATTCAGTGAAATAGATAACCAACAGGAATAGAACGCGGTGTGAATCGGGTGTAAAACAGCGGTGATTTTGACAAAATCTCAACACCAGAGCGAAGTGTGAGGTTCTTTTAGCGTCAGAGGATTACAGCGTAGTTTTCATTTCCTGCAGTGATAGTGGCTAGTCCCGCCGCCAGAACGCGCCCTCTTCCCTTTCCGTCATGGCAAGAAGGCTCAATTCTCTTTTAATACCTGCACTGCCTGCCTGGGCAATCCATTTTTAACAAATGGACGCCATGACCGCTTTTGTTCTGCGTTAATTTTGCAGGTTAGCTGGCCAATTGGCAGGCAGCTGGTCAGGCGGACAATCAATCACGCTTTCATTATTTTCGCCCACTTCGCGGATAACGGTCAGCGTCGCGAATTCATCGATAATCTCAGTTGGATAAGCCGGACCCGTTTCGCGGAATTTTGCCATCTCTTCCAGATGATCGTTCTGGAAGCAGACGGTTTTTTCCGGGTTGTTCATTACCCAGCGAGGGAAGAAGATGGTGCCATGGAAGATTTTATCGGCCAGATTAACGGCCAGGCTGACATCGGTGCCGGTAGGTTCGGTCCAGGAGACTTTATAGACATCCTGCGCCAGACGAACGACATAGACATGCTGATTTTTAACCCAGCGATTTCCCACCATGCCGCTGTGAATACGGTAGTCGATGGTGCTGGCATTTTTGATGTAGAGCTCGTAGTTCCAGCCATTGTCATAGGTATAAACCAGATGTTTACCGACGATGCCAGACAGGTCATGTTTATCAAAAGTACTCATGATTAACTCCTCATTTGTTTCCGTTGAGAGGATTATTGCGCGTTACAAAAGCGATGAATAACGCTATTTTTAGCGCTAAATAATTCATTTTTTAGATGAGTCAACATGTACAGGACAACGCTGGAACAGTGGTATCTGCTCGATGCAGTAGTCAATGAAGGGAGTTTTGCGCTGGCAGCGGAGAAGAACCATCGCAGCCAGTCTTCATTGAGCTACCAGCTGGGCCTGCTTCAGCAGCGGCTGGGGCTGACGCTGTTACAGCAGGAGGGCCGCCGTGCGATGCTGAGTGCAGAGGGACATCAGTTGCTCGCGCAGGTGCGTCCTTTGCTGGCGGGATTCAGTGCGCTTGAGGCGCAGGCTAATGCACTACAACGCGGCGAGCGGTCACGCATCGATCTGATGGTCGATGCGACGCTGCCCAAACCTTTGCTGTTTGATGTGCTCCAGACATTTCAGCAGCGCTATCCCCATGTGCGTATCTGGTTCAGCGAAATCGTCCGAAGTGAAACGCCTGACAGACTGGCGGAAAATCAGGCCGATCTCTGGCTGGTGGCGCAGCAGGGCGATACGCAATTTGCAGGCGAAAGCCTGATGAGTGTCGATTTCGTCGCCGTTGCCCATCGCGACCACCCATTACACCGCGAACCCGCCCCGCTTAATGCGGCCACGCTGGCTCGCTGGCCCTGCATTACCATACTGGATCGTCAGCAACAGCAGCAGTCAGAGGTGAATGGCGAACAAGCGGAAAACTGGTCATTTACAACACTGTCGGCCGCGATTGAGGCGGTCCAGCACCAGTTAGGTTATGGCTGGCTGCCGGAACAGAATATCGCCGCGCTTTTAGAGAGCGGTGAGCTTCGTCCCCTGCCGCTACTGCAGGGCCGCCGACGCAGCAGTTCACTGGTGATGCATATAAACGAAGAGAGACTGCCGGCCAATAGCGCCATTGCGGCACTGGCGCAGATGTTTATTGAACGGGTGGCGCAGGAGAAGCGCATAGCTGAGCGCTAAAGAGGCTGAGATTGTTTCCGTTGACGCGGGGAACACGCAAAAAAACACGCATTCCAAAGATTAAGCTGCGGTTTATCCCCCTCAAGCGTGGAACACCAGATTGGCGATCATTGGCAGGCCCCTGATTGTGGTTATATAAGGCTGTGGTGAAGGCCGGAACGCTGCTCAAGTAATCGCAATCATTATGTATAGATTATAGTAATCTATATCTTAATATACCAAACGTTCTCATACGATCAGATTGCTGGCCCAAAGCGGTAATCTTTGGTCTATCCGGCACTAAAGCTATCTACACAGTCAATCACCGTCGATACAAAGCGCCTAAAGAACGAGAGCCGATCCCCTTTAACGAAAACCAAATTACTGATGCTGAGATAGCTAATCGAGGTATGACATTCACCTATGAGCTTTTCAACATCTATCACATGATAGAATCAGGGGTTATCAGCAAAGAGGCTGCTCGTGAAGCCTTCAAGCAAGAATGCCTCATGGACTTCAGACACAGCCTTCACCGGCTCGACTTCAATCACTGCTATGATCGAGCGGTGGTTTACTCCCTTATAATCCCTGCCGACAGCAACTTTACTGTCTCAAGGTTTGATAAAATCGCAATACAGGACAGTGAGAATCATTGGCACTTACTCAATATTGAAAGCATTGAGATAGACCGTGTTCCTTACGATGAGGTAAGCAATGGCACAGTCGGCATCAAGGTTGATAGGATAGTGCCGGAAGCAAGGGACTACTATGTAGTCAAAGTAAGCGAGGATAAGGACCTTCAGGATGCGTAGCTACAGTGAGATCGCAAAGCGTATAGCCAAAATCATTATATAGCCTGAGTCAGCGATAGGATTAATGCATGGAGTCCTGTCTGTGCCTACAGACATTGGCTATCTTGCCTATGGATTTCTTGATACAGACAGCCGCTATCAACGTGAAACAGAGAAAATAAGGATGGTTAGTGCCATCAGGCATGGCATTCTTGAAAATCACAACTTCATGAAGACAATCGAGACTGTGCTCAATATCTTCAACAAGAATGTGCCTGAATTCAAGCAGAACGCTATCTATAGCAAAACGATGGCTTCAGTTGCTGGCCGGACGCTTACGAACTCACTAATAGCCGGAAGGTTAGCAACTACCATTGCGCAGCGTAGCTCCTTCCTTGTTGCGGTCAGAGGTGGCCTGATTGGTAATGCTTTACTGATCGGTGGCATGACAGAGAGATGTGTCTACACCTCTGAAAAGCTTCAAAAGAACAACCCAGAAGTCTACAACGCGCTACGCGTGCGGAACTATGATTTACTTTACTTCTTAGTTGAGCCAGCTCTGAACCCCTTCTTAGAAGCTCTGAATGTAAAGCGAACTCAGGGACAACCGGCTTTTGAGAAGATCATTGAGATGGTAGACCAGGAGGTAAACGCTAATGCGAGATAATGGGCCGGCTAAGTTGAGCTTAGGTAAACGCATCATGTGTAGCCTTATAGAGGCGTCAGGTGCGATCATAGGCGGGTTCTTGCTCTTACTATGCTGCTACTGGTTCTTTCACTATGAAACGTGGCATGAGAGGCTTATAGCGATTGGCTTATCTATAGGGGTTGTCTATCTGATAGGTAAGGTCTTACCTGAACGGCCAAATCAGTAAGCCCCTCATGGGGCTATACTAAGTTTTATCAGCTCAGGCCTCATCTGAAAGTTACCCGTTATTTATACAGGTATCTATCAGAGTATATTTGGATTGAATTCTTCTCAGCCCAGAGGCGTTTTCCATCAAGTAATATTTCCATAAGCGTCCGGCCAGGGCACATTTTCCCCTGATGAGTTCGCTAATTATTAAGTGAGCCAGCCAGTCATTAAGATCAGATTTTAATGTGTCGGGTTCACCATACAGCTTTTTGTGGAACGTCACCTGATATAATTCCTGCAATATCGTGATGTGGAACCGCATCGCAGTTGCCGTTCGTCTATGGTGACATCGCTTTGGTCTTCGTATGGTCTATATCATTTATTGCCAGACAAAGTTGATAATCATGCTGCTCCACTTTGCCACAGTACTCTATGCCTCCTTCGGTCAGTATTCTTAGAATTGGCAGGCCCTGAGACGCATAAATTGACAGTACACGTTCATTCAGCAGATCTGCCGCTGCAATAAAACGTGTCACGTGGGATAACCATGATTTACAGGCGGTTTATCCCCTGCTAACGCGTGGAGCACTCTAAATTTATTTGCCTGATTACTAAATACTTATTCGCACTCAAAAATTCCACCAAATTTAACGCTCTGATTTTACCCAACATCACACCTAATCCCACCACCAGAATCCAGGCCAAAAAAAAGCCCCCATTACGGGAGCTTTCTCAATAGTTGCGGCAGAAACTTATTTCTTCTTCGCTTTCGCGTTAGGCAGATCGGTGATGCTACCTTCGAAGATCTCTGCAGCCAGACCCACTGACTCATGCAGGGTCGGGTGAGCATGGATGGTCAGCGCGATATCTTCCGCATCACAACCCATCTCAATCGCCAGACCGATTTCGCCTAACAGCTCACCGCCGTTAGTGCCGACAATCGCGCCACCAATAATACGGTGCGTCTCTTTGTCGAAAATCAGTTTGGTCATACCGTCTGCACAATCAGAAGCGATAGCACGGCCTGAAGCAGCCCACGGGAAGGTGGAGGTCTCGTAGCTGATGCCTTTCTCTTTCGCTTCTTTCTCGGTCAGACCGACCCAGGCAACTTCTGGCTCAGTATAGGCAATTGAAGGGATCACTTTCGGATCGAAGTAGTGCTTCAGACCGGAGATCACTTCGGCGGCAACGTGGCCTTCATGCACACCTTTATGCGCCAGCATTGGCTGACCGACGATGTCGCCGATAGCATAGATGTGTGGCACGTTGGTACGCATCTGCTTGTCGACGCGGATGAAACCGCGATCGTCCACTTCCACGCCCGCTTTACCAGCATCCAGACCTTTACCGTTCGGCACACGACCGATAGCTACCAGCACCGCGTCATAACGCTGCGCTTCACCTGGTGCTTTTTTACCTTCCATGGAAACGTAAATGCCATCGTCTTTCGCTTCAACGGCGGTCACTTTGGTTTCCAGCATCAGGTTAAATTTCTTGCTGATTTTCCTGGTAAAGACTTTCACCACGTCTTTATCCGCAGCCGGGATAACCTGGTCGAACATCTCAACCACATCGATCTCTGAACCCAGCGCATGATAAACCGTCGCCATTTCCAGACCGATGATGCCGCCGCCCATAACCAGCAGACGCTTCGGCACTTCTTTCAGTTCCAGCGCATCGGTAGAGTCCCAGACGCGTGGATCTTCATGTGGAATGAATGGCAGTTCGATTGGGCGTGAACCCGCAGCGATGATGGCATTATCGAAGTTGATGGTGGTCGCGCCGCCTTCTCCTTCAACCACCAGGGTGTTAGCACCGGTGAATTTGCCCAGGCCATTAACCACGGTGACTTTACGACCTTTTGCCATACCTGACAGGCCGCCAGTCAACTGGTTGATAACCTTCTCTTTCCAGCTGCGAATCTTGTTGATATCAGTAGATGGCTGGCCAAACACAATGCCATGCTCTTCAAGGGCTTTCGCCTCTTCAATCACTTTAGCAACGTGCAGCAGCGCTTTAGATGGGATACAACCGACGTTCAGACAAACACCACCGAGGGTGCTGTAACGCTCTACCAGTACGGTTTCCAGACCTAAATCCGCACAACGGAAGGCTGCAGAGTAACCTGCAGGACCTGCCCCAAGTACCACGACCTGGGTTTTCATCTCTGTACTCATCATGACCTCTTAATTGATATCCGGCGGGTCAGACGTTCTTATAATGCCCTTGTTCCACCGGGACTTTCACCGCAAGAGTTTACAGAATTGTTAACAAACTGCCAACAGCGGCGCGACGAATCGTTAAAGGAAGGCCGGCATTCGCCGGCCTTCTTAACATTTACATAACTAAACGACGAATATCAGACAGCATATTGCCGATAATGGTGATGAATCGCGCACCATCAGCACCGTCGATCACGCGGTGGTCGAAGGAGAGAGAAATCGGCATCATCAGACGCGGAGTAAACTCTTTACCGTTCCACACCGGTTCCATCGCCGATTTAGAGACACCCAGGATAGCCACTTCCGGCGCGTTAACGATCGGCGCGAAGTGGGTAGTGCCCAGGCCGCCCAGGCTGGAGATGGTGAAGCATCCGCCCTGCATGTCGCCCGCTGTCAGCTTACCGTCACGCGCTTTCTTCGAAATCGCCATCAGTTCACGGGACAGCTCGGTAATGCCTTTCTTATTCACGTCTTTAAAGACCGGAACAACCAGGCCATTTGGCGTATCAACCGCCACACCGATATTGATATATTTCTTCAGCGTCAGTTTCTGCGCATCTTCAGACAGCGAACTGTTGAAGCGTGGCATCTGCTCAAGCGCCGCAGCGACCGCTTTCATGATGAACACCACTGGGGTGTATTTCACATCCAGCTTACGCTTCTCTGCTTCAGCATTCTGCTGCTTACGGAAAGCTTCCAGGTCGGTGATATCAGTTTTGTCGAAATGCGTAACGTGCGGGATCATCACCCAGTTACGGCTCAGGTTCGCGCCAGAAATTTTCTGGATACGGCCCAGTTCGACTTCTTCGATTTCGCCAAACTTACTGAAATCAACTTTCGGCCATGGCAGCATGCCAGGCAGACCGCCGCCGCTGGCCGCAGCAGGTGCTGCTTCAGCGCGTTTCACGGCCTCTTTCACGTAAGTCTGCACGTCTTCTTTCAGAATGCGACCTTTACGGCCGGTGCCTTTGACTTTCGCCAGGTTAACACCGAACTCGCGCGCCAGGCGACGAATCACCGGGGTAGCGTGAACGTAAGCGTCGTTCTCTGCGAACTCACCTTTGCTTTCTGCTTTAGCGGCGGCAGGTGCTGCTGCGGCTTTCGCTTCAGATTTGGCAGCAGGCGCCGGTGCGGCTTCCTGTTTCGCAGCCGCAGGGGCAGCCGGAGCAGCACCTTCGACTTCGAACACCATGATCAGTGAGCCGGTGCTGACTTTATCGCCCGTCGCGACTTTCAGCTCTTTGACGATACCCGCAAACGGTGCCGGCACTTCCATAGAGGCTTTGTCGCCTTCAACCACGATCAGTGACTGCTCAGCTTCCACCTTATCGCCAACCTTAACGAGGATCTCGGTGACTTCAACTTCGTCTCCCCCGATATCCGGAACGTTAACGTCTTTTGCGCCCGCAGCCGCTGCAGGTGCCGATGCCGCTTCTTCTTTCACTTCTGGCTTCGCATCAGAGGCCGGTGCTGCACCTTCTGCTTCAAAGACCATGATGGCTGAACCGGTGCTGACTTTGTCGCCGGTCGCAATGGTGATCGCTTTGACCACACCCGCGAACGGAGCCGGAACTTCCATTGACGCTTTGTCACCTTCGACAACAATCAGTGACTGCTCGGCTTCGACTTTGTCGCCAACCTTAACCAGAATCTCAGTGACTTCAACTTCATCACCACCGATATCCGGCACAGCCACTTCTTTGCTGGCAGTGGCCGCAGCAGCGGCTGGCGCAGGCGCCGCGTCCGCTTTCTTCTCTTCGGCGGCGGCAGGAGCTGCTTTCGCAGCGCCTTCAGCATCAAACACCATAATCAGCGAACCGGTCTCAACTTTGTCACCGGTAGAGATTTTAATCTCTTTGACTACGCCAGCCTGTGGCGACGGCACTTCCATTGAGGCTTTGTCGCCTTCCACGGTGATCAGCGACTGCTCGGCTTCCACCTTGTCGCCAACTTTCACCAGAATCTCGGTGACTTCAACTTCGTCAGACCCGATATCCGGTACCTTAATTTCGATAGCCATTACTCTATTACCTCTTAAGCCAGACGCGGGTTAACTTTATCGGCATCGATATTGAATTTGGTGATAGCGTCAGCCACCACTTTCTTCTCGATCTCGCCGCGTTTAGCCAGCTCACCCAGCGCGGCAACCACCACATAAGATGCATCAACTTCAAAGTGATGACGCAGATTCTCACGGCTGTCAGAGCGACCAAAGCCATCGGTACCCAGTACGCGATAATCGCTGGCTGGGACATAGCTACGAACCTGCTCAGCGAACAGTTTCATGTAGTCGGTTGAAGCAACAGCAGGTGCGTCATTCATCACCTGAGCGATGTAAGGTACGCGCGCTTCTTCAGTCGGATGCAGCATGTTCCAGCGCTCACAATCCTGGCCATCACGAGCCAGTTCGGTGAACGAGGTGACGCTGTAGACATCAGAGCCGATACCGTAATCTTTCGCCAGAATCTGGGCGGCTTCACGAACGTGACGCAGGATAGAACCTGAGCCCAGCAGCTGTACTTTACCTTTGCTGCCCTCTACCGTTTCCAGCTTGTAGATACCCTTACGGATACCCTCTTCCGCGCCCTTCGGCATGGCTGGCATATGGTAGTTTTCGTTCAGCGTGGTGATGTAGTAGTACACGTTCTCCTGCGCTTCGCCATACATACGCACCAGACCGTCATGCATGATGACAGCCACTTCATAAGCGTATGAAGGATCGTAAGAGATACAGTTCGGGATAGTCAGAGACTGAATGTGGCTGTGACCATCTTCATGCTGCAGACCTTCGCCGTTCAGGGTAGTACGACCCGAGGTGCCGCCGACCAGGAAGCCGCGCGCCTGTTGGTCGCCCGCCAGCCACATCAGATCGCCGATACGCTGGAAGCCGAACATCGAGTAATAGATGTAGAACGGGATCATCGGCAGGTTGTTGGTGCTGTAAGAGGTCGCCGCAGCCAGCCAGGAAGAACCTGCGCCCAGCTCGTTGATCCCTTCCTGCAGAATCTGGCCTTTCTCGTCTTCTTTATAGTATGCAACCTGCTCGCGGTCCTGCGGGGTGTACTGCTGACCGTTCGGGCTGTAGATACCGATCTGACGGAACAGACCTTCCATACCAAAGGTACGCGCTTCATCGGCGAGGATTGGAACCAGACGATCTTTGATCGACTTGTTCTTCAGCATCACATTCAGGGCACGCACAAAGGCGATGGTGGTCGAGATCTCTTTGTTCTGCTCTTCCAGCAGCGCACTGAACTCTTCGAGTGCTGGCATTTCCAGCTTTTCAGTGAACTTCGGCTGACGCGTTGGCAGGTAGCCGCCTAACTTCTCGCGCTGACCATGCAGATAAGCATGTTCTTCTGAGCCTTTTTCGAAGGTCACGTACGGCAGTGATTCGATTTTGTCATCAGCAACCGGCACGTTGAAGCGATCACGGATATAGCGCACGCCATCCATGTTCATCTTCTTCACCTGGTGAGCAATGTTTTTGCCTTCCGCGGTGTCGCCCATACCATAACCTTTGATGGTATGCGCCAGGATCAATACTGGCTTGCCTTTGGTGTCCTGCGCTTTTTTCAGCGCCGCGTAGATTTTCTTCGGATCGTGGCCGCCACGGTTCAATGCCCAGATTTCATCATCGGACATATCTTTAACCAGCGCGGCGGTTTCCGGATATTTGCCAAAGAAGTGCTCACGCACATAGGCACCATCGCGGGATTTAAAGGTCTGGTAGTCACCGTCGACCGTTTCGTTCATCAGCTGAATCAGCTTGCCGCTGGTATCTTTGCGCAGCAGCTCATCCCAGCGACCGCCCCAGATGACCTTGATCACTTCCCAGCCAGCACCGGCAAAGATGCCTTCCAGCTCGTTGATGATTTTGCCATTACCGGTTACCGGGCCATCCAGACGCTGCAGGTTGCAGTTGATGATGAAGACCAGGTTATCCAGTTTTTCACGGGTGGCGATGGTGATCGCACCTTTAGATTCTGGTTCATCCATCTCGCCGTCACCCAGGAAGGCGTAGACGGTCTGCGCAGAGGTATCTTTCAGGCCACGGTGTTCCAGATATTTCAGGAACTTCGCCTGATAGATCGCTGACAATGGACCCAGGCCCATTGATACGGTCGGGAACTGCCAGAATTCCGGCATCAATTTCGGATGCGGATAAGAAGAGAGGCCTTTACCGTCAACTTCCTGACGGAAGTTGTTCATCTGCTCTTCGGTCAGGCGGCCTTCAAGGAACGCACGCGCATAGATACCCGGAGAGATGTGGCCCTGGAAATAGACCAGATCGCCGCCATCCTTCTCACTGCGCGCGCGGAAGAAGTGGTTAAAGCACACTTCATAAATCGTCGCAGAAGACTGGAAGGAGGACATGTGGCCACCCAGTTCCAGATCTTTCTTCGATGCGCGCAGCACCGACATGATGGCGTTCCAGCGGATTGCGGAACGGATACGACGTTCAAGAGAGGTGTTGCCCGGATAATCGGGTTCATCTTCAACGGCAATAGAGTTGATGTAGTTGCTGATTGCAGAAGATCCTGCAGCCACGTTTACGCCGCCTTTGCGGGCTGCACCCAGTACCTGATCAATCAGATACTGTGCACGTTCAACACCTTCTTCACGGATGACCGATTCGATCGCCTGTAGCCAGTCACGAGTTTCAATCGGATCCACGTCATTGTGTAAACGTTCTGACATGGGTGTGTTCCTTATCTGTGTCTAATACGTTGAATAATCGGGAGCCTGTTAAAGCAGATGCAGGCAGGCTCGTCTGATATCAGTACGATCTTTGTCGCACGTCATTCCTTACGTTGCTGTAAACGACGCAGGGAGCGTTCTCGACGGCTCTGCTCCCGACTTCTGTCCAGCAAGATTTCCTCTATGAACGCCAGGTGACGGTGTGAAGCCTCGCGCGCTTTTTCTGGCTCACGGGCCACAATCGCCTCAAAGATTCTGGCGCGGTGACCGCTCACTTTTGCCAGCATTTCCCGGCGCGAGTAGAGCAATTCGAAATTCTGACGAACGTTTTGTTCCAGCATAGGGCCCATTGAGCGTAGCAAATGTAAAAGCACGACATTATGGGCTGCTTCTGTGACAGCGATCTGATACTGCATCACTGCGTCCGCTTCGGCGTCTAAATCGCCGCTGTCCTGCGCCTGCTGGATATTCAGATGGCAGTCGCGAATGCGCCGCAGGTCTTCCTCTGTGCCGCGCAGTGCCGCGTAATAGGCGGCAATGCCCTCTAAGGCATGGCGCGTTTCCAGCAGATCAAACTGGGATTCCGGATGGCCGGCAAGCAGCTCAACGAGTGGATCGCTTAAGCTTTGCCAGAGATTCTCCTGCACGAACGTTCCGCCACCCTGTCGGCGCAGCAATAATCCTTTCGCTTCTAAGCGCTGGATCGCTTCGCGGAGAGACGGACGTGAGACATCGAATTGTTTGGCGAGTTCGCGCTCAGGCAACAGCTTCTCTCCCGGACGCAACGTGCCTTCCATAATCAGGGATTCGAGCTGTTGCTCGATAGCATCGGAGAGCTTAGGTTGGCGAATCTTACTGTAAGCCATCATCCCTTCTTATTAAGCCAGGCGTCCGGAGTAAATTGGTAATACCAATTGCAATGAGGTGCCGGTAAAGTAACAAAGTATTCACCTTGTGTCTATATGGTGTCTGCGACATTCACCTCGCCTTAAAGCCTGTCCTGGCGCTAACTCGCGGTTAAAAAAATGAAAAAATCCGCTACGGCAAATGTTAAACAATTGCACTTTTACCAAACCTTACACCTGCTTAGCGCCTGATGAGTGCGGCAGCCATAAGTGAAAGCTATTCGTCATTACCCGAATTTCATGGCAGAAGTTTCGACAGGCAGACGTGACCAGGACGGCGTTTTTTCAGTCAAGTCTCAGCACGAAAGGCGAAAGCAGGTGCAAAGCGAATCGCTTATCACTATTCTTGTCGCCAGGGTAGCAAATGGCCGCATTCAGCACGCCAGATACCGTAAAATAATCAATACGTTATTGTAACTCCTTCATTACAGCGGATTGCGCTGCGAACGAAGAATAAAAACATCACGAGGTTTGTATGGAACAGCAGCAAGGCGAAGCGCTGAAACGTGGTCTTAAGAACCGCCATATTCAGCTCATCGCGCTGGGTGGTGCAGTGGGAACCGGCCTGTTTCTGGGCAGTGCATCGGTCATTGAATCCGCCGGACCGGCCGTTATTCTGGGCTATGCGATTGCCGGTTTTATTGCCTTTTTAATCATGCGCCAGTTAGGTGAGATGGTCGTGGAAGAGCCGGTTGCTGGCAGCTTCAGCCACTTTGCCTATAAATACTGGGGCAACTTTGCGGGTTTTGCTTCGGGCTGGAACTACTGGGTGCTCTATGTGCTGGTTGCCATGGCAGAACTCACAGCCGTCGGCAAATATGTCCAGTTCTGGTGGCCTGACTTTCCGACCTGGGCGTCGGCTGCCCTCTTCTTCGTGATGATCAATGCTATCAACCTGACCAACGTGAAAGTGTTTGGTGAGATGGAGTTCTGGTTCGCCATCATTAAAGTGGTTGCGGTCATTGGCATGATCCTGTTCGGCGGCTGGCTGCTGTTCAGTGGTCATGCCGGTCCGCAGGCGACAGTACGCAACCTGTGGGAACAGGGCGGCTTCTTCCCGCATGGCATTGGCGGCCTGGTCACCGTCATGGCGATTATCATGTTCTCATTCGGGGGTCTGGAGCTGGTGGGTATCACCGCAGCTGAAGCGGATAACCCGGAAGTGAGCATTCCAAAAGCGACCAACCAGGTGCTGTGGCGTATCCTGATTTTCTACATTGGTTCGCTGGCGGTCCTGCTGTCACTGATGCCGTGGACCCGCGTCACCTCAGAAGTCAGCCCGTTCGTCTTTATCTTCCACGAACTGGGCGATGCCATGGTGGCGAATGCGCTTAACGTGGTGATCCTGACGGCTGCCCTGTCGGTCTATAACAGCTGCGTTTACTGTAACAGCCGCATGCTGTTTGGTCTGGCACAGCAGGGCAATGCGCCGAAAGCACTGCTGAAAGTCGATCGTCGCGGTGTACCGGTGTTAACGATTCTGGTCTCTGCTGTGGCTACTGCGCTGTGTGTGCTGATCAACTACCTGATGCCGGGCGAAGCGTTTGGCCTGCTGATGTCGCTGGTGGTCTCTGCACTGGTCATCAACTGGGCGATGATCAGCCTGGCGCACCTCAAGTTCCGTCGTAAGAAAGATCAGCAGGGCGTCACAACCCGCTTTAAAGCGCTGCTCTATCCGGCAGGTAACTGGATTTGCCTGATCTTCCTGGCAGGGATTCTGGTACTGATGGCGACCACGCCGGGCATGGCGATCTCCGTCTGGCTGATCCCGGTCTGGCTGGTCATTCTGGGTATTGGTTACTTTATTAAAAACCAGACGCAGAAAGCCTGATGCTCTACTACGTGCTGCGACCTCTCAGGGAGGTTGCAGCACGTACCTCTGATGCCCGATCCAGCTCACACTTCTCTTCCCGCACCTGTTTTGTCCATCTTCATGACGAATTTCTCCCGTTCATCTCACTGATTTCCTGACAATACTTCCTGTTCACACTGGATGCGCAGGAATAAACCATGAAAGGTACAGCTCTCCCGTTTCGGGAAAAACTGGGATATGGCATGGGTGATGCCGGATGCAACATGATTGGCGGTGCCATCATGCTGTTCCTGAACTACTTCTATACCGATGTTTTCGGCCTTGCTCCGGCGCTGGTGGGAACCCTGCTGCTTTCGGTCAGGGTGCTGGATGCGGTTACCGATCCGATTATGGGCGCCATCGCCGATCGCACCCAGAGTCGCTGGGGCCGTTTTCGTCCCTGGCTGCTGTGGGTTTCCGTTCCCTATGTGGTCTTCAGCGTTCTGATGTTCACCACACCAGACTGGACCTATCACAACAAGGTCATCTGGGCGTTCGTCACCTACTTCCTGATGTCACTGACGTATACCGCGATTAATATTCCTTATTGCTCGCTGGGTGGCGTGATTACCAACGACCCTGGTGAACGCGTCTCCTGCCAGTCCTACCGTTTTGTCATGGTCGGTATCGCCACGCTGATACTTTCTCTGTCGCTGCTGCCGATGGCGGAGTGGTTTGGTGGGGAAGATAAAGCGCGCGGCTACCAGATGGCGATGGCGGTGCTGGCCACGATTGGTCTGGCGATGTTTCTGTTCTGCTTTGCCACAGTTCGTGAACGTATCCGCCCTGCTGTACCGAGCAATGATGACCTGAAAAAAGATCTGCGTGACGTCTGGAAGAATGACCAGTGGGTGCGCATTCTGCTGCTGACCTTCTGTAACGTCTGTCCTGGCTTCATCCGCATGGCAGCCACCATGTATTACGTCACCTGGGTCATGGGTCAGTCCACGCACTTCGCCACGCTGTTTATCAGCCTGGGCGTGATTGGCATGATGTTCGGCAGCACGCTGGCGAAACTGCTCACCGATCGCTGGTGCAAACTCAAAGTCTTCTTCTGGACTAATATCGCATTGGCGCTCTTCTCCTGCGGCTTTTACTGGATCGATCCTCACGCCACGGTGATGGTCGTAGTGGCTTACTTTGTGCTGAATATCCTGCATCAGATCCCTTCTCCGCTGCACTGGTCGCTGATGGCGGATGTGGATGACTACGGCGAGTGGAAAACCGGCAAGCGCATCACCGGCATCAGCTTCTCCGGCAACCTGTTCTTCCTCAAGGTGGGACTGGCAGTGGCCGGTGCAATGGTCGGCTTTCTGCTGTCGATCTATGGCTACAATGCGGGTGCTAAACAGCAGTCCCCTGAAGCGATTAACGGCATCATGCTGCTCTTCACCATCATTCCAGGCGTCGGCTATCTGATTACCGCCGGCGTGGTGCGGCTGATGAAGGTCGACCGCAAAATGATGATTACCATCCAGCAGGATCTCGCGCTGCGCCGCGAAAACTTCCACGAGTTACACGCTGTTCGCCTGCGCGACGGTGCTGCTACGCCAACCGGAGATGTTAAATGACTGCAATCCTGCCGAATCCTTTTATTGAGCAGCGCGCCGACCCCTTTATCCTTCGCCATGAACAGCACTACTACTTTGTGGCATCAGTACCGGAGTATGACCGGCTGGAGATCCGACGCGCCACAACGCTGGCTGGCCTGCGCAGCGCCGAGCCGGTCGTGGTCTGGCGCAAGCCTGATAGCGGCCCCTGTAGCGAGTTAATC
The DNA here is from genome assembly GCF_021043305.1 of Pantoea sp. MHSD4. Taxonomy (NCBI): domain Bacteria; kingdom Pseudomonadati; phylum Pseudomonadota; class Gammaproteobacteria; order Enterobacterales; family Erwiniaceae; genus Pantoea; species Pantoea sp. MHSD4. The sequence continues at coordinate 458,336 of NZ_JAJNDH010000003.1, read as the reverse complement.
TGGGCACCCGAATTGCACTACATTGACGGCCAGTGGGTTATCTATTTCGCAGCAGCGCCGACGCGGGAGATCAAAGAGGGACTGTTTCAGCACCGGATGTATGCGCTGGTGTGTGAGGCGGCAGATCCATTGCAGGGCGAATGGCAGCCCTGCCGCCGGGTTTTCAGCCAGCTCGACAGCTTCTCTCTGGATGCCACGCACTTCGTACATCAGGGCAAAAACTGGTATCTCTGGGCGCAAAAAGATCCCGTGATTCCCGGCAACTCTAATCTCTACCTGGCTGAGCTGCTGAATCCCTGGACGCTGAAAGGTACACCGGTGATGCTGAGTCGGCCAGAATATGAGTGGGAGTGCGCAGGGTTTAGCGTGAACGAAGGTCCGGCGGTGATTCGTCACAGCGATCGGCTGTTCGTGACCTACTCCGCCAGCGCTACCGATGAAAATTACTGTCTGGGGATACTGTCGATTGCCGCTGATGCCGATCCGCTTGATGTCACCGCCTGGCAAAAATCGGCACGCCCGGTCTTTGTATCCAGCTGGGACAACCATCAGTATGGGCCAGGCCACAACAGTTTTACCCAGGATGAGGCGGGACGCGACGTGCTGGTTTATCACGCGCGTAACTACACTGAAATTGAGGGCGATCCGTTGTGGGATCCGAACCGCCACACCCGACTGAAATATTTCAGCTGGCGGGAAGATGGCACGCCCGATTTTGGCGTGCCACCTGCCGATTACACCAGCGTGCCGTAAATCGTCAGCAACGCAACGGCAACCACCAGCACCAGTGAAGTGCGTTTCGCTAACGCCACGGCAACCCGTGGCGTTTCTACTTTATCGGTGTGCGGATCGCGTGACAGGGAGAACTGCGCCAGCGTCGTCAGCACCTGATACTGAGAACGGTGACGATCAGTCAGCGAAGCAAACCACGCAGGCAGCGCTTTTTCGCCGTGGCCGAGCAGCGCGTAAGCCACCCCCGCCAGCCGCACCGGGATCCAGTCGAGAAGATGCAGAATCGCATCCACGCCAGACTGCGAACGCGCCATCGGTGTACCATGTTTTGCCAGCCAGCCTTGCCAGGCTCGCAGAAACGCATAACCCACCAGCAGCACCGGACCCCACGGCCCTCCCACCACCAGCCAGAACATCGGCGCAAGGTAGAAGCGGAAGTTTATCCAGATCAGTGCATTCTGCAGTTCACGCAGGAACTCGCGTTCGCTGCATTCTACCGGCACGCCATGAATCAGCGTCAACTCAGCCGCCATCGCCTGATGCGCCGCGTCGTCGTCATGACTGGCTGCTTTCAGATAGCTATGGTAGTGCTGACGCACCGAACCGGCACCGATGCAGAGCAAGCCGGCGACGATCCAGAACAGTAATTGCAGTATACCAAACAGCAGCCCTTTCAGCGCCCAGATGACCAGCGCAGTCAGCGCCATCGCCAGCACAGTCATTAGCAGAGTACGCATCATGGAGAAATGTCGGCGATGCCGAAAAATCGGCTCCAGCCGGTGTTCGAGCTGCCAGTGCTCGCCCAGTTTAAACAGGCGCTCCCAGCCTAAAACCAACAACAAGGTAAACAACGTCATACTGACTCCGCAAAAATCAGGATTTTTGCTGCGTTAACAGCTGTTTGTAGTAGTCCCAGTCAAAAGCAGGTCCGGGATCGGTCTTTCGTACCGGCGCGATGTCACTGTGCCCCGTGATACGTGAAGGCGTTAACGGGTAATGCTGCAGCAGCAACAGGGTTACCTGCTGCAGGGCCCGATATTGCGCTTCGCTATAGGGCTCACTGTCTGTTCCTTCCAGCTCAATCCCTATAGAAAAGTCGTTGCAGTTTTCACGTCCTTCAAACTGCGAAATGCCTGCATGCCAGGCACGTTTATGAAAAGGGACATACTGCACGATCTCCCCGTCACGACGAATCAGGCAGTGTGCCGCGACTTTCAGCGCGGCGATATCCGCAAAATAGGGATGAGCATCCGGCGGAAGTGTGCCGGTGAACAGCTTGTCGATCCACGGCCCGCCAAATTCACCGGGTGGCAGGCTGATATTGTGAATCACCAGCAGTGAAGGCGCTTCATTGTCTGGCCGTTCATTGCAATGCGTTGACGGCACGTGACGCGCTCCGGTCAGCCAGCCCTGTTCGATTTTCATACCCATTTTCCTTGTTTCAGCTGGCTGAGAATAGCATGAATAATAAAGGATTCTTGCCTCTTAGTGTGCCGGTTGGGTCATATGACAACGCTGCGTGTTAAGGATACTAAACAAAATACGATTCGTTGCTGGAACCTGATGGCGGTTCAGGCTATTGTGTCACCCTCTGTCATTTCTCGTTCTGGAGTAAAACACCTATGTCATCTCGTGGTTATGATCCTGACAGCCGCCGTCAGGCACTCATCAAACGCATTGAAAGTGACATCCCGGATGCGGTTGCACTGGCGTTAAAAGAGGATCTTGGTGGAGAGATCGACGCTGACCGGGATATTACTGCCCAGTTGTTACCTGCCGATATCCAGGCTCATGCGCAGGTCATTACCCGTGAAGCGGGTGTTTTCTGTGGTAAACGCTGGGTGGAAGAAGTCTTCATTCAACTCGGCTCGCACGCGACACTGAGCTGGCATGTCGAAGATGGTGATCAGATCGAGGCAGACCAGCTGCTGTTTGAAATCGAGGGTCCTGCCCGACTGCTGCTGACTGCGGAGCGTACCGCGCTTAATTTTGTGCAAACACTCTCGGGCGTTGCCACCGAAGTCAGCCGCTATGTCGCACTGCTGGCGGGAAGCCAGACACAGCTGCTGGACACGCGTAAAACCCTGCCCGGATTGCGGACCGCGCTTAAATATGCCGTGCTCTGTGGCGGTGGCAGCAATCATCGCCTGGGCCTCTCAGATGCCTACCTGATTAAAGAGAACCATATTATTGCCAGCGGCTCAATTGCGCAGGCAGTGGAAAGAGCGCAATGGCTGCAACCCGATGTGCCGGTTGAAGTTGAAGTGGAATCACTGGAAGAGTTGCGTCAGGCGCTGGAAGCCGAAGCCGATATTGTGATGCTGGATAACTTCAGCCTGGAAGAAATGCGTACCGCCGTCGACATCAACCAGGGTCGGACGCTGCTGGAAGTCTCCGGTAACGTTACCGAAACAACCCTGCCACAGATCGCTCTGACCGGCGTGGACTATGTCTCTGTTGGCGCACTGACCAAGCATGTGCGGGCGCTGGATCTCTCGATGCGTTTCAAACAAAAGTAGCCTGCGCTACCGTAACCCGGCCCGGCGATTTTGCGACCCCGCTTCCGGCGCAGTTTCGACTGCGCTGCAATCCTGAAATCTGTTCACACCACACTTTCCAGTTTTCCCCTCTCTGACTGTCTTTTACTGCTACTGATTTTTAACCTGTCGCCTTCTTAATCAGGAGACGATGTGATGAATCATCAACGTGGATTTACGCTGGTTGAATTGATGATTGTGGTCGGTATTGTGGCGATCTTAAGTGCCATCGGCCTGCCCGCTTATCAAAATTATCTGCAGCGCGCTGCCCTCACCGACATGTTGCAAACAATGGTGCCGTTTAAAACTGCGGTAGAGCTCTGCGCCATGGAGCGTGGTGGCCCAACCCAGTGTCATGCAGGAGAAGCGGGCATTCCGGCAGCCAGAGGATCGCGCTACGTCTCGGCACTGAGCGTGACCAACGGTGTGATTGCATTGACTGGCCAGGAAAGTCTCAATGGCCTGAGCGTTGAAATGCTGCCGGTCTGGGACAGCACGGATGGCGGCATCAGATGGCAACGCAGTTGCACCAGTAGCAACAATAGCCTGCGCGACAATTGTCAGGATCAGTTCCGCTTTGCGGATAAAGGGGCCAGCGATGAACAAGCCTGATGAAGCGATCGCGGCTTTATGTCAGCGCTATCGCGCCCTGGTGTTACACCATGATGCCAGTCAGCTGCGTGTGGCCGTCGCAGAAAGCGTGCCGCCCGGACTGTCTGAAGCGCTTCATTTTGCCAGCCAGTGTAAGATTGAGATCGAATGCTGGCCGCAGGCCCGGCTCGACCAGCTTCGGCATGCCGACACACCGCTGGTGGCGCGTGAAGAGGCGCCCGCAGAGTCAGCGATTGAGGCAACACAGCTGATCCTGCGTCAGGCGCTCGAACGCCGCGCCTCCGATGTGCATATCGAACCCTGCCGCGAGGGTTTACGCGTGCGACTGCGCATTGATGGCGTACTGCATCCGCTCTCTTCATTACCTGCCACTCAACCTGCATCGCTGCTGGCACGACTGAAGATTCTCGGCGGGCTGGATATCGCCGAACGACGGTTACCACAGGATGGTCAGTTCAGCATGGAGATCGCCGGTAAACCCGCCTCGTTTCGTCTGGCCACGTTGCCCATCTACGGCGGGGAGAAAGCCGTAGTCAGGCTATTGCAGAGTGAAAGCGCGGCGCTGTCACTGGATAAGCTCGGTTTACCCACTGCGCAGCTACGTCTGTTCTGCGCTGCGCTGGCCCAGCCGCAGGGATTGATTCTGGTGACGGGCCCCACCGGCAGCGGCAAGACATTCACGCTCTACAGCGGACTTAGCGCGCTGAATAAACCTGAAAAAAATCTCTGCAGCGTTGAGGATCCGATTGAGATCCCACTGCCGGGCATCAATCAGACGCAGATCCATGCTAAAAACGGGCTCGATTTTAACCGCGTGCTGCGGGCGCTGCTGAGACAGGATCCCGACGTCATCATGGTGGGCGAAATTCGCGATGCCGAAACGGCAGAGATTGCGGTTAAAGCAGCACAAACCGGACATCTGGTCCTTTCCACGCTGCACACTAACTCCACCGCCGAGACGCTGACCCGGCTTCGACAGATGGGAATTCCCGGTTATCTGCTTGGGTCAGCACTGAAATTGATCGTTGCTCAGCGTCTGGTCAGGCGCCTCTGCCCTCACTGCCGTCAGCCTGCTCAGGCAGTGGCACACTATCCTCCGGAACTCTGGCCTGGCACCCTGCAAACCTGGCGTGCCCCAGGCTGCGACCACTGCTTTTCCGGCTATTTTGGCCGGCTGGCGCTGTTTGAACTACTGCCCATTAATGCCAGACTGCAAAATGCGATCGCCGCCGAGATGCCGCTGGAGAATCTGCTGAATCTGGCGAAACAGCAGGGATTGCGCACCCTGCTGGTTTCCGGTTTAGAAGCGGTAAGTCGGGGCGATACCTCCCTGGAGGAGATGCAACGGGTGATTGGGCTGGACGATGGCTAATGCCTCTTTATTCAGCTGGCAGGCGGTCGACAGTCAGGGTCAGTTACTCAGCGGTCAGCTACTGGCTATCGATAGTGACAATCTGCTGCTGATGCTGGCGCAGCGTGATCTTTTGCCGGTGAGCTGGAAGCGTGAAAAAGTCTGGCGTCCGAGGGACTGGAAGTGGCAGCACAAAACCGATCTCATTCGCCAGCTGGCCACCTTGCTCAAAGCGGGCCTGCCGCTGGCAGAGAGTCTGGTTTTGCTGGCGGAGGGGCAGCCGCATGCTGGCTGGCGGGCCCTGATGCTAGCTCTGCATCATCGGGTACTCAGCGGTGCGCCTTTTTCACAGGCTTTGCGTGAATGGCCGCAGATCTTTCCGGCACTCTATCCGTCCCTGATGGAGGTAGGTGAACTCACCGGTCAGCTGGATGTCTGTTGCAGCGAACTGGCTCAGCAGCAGATCCGCCAGCAGCAGTTATGGCATCAGGTGGGTAAAGCGCTGCGCTATCCTCTTTTTATTCTGCTGGTGGCGATGGCTGTCACCTGCGGCATGCTGCTCTTCGTGCTGCCGGAGTTCGTTGCGGTTTATGACGCCTTTGATGCGCCCCTGCCCGCCTTTACCGCAGCGGTAATGCAGTTATCTGCCGCGCTTCAGGAATGGGGAGGTGTGCTGGCCCTGGGTGTTTCGCTGATGCTGACTGGATGGCATCAGCTGCGACGACGATCTGAGGGCTGGCAACGCCGTGAGCAGGCATTTTTCCTGCGCATCCCGCTGCTTTCCGGATTGTGGCGCGGCACACAACTGACGCAGATCTATACCATTCTGCATCTCACACAGAGCGCCGGGTTAACGCTGTTACAGGGGCTATCCGCCGTTAAGGTAACACTCTCCTCATTGCTCTGGCGGGACGCGATAGCCGGACTGCAGCAACATATTGCTGAGGGAAGTCCTCTGCATCAGGCGCTGATGCAGCATCCGTTGTTCACGCCATTATGTGGTCAGCTGATTCGCGTCGGTGAGGAGGCGGGCGCCCTGGATTTGATGCTGGCACGTCTGGCTGAATGGCATGAGGCCGAAACGCGAGAGCGCGCTGACACACTGGCGGCTTCGCTGGAACCGATGATGATGATGGTGATTGGCGGCATTGTTGGCACACTGGTGATTGCCATGTATCTGCCGGTCTTCGGGCTGGGTGATGCGATGCATTAGGGGCGCACGCTGCGCCCCGGATGGCTATCGGTTAAATACCCGGTTCTCCTGCTCGTTAACCCGAATAAAGGTCGTGCGTTTGGTCAGCTCTTTCAGGCGCTCGGCCCCTACGTAAGTGCAGGCGGAACGCAGCCCACCCAGGATATCGCGTGCTGTCTCAGCCACCGGACCTCTTAAGGGCAGCTTGACCGTTTTGCCTTCTGCCGCACGGTACTGCGCAACACCACCAACGTGACGCTTCATCGCCGATTCGGAACTCATGCCATAAAAGAGCATGGATTTTTCGCCATTCTCTTCAACAACCTGCCCTTCGCACTCATCATGTGCCGCCAGCATGCCACCCAGCATCACGAAGTCAGCACCGCCGCCAAAGGCTTTGGCGATATCCCCCGGCACTGAACAACCGCCATCACTGACAATCTGTCCGCTTAAACCATGCGCCGCATCAGCACACTCGATAACGGCAGAAAGCTGCGGATAACCTACACCGGTTTTTACCCGGGTTGTGCAGACCGAACCCGGGCCAATGCCCACTTTGACAATATCCGCGCCGGAAAGAATCAACTCTTCCACCATTTCGCCCGTGACGACATTACCGGCACAGATTGTTTTAGAGGGGAAAGTTTCACGCGCGCGTTGCAGAAAATCGACAAAATGTTGTGAGTAACCGTTGGCCACGTCGATGCAGATAAACTGCAGATCGTCTGACAGCGCCATAATGGCGACCAGTTTACTGAGATCGGACTCTGAAGTGCCGGTGGAGACCATAACATGTTTAAGGCATGTCGCAGGCACGCGCTGAATGAACGCGCGCCAGTCATCAACGCTGTAATGTTTGTGGACTGCAGTAAGGATATTGAAGCTGGCGAGCGCCTCGGCCATCGAAAATGTGCCGACGGTATCCATATTGGCGGCGATGATGGGTACGCCGCTCCAGCTCAGGCCCGAATGTCTGAAGGTAAAGCTGCGTTCCAGCTCAACCTGTGAGCGACTTTGCAGCGTGGAGCGTTTGGGACGGATTAAGACATCTTTAAAGCCCAGTTTCAGATCTTCTTCAATACGCATAAATAGTGTCCTGGTAAGTGGCAACGAATCGTCGTTCGCGAAGTAAGCACAGCTCCAGTGGCGTTATGATACGCGCCTCTCGCTGTGCGACAAGACTGCGAATTTCACTTTATTTACGCTACAATCCGTTAAATTTAGTTGTGATTTATCGGTGTGATCTGACACCCATTTTTGCCTTTTTTAGTCAGATCATTACCCTGAACCCATGTCGTAAAAGAAGTCAGGTGAGAAACATGCCCTATATCGTCGCGCTTACAGGGGGGATCGGCAGTGGAAAGAGTACGATTGCCCAGGCATTCGCCGCGTCTGACGTGGACATTATTGATGCTGACCTGATTGCCCGTGAAGTTGTTGAACCCGGCACGCCCGCTTTGCAGGCTATAAAGGGGCGCTATGGCGCGTCGATAGTGACGGAGCAGGGCATGCTTGATCGTAAACAGCTTCGCGACATTATTTTCCAGAAGCCGGAAGAGAAAAGCTGGTTAAACGCACTGCTTCATCCGCTGATAAACGCCCGGACGCGACAGCTGATCGCCCAGGCCACCTCACCTTATGTGCTCTGGGTAGTGCCATTACTGGTGGAAAATCAATTACAGCACCAGGCTGATCGGGTACTGGTGGTGGATGTTGATGAGGCAACGCAGTTAGCGCGGACTCAGCAGCGTGACCATCTTTCCGTCGAACAGGCGAAACGTATTCTTGCCGCACAGGCCACGCGCCAGCAACGCCTCGCCTGTGCCGATGACATTATTGATAACAGCGGCGAGCCCGACGACGCCCTGCCACAGGTTGCCGAACTCCATCAGCGCTATCTCAGGCTGGCGGCAACGAAACAGGATTAATACCATGAGTACACCCGTTCTGTTTGAACACCCACTGAATGAAAAAATGCGAACCTGGTTGCGGGTTGAATTTTTGATTAATCAGTTAGATGAAACCACGCCACTGGATAAAACCGTTAATGCGCTGACCTTTTTTCGCCTGATTGGCGAGTTGCTCGACATTTTCGAGCGCGGCGATATGCGGACTGAACTGTTGAAAGAGCTGGAGCGTCAGCAGCAAAAATTACGTGCCTGGGCTGATGTGCCGGGTGTCGACATGACGCTGGTGGATGCTCTGCACGATAAACTAAAAATTCAGTCAACGCAGTTGATGAATGCCCCGCGTATGGGACAACAGCTCCGCGAAGATCGTCTGATTGCTCTGGTGCGCCAGCGACTCAGCATTCCCGGCGGATGCTGCAGCTTTGATTTGCCAGGCCTGCACATCTGGCTCCATCTGCCGCAGGAAACACGCGATGCGCAGGTCGAAGCCTGGATGCAGACGCTCAAGCCCCTGCACCATGCGCTGGCGATGGTACTGGATCTGATCCGCCAGTCCGGCGCATTCCATATGCAGACCAGTCTGAACGGTTTTTATCAGGATAATGCCGAGGGTGCCGATCTGCTGCGATTGCAGTTATCGCTGGACGATGCCCTCTATCCACAGGTGTCCGGACATAAAAGCCGCTACGCCATTCGTTTTATGCCATTTGATAGTGAGCGCGGTGAAGTTCCGGCCCGCCTTAACTTCCAGTTGGCCTGTTGTTAGAGGTAAACATGCAGCAAGAAGTCATGACCGTTTCCTGTCCGCAGTGCGGCAAAGATGTCATCTGGGATGAGCTCAGCCCGTGGCGCCCCTTTTGCAGTAAGCGTTGCCAGCTCATCGATTTAGGTGAGTGGGCCGCAGAAGAGAAACGCATTCCCAGCAGCGACGATATGAACGACAGTGACAACTGGAGTGAAGAAGAGCGCTGATAACAGGATGGGGCGCGCTGCCCCATCCACTCAGAGTTCGCCGGCGACCAGACGCGCAATCAGCTGATGATTCGCTGGCGGAAACTCCTCCGCGACCAGCGCATGCTGATCAACCCAGCGCTGCGGTTGCCCCTCTTTGCCCCACGGCTCCCCTTTCCACCCTTCAACCAGAAAGAAGTGCAGCGTTACGCGCAGATCGTCATAGCTGTGATCTGCATGACCAATCGGGCGAGCCTCGGTGACATCGATCCCGGTTTCTTCCTGGAGCTCCCTTATTAGTCCCTGTTCGGCGCTTTCGCCCGCTTCAATCTTACCGCCAGGAAACTCCCACTTATTTGCCATATAAGAGGTCGATGCGCGCTGGGCAAGGAAAATCTGTTTATTGGCATTGCGAATGATGCCAACTGCAACCTGCAGGTGCTTCATGAAGACTATCCGGTAGTAATGGTGAATGAAGGCTGATTTTAGAGCATGCCGTAACGGAAGTTAACCGCTTTAGCTCAGCATGGGCATAGTCATCGTAGTGGCAAAGGCCATAAAAAAAGGAGCCAGCGGCTCCTTTTTTATCAGCATTTAGCCTCAGGCGATACGGCCATGACACTGCTTATACTTTTTACCGGAACCACATGGGCAGGGATCGTTGCGGCCCACTTTGCGTTCTCCACTTTGCTCAGCCACAGGCTCAGCTGCCAGCAGATCTTCTTCCACATGGCTCAGCTGCTGTTGCTGTGCCAGACGTTCAGCTTCTTCGCGACGCTGTTGCTCCATCGCTTCAACTTCTTCTGGCATGCGCACCTGAACTTTGCTCAGCGTACTGATCACTTCATACTTCAGTGATTCAAGCATTGCGGCGAACATGGCAAAGGATTCACGCTTGTACTCCTGCTTTGGATCTTTCTGCGCATAGCCGCGCAGATGGATACCCTGGCGCAGATAGTCCATCGCTGCCAGATGCTCTTTCCACAGAGAGTCCAGCGTCTGCAGCATCACGCCTTTTTCGAAGTTGCGCATCATTTCCGCGCCCACGATCTCTTCTTTCTCTGCGTAGCTTTCCATGGCATGGGTCATGATGCGTTCACGCAGCACTTCTTCATGCAGATCGGGCTCTTTGTCCAGCCACTCTGCAATCGGCAGGTTAAGATCGAAGTCAGTGCGCAGACGCTCTTCCAGGCCAGGCACGTCCCACATTTCTTCCAGCGACTGTGGCGGAATGTAGGTATCGATAGTGGCTTTGTAGACATCGTGGCGAATGCTGTTGATGGTTTCGCTCACATCAGACACATCCAGCAGCTCATTACGCTGACTGTAGATCGCACGACGCTGGTCGTTAGCCACATCATCATATTCCAGCAGCTGCTTACGGATATCGAAGTTACGGCTTTCGACTTTACGCTGTGCGTTGGCAATCGCTTTAGTCACCCACGGGTGCTCAATCGCTTCACCTGGCTTCATCCCCAGTTTACGCATCATATTTGACACGCGGTCTGAGGCGAAAATACGCATCAGCGCATCTTCCATCGACAGGTAGAAGCGTGAAGAACCGGCGTCACCCTGACGACCTGCACGACCACGCAGCTGGTTATCGATACGACGCGATTCGTGACGCTCAGTACCCACAATATGCAAACCACCTGACGCCAGAACTGCATCATGACGAATCTGCCAGGCCGCTTTAATCTCTTCGATTTGCGCTTCAGTTGGCTCTTCCAGTTCGGCCACTTCAGCGTGCCAGCTACCGCCCAGCATAATGTCCGTACCACGTCCGGCCATGTTGGTCGCGATAGTGACCGCGCCCGGCTGGCCGGCCTGTGCCACGATATCCGCTTCGCGGGCGTGGAATTTGGCGTTCAGGACGTTATGTTTGATACCGGCGCGGGTCAGTTCATTAGAGACCACTTCTGATTTTTCAATCGAGATCGTGCCCACCAATACCGGCTGTCCATTGGCTGTACGCTCACGGATATCTTCGATAATCGCATCGATCTTCTCTTTCTCTGTCATGTAGACCAGGTCAGCCAGATCTTTACGCACCATCGGACGGTTAGTCGGCACGACAATGGTGTCGAGCTTGTAAATAGAGCTGAATTCGAACGCTTCGGTATCAGCAGTACCGGTCATACCGGCCAGCTTTTCGTAAATACGGAAGTAGTTCTGGAAGGTAATAGAGGCCAGCGTCTGGTTCTCGTTCTGGATCTCTACGCCTTCTTTCGCTTCAATCGCCTGATGCAGACCATCTGACCAGCGACGACCCTGCATGGTACGGCCGGTGTGTTCATCAACGATTACCACTTCGCCATCTTTCACGATGTAATCAACATCGCGGGTAAAGAGTGCATGCGCGCGCAGTGCCGCAGTGACGTGGTGCATCAGCATGATGTTGGTCGGTGAGTAAAGTGACTCGCCCGCCTCCATAATGCCCTGGCTGACCAGCAGCTCTTCCACTTTCACCAGACCGCGTTCAGACATATGAGCCTGACGCGCTTTCTCATCGACCCAGAAGTCGCCTTCACCCTGATGGGTTTCGGTATCTTCTTTATCCTGGCGAACCAGATGAGGGATGATCTTGTTCACTTTGGTGTAGAGATCAGAACTGTCTTCTGCCGGACCGGAGATGATCAGCGGTGTACGCGCTTCATCGATCAGGATGGAGTCGACCTCATCCACCAGCGCATAGTGCAGTTTACGCTGTACGCGCTCTTCCGGGCTGAACGCCATGTTGTCGCGCAGGTAGTCGAAGCCATACTCGTTGTTGGTGCCGTAGGTAATGTCTGCTGCATAAGCTTCACGCTTCGCCACAGCCGGCAGGCCCGACATGTTGATACCAATCGTCAGACCCAGGAACTCAAACAGTGGTCGGTTGTTTTCCGCATCACGCTGTGCCAGATAGTCGTTGACGGTCACCACGTGAACACCTTTACCAGACAGCGCATTCAGGTAGGCTGGCAGCGTTGCGGTCAGGGTTTTACCTTCACCGGTACGCATCTCAGCGATGCAGCGGTCGTTCAGCACCATGCCGCCGATCAGCTGCACATCAAAGTGACGCATACCGAACACACGTTTACTCGCTTCACGCACGGTCGCGAACGCTTCCGGGATCAGACTCTCCAGCGATTCACCTTTTTTCAGGCGATCGCGGAACAGGTCGGTTTTAGCTTTCAGTTCATCGTCAGAGAGCTTCTCAAAATCAGGCTCCATCTTATTGATGACATCCACCACCTTGCGCATACGACGCAGCGTACGATCGTTACTGCTACCAAAAACCTTGGTTAATATTTTGCTAAACATAATAAATATATTCTCAATTCAGCCGGAATATTCCGGACTGCGAAATCTAAACAGAGTGAGTAAAACCAATACTATTAGCAGAACAATCGGGCGGGTCCGGCGCGGATGCCATGCACACTGGCATGCCATTCTACCCATGAACGGGTAACGGCCATGAAGAGAGGCGGTGTTGCCATCTGCTGCGGTACGGTATGCAGCGCAGAGTGCGATGTCAGTAAATTATGCAGTGAGTCAATCAGCGCCAGCTTTTGGGCCGCCAGCGGTAACTGCTGTTGTTCCGCCTGCGCCTGGGGGGCAAGCGTGAAAGAGAGGTGACGAATAACGGTGCGGATGGCGTGCTGATGCCAGTAATCCACGCTGAAGCTCGGGCGCCGTGACGCTTCCTGGAGCCGGATTAAATGATCAAAGCGTGTGGCATTGCCAAGAAAGAGGCTGCTGGCTGGCGATTCAGAGGACGCGTTGGGTTCGGCGCTTTGCGCACAGGCTGGCAGGCCAAAGCTGGCCGCTACCATCCCTAACAGGAGATGAGGCCAGAAATAGCGTCTACCTAATTGTCGCCAGCGCTGAAGAATCCCGATCACAACCTTTCCATCGCGCACGCTCTGTTGCGCTCTTGTTTTCGTGTACCCGCCGCGAGCCGCAACGGATTTCGGCCTGTAAAAGCGCCACAGATAGTAACATTAATGTGGGGCATCCACACCTGGGATTAAAGTGGCGGCGTGAGAAAAGGCGTGTGATTGTTCAGCAATTCAGCAGAACAGACAATGTGTTGCGAGCGACGTCGCAGTCGTCAGGAGTATGACAGAAAGCCATAAAAAAACGGCTGGTGCCGCTGACCGGAGAGGGTGTCAGCATAACCAGCCGTTTTACGTTCTGGGGTAGTTAAGCCAGAACCAGATTCGGTGCTTTGAATGCCACTGGCAGTTCAGCTTCGTCTTCGAAGGTTGCCCATTCCCAGGCTTCCTGCTTAGCCAGAACCGCTTGCAGCAACTTGTTATTCAGCGCGTGACCCGATTTAAACGCAGAGAATGCGCCAATGATGTTGTGACCACACATAAACAAGTCGCCAATCGCGTCCAGCATTTTGTGACGAACAAACTCGTCCTCAAAACGCAGACCTTCTTCATTCAGTACGCGGAAATCATCCAGACCTATCGCACAATCTAAGCTACCGCCCAGGCACAGGCCTTTAGACTGCAGATATTCGATTTCACGCATAAAGCCAAATGTACGCGCCCGGCTGATTTGACGAACAAAGGCGTCAGCAGAGAAGTTCATCGCATAGCGCTGTGAGCTGGAGTCGATAGCCGGGTGTTTGAAGTCGATGGTGAAATCAAGCGAGAAACCGTTGTACGGTTTGATCTCGGCCCATTTGTCACCCTCTTCCACACGCACGGTCTGCTTAACACGCACAAATTTCTTCGCGCTGTTGAGCTGCTCGATACCCGCATCCATCAGCAGATAGATAAACGGTGCTGCGCTGCCATCCATGATCGGGATTTCCGGCGCATCGACTTCAACAATAATGTTGTCGATACCCAGACCCGCCAGGGCGGCATTGAGGTGTTCAACCGTTGAAATACGCACGCCTTCATCATTCACCAGGCAGGTACTCAGCATGGTGTCGCGCACGTATTTTGCATCAGCCGGAAAATCTACCGGTGGATTCAAGTCGGTGCGACGATAGATGACCCCGGTATTAGCCGACGCAGGGCGTAATGTCAGTGTGACTTTTTTGCCGGTATGTAAACCGACACCCGTCGCCTGAACAATACGTTTTAATGTCCTTTGTTTGATCATCGCATTATCTCGCAGTATCACCTTTCCGACCGCCAGTATACTTTACCAGCGGACAGACACTTTAGCACAAAGAGCGGATAATCCCAATTATAGGGTTAATCCTAATCGGCCTGCTTACGTAAAAAGGCCGGAATATCAAGATAGTCAGGCTCTTTGTTCGACTGCGCAGCCTGGTCATTTACGACTTTGGCAGCGGGTTTCTGCTCCTGCGGCAGCGGTGACATACCGTGCTGCTGATAGCGATGGTCCATCACTGGCTGACTGGCTGGCTTGTTGGTGACCAGCGTGATTTCCGGACGCTTGTCCATGCCGATACCGGTTGCCACGACAGTGACGCGCAGTTCGTCATTCATTTCCGGATCCAGAGAGGTACCGATTACAACGGTTGCGTTGTCAGAGGCGAAGGCGCGGATAGTGTTACCCACGGTCTCGAACTCATCCAGACGCAGGTCGAAGCCCGCAGTAATGTTGACCAGCACGCCACGGGCGCCTGACAGATCAATATCTTCCAGCAGTGGGCTGGAGATCGCCATTTCAGCCGCTTCTTCCGCACGATCTTCACCGCACGCAACGCCTGAACCCATCATGGCATAACCCATTTCGGACATCACTGTACGCACGTCAGCAAAGTCGACGTTCATCAGGCCCGGACGAGTGATCAGCTCGGCAATACCCTGGACTGCGCCTTTCAGCACGTCGTTAGCAGCGCCAAATGCATCCAGCAGGGAAATACCACGGCCCAGCACTTTCAGCAGCTTGTCGTTGGGAATAGTGATCAGTGAATCGACGTGCTTAGAAAGTTCAGCGATCCCCTGCTCAGCAAACGCCATGCGCTTTTTGCCTTCGAAGTTGAACGGCTTGGTAACAACGGCCACCGTCAGGATACCGAGATCCTTAGCCACTTCAGCAACTACAGGGGCTGCACCGGTACCGGTACCGCCGCCCATGCCTGCTGCGATGAAGACCATGTCTGCCCCTTCCAGCGCAGCCCGCAGTGCTTCGCGATCTTCTTCTGCTGAGTTACGGCCTACTTCCGGATTCGCACCCGCACCCAGACCTTTGGTAATGTTATTACCGATCTGAATGGTCTGGCCGACAGCTGTTTTACGCAGCGCTTGCGCGTCGGTATTCACAGCAAAGAATTCCACACCTTCGATACGTTCGCGTACCATGTGCTCTACGGCGTTACCGCCGCCGCCACCGACGCCGATGACTTTAATCACCGCGTCGTTGGTTAATTCCATAGGTTCAAACATGATTTCTCTCCGTTATGTGCCTGTCGCCTGGAGATCACTAAAGAAAACAGCATGATCCCCTTTCACAAAAATTAAAACTCTTTTTTTAACCAACTGTTAATACGCTTGAACCAGTTACCTACTGAGACCCGTTTTTCGGTCTCTGCATCACCGTTCATGTGCGACTCTTTGCCGTAATGCAACAGTCCCACGGCAGTGGAGTAGTACGATTCCTGCGCATAGTCAGTCAGGCCGGTAATATTCAGCGGCTGTCCGATACGCACCTGCGTATGGAATACGCGTTGCGCACAGGCCGCCAGTCCTTCAATTTGCGCTGCACCACCGGTCAGGACAATGCCTGCGGCTAAGTGATGCTTTACGCCCTGCTGACGCAGTTGTTCCTGTAACTGCAGAATCTCGTCATTAACCAGATTCAAAAGTTCGGTATAACGCGGCTCAATCACTTCCGCCAGCGTCTGACGTTGCAGGCTGCGTGGTGGACGTCCGCCCACGCTCGGTACCTCAACGTTCTCATCTTTGCCGACAATCGAGCCCAGCGCGCAACCATGACGCACTTTAATCGCTTCAGCATCCGTTGGCGGTGTGCCAAACGCATAGGCGATATCGCTGGTGACGACGTTGCCTGCATACGGAATAACCTTAGTGTGCCGTAAAGCGCCGCCGGTATATACGGCTATGTCCATTGTACCGCCACCAATATCGACAACACACACGCCCAGCTCACGTTCGTCTTCAGTCAAAACGGCAAAACTGGAGGCGAGACCGGCAAAAATCAGCTGATCTACTTTCAGTCCGCAACGCTCAACGGCTTTAACGATGTTCTTCGCCATGTCGTTGTGGCAGGTGATCAGGTGCACTTTCGCCTGCATACGCACGCCAGAAAGCCCAACCGGATTCTTGATCCCTTCCTGATAGTCGATCGCGTATTCCTGAGGAATAACGTGCAGGATGCGATGCTCGTCGCGCACTCTCACCGATTTAGCGGTATGTACGACATTCTCTACATCATCCTGAGTCACTTCCTCTTCTGAAATCGGAACCATCCCGATTTCGTTCTGACAACTGATATGTTTGCCCGATAAAGCAAGGTAGACGGAGGAGATCTGGCAATCCGCCATCAGCTCAGCCTGATCGATGGCGCGCTGAACGCATTTCACCACCGACTCAAGATCGTTTACGCCACCTTTATCCATACCACGGGAAGGACAGCTGCCCACCCCAATAATGTTGACCATACCATCGGGCAGAATTTCCCCAACCAGGGCGGCAACTTTCGCAGTGCCGATTTCGAGTCCAACTACCAGTTTTCTGTCCGTTGCCTTGATCATTGTTGTTTAGCCTGTGCCTGGTTCTGTTGCTGATTACTGTCCTGTGGCTCCATCACGACCGGTGTCCAGCCAACAGAAGCGCCCGAGTCATATCGCAAATCCACGTAGCTGATACGTTTGCTCTCGTTCTGACCTTGCTGTTGCAGTACCGGGTAGAGCTCAATAAAGCGATTCAGTCGTTTCATGGTGTCGCTGCGTCCCAGTTCGATGCGTACATCATCACTGGTGACCAGCTGCCATGAACGACGGGCCGTCATTGACGCCACCTTCAGGGTAAACTTCCGGGCTTTTAGCACATCATCCATGCTGTGATAGCCTGCCAGGACCTCTTTCTCACTCCCTTCTGGCCCATACAGCATCGGCAGTGTCTCTTTGCCGACATGACTGGCGGGTACGCTGAAGGCGTTACCTTCTGCATCCACCATATGCAAATCGTTCCAGCGCGCCACCGGCGTGTACTCCACCAGGTGGATCTTCAGTTCGTCCGGCCACTGCTTACGCACACTGACCTGCTTAATCCACGGCAGCCGCTCAATCTGCTGCTGCAGAATGTCCACATTCTGTGACATAAACGTGCCGGGCGGACCCAGCGACAAAATCGCCTGTCGAATATCGTCGTGCGTGGTGTAATGCGTCTGTCCTGTCACCACCAGTTTTGACAACGGCAGCCGGGACGCATCGTTCATCCACTTCAGCACCACCAGCCCGCCGGCAACCATAATCCCGATAACGATCAGCAGGAAAAAAATGCCGAACAGTCGGGCACCATTACTGCGCCCGGTGCGAATACGCTCCTGCGGTTCACGGTTTCGAACTCTCATCGCCGCCTGTGACATATCAGTCGGCCAACTCCAGAATATGGGCTACCAGCTGCGGGAAGCTCATACCCGCCTGTTTTGCTGCCATAGGAACCAGACTGTGGCTGGTCATGCCTGGTGAAGTATTGGCTTCCAGTAACTGAAAGCGCCCTTCCCCGTCGGTCATCACATCAACCCGTCCCCAGCCACGACAGCCCAGCGCACGCCAGGCCGCCAGCACCAGCTGCTGCAATTCAGCTTCACGTTCAGCACTTAACTCGGCCGGACAGACGTACTGAGTATCGTCAGAAATGTATTTAGCTTCATAGTCATAGAACTCGCTGGCGCTCTTTATTTCTATTGAGGGCAGGATACGATCGCCCACAATCGCGACGGTATACTCCGCGCCGCTGAGAAACGCCTCGACCAGTACGTCATTGTCGTACTTAAACGCCATCTCCAGTGCCGCTGGCAGCGCGTGCAGATCGTTAACACGGCTGATGCCCACGCTGGAGCCTTCACAGGCTGGCTTCACAAACAGTGGCAGGCCAAGCGCTGCAATCGCCGCGTTGCTCTCCTCATCCAGCCCGCCCTCAAACTGCTGACGCGTCAGCCAGACAAATTTTCCTGATGGTAAACCACGCCCCTGCCACAGCAGTTTGGTGCGCAACTTATCCATCGTCACCGCCGATGCCATCACGCCGCTGCCGGTGTAAGGCAGTTGCAGGAATTCCAGCACCGCCTGCATCGTGCCATCTTCACCGCCGCGACCATGTAGCGCGATAAAGGCTTTGGTAAAGCCCTGCTCTTTCAGCGTCAGCACGGAGACATCGCGGGTATCGATGCCATGTGCATCGATACCCATTTCCCGCAATCCGGCAATCACGGCCTGACCCGAGTTGAGCGAAACCTCGCGCTCTGCCGACGTGCCACCCATTAATACTGCAATTTTATCCGCCATGACGATCCTCCGCTTTGCGTTCCGGCTGGAGCTTCGTGTCCGCCAGCTTGCGGGCAACCTTGCCGACGTTCCCGGCACCCTGTACCAGAATCAGGTCATTGCCTGACAGCAGCGGTGCAAGCATCTCCGGCAGTGCGTCATGTTCCGGCACCAGAATCGGATCGACCTTGCCCCGGTTACGAATGGCACGGCAGAGCGAACGACTGTCAGCGCCGGGAATCGCGGTCTCACCAGCGGAGTACACATCCAGCATCAGCAACACATCGACATGCGACAGTACGTTGGCGAAATCATCAAACAGATCGCGGGTACGGCTATAACGGTGCGGCTGAAACACCATCACCAGCTTTTTATCTGGCCAGCCTGCGCGCGCGGCTTTAATCGTCGCGTCAACTTCGGTTGGGTGATGACCGTAATCATCCACCAGCATCGCGGTGCCCGGTTGTCCATTAACCGGCTCGGTCGGGAATTCACCCAGCAGATCAAAGCGACGGCCTGTGCCCTGGAAGCTCTCCAGTGCGGCCAGAATCGCATTGTCTTCGATGCCTTCTTCACTGGCGACGGCGACAGCGGCGGCTGCGTTCAGGGCATTGTGGCGGCCCGGCGCGTTCAGCGTAATCTGCAGCGGCGCTTTATCCTGACGAATCAGAGTGAAATGCCCCTGCGCGCCACTCTGCTCGTAATTTTCAATGCGCAGATCCGCATCGTCACTGAAACCGTACGTGGTGATATGACGGCCCACGCGAGGAAGCAGGTCACGAATAACTGCATCATCCACGCACATCACCGCACGACCGTAAAACGGCAGGTTGTGCAGGAAGTTAATAAAGGTCTGCTTCAGGTTCTCAAAATCGCCCTGATAGGTGTCCATATGATCAGCTTCAATGTTGGTCACAATCGCCACCATCGGCTGCAGATGCAGAAACGACGCATCGCTCTCATCCGCTTCAGCAATCAGATACCGGCTGTTACCCAGACGGGCATGGGTTCCAGCTGCTTTAACCAGTCCGCCGTTAACGAAAGTTGGATCGAGACCCGCTTCCGCATAAATGCTCGACACCATCGCCGTCGTCGTCGTTTTGCCATGGGTCCCTGCAACGGCAATGCCGTGACGGAAACGCATCAGTTCAGCCAGCATCTCCGCGCGACGGATCACCGGAATGCGCTGTTCACGTGCTGCTACCAGTTCAGGGTTATCCTGTGAAACGGCGCTGGAGACCACGACCACGCTGGCATCGGTCACGTTTTCAGGGCGATGGTTAAAATAAATAGTGGCACCCAGCGCAATCAGATTCTGCGTCACCGGGTTAGGGGCCAGATCTGAACCGCTGATATGGTAGCCTTCATTTGCTAACACTTCGGCAATACCGCCCATGCCAGCACCGCCGATGCCGACAAAGTGGATGTGCCGGACGCGACGCATCTCGGGCACGATAGAACGCAGTTTTGCCAATTGTTGTGTATTCATCGCTCTCTGTTACCTGCTATTTCAGTTTGTACCCAGTCCGGGTACAGGTCAGACGCGCTGACCGGAATGATTACTTTGCGGCGCGAGCCACTTCCTGAGCGACTCGTTCAGTCGCATCGGGGATAGCCACCTGACGGGCCTGTTCAGCCATCGTCAGCAGTGTTGCACGATCCCAGTGGCGTAGCAGATCCGCTACAGCCTCCGCAGTAAATTGCGGCTGCTCAAAAATTCTGGCGGCGCCCGCTTTTTCCAGCGGCAGCGCGTTCCAGTACTGCTGGCGATCTTTGTGCTGAAACGGCACAAAAATGGCCGGTAAACCAGCGGCAGCAACTTCGCTCACGGTTAACGCACCGGAGCGGCATACCACCACATCAGCCCAGGCATAGGCAGCAGCCATATCATCAATAAATTCGGTCACTTTATGCTGCGTCTGACCGACCTGCTGATACGCTTTCTCTGTTTCAGGCAACGCCCCTTTACCGGTCTGATGCCACAGGGTGATCTCATCACCCACCAGCGCCGCAATCTGCGGTAGCGTCTGGTTCAGTATCCGTGCGCCCTGACTTCCACCAATCACCAGCACCCGAATCGGGCCATGACGGTCTGCCAGACGTTGCGCAGGTAAAGGCAGTGCCAGAACGTCAGTGCGAACCGGATTTCCTACCACGTCGGCGGCAGGAAACGCGCCCGGAAACGCCTGCAAAACTTTGGTGGCGATTTTCGCCAGCCATTTATTGGTCAGACCGGCAATACCGTTCTGCTCATGCAGCACAACCGGAATACCGCAGCTCCAGGCCGCTAAGCCGCCCGGACCGGAAACGTAGCCGCCCATGCCCAGCACGACATCCGGCTTCCACGCTTTCATGATGCGACGCGCCTGACGCCATGCATTGAAGATGCGCAGCGGTGCCAGCAGCAACGCTTTCATGCCCTTACCGCGTAGTCCGCTGATGCGGATAAAGTCGATTTCGATGCCGTGCTTCGGCACCAGATCGGCTTCCATACGGTCGGCGGTGCCTAACCAGCGAACCTGCCAGCCCTGTTCCATCAGGTGATGGGCGACAGCCAGACCGGGAAAGACATGTCCGCCGGTTCCGCCTGCCATCACCATCAATCGCTTACCGCTCATCGACCACCTCGGGTAAACGCCTGCGCTTTCGCCAGGCGCGTTTCATAATCTATGCGTAATAAAAAAACGATGGCGGTCGACATAATGATCAGACTCGACCCACCGTAACTGATCAGCGGTAAGGTCAGACCTTTGGTCGGTAACATACCTGCGGCAGCCCCGACGTTAACCAGCGCCTGGAAGCTGAACCATACACCGATCGAACAGGCTAAAAAGCCGGAAAAACGCTGATCCAGTTCCAGAGCACGACGGCCAATCGACATCGCACGAAAAGCGACGAAGAATACCATTAAAAGTGCCAATACCACACCGACGTAGCCGAGTTCTTCCCCGATGATGGCGAAAATAAAGTCGGTATGGGCTTCCGGCAGATATTCCAGCTTTTGCACAGAGTTACCGAGCCCCTGCCCCCAGAATTCACCGCGACCAAATGCCATCAGCGACTGAGTCAGCTGGTAGCCGCTACCAAAGGGATCTTCCCACGGATTCCAGAACGACGTCACACGGCGCATACGGTAGGGTTCTGCAATGATCAGCAGAATTACCGCAAAAATGCCGGAGCCGATAATTGCCATGAACTGCCACAGCTTGGCACCGGCCAGGAACAGCATCGCCAGCGTAGTCACAAACAACACAACCACCGTACCGAGGTCCGGCTGTGCCAGCAGTAACACGGCCAGCACGACCATCACGCCCATCGGCTTACAGAAGCCCCAGAAGTTGTTACGCACCTCTTCCACTTTGCGCACCAGATAACTGGCGAGATAACAGAACAGAGAGAGCTTCGACAACTCAGCCGGCTGGATACGCAGTGGACCCAGTGCAATCCAGCGCGATGCACCGTTTACCGAGCTACCAACTACCAGAACAATCAGCAGCATCGCCACCGTGACCATCAGCATCACGTTGCTGTAGCGCTGCCAGAAATCCATCGGCACCCGCAACGTGACCAGTGCCATACCTAATGCCAGCACGATGTAGAAAGCATCACGCTTGGCGAAGTAAAAGAGATCGTCATTCAGACGCTGACCCACCGGCATTGATGCCGACGTCACCATCACAAAACCAATCACCGCCAGGCCCAGCGTGAGCCATAGCAGTGTGCGGTCATAGAGCACCAGTGAAGAGTCATCACTCTCACGTGCGCCCATGACCCAATCTTTCAGGCGTCCTGAGAAATATCCCGCCAGTCCGGCACCAGGAATACGCATCAGCTCAGCTCCTTCGCCAGTTGCGCGAACTGCTCACCGCGCTGCTCAAAGTTACGGAACTGGTCAAGGCTGGCGCAGGCCGGCGACAGCAGAACCATATCGCCTGCGTTAACCTGCGGCGCGATCTGCTCCATCGCCTGCCGCATGGTTTCTGTGCGCACGGCGATATCAGGACGCAGCGCGGCCAGCGCATCACCGTCGCGGCCAAAGCAGTAAAGACGCACGTTGTCGCCCTGCAGCCAGGGGATCAGCGGCGTAAAATCGGCTGACTTACCATCACCGCCCATCAGCAGCCACAGCGTTCCCTGAACCTGCAGGCCATTGAGCGCCGCTTCGGTGCTGCCGACATTGGTCGCTTTGGAGTCATTGATCCAGCGCACGCCCTGATGTTCATGGACCAGCTGGAAACGATGCGCCAGACCGTTAAAGTGCGTTAAGGCCGCCAGGCTTGAAGCGCGTGGCAGACCGACCGCATCGGCCAGCGCCAGTGCCGCCAGCGCGTTGGTATAGTTGTGCTGTCCCACCATCTTCATTTCAGCGGTGTTCAGGACTTTCTCGCCCTTCACCCGCAGCCAGATGCTGCCTTGCTGCTTATTCAGGTGATAGTCACCAAAATCGACACCAAAGCTGACACAGCGGGTATCTGCGCCGCGGACCGGCATTGTCAGTGCGTCATCGGCGTTAACGATGCAGATCTGTGCATTCTCATAAACCCGCAGCTTGGCGGCGCGATACTGCTGCATACCCAGCGGATAGCGATCCATATGATCTTCACTGACGTTGAGCACGGTTGCCGCAGCCGCTTTCAGACTGTATGTGGTCTCAAGCTGGAAGCTGGAAAGTTCCAGTACATAAAGTTGCGCGGGTGATTGCAGCAGACTCAGCGCGGGCAGACCGATATTGCCGCCAACGCCCACCTGCCAGCCCGCGGCTTTCGCCATCTCACCCACCAGCGTTGTAACAGTGCTTTTGCCGTTGGAACCGGTGATCGCCACGATAGGTGCCTGCGCCTCGCGGCAGAACAGCTCAATATCACCGACGATTTCGATTCCGGCTTCGACGGCTTCGCTAAGAATCGGATGCGCCAGCGCGACGCCAGGGCTGGCAACAATCAGATCGGCCGCCAGCAGCCAGTCACCGTTGATGCCGCCCAGGTGACGTTCAACCTGCCCGGGCAATTTATCCAGCCCCGGCGGCGAGACACGGGTGTCCATCACGCGGGGCGTTACGCCCTGCGCTAAAAAGAAATCAACACAGGAGAGCCCGGTAAGGCCCAGCCCGATTATGACAACTTTTCTACCCCGATAGTCAGCCATGATTAACGCACCTTCAGCGTGGCCAGGCCAATCAGCACCAGCATTAGCGAAATAATCCAGAAGCGCACAATGACGCGCGGTTCCGGCCAGCCCTTGAGTTCATAGTGGTGATGGATCGGCGCCATGCGGAAAATACGCTGGCCGCGCAACTTAAACGATCCCACCTGCAGGATTACCGACAGCGTTTCAACCACAAACACGCCACCCATAATCACCAGTAAAAATTCCTGACGCAGCAACACGGCGATGGTTCCCAGCGCGCCGCCCAGCGCCAGTGAGCCGACATCCCCCATAAAGACCTGAGCCGGATAGGTGTTGAACCACAGGAAGCCCAGCCCTGCCCCGACGATGGCGGTACAGACAATCACCAGCTCACCGGCGTGACGCAGATAAGGAATATGAAGATATTCAGCAAACTTCACGTTACCGGTGGCCCAGGCAACCAGCGCAAAGCCTGCGGCGACAAAGACGGTGGGCATGATCGCCAGACCATCGAGACCATCGGTCAGATTGACCGCGTTACCCGTTCCGACAATCACAAAGTAGGCCAGCAGCACATAAAACAGGCCTAACTGCGGCATGATGTCTTTGAAAAAGGGCACCACAAGCTGGGTCGCCGGGGTGTCTTTACCTGCTGCATAAAGCCCGAACGCGACGCCCAGAGAAATCACCGACATCCAGAAATATTTCCAGCGGGCAATCAGACCCTTAGTATCTTTGCGCACCACTTTGCGGTAGTCATCGACAAAGCCGATGATGCCAAAGCCGATTAGCACGAACAGCACGCACCAGACATACGGATTCGATGGATACGCCCACATCAGCACCGAAATGGTGATGGAGGTCAGAATCATAATCCCGCCCATTGTGGGCGTTCCGCGCTTACTGAAATGCGATTCCGGGCCATCGTTACGGACAACCTGACCAATCTGTAATTTCTGCAGCCACGCAATCAGGCGCGGCCCCATCCAGAGAGAGATAAAGAGTGCTGTCAGCAGGCTGACAATGGCGCGAAACGTCAGATAGGAAAAGACGTTGAAGCCCGAATAAAAAGTGACCAGATGCTCGGCCAGCCAAACTAACATGTTCCTTTCTCCTTTAAGCTCTGTACTACCTGCTCCATGGCGGCACTACGCGAGCCTTTTATCAGGACGGTAATTTCTGAGTGTTCGGACAACAATTGACGCAAACGTTCAGTCAGCGCTGTCTTATCGCTGAAATGTTCGCCAGCTTTGCTGTTTTCACTAATAAAATGGCTGAATTTTCCGCAGCTCAATACGCGATCAATACCTGCATCACGTGCCGCATCCCCGATTTCGCGGTGGCATTTTTCGGTCTCATCACCCAGTTCCGCCATATCGCCGGCGACCAGCACCCGGTAGCCCGGCATCTCTGACAGGACCTGGACGGCGGCGGTCATCGATCCGACATTCGCGTTATAACTGTCATCCAGCAGCAGCTGATGCGCAGAGAGGCGCACCGGGAACAGGCGACCTGGCACCGACTGCAGGTTTTTCAGCCCCTGCTGAACGGCGCTAAGCGGGGCATCCACTGAGAGGGCCAGAGCCGCCGCAGCCAGTGCGTTGGCGATGTTATGCCGACCCGGCAACGGCAGCACAATCTCAGCCTCACCACGCGGTGTCTTCATCACAAAATGGGTGCCGTCCTGCG
The DNA here is from genome assembly GCF_021043305.1 of Pantoea sp. MHSD4. NCBI lineage: Bacteria > Pseudomonadati > Pseudomonadota > Gammaproteobacteria > Enterobacterales > Erwiniaceae > Pantoea > Pantoea sp. MHSD4. The sequence continues at coordinate 432,808 of NZ_JAJNDH010000003.1, read as the reverse complement.
CAATGCGGATATCACGGGCAGAGAAATCACACGCTGCCGCCTGCGGCGAGAAGCGCCACACGGTTTTGTCCTGCAGCGTGGTCTGCCAGTTTGGCCAGTCGTTGCTTTCCTCATTGAGAATCGCAATGCCATTCGCCGGTAAGCCCTGAAAAATCTCGCCCTTGGCTTTAGCGACACCCGCCAGCGAACCAAAGCCTTCCAGATGGGCCGCTGCCAGGTTATTCACCAGCGCGCTTTCCGGTTTAACCAGGTCGGTGGTGTAGGCGATTTCGCCCTGATGATTAGCGCCAAGCTCAATTACCGCATACTGATGCTCTGCGGTCAGACGCAGCAGCGTCATCGGCACGCCATAATCGTTGTTGAGATTGCCTGCGGTGTAGAGCGTCTCACCGCACTCACGCAGAATCGCTGCCGTCATCTCTTTAACCGACGTTTTGCCGGACGAGCCGGTCAGCGCCACGACGCGGGCAGTGGACTGCTGACGAACCCAGGCACTCAGTCGGCCAAAAGCAAGTCGGGTATCTTCCACGACGACCTGAGGCACAGAGACAGGTAAATGCTTACTGACCAGTAACGCCTGTGCGCCACTGTCAATGGCCTCTTCAGCGAAGTCATGGGCATCAAAACGTTCGCCCACCAGCGCGACAAACAGACTGCCTGCTGTCACTTTGCGGGTATCCGTCGTTACGTCATTCAGGGTTAAATCACTGCCGTGCAGCGTTCCGCCGGTGATCTCCGCAAGCGTTTTTAATGAAACCGGAATCATGCTGCGCCTCCCAGCAGTGCCGCAACCGTGGCACGATCGGAGTAGTCGAGACGGCGATTGCCGATGATCTGATAATCTTCGTGGCCTTTACCGGCCACCAGCACGATATCGTCGGGCTGAGCCTGCATGATGGTGTTAGTGACGGCCTGCGCGCGGCCAGACACCACCCGTGCACGGCCCGGATCCAGCAAACCGGTCAGAATATCGTTAACAATCGCCTGCGGATCTTCGCTGCGCGGATTGTCGTCGGTAATCACCACCACATCCGCATATTGCTCAGCAATCGCGCCCATTAATGGTCGTTTGCCTTTGTCACGATCGCCACCGCAGCCAAACAGACACCACAGTTTGCCTTTGCAGTGCAGGCGGGCTGCTTCCAGCGCTTTTTCCAGCGCATCCGGCGTATGGGCATAATCCACCACGACCGTCGGTTTTCCGGCGGCGCTGAACACTTCCATACGCCCGTTGACCGGCTGCAACTGCGGTGCAACGTTGATCAGCGTCGCCAGCGGATAATCCAGTGACAGCAGCGTCGCCAGCGCCAGCATCAGATTGCTGACGTTGAACGCGCCCATTAATGGACTGTTGATTTCTCCGTTGCCCCAGCTGGAGCTGAAACGGATGTGCGCGCCGTTATCGTGGTACTCCACCGCATCGGCTTTCAGCCAGCGGCCATGGCAGCCCGGCTGGAGGTTATTCTCCATCGTGACGGCAACGGCATCCGGTAAGCGCGCCAGCCAGCGACGACCGACTTCATCATCGGCGTTAAGAATCGCCTGCCCGACCTGATGCTCAGAAAACAACAGCCATTTGGCTGACTCGTAGCTCTGCATATCACCGTGATAATCGAGGTGATCGCGGCTGAGATTGGTAAAGACCGCTGCGGCAAACGGCAGCGCCGCGACGCGATGCTGAACCAGTCCGTGTGACGAGACTTCCATTGCGGTCAGGGTCGCCCCTTTTTCCGCCAGATCGTTCAGCAGATGCTGAACATCAACTGCTGAGCCGGTGGTATTTTCTGCCGCGGACAAGTGACCCACCAGCCCATTCCCGACGGTGCCCATGACCGCGCTGGTTTCACCCAGCAGCGTTGCCCACTGCGCCAGCAACTGGGTCGTGGTGGTTTTACCATTTGTACCCGTAACGCCAATCAGCGTCTGTTTCTCACCCGGCTGCTGATAAAAACGGCCTGCTAAGGCTGAAAGACGCTGAGGCAATTGGGCCAGATAGATAACCGGTACGCCGTGCATTTCACGGATTTCGCCGTCGGCGGCTTCGCCTTCAGCTTCGGCCACCACGGCGGCGACGCCCTGAGCAATCGCCTGCGGGATGAAACGGCGTCCATCGACCTGATGGCCTGCAACAGCGACAAACAGATCGCCAGAAGCCGCAATGCGGCTATCCAGTGTCATGTCGCGCAGTGGGCGCGCCGGCGCGCCTGGCACCCAGGGGCCGAGTAAGTCGCGCAGGTTACGATCTGTCACTTGTTTCCTCACTTCTGTTAGTCACCAACTCATTCTTGTCATTGGTCGGTAACGCGTCCGGCTCGATGTTCATGGTGCGCAGTACGCCGCCCATGATGGCACCAAACACCGGGGCAGAAACCGCACCACCGTAATACTTGCCGGCCTGGGGATCGTTGATCACCACCACCAGCGCGAATCGGGGATGACTGGCAGGCGCAACGCCTGCGGTATAGGCAATGTATTTGTTGACGTAGCGACCATCGGGGCCGACTTTTTTCGCTGTACCGGTTTTTATCGCAATCCGATAACCTTTGATGGCCGCTTTGACCCCACCGCCACCAGGCAGCGCCACGCTTTCCATCATATGCATCACGGTTTTCACCAGTGACTCATCGAAAACGCGTTGTCCCGCGACGGGCGGATCCACTTTGGTAATCGACAGCGGACGATTAATGCCATAGCTGCCAATTGTTGCGTAGACTCGCGCTAACTGTAACGGCGTTACCATTAGCCCGTAGCCGAAAGAGAAGGTGGCCCTCTCTATGTCAGACCACCGTTGTTTTTTAGGGTATAAGCCACTGCTTTCCCCGACCAGCCCCAAATTGGTCGGTTTGCCCAGTCCAAAGCGCGCATAAGTTTCTACAAGCGCTGAGGAAGGCATCGCTAACGCCAGACGTGAAACACCGACGTTACTCGATTTCTGTAAAACCCCTGTCAGGGTCAATTCGTTGTAGCGCGCCACATCCTTGATCTCATGACCATTGACGCGATATGGCACGGTATTCAGGACGCTGTTCTCTCTGACCACGCCGCGTTGCAGCGCCGCCATGACCACCATCGGCTTCACGGTCGAGCCCGGTTCAAAAATGTCGGTGATGGCGCGGTTACGCATCAGATCTTTCGGCGTGTTGCCAAGATTATTCGGGTTGTAAGCCGGGCTGTTGGCCATCGCCAGTACTTCGCCGGTATTCACATCCACCAGGACTGCCGTGCCCGATTCCGCTTTGTTAAAGGCCACAGCGTTATTCAGTTCACGGTAGACCAGCGCCTGTAAGCGCTCATCGATGCTGAGAGTCAGGTTATGCGCGGCCCGGCTGTCCACAGAGGAGATATCTTCGATGACGCGACCGTAGCGATCTTTACGCACCGTCCGCTCGCCCGGCGCACCGGTCAGCCATTTATCAAAACTCTTCTCAATGCCTTCAATGCCCTGCCCGTCGATGTTGGTAAAGCCAATCAGATGAGAGGTAACCTGCCCGGCAGGATAGTAACGGCGCGACTCTTCGCGCAGATGAATACCGGGAAGTTTGAGTTTTTTGACGTAGTCGCCGATGGCCGGATTGACCTGACGCGCCAGATAGACAAAGCGGCCTTTAGGATTGGCATTTACGCGCGCGGCCAACTGGTCAAGGGGGATAGAGAGCGCATCAGAGAGTGCCTTCCAGCGGCTGTCCAGCGTGACGCCACCACCGGCGTGCAGCTCTTTTGGATCCGCCCAGATGGCATTAACCGGGACACTCACTGCCAGCGGTCGTCCGGCACGATCGCTGATCATCCCGCGCGAGGTTGGCACCGCCTGAACGCGCAGCGAGCGCAGATCGCCCTCTTTGACCAGCTTGCCAGGATTGATCACCTGCAGCCAGGCAACACGTGACAGCAATCCACCCAGCGCCAGTAAAATACAGCCGCACAGCAACGCAAAACGCCAGCTTACAAAGCTGGCTTTATCTTCCGGTTTCTTCAATTTCAGCGTTCTGCCTGTGCCGCTCATTCGCTAACTTAAGTCCTTATTTCTGCACCACGATATTTTCTTGTGAAGGATCAACGTGCTGCAGCTGCAGCTTCTCGGTGGCGATGCGTTCAACACGGCTGTGATCGCCCAGCGCATTCTCTTCCAGAATCAGGTTGCGCCACTCGATATCCAGCGCGTCACGCTCCAGCACCAGCTGTTCACGCTGTGCCGTTAACAGTCGTGTTTTATGCGTGGTGGTGACCACCAGCACGGCAGAAACCACGACAGCGATCAGCAACAGCACCGGAATCTTGCCCTTTCGCAGCAGATCCCCGCCGATAACGGCAGGCAGACTGTGACGCTCGTTACCGATCATGCGTCGGTTTTCTCCGCGATACGTAAAACCGAGCTGCGCGCGCGTGGGTTCTCAGAGACTTCAGCGTCACCCGGCGACATTTTGCCGAGCAACTTCAGTTCACGGCCACCCAGGGCTCGCAGCTGATGTTCAGTCATCGGTATTCCGGCCGGCACCTGTGGTCCACGACTCTGATCGCGCATAAAGCGCTTAACCAGCCGATCTTCCAGTGAATGGAAGCTGATCACAGAGAGACGGCCCTGCGGTGCGAGTACCTGAACCGCGCCTTTCAGTGCGTTATCGATCTCTTCCAGTTCACTGTTAATCCAGATGCGAATGGCCTGGAAGCTGCGTGTAGCCGGATGTTTAAACTTATCTTTCACTGGCATAGCGATGGAGATGACTTCAGCCAGTTCACGGGTGCGGGTCATCGGCTGCTCGCGATTGCGCTCGACAATGGCCCGGGCAATACGTTTAGCGAATCGCTCTTCACCGTAAGTCTTCAGGACGAAAGCGATATCTGCCTCTTCCGCGTGCAGCAACCATTCTGCGGCTGAGTGACCACGCGACGGGTCCATTCGCATGTCCAGCGGTCCGTCACGCATAAAGGAGAAGCCGCGTTCAGCGTCATCCAGTTGCGGCGATGAAACCCCCAGGTCCAGCAAAATCCCGTCAATTTTTCCGACCAGATCCCGTTCAGAAACATACTCTGCCAGCGCAGAAAAAGGGCCATGAATAATTGAAAAACGCGGGTCGGTAATCTCAGCAGCAGCGGCGATAGCTTGCGGATCACGATCGATGGCGATCAGTTTTCCCTTCTCTCCCAGTTGCGAAAGAATCAGGCGTGAGTGGCCACCACGACCAAATGTGCCGTCGATGTAAATACCGTCTTCCCTGATATTGAGGCCGTTAACCGCCTCATCCAACAGCACGGTGGTATGTTTGAAATTTTCCTGCATAGCTATAGCGACAAGTCCTGCAACCGCTCAGATAAAGGTTCCTGAGCCGACTGTTCTGCGTCAATATCGTCCCTGACTTGTTGATACCAGGTCTGTTCATCCCACAGCTCAAACTTATTGAACTGTCCAACCAGCATCACTTCTTTGGTTAATTTTGCGTGCTGCCGAAGCGTATTCGCCAGCAGCAGGCGGCCTGCATTGTCCATCTGACATTCACTGGCATGTCCCAGCAGCAAACGCTGCACGCGGCGCTCAAGTGGATTCATACTGGAAAGGCGTGCCAGCTTTTTTTCAATGATTTCCCATTCGGGCAGGGTGTAAAGCAACAGGCATGGCTGGTGGAGGTCGATGGTACAGACCATCTGCCCCTGAGACTCCCCAATCAGCAATTCGCGATATCGCGTGGGTACGGCGAGCCGCCCTTTGCTGTCGAGATTGACTAACGTTGCTCCGCGGAACATGCCAGTCTCTTCTCCTCATCACCCATTTACGCCACTTTATCCCACTTTTTACCACGAAACGAGTTTAAGGATCCCATGAAATCCTTGTCAAGCCGGAGCGGCAGTTGAATATCACTCTTTACAAGGCGCAAAATTAAAGTCTGGCGACGATATAATCGAATAAAAGGAGAAACTAAAAATTAAGCCAATGAATAACTGAATAAAAAAAATGGCTCGGGGAAAAAAGACTAAAAATGAAACAATGTAAAGGGTTAAATATTTATCCTGATTTCTGAGACAGCGGCGGCATTTTAGGGGATTTCTGAATGGAAGCCCAGCGGCTTCAGGGCAGACGGGAAAGAAGGTTTGTTGAAGTTGTAAGCAAATAATAGGTATCGGGCTTTCTGCTTTGTTAGATTTGATGAGCAGAATTTACCCTTTTTTACGTCGACCTGTTTATTTAATCAGTAAATCGCGAAATAAAAGGGGCAGTATAATACTGCCCGTTACTCATTTAACTCTTCGGCTTAATTGTCCGCGACGGTATAAATTACGCCGGATACGGGTTAAGCCTGGTTTTGGTTTTCGGGGTTCGTCCAGTGAGGCTAAAACTAATTCCAGCACGCGCTCTGCCACGTCACGATGACGCTGACCAACGGCCAGGACCGGACACTCAAGAAAGTCCAGTAATTCGTGGTCGCCAAAGGTGGCAATCGCCAGCTCCGTCGGCAGGCGGCCGTTTCGTTTCAGCGTCACATCCATCACACCCTGCAGCAGCCCAAAAGAGGTGGTGAAAAGCGCCTCTGGCATCGGATGATCTTCAAGGTATTTCTCAAACAGTGCAGCAGCAGCAGTGCGTTCGAAGCTGTTGCAGTAGATATAATCAATCGGACGGGGATCGTCTTTCCAGGCATCGCGGAAACCCATTTCGCGCAGGAAGCTCACTGACAGTTCGGGTAACGCACCGAGGAACAGCACATTTTTAACGTCGAGCTGACGCAGTTCAGCAGCCAGTGTCTGGGCATCGTCCTGATCGGCCCCGACGACACTGGTAAAATGTTCACGATCCAGCGCACGGTCCAGCGCAATTATTGGCAGAGAATCGTTGATCCAGCGCTGATAAAAGGGATGCTCTGGCGGTAATGAGGTGGAAACGATAATTGCATCGACCTGGCGCTGCAGCAGATGTTCAATGCAGCGCATCTCGTTTTCAGGCTGATCTTCAGAACAGGCGATAAGAAGCTGATAGCCGCGCTGACGTGCCTGTCGCTCAAGATAGTTTGCAATACGCGTATAACTGGTATTTTCCAGATCAGGGATCACTAACCCAATGGATCGCGTACGCCCGGCGCGCAGCCCCGCAGCCACCGCATTAGGGTGATAATTATGTTCACGTACCACTGCCATGACTTTTTCAACGGTCTTGTCGCTGACACGATACTGCCGCGCTTTGCCGTTGATCACATAACTGGCCGTGGTGCGCGACACGCCTGCCAAACGCGCAATTTCATCCAGTTTCACAATAACCCCACCATCAAATCCGCTTTTACGGCAGAAATAGCCGCAGTTAAGCTATGGATAACTCATGTCTATCATCTAACAGCAGAAAAGTGCGCGGAGCAACCGCTTTTCTGAATGTAATCCGCCTGACGCATAAAAAATAAAAAAACCCGGCATTTCGCCGGGTTAGGTGAGGATTGATGATGACGCAGCGTGATTAACGCATGATGCGATCGCCGCGTGAAACGCCGACGATACCGGAGCGCGCCACTTCAACAATTTCAGCGACATCGCGGACGGTGCTCAGGAAGGCGTCCAGTTTGTCGCTGGTGCCTGCCAGCTGAACCGTGTACAGCGTCGGCGTTACATCGATGATCTGACCACGGAAGATCTCGGCGTTACGCTTCACCTCTTCGCGACCATAACCACTGGCCTGAATCTTCACCAGCATGATTTCGCGCTCAACATAGGCGCCCTGCCCCAGCTCGGTGACGCGCAGGACATCCACCAGCTTGTGCAGTTGCTTTTCAATCTGCTCCAGTACCTTCTGATCGCCCACCGTCTGAATGGTCATCCGCGACAGTGTGGGATCGTCGGTTGGCGCCACGGTCAGGCTTTCAATGTTATAGCCGCGCTGTGAGAACAGGCCGACGACACGGGATAATGCGCCGGATTCGTTCTCCAGCAGAACTGATAAAATACGACGCATAATTATGTCCTCTCCGTTTTGCTCAACCACATCTCATCCATGCTGCCACCGCGAATCTGCATTGGGTAGACATGTTCGCTACCGTCAACGGTGACATCCACAAAGACCAGACGCCCCTTCGCCAGGGTTTCCAGCGCCAGCGTCAGCTTCTCTTCCAGCTCAGCCGGATGCTCAATCGCGATCCCGACGTGACCGTAGGCTTCCGCCAGACGCACGAAGTCAGGCAGCGATTCCATATAAGACTGGGAGTGGCGACCCGAGTAGATCATATCCTGCCACTGTTTCACCATGCCCAGCACCCGGTTATTCAGGTTCAGTACCAGCACCGGCAGATCGTACTGCAATGCTGTTGAAAGCTCCTGAATATTCATCTGGATACTGCCATCGCCCGTTACGCAGATGACGGTCTCTTCCGGCAGCGCCATTTTCACACCCAGCGCCGCGGGCAGGCCAAAGCCCATGGTGCCCAGACCGCCAGAGTTGATCCAGCGGCGCGGTTTATCGAAAGGATAATAGAGCGCAGCAAACATCTGGTGCTGACCTACATCTGACGTGACATAGGCATCGCCTTTGGTCAGCCGGCTGATGGTTTCAATCACGGCCTGCGGCTTAATTTTGTCGCTGGTGCGATCAAATTCCAGACAGTGACGACTGCGCCAGCCTTCAATCTCCTGCCACCAGTCGTGCAGGCTTTCAGCACGTGATGGCGTGTCGCTTTGCGTCAGTAACTCCAGCATCTGCTGCAGCACCTGTTTTGCATCGCCGACAATCGGGATATCCGCCGACACCGTTTTGGAAATAGAGGTCGGGTCGATATCGATGTGCATCACCGTGGCATTGGGGCAATATTTCGCCAGATTGTTGGTGGTGCGATCATCAAAGCGAACACCGATCCCAAAAATCAGGTCGGTGTTGTGCATCGTCATATTAGCTTCATAGGTGCCGTGCATACCCAGCATGCCGACACACTGACGATGGGTGCCAGGAAACGCGCCCAGGCCCATCAGCGAGGTCGTCACCGGAATATTCAGGCTTTCTGCCAGCTGTAACAGCTCCGCTTCACAGCCTGCGGTAATGGCACCGCCACCCGCATAGATCACCGGCTTCTTCGCCGCCAGCAATGTTGTCAGCGCGCGCTTAATCTGCCCTTTATGACCCTGAATAGTGGGATTGTAAGAGCGCATGCTCACTGACTCCGGCCAGTGATAAGGCAATTTGTTCGCCGGGTTCAGGATATCTTTTGGCAGGTCAATCACCACGGGTCCCGGACGGCCGCTGGAGGCCAGCCAGAATGCCTTTTTCAGCACGCTTGGGATCTCTTCGGTGTTTTTCACCAGGAAGCTGTGCTTCACCACCGGACGAGAGATGCCGACCATGTCGCATTCCTGAAAGGCGTCATAGCCAATCAGCGACGACGGAACCTGACCCGACAGAATCACCAGCGGAATCGAGTCCATATAGGCGGTGGCGATACCGGTAATCGCATTGGTTGCACCAGGTCCGGAGGTGACCAGCACCACGCCGACTTCACCCGTCGCGCGCGCCAGGCCATCAGCCATATGCACCGCACCCTGCTCATGGCGCACCAGAATGTGATCGATACCTCCGACGGTTTGCAGCGCATCATAGATATCTAAGACTGCGCCACCCGGATAACCGAATACCTGCTTCACGCCCTGATCGATTAACGAACGGACGACCATTTCGGCTCCTGACAACATCTCCATCTTCTGCCTCCAGGCTTGCGGACCCGGCTCTGTGAATGCGCCCGTTTATGCGTATCACGTTGCCCCGGTGCCTGCTTTGCCAATCAAAATCTTATGTTTATGCACGACAGCGGAAACGTCAGCCGCTGTCCGGTTACAGAGAAATCTGTTGCGTTTATTTTTCTGAGAGTAGGTCGATTACCATAACCGCAGTTACACGGGCAGGCAAACCGCAAACCCGCGTAAATTAAAAGGCAGGGACGTAAAGCCTCTGGCCGATAAGAATTGGCTACGCGGATTAAACTAATTACGCGGCAGAACCGCAGAGGAAAATGCTGGGTATGAAATTATTTTCAGCGTGATCTAAGAAATAACGAAAACTTATTACCGGCTGCAATAGCCCACTATCGTCTGACATTTTTCTTTTCTGGCGTAATTAACCAGGAAATCACTAAAGCACATTGGATTATGCTAACCAGCAGGTGATAAATGCTGTGTTCCCGCATAACACCATGCAAACAAAATACTTATAATTCAATTAAATAGAATTTAAATCGCGCCCCAGCGCCCCGCATTCCCGCGCTGATTGCGTCCACAGTGAGGGTCGCGCTGTTCATTACGCTGCCTGACCGATAAATAACAGAATATCTTCCTCTGGCGCCCAGGAGAATACCCCTGCATTGAAGGTTGACATCCCTGAATGATTCCAGTACCAATATGTACAGCACAACATTTTATAAGGTTTGAATCCATGTTTCGTTCTGTTCGCCTTCTCGGTCTACTACTAAACGCACTCAGCTTGCGCGGTAGACTTGTGGGCGGAATCAAACACTGATTCAAACCTGCTGAAAGTTAAAAACCCGCGCCTGTCGCGGGTTTTTTTATGCTCGTTGCCAGGCCAGAAAAAGCATAAGGATGAATACGATGAGCCAGCAAGTCATTATTTTCGATACCACTCTGCGCGACGGTGAGCAGGCATTACAGGCCAGCCTGAGTGTGAAAGAAAAATTGCAGATTGCGTTAGCGCTGGAGCGCATGGGCGTGGATGTGATGGAAGTCGGTTTCCCGGTCTCCTCACCGGGCGACTTTGAGTCTGTTCAGACCATTGCGCGCACCATCAAAAACAGCCGCGTCTGTGGACTGGCGCGCTGTGTAGAAAAAGATATCGACGCAGCTTATGAGTCACTGCGTGTTGCCGAAGCCTTCCGTATTCATACCTTCATCGCCACTTCCCCAATGCACATCGCAACCAAACTGCGCAGCACGCTGCCAGAAGTGATTGAGCGTGCGGTACATATGGTGAAGCGTGCGCGTAACTACACCAGTGACGTTGAGTTCTCCTGTGAAGATGGCGGCCGTACCCCGATTGATGACCTGTGCCGTATGGTGGAAGCCACGATTAACGCCGGTGCGACCACCATCAACATCCCGGATACCGTTGGTTACACCCTGCCAGGCGAATATGCGCACATTATCAGTGAACTGATGAACCGCGTTCCTAACATCGATAAAGCGATTATCTCTGTGCATACCCACGATGACCTGGGTATGGCATCCGGTAATGCCCTGGCTGCTGTCCAGGCAGGCGCGCGTCAGGTTGAAGGCACGATGAATGGTCTGGGTGAACGTGCCGGTAACTGTGCGCTGGAAGAGGTGATCATGGCGATTAAAACCCGCCAGCAGATCATGAACGTACACACCAATATCAATCATCAGGAAATTTACCGTACCAGCCAGATGGTCAGCCAGATCTGCAACATGCCGATCCCAGCGAATAAAGCCGTGGTCGGCTCCAATGCTTTCGCCCACTCTTCCGGTATTCATCAGGATGGCGTGCTGAAGAATCGCGAGAACTACGAAATCCTGACGCCGGAATCGATCGGCTTACATAAAATTCAGCTCAATCTGACTTCTCGTTCCGGCCGTGCGGCGGTAAAACATCGTATGGAAGAGATGGGTTATGCCGAGCAGGATTACAATCTGGATACGCTGTATGACGCTTTCCTGAAACTGGCCGACAAAAAAGGTCAGGTCTTTGATTACGACCTGGAAGCGCTGGCCTTCATCAACAAACAGAATGAAGAGCCGGAGCATTTCCAGCTGCACGAATTTAACGTCCAGACCGGTTCCAGCATGACTGCCACCGCCTCGGTTAATCTGGGTTGCGGCGATGTTGCTAAATCTGATGCGGCTACCGGTAACGGCCCGGTTGACGCGGTTTACCAGGCGATTAACCGCATTACCCAGTTTGACGCTGAGTTGGTTAACTACAAACTGACCGCTAAAGGCCACGGCGAGAATGCGCTGGGCCAGGTCGATATCGTCGTAAGCTACAACGGCCGCAAATTCCACGGAATTGGTCTGGCGACCGATATTGTGGAGTCCTCCGCTAAAGCGATGGTCAACGCCCTGAACAATATCTGGCGTGCCCGTCAGGTTGAACAAGAATTGCAGCGCAAATTTAAAGACCAGAAGGAAACCGTATAACCATGTCCAGTTCATCTCATATCGCAGTTTTACCCGGTGATGGTATCGGCCCGGAAGTGATGGCGCAGGCGATGAAGGTGCTTGATGCCATTCGTCAGCGCTTTGATATGCAGATCACTACTCAGGAATATGCGGTCGGCGGCATCGCTATCGATCAGCATGGAGAGCCTCTGCCACCGGCAACGGTTGCAGGCTGCGAGCAGGCCGACGCGATCCTGTTTGGTTCCGTTGGCGGTCCGAAGTGGGAGCACTTACCGCCCGCATCACAGCCGGAGCGCGGTGCGCTACTGCCGCTGCGCAAACATTTTAAGCTGTTCAGTAACCTGCGTCCGGCTGCGCTCTACAGCGGTCTGGAAGCATTTTGCCCGTTGCGCGCCGACATCGCGGCTAAAGGCTTCGACATTCTGTGCGTGCGTGAACTGACTGGCGGCATCTATTTTGGCCAGCCGAAAGGACGCGAAGGCAGCGGCCCGGAAGAGCGTGCTTTTGATACCGAGGTCTATCACCGTTTCGAAATCGAGCGCATTGCCCGTATCGCGTTTGAATCGGCGCGCAAACGTCGCAACAAAGTCACCTCGGTTGATAAAGCTAACGTGCTGCAGACCTCGGTGATGTGGCGCGAAATCGTCAACGAAGTGGCTAAAGAGTACCCTGACGTGCAACTGAGCCACATCTACATCGACAACGCGACCATGCAGTTGATCAAAGACCCGTCGCAGTTTGACGTGCTGCTCTGCTCCAACCTGTTTGGTGACATTCTGTCTGATGAGTGCGCCATGATCACCGGCTCGATGGGTATGCTGCCGTCAGCCAGCCTGAATGAAGCGGGCTTTGGCCTGTTCGAACCGGCGGGGGGATCAGCGCCGGATATCGCCGGTCAGAATATTGCTAACCCGGTCGCCCAGATTCTGTCGCTGTCATTGCTGCTGCGTTACAGCCTGAATGCCGATGCGGCAGCCGACAGTATCGAACGCGCCATCAGTCGTGCACTGGAACAGGGCTACCGCACCAAAGATTTAGCCGGTGATGGCCCAGCGGTCAGCACAGATGAGATGGGCAGCATCATTGCCCGCTTTATCGCCGAGGAAAAATAAAAAAATGAAAACCTTATACCAGAAGTTATTTGATGCACATGTCGTCCATGAAACGCCAGAAGAAACCCCATTACTCTACATTGATCGCCATCTGATCCATGAAGTGACCTCGCCCCAGGCCTTTGATGGTCTGCGTGCGCACGGACGTAAAGTCCGTCAGCCGGGCAAAACCTTTGCCACCATGGATCACAACGTCTCCACGCAGACCAAAGACATTAATGCGTCAGGCGAGATGGCGCGTATTCAGATGCAGGAGCTGATGAAGAACTGCGCAGAGTTTGGCGTACAGCTCTATGACCTGAATCACCCTTTCCAGGGCATCGTCCACGTTATCGGCCCTGAGCAGGGTATGACGCTGCCGGGAATGACCATTGTCTGCGGCGACTCGCACACGGCGACGCACGGCGCCTTTGGCTCGCTGGCCTTTGGTATCGGCACCTCTGAGGTGGAACATGTGTTTGCAACGCAGACCCTGAAACAGGGTCGGGCGAAAACCATGAAGATTGAAGTGCTGGGCCAGGCATCCACCGGCATTACAGCAAAAGATATCGTGCTGGCGATCATCGGTAAAACCGGCAGCGCGGGCGGCACCGGCTATGTTGTTGAGTTCTGCGGCCCTGCGATTCAGGCGCTGAGCATGGAGGGTCGTATGACGCTGTGCAACATGGCGATTGAGATGGGGGCGAAAGCGGGCCTGGTGGCACCGGACGAGACCACCTTTAACTATCTGAAAGGTCGTCAGTTCTCGCCTCAGGGTGAGAAATGGGAGCAGGCAGTGGAATACTGGCGCACCCTGAAGTCTGACGCAGGCGCGAAGTATGATGCGGTGGTCACGCTGCATGCCGAAGAGATCGCACCGCAGGTCACCTGGGGCACCAACCCGGGTCAGGTGATTGCCGTTGATCAGGTGATCCCGAATCCGGCCTCGTTCGCCGATCCGGTTGAGCGCGCCTCAGCGGAAAAAGCGCTGGCCTACATGAACCTGCAACCGGGCATCAGACTGACCGATGTTGCGATTGATAAAGTGTTTATCGGCTCCTGCACCAACTCACGCATTGAAGATCTGCGTGCCGCCGCCGCCATCGCTAAAGGCCGCAAAGTGGCACCTGGCGTGGTTGCCATGGTGGTACCAGGTTCCGGCCCGGTAAAAGCGCAGGCTGAAGCGGAAGGTCTGGATAAAATCTTCCTGGAAGCGGGCTTTGAATGGCGTCTGCCTGGCTGCTCAATGTGTCTGGCGATGAACAATGATCGTCTGAATCCGGGCGAGCGTTGCGCCTCTACCAGCAACCGTAACTTTGAAGGCCGTCAGGGCCGTGGTGGACGTACCCATCTGGTCAGCCCGGCGATGGCCGCGGCGGCTGCCGTGACCGGCCACTTTGCCGACATCCGTGAACTGACGACAGGAGCCTAAGTCATGGCGAATAAATTTACTCAGCATACTGGTATTGTTGCGCCGCTGGATGCCGCGAACGTTGATACGGACGCAATCATTCCCAAGCAGTTTTTGCAGAAGGTGACCCGCACCGGTTTCGGTCAGCACCTGTTCCACGACTGGCGCTTTGAAGATGATGCCGGTACGGTGCCGACGCCTGGCTTTGTGCTGAATAAGCCGGAGTTTAAAGGCACCAGCATCCTGCTGGCGCGCGAGAACTTTGGCTGCGGCTCCTCACGTGAGCATGCCCCGTGGGCGCTGACCGATTTCGGTTTCCACGTGGTGATTGCGCCGAGCTTCGCGGATATCTTTTACGGCAACAGTTTCAACAACCAGCTGTTGCCGGTGAAATTAAGCGAAGAGGAAGTGGATGAGCTGTTCAGACTGGTAGCGGCCCAGCCAGGCATCAGCTTCACAGTCGATCTGGAAGCGCAGACGGTCACCGCAGGCGACAAAGTCTATTCGTTTGAACTCGATAGCTTCCGTCGCCACTGCATGATTAACGGCCTGGACAGCATCGGCCTGACGCTGCAGCATGAAGCGTCGATTTCGCAGTATGAGCAGAATCAGCCCGCCTTCCTGCGCTGATTGCGTTAAAGCAGGGCGACATCCGGTCGCCCTGCTTCTTTATACGTCGCGCACCCGCGCCGACATCACCAGCGCCACTATCCCCAGCCCGAATGCCAGCCAGTAAACCGCCTCATGTCCCAGCCGCTCACTCAGCGTCCCCTGAATAACACCCGCCAGAATCATGCCGGTCGAAATCGAATTGGTGAACATCGTGGTCGCCGCACCCGGCCGTCCTGGCATCAGATCCTGGAACCACAACATCCCTATGCCAGCAATAATCCCGACAAACACCGCATTAAACAGCTGTAACACCATCAGCGAGGTGCGGGAATTGAAGAGCACCAGCCCCAGATAAAACAGGACGCCCGCCGCCACCGCGATCAGCATTAACCGCCGCTTGCCGATGCGACGCGCGTAATGGCCCGCCAGCAGCATCACCGGGATTTCCAGCCCGGCCGCCGTTCCCATCAGCAGACCGGCCAGTTTCTCCGGCAGACCCAGCGTGGTGCTGATATAGAGCGGCATATCAATGATATACATCGTGTTGCAGGTCCACATCGCCACCGAGGCGAGGAACAGCAAACGCACATCGCGATCGCGCCAGCCGCTCAACGGCAGCCCGCCGCTTTGCATCAGTGGTTGCGAACGTGGCACCGACGGCAGGGTAAACCAGACCAGCAGAATGCAGAGCAGAAACAGCACCGCGGCCACCATAAACAGCGTCACAAAGCCGTAGTTCAGCGCCAGCGCGAACGATAACGGCGGCCCGATCACCCACGCCAGCGACAGCTGCGCACGCATCACAGAACTGAACATCACTGCTTCACGCGCCGACTGATCGGCATACTCTCGTGCCAGCGCAAACAGCTGCGGCATAGAAACACTGGCCAGCGCTGACAGCAGTACACCCAGTGTCAGCAGAGTCAGATAGTCGCGGGTAAAGGCAAACAGTAGCGCATTCACCAGCGCCATCAGGCAGCAGAAAAGAATGATATGACGACGATCGCCGACGCTGTCTGAGCGCTTTGCCACCAGCATACTCACTACGATACCGGCCACCGCATTAATGGTGAAAAACAGCCCGACCCAGAAGGGCCGCGCCTGTACCTCGCGCGTCAGAAACAGGCTGAGCGTCGGTGCCTGCAGAGCACCCGCGATGCCCAGCATGAACGAGGCGACCATAAAAGCGAGGTAAACCGGGTTGATGCGGCGCTGCCGCGTTAACAGCGATTTCATTCGAAATCCCTTACAGAACAAACAGAGGGGAAAAAAGAAGGGTAGACGATACCGCGCAACATGAAAAAAGCCAGCAGAGATCATCTGCTGGCGGTGTAAATGCACCCTACTCAGAAAAGCACTCCGCTGAACAGCGAAGTGAGGGTCGAACGCCATTCACTGCTGAATGCCTCCCGCTCTTCCCATAGCGTAAAGTTTGCTCTTAAAATGGGGCAGGAAAAACAGAGCGCTTTTCACAGGGAGTTCCCCTTTTATGTCCTCATCACGTCTGAAGCAGCAGTTCATCCGCCTGTGGCAGAGTTGTCAGGGCCAGACGCAGAAGATTACGCTCAGCGAACTGGCTGATCTGCTGCACTGCTCGCGCCGCCATATGCGCAATCTGCTCAACCGGATGCAGGCCGCAGGCTGGCTGACCTGGCAGGCTGAAGCCGGACGCGGCAAGCGATCGCAGCTTATCTTCTGCTACACGGGCCTGGCCCTGCAGCAGCAGCGTGCCGAGGATTTGCTGGAACAGGATCGCATCGATCAGCTGGTCCAGCTGGTAGGCGATAAAAACCAGGTGCGGCAGATGATCAGCGCGCACCTGGGGCGCAGTTTCCGGCAGGGCAAGCATATCCTGCGGGTGCTCTACTATCGTCCGCTGCTCAACCTTTTGCCCGGCTCGCCGCTGCGGCGCTCGGAAACCCACATTGCCCGACAGATTTTCAACGGTCTGACGCGGATAAATGAGGAAAACGGGGAAATCGAACCCGATATTGCGCACCACTGGCAGCAGACGTCTCCACTTCACTGGCGCTTCTTCCTGCGTCCGGCGATTCGCTTCCATCACGGCAGAGAACTGGAGATGGAGGATGTGCTCGCCACGCTGGAGCGTCAGCGCCCCCATCCGCTCTTTTCCCATATTGCGCAAATCGACTCACCTGCCCCCTGGACGCTGGATATCCGTTTAAGCCAGCCCGACGAGGGCTTGCCCTGGCTGCTGGGCAGCGTCAGTGCGATGATCCTGCCGCGCGAATGGCCGACGCTGCACGACTTTGCTCGCCAGCCAGTTGGCACCGGTCCTTACCGGGTGATCCGCAATCAGGAGAGCCAGCTGAAGATCGAAGCGTTTGATGACTACTTCGGTTTTCGCGCGCTGATTGATGATGTCTCTATCTGGGTACTGCCCGACATCAGCGATGAGCTGGTCTATGCGGGTGTCCGTCTGCAGGGCGGCAGCACCGATGAAGTTCAGGAGGAGAGCCGCCTTGAAGAGGGCTGCTACTATCTTTTGTTCGACCAGCGTTCAGAGCAGGGTCGAAACGAAGCGGTCCGGCGCTGGGTCAGCTACCTGTTTAACCCCATCGCCCTGCTCAATCACGCTGGTGTCGGCTATCAGCGCTACTGGTTTCCGGCGTATGGTCTGCTGCCACGCTGGCATCATCGCCGTGACCTGACGCCAGTAGAAAAACCGCCCGACTTAACCCATCTGACGCTGACCTGGTACAGCCAGCACGTGGAGCATGAAGGCATCGCGAATGCGCTACGTCCGCTGCTGGCAGAGCATGGCGTCACGCTGGAGACCCGTGAGATCAGCTACGAAAGCTGGTATCAGGGCGAAACGGAGAGTGATATCTGGTTGGGAAGCGTGAACTTTACCCTGCCGCTGAATTATTCGCTGTTCGCACAGCTTTATGAGATCCCGCTGCTGCATCACTGCCTTGCTATCGACTGGCACGGCGATGCGGCCCGCTGGCGCGAGAAAGCGCTGCCGCTGGCCGAATGGAGCAAACAGCTGGTCGACGAAGCCGGCCTGCATCCGCTGTTTCATCACTGGCTGTTGCTTGAAGGGCAGCGCAGTATGCGCGGCGTCCGGATGAATACGCTGGGCTGGTTTGATTTTAAATCGGCCTGGTTCGCCCCACCCGCGCTGTGACGCTTTCGCCCCGGCGCTGAAATGACTAGAATGTGACGTTCTCAACGGGGTGCGGCCTGCCACAAGCAAGCCGCTGAGAGAGACCCGTCGAACCTGATTCGGTTAATACCGACGTAGGGATTTGAGAGGCCTCTGTGCTCAGATCCTTTGCGACTCATCCCCTATTCTCCTGAAGGAGCGCAAAGTGTTAAACAAAGTTCTGCCGGTGCTGCTGTTACTCTCCGCCCCCGTTCTGGCGGCTAAGCCGGTTCTCACGGTCTACACCTACGATTCCTTCTCCGCCGACTGGGGCCCTGGTCCGGCGGTAAAAAAAGCCTTTGAAGCACAGTGCAACTGCGAGCTGAAATTCGTCACGCTGGAAGATGGCGTGTCGCTGCTGAACCGCGTGCGGATGGAAGGCAAAAACAGTAAAGCCGATGTGGTGCTGGGGCTGGATAACAATCTGGTGCAGGCCGCGCAGAAAACCGGTCTGTTTGCCGAAAGTCAGGTCGACACATCGACATTAAAACTGCCCGATGGCTGGCACAACACCACCTTCGTGCCGTTCGATTATGGCTACTTCGCGTTTGTCTATGACAAAACCCGGCTGAAAAATCCGCCAAAAAGCCTGAAAGAGCTGGTCGACAGCCCGGAGAAGTGGCGGGTGATCTACGAAGATCCCCGCACCAGCACGCCCGGCTTAGGGCTGCTGCTCTGGATGCAGAAAGTCTATGGCGATCAGGCGCCGCAGGCGTGGCAAAAGCTGGCGCAGAAAACCGTGACGGTGACCAAAGGCTGGAGTGAAGCCTATGGCCTGTTCCTCAAGGGCGAAGGCGATCTGGTGCTGAGCTACACCACCTCTCCGGCTTACCACATCATCGAAGAGAAGAAAGAGAATTACGCCGCTGCACCCTTTGCAGAGGGTCATTATCTGCAGGTCGAAGTTGCCGCGCAGCTAGCCAGCAGCAAACAGCCGGCACTGGCACAGCAGTTCATGAAATTTATGGTTTCGCCTGACTTCCAGCGCACTATCCCCACCGGCAACTGGATGTACCCGGTGATCGACACGCCGCTGCCTGCCGGTTTCGCGGCGCTCAACGTGCCTTCCACTGCTCTGCAGTTCTCGCCAGAAGAGGTTGCCAGCCAGCGTTCGGGCTGGATTAGCCAGTGGCAACGCGCCGTCAGTCGCTGATGCCGCGCTGGCTGATTCCCGGTTCCCTCGCCACGATATTACTGACCATCGTGGCATTTATGGCGTTCGGTGCACTCTGGAGCGCCGCGCCGGATACGGACTTACGCGGCGTGCTGCAGGATGATTACCTGCATCACGTTATCGCGTTTTCTTTCGGTCAGGCTCTGCTCTCCGCCCTGCTGTCACTGCTGCCTGCGGTGCCGCTGGCGCGGGCGCTCTATCGACGCCGTTTTCCGGGTCGTCTGTTGCTGCTGCGCCTGTGCGCCATGACGCTGGTGCTGCCGGTGCTGGTCGCGGTGTTCGGTCTGCTGACCGTCTATGGTCGCAATGGCTGGCTGGCGCAGTTGTGCCAGCTGGCAGGGATGGGTTATCACTTCTCCCCGTATGGTCTGCCAGGCATCTTGCTGGCGCACGTCTTCTTTAACCTGCCGCTGGCGACCCGCCTGATGCTGCAGGCGCTGGAGAGTATTCCGGCGGAACAGCGTCAGCTGGCGGCACAGCTCGACCTGCGCGGCTGGCATCATTTTCGTCTGCTGGAGTGGCCATGGCTGCGGCGTCAGCTGTTGCCGACCGGTGCGCTGATCTTCATGCTCTGTTTCGCCAGCTTTGCCACCGTACTGTCACTCGGCGGCGGTCCGCAGGCCACCACCATTGAGCTGGCGATCTTCCAGGCGCTGAGTTATGACTACGATCCCGGACGCGCAGCGCTACTGGCGCTCATCCAGCTCGGCTGCTGTCTGACGCTTGTGCTGCTCAGCCAGCGTTTCAGCAAGGCGATTCCCGCCGGAACCAGTCAGCTGAACGGCTGGCGTGATCCGCAGGATTCGCGTGGAGCACAGCTGATGGATGCGCTGCTGATTCTGCTGGCGCTGATGCTGCTGCTGCCCCCGCTGGCGGCGGTCATCGTCGATGGTCTGCACGGCGGACTGCGTGGCGCGCTGGCGCAGCCTGCACTGTGGCAGGCCACCTTGACGTCATTGCGTATCGCCATCGGTGCCGGTCTGATCTGTGTGGTGCTGACCATGATGCTGCTGTGGAGCAGTCGGGAACTGCGTCTGCGCCAGCGTCCGGCGGCGGCACAGTTGATCGACACCAGCGGCATGCTGATTCTGGCGATGCCAGGCATTGTGCTCGCCACCGGCTTTTTCCTGCTGTTCAATGCCACTATTGGCCTGCCTGATTCGGCAGAAGGGCTGGTGATCTTTACCAATGCGCTGATCGCCATTCCCTATGCGCTGAAAGTACTGGAAAACCCGATGCGGGATGTCGCAGAGCGTTACGGCAGGCTCTGCGATTCGCTGGATATCCACGGCTGGAACCGGCTGCGGCTGATCGAGCTGCGGGCGCTGAAACGTCCGCTTGCCCAGGCGCTGGCCTTTGCCTGCGTACTGTCGATTGGTGATTTCGGCGTGGTGGCACTGTTTGGCAACGCTGACTTCCGCACACTGCCGTTCTACCTTTATCAGCAGATTGGTGCCTATCGCGGCGCAGATGGCGCGGTCACCGCCCTGCTATTACTGCTGCTCTGCTTATTGCTGTTCACGCTAATGGAAAAATTACCAGGCCGCCATGCTGACTCTTGATAACCTCACTTACCTTTATCAGCATCTGCCGATGCGCTTCAGCCTCAAGGCCACACGTGGCGAGCGCATCGCCATTCTCGGCCCCAGCGGAGCCGGGAAGAGTACCCTGCTGAGCCTGATTGCCGGTTTCCTGCCGGTGAAACAGGGCACCCTGATGATTGACGGGCAGGATCACACCCACAGCGTGCCAGCCAGACGACCGGTTTCGATGCTGTTTCAGGAGAACAACCTGTTTCCGCACCTCAGCGTGCAGCAGAACATGGCGCTGGGGCTGCATCCGGGATTAAAACTCAGCGCTGAGCAGCGCCAGCAACTGGCTGCACTGGCCGATCAGGTGGGATTAGGCGATCTGCTGGCCCGCCTGCCGGGCGAGCTGTCGGGCGGACAGCGACAGCGTGCGGCGCTGGCGCGCTGTCTGCTGCGTGATCGTCCGGTGCTGCTGCTGGATGAGCCTTTTTCTGCACTGGATCCCGCGTTGCGCGGCGAGATGCTGCAACTGGTGCGTTCAGTGTGCGAAGCGCGCAGCATTACACTGCTGATGGTGTCGCACAGTCTCGAAGATGCCCGGCAGATTGCGCCGCGCAGCGTTGTGATTGTGGATGGACGGGTTTACTGGGATGGCGAGACCCGACAGCTGCTGTCGGGTGACACGCGGGAGGCCGAGGTCCTTGGCATCCCGCGCCGTTAAGCGTTACGCGAAGAAAACCTGCCACAGCAGATGACGGAAAATCGGCATCATCGGATGGAACTGAATGCCGACAAACGCTGCGACGGCGATCACCAGCCCCAGCGGACCTGCCCAGCGCAAACGCTCCGGCGGCAGCCAGGCAGTCGCCCAGTCACGACTCTTGCCACTGCGCCACCAGCGCCAGCATAACCAGCCCCCGAGCCATATCAGCAGTGCTGCGCCAAGTAACAGCCATTTAAAGCTGCCGCCCTGCGCGGCTTTCGGCACATCGATCGCCACGCCTGCCAGAATACCAGGCAGCAGATAAAGCGGTGGCCAGAGGATGCAGCCGATAAGGTTCGGCGGCAGAAATTTACGCACCGGCAGCTCCAGCATACCGGCCGCCAGCGGGATCAGCGGACGCGTAGGTCCCACAAAGCGCCCGACCAGAATCGTAAACATGCTGTGCTGATGCAGGGCGTGCTCGGTTTTATCCAGCAGGCCTTTGTACTTTTGCAGATACTTCCAGCGGTGCAGCGGCCCCTGGAATTTCCAGCCGATACCGTAAGAAACCCAGTCACCAATCAGGCAGCCCGCAAAACCCGCGGCCCAGGCCGGGTAAAGGCCCAGCTCGCCACTGCCGATCAGCGCGCCCAGGCTGGCCATCATCACTGTGCCTGGCAGCAACAGCCCGACCAGCGCCAGCGACTCCAGAAACGTCACCAGCGCAACGGCAAACAGCGCCCATTCCAGAGACTGCGTAATCAGTTGTTGAATCCAGGCTTCCATAATCATCCTAAGTAAAAGCAGAAGGCTGGATTGTCCAGAGCCAGCCACACAGCGTCAAGGCAAGAATTGTAGGACAATGTTGACAAAACCGGTGACGAGAACTGTATAAATATCCATGGTATACTTAAGCCGTTTTCTCACCCCTGAAATACTGAGTCCGGAGAACATCTGAATATGCCCCGCGCAGGTTTTCTGCTCACCCGCCACTGGCGCGACAGCCCGCATGGCACCGAAATTATCCTCTGGCTCGCCACTGATGCCGGTGCGCAGCGCGTGGTGCTGCCCGTGCAGGAGTCTGTCGCGTTTATTCCCGAAGAATTTCAGGCGCAGGTCAGCGAGCTCCTCAAAGATGAACGTCAGTTTCGGATTCAGTCGCTGGCGCTGAAAGATTTCCGCCGCCGCCCGGTTTTTGGCCTCTACTGCCCGCAGCATCGTCAGCTGCAGCGCATTGAAAAACGGCTGCGTGAACAGGGCATTCCGGTGTATGAAGCGGATATTCGCCCGCCGGAGCGCTACCTGATGGAGCGTTTTATTACCGCGCCGGTCTGGTTTGAGGGCGAGCAGCGCGGTGATAGCGTGGTCAATGCGCGGCTCAAACCCCATCCCGACTATCGCCCGCCACTGAAGTGGGTCTCGCTGGATATTGAAACCACACAGCATGGCGAGCTCTACTGCATCGGGCTGGAGGGCTGCGGTCAGCGTCAGGTTTATATGCTCGGCCCGGCCAACGGTGATGCCAGCACGCTGGATTTCGAGCTGATCTATCTCGACAGCCGACCACAGCTGCTTGAAGCGCTGAACCAGTGGTTTGCAGATCACGATCCGGATGTGTTGATTGGCTGGAACGTGGTGCAGTTTGACCTGCGGGTGTTGCAAAAGCATGCCGATCGTTACGGCATTCCACTTCGTCTTGGTCGCCAGCAGGCCGCGCTGGAGTGGCGTGAACATGGCTTTAAGCCCGGCGTTTATTTTGCGCAGGCCAGCGGGCGGTTGATTATTGATGGCATTGACGCGCTGAAATCAGCGTTCTGGGATTTTCCCTCATTCAGCCTGGAGTCGGTGTCGCAACAATTGCTGGGTGAAGGTAAAGCAATCGATAATCCCTGGCAGCGCATGGAGGAGATCAACTGGCGTTTTGCCAACGATAAACCGGCGCTGGCACGCTACAACCTCAAAGACTGCGAGCTGGTGACGCGCATTTTTCATAAAACGGCGATAATGCCGTTTCTGCTGGAACGCGCGGCGGTGAATGGCCTGGCAGTCGATCGCCACGGCGGCTCGGTGGCGGCCTTTGGTCATCTTTATATTCCGCGGATGCATCGCGCGGGATTTGTTGCCCCGAACCTGGGTGATGTGGCGCCGGAAGCCAGTCCGGGTGGCTATGTGATGGATTCGCGCCCTGGTCTGTATGACTCGGTGCTGGTGCTGGATTATAAAAGTCTCTATCCGTCGATTATCCGCACCTTCCTGATCGACCCGGTGGGTCTGGTAGAAGGACTGGCCCATCCTGATGATGCCGATTCGGTCGAAGGTTTTCGCGAAGCGCGTTTCTCCCGGCACACTCACTGCCTGCCTGCGATCGTCGAGCAGATCTGGCTGGGTCGTGAAGCGGCGAAAAAGCAGAAAAACCAGCCGCTGTCGCAGGCGCTAAAGATTATCATGAACGCCTTTTACGGTGTGCTGGGCACCAGCGCCTGCCGCTTCTTTGATCCGCGCCTCGCCTCCTCAATTACCCTGCGCGGTCACGCCATCATGCAGCAGACACGCGCGCTGATCGAGGCGGAAGGCTATGACGTGATCTATGGCGACACCGACTCCACTTTTGTCTGGCTGAAGTCCGCCCACAGTGAAGAGCAGGCCGCCGCGATTGGTCAGCAACTGGTGCAGAAAGTGAATGCCTGGTGGCGCGACCACCTGCAGCAGACCCACGGGCTGACCAGCGCACTCGAGCTGGAGTATGAAAATCATTTTTGTCGTTTTCTGATGCCGACCATTCGCGGCGCGGAACAGGGCAGCAAGAAACGCTATGCCGGACTGATTCGTGACGCCGCCGGTGAACGCATGGTTTTCAAGGGGCTGGAGTCGGTGCGAACGGACTGGACGCCACTGGCAAAAGCATTTCAGCAGCAGCTCTACCACCGTATCTTCCACCGTGAGCCGTGGCAGGATTACATTCGCACCACCGTCGCGCAGCTGCTGGCGGGTGAACTCGACGATCAGCTGATCTACAAAAAGCGTCTGCGACGTCCGTTAAAAGAATATGAACGAAACGTGCCCCCGCACGTGCGTGCCGCCAGGCTGGCGGATGAGCAGAATCGTAAATTAAACCGGCCTTTGCAGTATCAGAATGGAGGCCGGATTCGTTACGTGATTGCCACGGCAGGCCCCGAGCCACTGGAGGCACGCAGCACGCCGCTGGATTACGACCACTACGTTACGAAGCAACTTCAACCGGTCGCGGAGGGGATTCTGCCCTTTGTCGAAGGTGACTTTGCTACACTTATTACCGGGCAGCTGGGGCTTTTTTGACAGGTGACGAATGCCCTGCCATCCAGTACCATAGCGCCCTTCCTGAAACTCACCGCTCTTAAAGCCCGCTCCAGACCTTGTTGTCTGGTGGTAGCGCTATTGCCTGAGCTTTGGGAACACCTTTAAAAACGTTAAAATTCGAGCAAACAATATATGGTTTTTACATTAGGTCAGCGCTGGATTAGTGATACGGAAAGTGAACTGGGACTGGGCACCGTGGTGGCGATCGATACACGTATGATCACCCTGCTGTTCCCCGCTACGGGAGAAAACCGCCTTTACGCCCGCAACGATTCGCCGGTTACCCGCGTCATCTTTAATCCGGGTGATACCATCACCAGCCACGAAGGCTGGCAGATGCGCGTTGATGAAGTACGCAACGAAAATGACCTGATGACCTATATCGGTACCCGTCTGGATACCGAAGAAAGCGACGTGATGCTGCGCGAAGTGATGCTCGACAGCAAGCTGGTATTCAGTAAGCCGCAGGATCGTCTGTTTGCCGGCCAGCTCGACCGGATGGACCGTTTTGCCCTGCGCTTCCGCGCCCGTAAATACCAGAGTGAGCAATACCGCCTGCCGATTAGCGGCTTACGCGGTATGCGTACTAACCTGATCCCTCACCAGTTGCACATCGCCCATGATGTGGGCCGCCGCCATGCGCCGCGCGTGCTGCTGGCCGATGAAGTTGGCCTGGGTAAAACCATTGAAGCCGGGATGATCATCCAGCAGCAACTGCTGGCTGGCCGTGCCGAGCGCGTACTTATCGTGGTGCCTGAAACCCTGCAGCATCAATGGCTTGTTGAGATGCTGCGCCGCTTCAACCTGCGCTTTGCGCTGTTTGACGACGACCGCTACACCGAAGCGCAACACGACAGCGACAATCCGTTTGAAACTGAGCAGCTGATTATCTGCTCACTCGACTTCGTGCGTCGCAACAAACAGCGTCTTGAAATGCTGGCCGATGCCGAATGGGATCTGCTGGTGGTCGATGAAGCGCACCATCTGGCCTGGTCAGAAGGCGAGCCAAGCCGTGAATATCAGGTTATTGAACAGCTGGCTGAAAAAACTGCCGGGGTTCTGCTGCTGACCGCGACGCCAGAGCAGCTGGGCATGGAGAGTCACTTCGCCCGTCTGCGCCTGCTCGACCCGGACCGTTTCCATGACTTTGCCGCCTTTGTTGAAGAGCAGCAGCATTTCCGCCCCATCGCCGATGCCGTTACCGCGCTGCTGGCGGATAAAGCGATCTCCCAGGCGGAGATGAACCGGATCAACGATCTGGTCGGCGAGCAGGACATCGAGCCGCTGCTGCAGGTTGCCAACAGCGACCGCGAAGGCAAGCTGGAAGCGCGTCAGGAACTGATCTCCATGCTGATGGATCGCCACGGCACCAGCCGCGTGCTGTTCCGTAACACCCGTAATGGGGTTAAAGGCTTCCCGAAACGCGAACTGCATCAGATCCGCCTGCCGCTGCCTGCGCAGTATCAGACGGCAATTAAAGTCTCCGGCATTATGGGCGCGCGCAAAAGCGCAGAAGAGCGGGCGCGCGACCTGCTCTATCCGGAGCAGATTTATCAGGAATTTGAAGGCGACAGCGGCACCTGGTGGAACTTCGATCCGCGCGTGGAATGGCTGATGGGCTATCTCACCACTAACCGTAAAGAGAAAGTGCTGGTGATCTGCGCCAAAGCGGCCACCGCGCTGCAGCTGGAGCAGGTACTGCGCGAGCGCGAAGGTATTCGTGCAGCGGTGTTCCACGAAGGTCTGTCGATCATTGAACGTGACCGTGCTGCCGCCTGGTTCGCCTCAGAAGAGAATGGCGCGCAGGTGCTGTTGTGCTCTGAGATTGGTTCAGAAGGCCGTAATTTCCAGTTTGCCAGCCGTCTGGTGATGTTCGATCTGCCGTTTAACCCGGACCTGCTGGAGCAGCGTATCGGTCGTCTGGATCGTATCGGTCAGGCGCACGATATTCAGATTCTGGTGCCGTGGCTGGAGCAGACCGCACAGGCCGTGCTGCTGCGCTGGTATCACGAAGGACTGGATGCGTTTGAACACACCTGTCCGACCGGCCGGACAATCTATGACAGCGTCCATTCGCAGCTCATCGGCTATCTGGCCGCACCGGAAAACAGCGAAGGCTTTGATGCCTTTATCACCGACTGCCGCAAACAGCATGACGCGCTGAAACTGCAGCTGGAACAGGGTCGCGATCGCCTGCTGGAGCTGAATTCAAACGGCGGTGAATCGGCTCAGTTGCTGGCTAACGCTATCAGCGAGCAGGATAACGACACCGGCCTGGTGAACTTCGCGCTTAACCTGTTTGATATTGTCGGTATCAATCAGGAAGATCGCAGCGATAACCTCATTGTGCTGACCCCTTCCGATCACATGCTGGTGCCCGATTTCCCTGGCCTGCCGGAAGATGGCTGCACCATCACCTTTAACCGCGATCAGGCGCTGTCACGTGAAGATACTCAGTTCATTACCTGGGAGCATCCGCTGATTCGCAACGGACTGGATCTGATTCTGTCGGGCGACACCGGCAGCAGCGCCCTGTCACTGCTGAAGAACAAGGCGCTGCCGGTGGGGACGCTGCTGGTCGAGCTGATCTATGTGGTTGAAGCCCAGGCACCGAAGCATCTGCAACTGACCCGCTTCCTGCCGCCAACGCCAATCCGTCTGCTGATGGATACGAAAGGCACTAACCTGGCAGGCAAAGTGGAGTTCGAAAGCTTTAACCGTCAGTTGAATGCCGTTAACCGTCACACCGCCAGTAAACTGGTGAATGCGGTGCAGCAGGATGTCCATGCGATTCTGACTCAGGCCGAAGAGAGCGTCGTCAGCGAAGCGCGTGCCGTGATTGAGGCGGCACGGACCGAGGCGAATGAGAAGCTGGGTGCCGAGCTTTCGCGTCTTAACGCGCTGAAAGCCGTCAACCCGAACATCCGCGACGACGAAGTTGAGGCGCTGGAAAGCAATCGTGAACAGGTGCTGCAAAGTCTGGATGAGGCCAACTGGCGTCTTGACGCGCTGCGCCTGATTGTGGTGACACACCAGTAAGCTCAGGGGCCGCATGGCCCCTTATTTTTGGAAAGCCCCATGGAACCTTACAACCCACCGCGTGAACCCTGGCTGCACATCCTTTATCAGGATGCGCATATCATGGTGGTGAACAAACCCAGCGGTCTGCTCTCGGTACCCGGTCGTCTGGATGAGCACAAAGATAGCGTGATGACGCGGATACAGCGGGATTTCCCGCAGGCGGAATCTGTGCACCGACTTGACATGGCGACCAGTGGCGTGATGGTCGTGGCGCTGACCAAGGCGGCGGAGCGTGAGCTGAAACGACAATTCCGCGAGCGGGAGCCTTCCAAAACGTATGTGGCCTGCATCTGGGGTCATCCCGAGAAGGAAGAGGGGCTGGTTGATCTGCCGCTGATCTGCGACTGGCCAAATCGTCCAAAGCAGATGGTCTGCTTCGAGAACGGCAAAGCCGCACAGACAGAATATCAGGTGCTGGAGTATCGGGCGGACAACAGTACGCGGATTTCGCTTAAGCCGATTACTGGCCGCTCACACCAGCTAAGGGTGCATATGCTGGCGCTGGGCCACCCGATTCTGGGGGACAACTTCTATGCACATCCGGAGGCCAAAGCGATGGCGCCCCGTTTACTGCTGCACGCGGAGTCACTCACCATTACCCATCCGGCATTTGGTAATGCCATGACGTTTCGTCAGCCCGCCGACTTTTAAGGTTTACGGCAGGACTGTCGCCGTGGCCTCCTCTGTTGCAGAAGAGGCCACAGGAGCGACGCATTACTTGAAGCCTTTCTCTTTGCGAATCAGATCGTAAGCCGCCTGAATTTCCTGCGCTTTCTGCTTCGCCATCTCCATCATCTCTGGCGGTAACCCTTTCGCCACCAGCTTATCAGGATGATGCTCACTCATGAGCTTGCGGTAAGCACGTTTAATCGTGGTGGCGTCATCACTGCTCTTCACGCCCAAAACGCTACAGGCATCTTCCAGCGTTGGACCACGTTGCGCCTGCTGAAAGCCGCCTGAACTGCGCTGCCCGCCGCCAAACTGCTGGCCGCCCTCCATCATGCGCAGGAACTGATCGAACTGACCACGCGAAATGCCCAGCTCTTCGGCAATCACGTAGAGTACCTGTCGCTCATTGGGGTGCAGTGAGCCGTCGGCAAAGGCGGCCTGGATCTGAATCTCCAGGAACATCCGAATCAGATCGAACCGGCCAAAACAGGCGCTGCGCAGTTCTCGCAGCTTGCTGCGCAACGGGTAATCCGCCTGCTTACCTTCGCGGAACGCGCGCTGAGCAGCCGTGCGTGAGTCACCGTGCAGCTGCATCCGCTCCATGAGCAGTGAAGCAATCTGGATATCCGCTTCCGTAACCCGCCCTTTTGACTTGGTCAGATGGCCCATCACCTGAAAGGTGGTGCTGAAAAACAGCGTCTGCCGGGTCTGATTATTTGAAAAGTAAGCCTTGCCTTGTGCGCCACGTACTTTGTCAATCATATGGCCAATGATCAAACCGATCACAATACCCCAAAAGCCTGCGCCGGAAAGTAATCCCACCGCCAGACCCATAACTTTTCCCCAGTAGCGCATAAACTCCTCAATTCGCCATGCTTGCGGCTGAAAATTGCATTATCATACCTGTCATTTATCTCAGCGCCTAACGGCAACGCTGACAGACCAGGATTAACACTGGCGCAACGCCGGGCAGTAAGTTAGTCTCTGACCCGATTGTCGGCATGATGCCAGTTTTCATGGAATTCTCGATACCGCGTATGAAAAAACATATACCTACCCTGCTGGCCACACTGATCGGCGCAGCCATTAGCCAGCAAGCCTTTGCCGACGATTTGATGTCGCAGTGTATGTTAGGCGTGCCGAGTTATAACCGCCCGCTGGTCAACGGTGATACCAACCAGCTGCCTGTCACTATTCACTCCGACGCCGCCAAAGGGAACTATCCCAATGATGCGGTCTTTACCGGCAATGTGAATATTGAGCAGGGCAACAGCCGTATGCAGGCGGATGAAGTTCAGCTTCATCAGCGTCAGCAGGAAGGCCAGACGGCGCCAGTGCGTACCGTCGATGCCCTGGGTAATGTGCACTACGATGACAACCAGGTCATCCTGAAAGGTCCGAAAGCCTGGTCAAACCTCAACAGCAAAGATACCAACGTCTGGAACGGTGATTATCAGATGGTGGATCGTCAGGGACGCGGCACCGCCGACCAGATGAAGCTGCGCGGCGATAACCGCTACACCATTCTGGAGAACGGCACCTTTACGTCCTGTCTGCCCGGTTCCAACAGCTGGAGCGTGGTCGGTTCACAAGTCATCCAGGATCGCGAAGAGGAAGTGGCGGAGATCTGGAACGCCCGCTTTAAGCTGGGTCCGGTTCCGGTGTTCTACAGTCCCTATCTGCAGTTACCGATTGGCGATCGTCGTCGATCCGGTTTCCTGATCCCGAATGCAAAATTTGGCAGCAACAACGGCTTTGAGTTCGTGCTGCCTTATTACTGGAACATTGCGCCGCAGGCCGATGCGACCATCACGCCGCACTACATCAGTAAGCGCGGCATGAAATTTGAAAACGAATTCCGTTATCTGACGACGCTGGGTGCCGGCCTGGTCGAATTCGACTACCTTGGCTCCGATAAACAGTACGATAACGACAAAGCACTTCGTGGCATCGCCGAGGATTCCAGCTCCGACCGCTGGTTGTTCTACTGGCAGCATGCCGGTGTCTATGAACAGCACTGGCGTTTCAACGCCAACTACACCAAAGTCAGCGATCAGTATTACTTCAACGATCTCGACTCGAAGTACTACAGCTCCACCGACAACTACGCCACGCAGAAATTCAGCGTTGGTTATGCGGACACCAACTGGGACGCCACACTCTCAGCCAAAGATTTCCAGGTGTTTGGCAGTACTACCAGCAATAACGTCTACCGCGCGATGCCGCAGCTGGATGTTAACCTCTATCAGAATGATATCGGCCCGTTTGATGGCCGGGTTTATGCTCAGGCGGTGAAATTCACCAACGTCAACAGTCGTCTTCCTGAAGCGACCCGTTTACACGTTGAGCCAACCCTGAACCTGCCGCTCTCCAACGGCTGGGCCAGCCTGGATACCGAAGCGAAGTTCCTGGCGACCCACTATCAGCAGACTGACGTTGATTATTATAACAATACGGCCAATGGCTTCAGAGGAAGCAATAGCGGCGAACTGGATGAATCGGTAAACCGCACCCTGCCGCAGTTTAAAGTGGATGGCCGGCTGGTGTTTGACCGCGATATGGACTCCGCAGTGGGTTATACCCAGACGCTGGAACCACGCGTGCAGTATCTTTATATCCCGTACCGCGACCAAAGCAATATCTATCCGTACGACTCTACGCTGCTGCAAACCGACTACACCGGTCTGTTCCGCGATCGTACCTATAGCGGCCTGGATCGCATCGCTTCAGCCAATGAAGTGGCAACCGGTGTTACCTCGCGTATTTATGATAACGATCTGGTTGAACGTTTTAACGTTTCTGTGGGTCAAATCTACTCGTTTACCCCTTCTCGTACTGGTGTGAATCAAACCAATAAAGAAGATGATACCGGCAGTCTGATTTGGGCTGGCGATACATACTGGAAAATCAGCGATCGCTGGGGTGTTCGGGGCGGGCTGCAATATGACACCAAACTCGACAACGTCTCCCAGGGCAATACTGTTCTGGAGTACCGTCGTGATGCCGACCGTATGGTGCAGTTGAGCTACCGCTACAGCAGCCCGGAATATATCGCGGCAGCGTTAAATGACAGCAACCTGGTGACCAATCCTATCTACAAAAATGGGATTTCACAGGTGGGCACCACGGCCAGCTGGCCGATTGCCGATGCATGGTCTGTGGTAGGTGCTTACTACTACGATACCCGCAACAAGCGTCCGGCGTCGCAGCTGGTTGGCCTGCAATACAGCTCATGCTGTTACGCTCTCCGGGTCGGTTACGAGCGCAAAATTAACGGTTGGGAAAACGACGACAGTAAGTACGACAACCAAATCTCATTCAACATTGAGCTGCGTGGTCTGAGTCCTAACTATGGCTTAGGCACCAACGATATGCTGCGTCAGGGCATTATCCCTTACCAGCCTGCTTTCTGATGTTGTGATGTTTGACAGGCAATCCCGCAGTGCGGAACCAACAATGGATAAAGTATGAAGAACTGGAGAATGCTGATTCTTGGTGTGGCAATCAGTGCTAACACCGCGTTCGCAGCACCACAAGTCGTTGATAAAGTTGCAGCCGTGGTCAATAACGGCGTGGTTCTTGAGAGTGACGTGGATGGCATGATGAGCACCGTTAAATCTCAGGCCCAGCAGGCTGGTCAGCAGTTGCCGGATGATAAAACGTTGCGCCATCAGATTCTGGAACGTCAGATCATGGATAACATCATTCTGCAGATGGGTGATAAAGCCGGGGTTCAGATCAGCGATGAGCAGCTGGACCAGGCGATTCAGAACATCGCGGCGCAGAATAAGATGAGCCTTGATCAGCTGCGCAGCCGTCTGGCTTATGACGGCATGAACTACAGCGTTTATCGTTCTCAGATTCGTAAAGAGATGACCATTGCTGAAGTGCGCAACAACGAAGTGCGTCGTCGCATCACGATTCTGCCGCAGGAAGTCGATACGCTGGCGAAACAGATTGGCTCTCAGAACAGTCAGGGCACCGAACTGAACGTCAGCCATATTCTGCTGCCACTGCCGGAAAACCCGACACAACAGCAGGTTGATGAGCAGGAAACGCTGGCGAAACAGCTGGTTGGCGAACTGAAAAATGGCGCTGACTTCGGCAAAATGGCCGTGACCTACTCTGCCGATTCGCAGGCGCTGAAAGGCGGCAACATGGGCTGGGGTAAAATCGAAGAGTTACCGACCCTGTTTGCTCAGGCCCTGTCGAGCGCCAAAAAAGGCGATATCGTCGGTCCGATTCGCTCGGGTGTGGGCTTCCACATCCTGAAAGTGAACGATCTGCGTGGCGAGAACAAAAATGTCTCAGTCACTGAAGTTCATTCACGTCACATTCTGCTGAAGCCATCGCCAATCCTGACAGATGAGCAGGCACGCGCACAGCTGGAGCAGATTGCTAACGATATCCGCAGTGGTAAAACCACCTTTGCGGCGGCGGCTAAGCAGTACTCTGATGATCCGGGTTCAGCGAACCAGGGCGGCGATCTTGGCTGGACCTCTCCGGAAGTCTTTGATCCGGCCTTCCGTGACGCGCTGCTGCGCCTGAAAAAAGGCCAGACCAGCCAGCCGGTTCACTCCTCTTTCGGCTGGCATCTGATTCAGTTGCTGGATACCCGTCAGGTGGACAAAACCGATGCGGCCCAGAAAGAGCGTGCTTACCGTATGCTGTTTAACCGTAAGTTTGCGGAAGAAGCACAGACCTGGATGCAGGAACAACGTGCCAGCGCCTACGTGAAGATTCTGGATGGCAATGCGCAGTAATCACCGTGTGGTGATCACGCCCGGCGAACCTGCCGGGATTGGTCCCGATCTCACCGTTCAGCTGGCCCAGCACTCCTGGCCGGTTGAACTGGTCGTCTGCGCCTCGCCTGCCCTGTTGCAGCAGCGTGCGGCGCAACTCGGTCTGCCGCTGACCCTGCGTCCCTATCAGCCTGGCGTGGCCGCTGAGCCACAGCAGGCGGGAACACTGACTATCCTGCCAGTCGAAACGGCCGCGACGGTCACGCCCGGCGAGCTTTGCGTCGCCAACAGTGACTACGTGCTGGCCACGCTGGCGCGCGCCTGTGACGGTTGTCTCGACGGTGAATTTGCGGCCCTGATTACCGGCCCGGTGCACAAAGGCGTCATTAATGATGCCGGCATCGCCTTTACTGGCCATACCGAATTCTTCGCCGATCGCGCAGGCGGCCATCGGGTCGTCATGATGCTGGCGACAGAGCAGCTACGCGTCGCGCTGGCTACTACCCATCTGCCGCTGAAAGATGTCCCCGCTGCGGTGACCCGCGACTGTCTGCATGAAGTGATCACGATTCTTCATCGTGATCTGCAGCAGAAGTTTGCCATTGCCGAGCCGCATATCTACGTCTGTGGTCTTAACCCTCATGCGGGCGAAAGCGGCCACATGGGTCGGGAAGAGATTGAGACCATTACGCCAGCCCTTAATGAACTGCGTCAGCAGGGCATTAAACTGACCGGCCCGCTGCCTGCGGATACCCTTTTCCAGCCTAAATATCTGCAACATGCCGATGCAGTGCTGGCGATGTATCATGACCAGGGTCTGCCGGTACTCAAATTTCAGGGGTTTGGCCGGGCGGTAAATATCACCCTGGGCCTGCCCTTTATCCGGACTTCAGTTGACCACGGCACCGCGCTTGAACTCGCCGGTCTGGGTCAGGCTGAACCGGGCAGCTTCATCACGGCGCTTAACCTCGCCATCACTATGATCAAGAGCAGTAATGAATAATCGCGTCCATCAGGGGCACTACGCCCGTAAACGTTTCGGGCAGAACTTCCTGAACGATCAGTACATTATCGACAGCATTGTCTCCGCCATCCATCCACAGCGCGATGAAGCGCTGGTAGAGATCGGCCCAGGCCTGGGTGCCTTGACCGAGCCGGTAGGCGAACGCCTCGATAAATTAACGGTGATAGAACTGGACCGCGATCTCGCTGCGCGTCTGGAAACGCATCCGTTCCTTGGCCCGAAACTGACTATCTTCCAGCAGGATGCCATGACGTTCGACTTCGCCGCACTGGCGCAGGAGAGAGGCCAGCCGCTACGGGTATTTGGTAACCTGCCATACAATATTTCGACCCCGCTGATGTTCCACCTTTTCAGCTATACTGGTTCGATCAAAGATATGCACTTCATGCTGCAGAAAGAGGTGGTTAATCGTCTGGTCGCCGGTCCGGGTAATAAAACCTACGGTCGTCTGACGGTAATGGCGCAGTACTACTGCCAGATCATTCCGGTGCTGGAAGTGCCTCCGCACTCCTTTACGCCGCCACCGAAAGTGGACTCTGCCGTGGTGCGTCTGGTGCCGTATGCCGAGCCGCCGTATCCGGTCAGCGATGTGCGTATTTTGAGCCGTATTACCACTGAAGCGTTCGGCCAGCGTCGTAAAACGCTGCGCAACAGCCTGAGCCACATGGTGGCTGCCGGCGCGCTGGAGGAGTTATCCATAGATCCAACCCTGCGTGCCGAGAACGTCTCCGTCGCGCAATATTGTCAGCTGGCGAACTGGCTGGCGAATCATCAGGGAAAATCGCAGGAGTAAGTCATGAGTGAAACGGCCCGCGTCTCCGTCCATGTGCAAAGCCAGTACGTTGCCTCACAATCCTCACCGGATGATGATCGTTACGTCTTCGCCTATACCATTACGATTCGCAATCTGGGCCGTTCCTCAGTGCAACTGCTGGGACGTTACTGGCTGATTACCAACGGTAACGGCCGCGAAACGGAAGTTCAGGGCGAAGGCGTGGTGGGTGAACAACCGCTTATCGCGCCAGGCAATGAGTTTCAGTACACCAGCGGAGCCGTGATCGAAACACCGATGGGCACCATGCAGGGACACTATGTGATGGTCGACGAACAGGGTGACACCTTCCATGTCGAGATCCCGGTGTTCCGCCTCGCCATTCAGACCCACATTCATTAATTCATACGCTTTTTGCCCGTTTAGTCGGGCAGCTTCCTGATGGATAAAACCTTATGAGCACATACCTGATTGGCGACGTTCACGGTTGCTACGACGAATTACGTGCCTTGCTGCAACAGGTTGATTTCAATCCTGAGCAGGATACCCTGTGGCTGACCGGCGACTTAGTGGCGCGGGGTCCGGGCTCACTTGAGGTTCTGCGCTACGTAAAATCGCTGGGCGACGCAGTGCGTCTGGTGCTGGGCAATCACGATTTACATCTGCTGGCGGTCTACGCTGGAATCAGCCGTAATAAGCCCAAAGATCGCCTGACACCGTTGCTGGAAGCGGACGATGCGGATGAGCTGATCAACTGGCTGCGTCGTCAGCCGCTGTTACAGGTTGATGAAGAGAAAAAGCTGGTGATGGGACACGCCGGTATCACGCCGCAATGGGATATCGAGACCGCGAAAAAGTGTGCGCGTGAAGTTGAAGCGGTACTTGCCAGTGACAGTTATCCGCTGTTTCTGGATGCGATGTATGGCGACATGCCGAATAACTGGAGTGAAGATCTGACTGGTCTGGCACGTCTGCGCTTCAGCACTAACGCTTTGACCCGCATGCGTTACTGCTTTCCCAATGGTCAGCTGGATATGATCTGCAAAGATGCCCCTGAATCTGCCCTTCCCCCGCTAAAACCCTGGTTTAACATTGCGGGGCCGGTCGCACGTGACTACACCATTGTGTTCGGTCACTGGGCCTCGCTGGAAGGCAAAGGGACGCCTGAAGGAATCATCGGTCTGGATACCGGTTGCTGCTGGGGCGGAACGCTGACGCTGCTGCACTGGGAAACGCAACGCTATGTGGTACAGCCCTCCAATCGCGAAAAAGCGCTGGCCTCCAGCGAAAGTCTGGCACCGCCCGCGCTATAACGGCGATGCTGGCCGGCAAGGCCAGCATCCTCTCTTATGCGCCGATAATGCCGCCATCTTCGCGGGTGATCATGATCACTGACGACCGGGGACGCGGACTGTTATCGGGAAAGTGCGAGTCACCCTCTTCGCCGGGATGCTGCACATTGACGAACAGCGTTTTGTAATCTGGCGTGAAGGTGATGCCCGTCAGCTCGCATGATTTGGGGCCAACCATGAACCGGCGGATCTCCCCACTATCCGGATCCCCTACCAGCATCTGATTGTTCCCCTGCCCCTGATAATCCTCTTTATTACTGTACTTGCCATCGGTCAGGATCCATAACCGCCCGTGCGCATCAAACCCCAGACCATCGGGACTGTTAAAGGTGTTTTCAGCGGTGATGTTAGGTGTACCGCGATAGATCCCTTCAGGATGCGCGATCGGATTGCCGCACAACGCATAGATATCCCACTCAAACGCCTGCGCCGTGGCATCGCCCTTTTCATCCCAGCGGATAATCTGGCCGTAGATATTTTTAGGACGCGGATTCGCCGCATTAACCGGCATGCCTTCATTGCCGCGTTTGTTATTGTTAGTCAGCGTGCAGTAAGCACGACCATCATGCGGGTTAACAGCAATCCACTCTGGCCGGTCCATCCGCGTGGCGTTAACCACATCAGCCGCCGCACGCGCATTAATCAGAATATCGGCCTGACTGTTAAACCCCTTTTCAGCGGTGAGTCCATTTTCACCCCACTTCAGCGCCAGCCAGCGGCCGGTACCTTTCAGCGGCGTGCCCTGCGCATCGCCATTGAACTGCGCCACATAGAGCGTGCCTTTATCCAGCAATCCGTGATTGGCTTTGGCATCATCCGGGATGACTTTGTCGTCTGAGACATATTTATAGATATACTCGCCGCGCTCATCGTCGCCCATGTAAACCACCAGCTGACCGGTTTTAGCGACCGTAACGGCGGCATTTTCGTGCTTGAAGCGCCCCAGTGCAGTGCGTTTTACCGGCACGGAGTGAGGATCAAAGGGATCGATTTCGACAATCCAGCCGTGGCGGTTAAATTCATTGGGGTTTTTGGCGATGTCGAAACGGGGATCAAAGTCGGCCCAGTTACGCTCTGGCTCGGCGGCATTCAGGGTATAGCGCTTTTGCTGCGGCGTTGGCGTAAAGTCCGCCTGATGGGTACCAAAGTAGGTGTCGTAGTTCTCTTCACAGGTGAGATAAGTCCCCCACGGCGTTTTACCGTTGGCGCAGTTACCAAAGGTGCCAAGGACATGCATTCCCTGTGGATCGGCGGCGGTCTGCAGCGCTTTATCGCCCGCTGCCGGACCGGAAAAGCGCATCGGAGTATTGGCGGTAATACGGCGGTTGAACTCAGAAGGACGCACCACCTGCCAGCGATTGTCCTCACCCCGTTTGACTTCAACGATGGAGATGCCGTGCGCCGCCTGCGACTTTTTCACATCTTCCAGGCTGGTCGCTTTGCTGCCGCCGTGGGCGAACAGCGTCGGCTCATTCACATATTCATTGTTGATCGCCATGACGCCACGCTGGTCATTAATGGCGAAGAAGCTCATACCGTCGTTGTTGTCACCGAACTGCTTTTCCTGATCTTCCGCGCTGTTATTGCCGTGCGGATCAAATGCGACTGCGCCATTCACCAGCGGATCTCCCCAGGAGATCAGCACGTCTGCGCGATAGCCGGGGGCCACCACAATCTCATCGGCGGTGGATGCGGCAATCCCCTGAAAGCCCAGCAATGGGCTTCCCGCTAGCTTCTCCTGCGCCAGTGCGCTTCCTGAGATTGTGAGGCCGCCGCTGAGAAAGCCGGTCAGCCCGAGAGCGCCGGAACCGGCAATGAATTTACGACGCAGAGGATCACGCAGACGGTCAGTGCTTAATGCGGAGAGTTCGGTTTTCATTATTAATTGCTTCCTTCATGAAGATCCCAGAAAAGAAGCAATGCTAATGAACAGAGATGACAGCCAGGTTACAGTCTGGCAAAGGGAGGATCAGCGACGACGGTCGAGGATCTCAAAGCAGTAGCTGTGGGAGTTCTGCTCGTCAGCATCGTGAAACTCGCTGAACGTAGACTGCCACTCATCCGGCTCGTAATCCGGGAACTGTGTATCACCTTCAACTTCTGCATCAATGTGCGTCAGATAGAGACGATCGGCGCGCTTCAGCATCTGCTCATAGACGCGTCCACCGCCAATCACCATGATCTCTTCAGCATCACCGGCTGCCTGTATCGCCTCATCCAGTGAGGTGACCCAGGTGACGCCTTCCGTGGTGCCCGGCTGACTGCTGACCACGATGTTCAGCCGGCCAGGTAACGGACGACCAATAGATTCAAAGGTCAGTCGACCCATAATGACCGGTTTCTTCAGCGTATTGCGTTTGAACCACGCCAGATCTGCAGGCAGGTCCCACGGCATGGCGTTCTCCATTCCAATAATGCGATCTGCTGCTAATGCCGCGATAAGACTAATCATGTTAACCACTCACTGAAAAAATTGGCGCCATGATACGTAAAGGTGAAACTTTCGTCGATAGGGGAAAAGGTCTATTTGCGTAAAGCTTTTCATGATGCCGCTTTTCATGCCCTGTGCAGCGTTTTTCACCGCGTAATCGCGTCAGTTTGCCGCAGCTCGCCAGCGACAGGCCTCAGGCTGGCACAAAAAGCGTGCGCAAAAGGAAACGGCTCCCGGAGGAGCCGTAAAGCCTGGTCTGGCTAGCGGTAAGATCGGTGCAGCACAGGGAACGCAGTCAGATCGGAAAGACGCAAAAGCTGTTATCCATGACCGCTCGGCCCGCGCGATTACGCACCTCATCCCTGAGGTGCGCCCGTATACGGGCCAACGCTTTGCGTTGTTCAAAAACGCTCCCGGCGTTTTTTTCCATGGCGCGGGACGCTTTCCTCCTCTGCCTGTGCTCCCTGCCCGTTAAGATCGTTTATCGCTGCAAGCCTGATTAAGGCTCGTCAGGATGATCAGAAGTCGTAGCGCAGACGCACCAGATTCATATCACCCAGGTTATCGGTGCTGGAGGTGAAGACATGTTCGTAGTCAACACGGAAACCGTAGTCGAGGAACAGCACCACACCCAGACCGTTGTCGATGCGCTGGTAATCACGACCGGTCATGACCTCAATGCGATCACCCATAACATAAGGCTGAACCGCTTTCAGACCATACTGCCCCACCGGGATTTTGTAACCGGCGAAATATTCAACGCCCCACGCATCGCCAGCAAAGTAGTTACGCGCGTCTTTGCGTTTGGTCGTCATGAAGTTCTGATACCAGCCACCACCGGCTGACAGCGTCCAGTTGCCTGGTGTCCAGCTTAATGCAGAGCCGTAAATGTTCTGATCGTAATCGCGGCTGTCGCCATTGTTCGGGTTACGCATCGCCGCGCGCGTGTAGTTCCACGCCGTGCCCCAGCTCAGTTCATCAGAGATATGGTAATCCACGCCCAGCGAGCCGCCGCCTTTGCGCTTATAGCGCAGGCCATTGCCTGGCAGATATTCGTTATCGTCGAACAGATAAGAGGCGTAAATATCCGCATCGCCGAAGGTGTTTTTATATTTCAGCTGCTTGCGTGAACGGTAAGATCCGTCGTAGTCACCGTTGATTCCGTTGCCCGGTGCCTGGCCGATCATGTCGTAATCCCAGATATCGGTCTTGGCGCCCACAGTGTCATAATACACGCTGTTCTGCTGACCAAAGGTAAGCTGACCCCAGGTTTTGCTTTTCAGACCGGTGTAGAGCTGGCGACGCGTGGTGTTATTGGCACCGTCAGCATAGTGGCGATCCCAGCCGAAAACTGCCGGGACGTTAACGCCCAGCTCGTAATAGCTGATCCAGCTCACGTCATCAAACAGGTAATAGTCAGCACCGAAACGGAAACGGGTGCCGCCATCAAAACCGTCACGCTTGTAAGATTTGTCATCCACGCCGGTCTGATGATTGAACTGAGCACGAATGCTGCCGCCAACCTTAAAATTAAGACGGCTAAGCGGATCGCCCGCCTGCGGATCCTGCTTTAACAACGTCACTTCCGCCTGGCTGGCGAAAGGAAGAATAGCCATCAGTGCAGCCACTGCACTCAGAGAAAAAGTACGCATTTTCATTTTTTAATTATGTCCTGATACGCTCCAGTGATGAGCGGCAGGCATAGTACTGGCGAAAAATCCGTACAGGAAGTGTTTATATTATAAATTTGTGCGAACCAGCCCCATTCGCACCTAAAGCTAAAAAATTAAGCCAAATCAGTCACTTTAACACAAACTCCAACCCCTTTCCGGACCTGACTTTCAGATTATCGCCAGTAAGAGGGCCAAAAAAAACGGCTCCCGGAGGAGCCGTTTTTCACATTACATCGCCTTTATCTGGGCATGCATTTCCTGCACGGAGATAACCTGTTCCGTCGGATCTGCATTCAGCGCCATCGCAGTCGCGAAACCGCCGTTCAGCGTAGTGTCGTAGTGCACTTTATACTGCAGTGCGCTACGGCGAATCAGCTTCGAATCTTCAATCGCCTGACGACCCGCCGTGGTATTCACGATGTAGCTATACTCGCCATTCTTCAGACGGTCCTGAATATGCGGACGACCTTCATGCACCTTGTTAACCAGGCGCGGATTAATGCCCGCCTCGCCCAGTACCACCGCCGTGCCGTGAGTCGCATCCAGTTCAAAACCGAACTTCTGCAGCTTAGCCGCCAGGTCAACGATACGTTTCTTGTCGCCTTCACGCACCGACAACAGCGCACGGCCCGACTTCTTCATATTGCTCTGTGCGCCCAGCATCGCTTTCGAGAACGCCTCAGCGAACGTGCGGCCCACACCCATGACTTCACCGGTAGAGCGCATTTCTGGTCCCAGAATCGGGTCAACGCCCTGGAACTTGTTGAACGGCAGCACCACTTCTTTAACGGAGTAGTAAGGCGGAATCACCTCTTCAGTGACGCCCTGCTCTGCCAGCGTTTTACCTGCCATCACGCGCGCGGCCACTTTCGCCAGCGGTACACCCGTCGCTTTAGAGACGAACGGAACGGTACGCGCCGCACGTGGGTTGACTTCAATCAGGTAGA
Source organism: Pantoea sp. MHSD4 (assembly GCF_021043305.1). Classification (NCBI taxonomy): domain Bacteria; kingdom Pseudomonadati; phylum Pseudomonadota; class Gammaproteobacteria; order Enterobacterales; family Erwiniaceae; genus Pantoea; species Pantoea sp. MHSD4. The sequence goes on along the minus strand of NZ_JAJNDH010000003.1, from coordinate 390,990 downwards.
CTTCGTTGTCTTTCACCGCGAACTGGACGTTCATCAGGCCGCGAACATTCAGCTCGAATGCCAGCTTCTCAACCTGCTGGCGCATCACATTCTGAATCTCCTGACTCAGCGTATAGGCCGGCAGTGAACAGGCGGAGTCACCGGAGTGAACACCAGCCTGCTCGATGTGTTCCATGATGCCACCAATCAGCACCCGCTCGCCGTCGCAGATCGCATCCACATCCACTTCGACCGCATCATCCAGGAAGCGATCCAGCAGCACCGGCGCATCGTTGGAAACCGAAACCGCCGTCTGGAAGTAGCGCTTCAGGTCGATTTCATCGTAGACGATCTCCATGGCACGGCCGCCCAGCACATAAGAAGGACGGACCACCAGCGGATAACCCAGGCCAGCAGCTTTCTCCACCGCCTGCTCCAGCGTCGCGACGGTGGCGTTAGCCGGTTGCTTCAGATTCAGGCGATCAACCGCCTGCTGGAAACGTTCACGGTCTTCAGCACGGTCAATGGAATCCGGGCTGGTGCCGATAACCGGTACGCCTGCGGCTTCCAGCGCACGCGCCAGTTTCAGCGGAGTCTGACCGCCATACTGCACGATCACGCCTTTTGGCTGCTCAATGCGCACAATCTCCAGCACATCTTCCAGCGTAACCGGCTCGAAGTAGAGGCGATCGGAGGTGTCGTAGTCGGTCGAAACGGTTTCCGGGTTACAGTTAACCATAATGGTCTGGTAGCCATCTTCACGCAGCGCCAGTGCGGCGTGAACGCAGCAGTAGTCGAATTCAATACCCTGGCCGATACGGTTGGGTCCACCACCCAGAATCATGATTTTTTCACGATCCGGACTCGGATTGGCTTCGCACTCTTCTTCATAGGTGGAGTACATGTAGGCCGTGTCCGTCGCGAACTCTGCGGCACAGGTATCTACGCGCTTGTAAACCGGGTGCAGATTAAACTGCTGACGCAGCTTGCGGATTTCGCTCTCCGCCACACCCGCCAGCGTCGCCAGCCGTGCATCGGCAAAGCCTTTACGCTTCAGCGTGCGCAGGAAATTCGCATCCAGGCTATTAACGCCTTCGCGGGCGACCTGATCTTCCAGTTTAACCAGCTCTTCAATCTGCACCAGGAACCAGCGGTCAATGTTGGTCAGATTGAACACGCCATCGACGGACATGCCTGCACGGAAAGCATCTGCGATATACCAGATACGGTCTGAACCGGCATCTTTCAGCTCACGACGGATGCGGGTTAACGCTTCCGGGTCATCGAGGTGCACTTTCGGGTCGAAGCCGTTAGCGCCTACTTCCAGGCCGCGCAGCGCTTTCTGCATGGACTCCTGGAAGGTACGGCCAATCGCCATCACTTCGCCGACCGACTTCATCTGCGTGGTCAGGCGATCGTTGGCACCGGCAAATTTTTCGAAGTTGAAACGTGGGATCTTGGTAACAACGTAGTCGATTGAAGGCTCGAACGAGGCAGGCGTTAAACCGCCAGTGATATCGTTCATCAGCTCGTCGAGGGTATAGCCAACCGCCAGTTTGGCCGCCACTTTAGCAATCGGGAAGCCGGTCGCTTTTGACGCCAGCGCTGAGGAGCGTGACACGCGCGGGTTCATCTCGATGACAATCAGTCGGCCATCTTTCGGGTTAACGGAGAACTGCACGTTGGAGCCGCCAGTTTCAACACCGATCTCACGCAGTACCGCCAGCGAGGCGTTACGCATGATTTGATACTCTTTGTCAGTCAGCGTCTGGGCAGGCGCTACCGTGATGGAGTCACCGGTGTGAATCCCCATTGCGTCGAAGTTTTCGATTGAGCAGACGATGATGCAGTTATCGTTTTTATCGCGCACCACTTCCATCTCATACTCTTTCCAGCCAATCAGCGACTCATCAATCAGCAACTCATTGGTGGGAGAGAGGTCGAGACCGCGTTCACAAATCTCTTCAAACTCTTCGCGGTTGTAAGCGATGCCGCCACCGGTGCCGCCCATGGTAAAGGAAGGACGGATAATGCACGGGAAGCCAACATCTTCTGCCACGGCCAGCGCTTCTTCCATAGTGTGTGCGATGCCGGAGCGCGCCGTATCCAGACCAATGCTTTTCATCGCCACGTCGAAACGACGACGATCTTCTGCTTTGTCGATCGCATCAGCAGTCGCACCAATCATGGTGACGCCAAACTCTTCCAGCACGCCATGACGTTCCAGCTCCAGCGCACAGTTCAGCGCCGTCTGTCCGCCCATGGTGGGCAGTACTGCATCCGGGCGCTCTTTTTCGATGATTTTGCGCACCACTTCCCAGTGAATCGGCTCAATGTAGGTCGCATCAGCCATTTCCGGGTCAGTCATGATCGTCGCCGGGTTGGAGTTCACCAGAATGACGCGGTAACCCTCTTCACGCAGCGCTTTACACGCCTGCGCACCGGAATAGTCAAATTCGCAGGCCTGGCCGATCACAATCGGACCGGCACCAAGAATCAGGATGGATTTTAGGTCTGTACGTTTTGGCATGAATTAGCTCCTGATTACTTCGCTTTCAGACGGAATGCGTCAATCAATTCAATAAAGTGGTCAAACAGCGGCGCAGCATCACCCGGACCCGGGCTGGCTTCCGGGTGACCCTGGAAGCTGAATGCTGGCTTGTCAGTGCGATGGATGCCCTGCACGGTTTTATCGAACAACGAAATGTGGGTCACACGCAGGTTTGCTGGCAGATTGTTCTCGTCGACCGCAAAACCGTGGTTCTGCGCGGTGATCATCACGCGGTTATTTTCGAGATCTTTCACCGGATGGTTACCACCATGGTGGCCGAGTTTCATCTTCACGGTTTTAGCACCGCTGGCCAGCGCCAGCAGCTGATGACCCAGGCAGATACCGAACACCGGAATCTCTGTCTTCAGGAAGTCCTGAATCGCGCTGATCGCGTAGTCGCACGGCTCCGGGTCACCAGGACCGTTGGAGAGGAAAATGCCATCCGGATTCAGCTTCAGAACCTCTTCAGCTGGCGTCTGTGCCGGAACCACAGTCAGACGGCAGCCGCGATCGACCAGCATACGCAGAATGTTGCGCTTGGCGCCGTAGTCATAAGCCACCACGTGATATGGCAGCGACTCCGCAGCAGCCTGCTCTGGCAGACCTGCGTCCAGTGTCCAGCTGCCCTGCTGCCAGCTGTAAGTCTCAGTGGTGCAGACCTCTTTCGCCAGATCCATTCCTTTCAGTCCCGGGAATGCCTGGGCCTTTTGCAGCGCCAGTGCGGCATCCGGATTGTCGCCGGCAATAATGCAGCCGTTCTGCGCCCCTTTCTCACGCAGCAAGCGCGTCAGCTTGCGGGTATCGATATCGGCAATCGCCACAATGTTGTTGCGCTGCAGGTAGGCCGACAGGCCTTCTTCGCTACGGAAGTTGCTGGCAATCAGCGGCAGGTCACGAATAACCAGGCCCTGCGCATGAATCTGGCTGGATTCTTCGTCGGCGGCATTGGCACCGACATTACCGATATGGGGATAAGTGAGAGTAACGATTTGGCGGGAATAGGAAGGATCAGTGAGGATTTCTTGATAGCCGGTCATTGAAGTGTTGAAAACGACTTCTCCCACTGCCGATCCTGTTGCCCCGATGGCCCGACCGTGGAATTGGGTTCCGTCTTCCAGAACCAGGATTGCTGACTTTATCAAAACATCCTCCAGGGAATAAACAGTCAATATATCTGCATATTAATTCAAAATAGCCGCCTGAATCAATGCAAAAACCGCCTGAATTGTCGATTTTTGGCAAATTGCGCGCATTCTAATGACAGCCCTGGTCATTGTCTACCCTGCAGCGGGATTTTTTCACACTTATCTGCCTTATGAGGTAAAAAACAGGCATGAGCGGCAAAAAGAGAGGAAAACCCGGCAGAATAATCGTTTGCCAGGCGACATAAAAACGAAACCGGCTTAAGCGGTCCCTTATTTTTGACCAAATGGTCAAAAATGGCGTCCATCAGGGAAAATAAATGAAGAAAAGGTGGGAAAACAACAACCAGAAAGTAATTTTTAATCAGAATGGCTATTTTAAGATAAAATTAAGGGCAATGAAAACATTGCCCCTTTTCAATCAAGGTATTAACGATTGAAATAACCACATCACGATGGTTCACAACACTCACAACATCGACAAATCCAGCACGTCACGCATATCAAACAAACCAGATTTCTTATCTTTTAGCCATAAAGCTGACTTAACGGCGCCATTTGCAAAGGTCATGCGACTTGAGGCCTTGTGGGTAATCTCTACACGCTCACCGATATCTGCAAACATCGCCGTATGCTCACCCACGATGTCACCCGCGCGAACCGTAGCAAAACCAATGGTCTGTGGCTGGCGTTCACCGGTGTAGCCTTCACGCGTATAAACCGCATGCTCGTCCAGTTTCCACTGCATGGCATCGGCTATCGCCTCACCCATCGCCAGTGCGGTGCCAGACGGCGCATCCACTTTATGACGATGATGTGCTTCGACAATCTCAATATCCGCATATTCACCCATGACTTTGGCAGCCTTCTCCAGCAGCTTCAGCACCAGGTTAACTCCCACGCTGAAGTTAGCGGCAAAGACAATGGCGATATCTTCCGCCGCCGCGCGAATGGCTGCTTTGCCTGCCTCATCAAAACCGGTGGTGCCAATCACCATCGCTTTTCCGTGCTCACGGCAGATCGCCATATACTCCAGCGTGCCTTCCGGACGGGTGAAGTCGATCAGCACATCAAAGTCGTTAGTCACCGCGCGTAAATCGTCAGCGATGAGGATGCCATTCTTTCCGATGCCCGCTAACTCACCAGCGTCGCTGCCGATCAGCGATGAGCCTGGACGTGCCAGTGCCACACCCAGCTCAACGCCTTCTGCCTGCTGCGTCGCCAGAATCAGATTACGGCCCATACGGCCCGGCGCGCCCACAATAGCAATGCGGATAGTGTTCATATTTATTCATTCCTAAAACAAAACTATGCATCCAAAGCGTCATCAGGTTAACGGTGAGTTAACAGTCACGCCACTAATAATCCGTGATAATAAGAATTTTATGCCAGCCGCCTGTGATTATCAGTAAAAGCAATCATCGCAGTGAACAACGGCATTTCAGCCGGGCTATAAAAACAAAAAAGACCGAACAGAGTCGGCCTTTTTATCAGTCATATCGAAGCATTACTGCACGTTACGTACGTCGACGCGCAGCTCTTTAGGCACTTCAAAAACAATATTCTCTTCACGGCCAATCAGCTCAATCGCCGCTTCGCCACCCAGCTCACGTAACCGCTGGATCACCTGCTGCACCAGAATATCGGGGGCTGAAGCACCTGCGGTAACGCCGATGCAGGCCACGCCTTTTACCCACTCTTCCTGTATATCATCGGCAGAGTCGATCAGCTTTGCCAGTTTACCGGCACGCTGTGCCAGCTCGGCCAGACGGTTAGAGTTCGAAGAGTTTTTCGAACCGACCACCAGCACCACTTCCGCATCTTTCGCCAGCGTACGAACGGCTTCCTGACGGTTGGTGGTGGCGTAGCAGATATCATCTTTACGCGGCCCGATGATCGCCGGGAAACGCTGACGCAGGGCATCAATGATGTCTGAAGTGTCATCCACAGAAAGCGTGGTCTGCGTCATGAAGCTCAGATTGTTTTCGTCTTTGACGGTCAGTCTGAAGACATCTTCCGGCGACTCCACCAGATACATGCCACCATTGGGGTTGTTGTATTGCCCCATGGTGCCTTCAACTTCCGGATGACCCGCGTGACCAATCAGAATCGCTTCCACGCCTTTACGGCTGGCGCGTGCGACTTCCATATGAACTTTGGTGACCAGCGGACAGGTAGCATCGAACAGCATGGTCAGATTGCGCGCTTTAGCTTCGGCACGCACCGCCTGTGAAACCCCGTGCGCGGAGAAGATCAGAATGGCGTTATCCGGCACTTCGCTGATCTCTTCAATAAAGATGGCACCGCGCTCACGCAGGCTGTTCACCACGTAACGGTTATGCACCACTTCGTGACGGACATAGATGGGCGCGCCATACATCTCCAGCGCGCGCTCAACAATACTGATGGCGCGATCAACGCCAGCGCAGAAGCCGCGCGGATTAGCTAACAGGATTTGCATCGTTCGTCTCCAGTGCCGGATCGATTTCCAGCACTTCTACATCAAACTGAATACGGCGACCCGCCAGCGGATGGTTGAAATCGACGGTGATAGAATCACCGGAGACTTCGCGGATCACGCCTGGCATTTCACTGCCGCCCATGCCGCTGAACAGCATGATGGCACCCACTTCCGGTTCGCCTGCATCAATAAAGTCCCGACGCGAGAAATACTGGATCAGGTCAGGGCTGACGCCACCAAAGGCATCTTCCGGTTCCAGAGTAAACTGTTTAGTCTGACCCGCTTTCAGCCCCAGCAATGCCTGCTCAAGCGCTGCAGAGAGGCTGCCATCACCGAGACGGAACAGCGCGGGCTTGCCGTTTGCACGGGTCGATTCCGCCGTCGAGCCATCTTCCAGCTTCAGCGTAAAATGCACCAACACCGCGCTTTCGCGCTGCACGAACTCAGTCATCACTTACCCTTTCTGTTTAGCCTGTTTGCCGTTCGGGCTGAAAAAGCCCTCCAGCACCACCAGTGCAGCCCCAATACAGATGCCGCAGTCAGCGATATTAAATGTAGCGAAGTGCCAGTTACCGACATAAAAATCGATAAAATCGACCACAAAGCCATGGTATGAGCGATCAAACAAATTGCCGATCGCGCCGCCAATGATCAGAGCATAGGCGATATTGGCCATCTTCTGACTGGCATGATTGCGATACATCATCACCACCAGTGAGATCACGATAGCCAGCGCGATTCCCGCAAAGAACCAGCGCTGCCAGCCCCCTTTGTCCGCCAGGAAACTGAACGCCGCGCCATAGTTGTGCGCATAGAACAGGTTCAGGTAGGGCATCAGCGGCTGGGTTTCATGCAGCATCATGTTGTTCATCACCCACTGCTTACTGGCGAAATCGACAACAATCACCACCAGCACCAGCCACAGCCAGCGCAATCCGGTTGATAAAATAGGTTTACGCATCAGGCAAATTCACGCTGTTCGCCGTCACCGGCTACGTTAGTGTAACAACGACCACAGACCTCAGCATGCTCAGGATTCTGTCCGACGTCGGTAGTGTAATGCCAGCAGCGCTGACATTTCTCGCCTTCCGCCTTGTGCAGCGCGATTTTCAGACCTTTCAGCAGTTCACTCTGCTGCGCTTCATCGTTCGCCAGCGCGTAATCCGCCACCTGTGCGCCAGAAGTCAGCAGCACAAAACGCAGCTCATTACCCAGCGCATGCAGTTTAGCGGCCAGCTCCGGATCGGCATACAGCGTGACCGTTGCTTCCAGTGCACCACCGATACGTTTATCCGCACGTGCCTGCTCGATCACCTTGTTCACTTCGCCACGCACTTTCAGCAGCTCGGCCCAGTAGGCATCATTCAGCGCTTCATCTTCCGCCAGGCCAAACAGACCCTGATACCACTCTTCGGTGAAGACATACTGCGCACGTTCGCCTGGCAGGTAGCCCCAGATCTCATCCGCTGTAAAGGACATGATCGGTGCCATCCAGCGCACCAGCGCTTCGACGATGTGCCACAGCGCGGTCTGGCAGCTGCGACGCGCCAGGCCATCACCTTTCGCGGTGTACTGACGATCCTTGATAATATCGAGATAGAAGCTGCCCATCTCAATCGAACAGAACTGCATCAGACGCTGGATCACTTCATGGAAATCGTAGTTCTCGTATGAGGCAACGATATCAGCCTGTGCCGCCTGTGCGCGACCCACTGCCCAGCGATCGACCACGACCATCTCTTCCGGTTTCACCAGATCGGTGACCGGGTTGAAGCCGCTAAGGTTAGCCAGCAAGAAACGCGCGGTGTTACGGATACGACGATAGGCATCGGCAGAGCGCTTGAGGATCTCATCGGAGACCGCCATTTCACCCGAGTAGTCGGTTGAGGCCACCCACAGACGCAGAATATCGGCGCCCAGTTTGTTCATCACATCCTGCGGCGCGACCGTGTTGCCGATTGATTTCGACATTTTACGGCCCTGACCATCCACGGTGAAACCGTGCGTCAGTACCTGACGATAAGGCGCTTGGCCCTTCATTGCCGTGGAGATCATCAGCGAGGACATAAACCAGCCGCGATGCTGATCGGATCCTTCCAGATAGAGGTCTGGCGCATGTCCGCCAAATTCCGGACGCGCATCCACTACAGAATAGCTGGTTGAGCCGGAGTCAAACCAGACATCCAGCGTATCCGGCACTTTAACGTAGTGATCGGCGTCGTCGCCCATCAGTTCACGCGGGTCAAGATCCCACCAGGCCTGAATACCCTCCTGCTCAACACGCTGCGCCACTTTCTCCATCAGCGCCAGCGTGTCAGGGTGCAGCTCTTCGCTCTCTTTGTGAACGAACAGCGCCATCGGTACGCCCCAGGTACGCTGACGAGAGATACACCAGTCAGGACGGTTCGCCACCATCGATTCGATACGCGCCTGGCCCCAGTCCGGGATCCACTGCACGCCTTTGATCTCTTTCAGCGACTGCGCACGCAATCCTTTCTGATCCATGCTGATGAACCACTGCGGCGTGGCGCGGAAGATGATCGGCGTTTTATGGCGCCAGCAGTGCGGGTAGCTGTGCAGCAGTTTCTCAACGTGCAGCAGCGCGCCTTTCTCTTTCAGCAGTTCAACGATCATGTCGTTGGCTTTAAAGACATTGACCCCATCCAGCGTCGGATACGTGCCTGGCAGATAGGCGCCATCCGGTCCTACCGGATTCGCGGTTTCGATGCCATATTTCTGGCCAATAACATAGTCATCCGGGCCGTGGCCTGGCGCGGTGTGAACGGCACCGGTACCCGCGTCCAGGGTCACGTGCTCGCCCAGTACGACCAGCGACTCAAGCGCCAGGAACGGATGCTGGAACTTCTGCAGCTCCAGCGCAGCGCCCTGACATTCGCCCAGCACCTGCCATTCGCTGACACCGGCGCGCTTCATGACGCTTTCCACCAGCTCTTTCGCCAGGATCAGGGCGCGGCCGTCGATCTGGATCAGCTGGTATTCAAATTCAGGATGCAGGGAGATCGCGCGGTTAGCCGGTAATGTCCACGGCGTCGTGGTCCAGATAACCAGTGAGATCGGGCCATTAACCTGGGATACGCCAAACGCCCCACGCACTGCGTCGGTATCGACGGCATTAAACATCACATCAATCGACGGAGAGGTTTTGTCGTAATATTCCACTTCCGCTTCTGCCAGGGCAGAACGGCAATCCAGGCACCAGTGCACCGGCTTCGCGCCTTTGTGCAGATGGCCATTACCGATGATTTTACCCAGCGCACGAATGATGTTGGCTTCGGTACCGAAATCCATGGTCAGGTAAGGACGATCCCAGTCGCCCAGCACGCCCAGACGGATAAAGTCCGCTTTCTGGCCTTCAACCTGTTCGGCAGCATATTTGCGGCATGCGGCACGAAATTCCGCGGCGGTGACTTTCTCGCCTGGCTTGCCGATCATCTGCTCAACTTTGTGTTCGATTGGCAGACCGTGGCAGTCCCAGCCGGGCACATAAGGCGAGTCATAACCCGCCATGCCTTTCGACTTAACGATAATGTCTTTCAGAATCTTGTTAACGGAGTGACCAATATGAATGCTGCCGTTCGCATAAGGAGGGCCATCATGCAGGATAAAGGTTTTTTTCCCTTTTTTGGCTTCGCGGATGATGCCGTACAGGTTGTCAGCATACCAGCGTTGCAACATTCCCGGTTCGCGTTTGGCCAGATCGCCACGCATCGGGAATCCCGTTTCCGGCAAATTCAGGGTAGATTTATAGTCACTCATCAGATTCTCGATTCCGTTTTTCGCTCAGGTTAAAGCAGCCCAAAGAACTGCCGGGCCGTTACCACATCGTTCGCAATTTGTTCTTTCAACGCCTCCAGTGAGGCAAAGCGCTGCTCGTTTCGTATTTTCTGTTTCAGCACCACATCAATGTGACGACCATAGAGATCGATATTGATGTCGAGCAGGTGAACTTCAAGCTGCTGGCGTAAACCTTTTACGGTCGGACGGGTGCCGATATTAGCAACACCCGGCAGTGGCTCGGGCGTCAGACCCTGTACCTCCACGGCATACACTCCTTTCACCGGCGTGACGCTGCGGCGTAAAGGGAGGTTCGCAGTCGGGAAACCCAGCGTGCGTCCCAGTGCATCACCGTGCACGACGCGGCCGGAAATAGTGAAGGGATGACCTAACAGCGACTGCGCCAGCGCTAAATCATCCGCAGCCAGCGCCTGACGCACGGCAGTGCTGCTGATTCGCTTACCACCGTCACAGAAGGTTTCGGTGCTGACGACCTCAAAGCCATACTCCACACCGGCTTTCTGTAATAACAGGAAATCCCCCTGGCGACCAGCGCCGAAGCGGAAATCATCACCTACCGCAAGGTACTTTACATCCAGCTTGTCGACTAACAGGTCACTGATAAAGCGCTGTGCAGACAAGGCCGCAAAGCGACGATCAAACCGCACGCACAACACTTTATCCACACCCGCTTCCGCCATATAGCGCAGTTTTTCACGCAGGCGTGTCAGGCGCGCCGGGGCTTTATCACCGGCAAACAGCTCCAGCGGCTGTGGCTCAAATACCATCACCACGACGGGCAAGTTACGCTTACGTCCCTCTTCACACAGTCGCGACAGCAGCGCCTGATGCCCGCGATGTACACCATCGAAATTACCAATGGTCAGAACGCAGCCGCGATGCTGCTCGTTAAGATTATGAATACCGCGGATAAACTTCATGGCTGGCCCAAACCGGTGGAAATCGGCGGATTATACCCTTGAAAGCGGCTCAGGTTAACCCGTCTGCACGCCTTTCATGCTTTAGCGGCTGCATTTCCTGTTGCAGATGTGCATGTTAAGAATTTTGTCGCTAAATACTGTATTCAGTGAGGGGAAGCTGGTAGAATCTTGCGCCATCAAATACGTAATCGAGTGCCGTTCTTAGAGCGACGCTTATTTGCACAAATCCATTGACAAAATCAGGTTAGAAGGGCATAGTCCTCGGCCTTTGATTTGTCTCTATAGAACACATTTGGGAGTTGGACCTTGGCTAATATCAAATCAGCTAAGAAACGCGCCGTAACATCTGAGAAACGCCGTAAGCATAACGCTAGCCGCCGCTCAATGATGCGTACCTTCGTTAAGAAAGTATACGCGGCGATCGCTTCAGGCGACAAAGCTGCTGCGCAGAACGCATTCAATGAAATGCAACCACTTGTGGATCGTCAGGCCGCTAAAGGTCTGATCCACAAAAACAAAGCTGCACGTTATAAATCTAACCTGACTGCACAGATCAACAAACTGGCTTAATCGCCTCTTGTTAATCGCTTTGTTGAAAAAGCCGGCTTACGCCGGTTTTTTTTCGTCTGTACTCTGGCGGGGAAAGAGTCCGCTGAAGTCTGCGTGACAGAGACGCTGCACCGCCGGATGCTGAATCATCCGTTCGGCAAAGATGATATGGTACTCCTCTGACACGGTATCTAGCCGACCAACCTCTGTAACCGCATCACGCTGCCCGCTATCCTGCTCATCCAGCACTGGCGCGACAAATATGGCATTCTTACGCGCACCAAACGCCTTCATCAGTGCCGCATCATCAAACTCCCCCAGAATCTCCACCTGCAGCCCCTGAGTCGTAATCCAGTTGAGGATTTTCCGGCCGAGCATTGAGCGGCGTCCTGGAATCAGCAGCGGACGCGCTTCCAGACAGGCAGGAAAAGTGAGACCGGTGAGCGGCTGAGCAGACCAGAAACTGACCGGGCACTCCCCCAGCTTCACCGAAAACAGCCCTTCCTGTTGAGTGGGGTCGATGGAGCAGTCAGAGATAATCATATCCAGCTTATGCTGACTGAGCTGCTCCAGCAGCATTTCGTGGGTCGACTCAAAACAGCGCAGATGCGTCTTCTCCTCTGCAACCACCGCCGTTTCCAGCACCTTACTGACCAGCTGCTTAGAGAGCGCATCGGCGACTCCGACATCCAGCAACAGGTGGGACTCCTTGCGGTAGTTCACGATATCCAGCATCTCCTGACCCAGCATAAACATGCGGTCAGCATAGCGGAACACGAGTTGCCCCAGTTCAGTCGGCACCAGTCCCCGGCCCTGACGACGGAACAGCTTGCCCTGCAGGCGCTCCTCAAGCGTCTTAATCTGCCCGGTAATGGTCTGGGGAGTCAGAGAGAGTACCTCTGCTGCCGCTGTCACAGAGCCGCTTTTGCAGATCTGCCAGAAGTAATAGAGATGGTTAAAATTGAGCTGATTCATCGAAAAAAAGGAGGCTTTCGCCTCCTCTCCATTAACGCAGTTTAATCCGCAGCAGGGTATAACCAATAACCGCTGACAGCACAGAACCCGTCAGGATCCCCAGTTTAGAGAAGGTCACAAGCTGCTCATGTGCCGAATCGAAGGCGAGCGAACTGATGAAAATAGACATCGTAAAACCGATGCCGCACAGCACGCCAATCGCCATGATATCGCGGATGGTGGTGCCGTGAGGTAATACCGCCAGCCGCAGTTTGACAGCCAGCCAGCAGAACAGGGTAATGCCCAAAGGTTTACCGATTAACAGGCCGAGGATGATGCCAGACGGCTCCGGTGAAAAGACATCACTCAGCGTAATACCGGTCAGTGAAATACCGGCGTTCGCGAAGGCAAACAGCGGCAGAATAAGCCAGTTCACCCACGGCATCAGACCGTGCGCCAGATGTTCTGCGGGTGAATGCCCTTCTCTCTTTTCCAGCGGTATGAAGAAGCCCACAATGACGCCCGCCAGCGTGGCATGGACGCCGGACTTCAGCACGGCGGTCCAGAGCACGATCCCAACCAGCATATAGACCGAGATTTTACGGACATTAAAGTAATTGAGCAGTGCCAGCACAACAATCGCCCCTGCCGCAACGCCCAGGGAGAGCATTGAGAGGCCACTGGTGTAGAACAGGGCGATAATAACGATAGCCCCAAGATCATCGATAATCGCCAGCGCCATCAGGAAAACTTTCAGTGCTGCAGGAACACGGCTGCCAAGCAGGGCGAGGACACCCAGAGCAAACGCGATATCGGTCGCCGTAGGGATAGCCCAGCCGTTGCGTGCTATCTCATCACCATGGTTGAAGCCGAGGAAAACAAGCGCGGGCAGTGCCATACCGCCTAATGCCGCAATGACGGGAAAGATCGCCTTGTCACGGCTTGCGAGTTCGCCGACTATCAGCTCACGCTTCACTTCCAGACCAATCAGCAGGAAAAACAGCGCCATCAGCGCATCATTGATCCATAACAGCAGATTTTTACTGATATCCAGTGCACCGAAGCGGATTTGAACGGGTTCATTGAGAAACGCCTGATAGCCGTGAGCGGTTTCGGCAGAGTTGGCGAGAATCATGGCCGCCACAGCTGCCATGATTAACACCATGCCATTACTGGCGTCACTTTCAATGAAGCTTTTAAGCAGGTTTTTGAGACTACGAGGCTTATTCAACGTTTATCTTCCTGATCAGCGATAGAAAGATAAAGAGTGTAGCGGCTCATATAGTTCGTTAAAAGCAGCTTATGCCTCGCCTTTCCTTCGGTTTAACCGAATTAAGGGCGAAAAGCCGGTTGATGCTAATAACAGATGGCGTATAGCATCCAGCAAAAAAAACGGAGCCCGCGGCTCCGTTTTTTAGTCTGATACGGTTTAGCGTGTCAGATCGTCAAAGAATTTCTTCACACCGTCGAAGAAGCTCTTTGAGCGTGGGCTGTTATGCTCGCCGCTTGGGCCGCCAAAACTCTCTTCCAGTTCACGCAACAGCGTTTTCTGTTTTTCGTTCAGGCTGACCGGTGTCTCCACCACAACACGGCACAGCAGATCGCCGACCGCGCCGCCACGGACAGATTTGACGCCACGTCCGCGCATGCGGAACAGCTTGCCGGTCTGGGTTTCTGACGGCACTTTCAGCTTCACGCGACCATCCAGTGTCGGTACTTCAATCTCACCGCCCAGCGCCGCCATTGCAAAGTTGATCGGCACTTCACAGTAAAGGTTGTTCTCTTCACGTTCGAAGATCGGGTGCTTCTTCACCGAGACCTGAACGTAGAGATCGCCCGCTGGTGCGCCCTGCTCGCCCGCTTCACCTTCGCCACTCAGACGGATGCGATCGCCGGTGTCGACCCCTGCCGGGATTTTCACTGACAGCGTTTTCGACTTCTCAACGCGGCCATGGCCATGACAGGCGTTGCACGGATCTTTAATCACCGAGCCACGACCATGACAGGTCGGACAGGCCTGCTGAACAGTGAAGAAGCCCTGGCGCATCTGCACCTGGCCTGCACCGTGACAGGTTGAACAGGTTTGTGGCTGGGTGCCCGCTTTCGCGCCGCTGCCGTGGCAGACATCACACTCTTCCAGCGTTGGAATGCGGATCTCTTTGGTCACGCCGCGTACCGCTTCTTCCAGCGACAGCTCCATGTTGTAGCGTAAATCGGCGCCACGGGATGCGCGCTGACGGCGTCCACCACCAAAGATGTCACCGAACACGTCGCCAAAGATATCGCTGAAGTCTGCACCGCCGCCACCAAAGCCGCCGCCGCCGAATCCACCGCCACCCATGCCGCCCTGTTCAAAGGCTGCATGACCATACTGATCGTAAGCCGCACGCTTCTGCGCATCGGTCAGGATTTCGTACGCTTCCTTGACCTCTTTGAATTTAGCTTCGGCTTCTTTATCACCTGGATTGCGGTCCGGGTGAAATTTCATTGCCAGGCGTTTGTAAGCCTTTTTGATTTCACGCTCGTCCGCGGATTTGGCGACGCCTAAAATCTCGTAGTAATCACTCTTCGCCATGTTTATTTAGCCCTTAACATGATCGCACGGGCGTGGAGAGATCTCCTACGCCCGTGCTGGTTTCAACGGCTGTCAGGCCAACCGTCGCGCCCGGTCAGGGGCAATTATTTCTTGTTGTCTTTCACTTCTTCGAATTCAGCATCGACAACGTCGTCATCTTTCTTCGCTGACGCGTCACCGGCATCTGCTGCACCCGCCTGAGACTGCTGTGCTGCTTCCATCAGTTTGCCAGACACTTCCATCAGCGCCTGCATTTTGGCGTCGATTTCCGCTTTGTCTTCGCCTTTCAGCGCAGTTTCCAGCGCGGCCAGTGCGGCTTCGATTGGCGCTTTGTCATCAGCTGACAGTTTGTCGCCTGCTTCTTCCAGCTGCTTACGCGTGCTGTGGGCAATCTGGTCACCCTGGTTACGCGTCTGAACCAGCTCTTCAAACTTACGGTCAGATTCAGCATTCGCTTCCGCATCACGCACCATTTTCTGGATCTC
The DNA here is from genome assembly GCF_021043305.1 of Pantoea sp. MHSD4. Lineage (NCBI taxonomy): Bacteria > Pseudomonadati > Pseudomonadota > Gammaproteobacteria > Enterobacterales > Erwiniaceae > Pantoea > Pantoea sp. MHSD4. The sequence goes on along the minus strand of NZ_JAJNDH010000003.1, from coordinate 375,558 downwards.
ATCATCGCTCAGACCTGAAGAGGCTTTGATGGTGATTTTCTGCTCTTTACCGCTGTTCTTGTCTTTCGCTGATACGTGCAGGATACCGTCGGCATCGATGTCGAAGGTCACTTCGATCTGCGGCATACCGCGTGGCGCATTCTGGATACCGTCGAGGTTGAACTGGCCCAGTGACTTGTTGTCATTGGCACGCTTACGCTCACCCTGCAGCACGTGAATGGTCACGGCTGACTGGTTATCTTCAGCCGTCGAGAAGACCTGGCTGTGCTTGGTTGGGATGGTGGTGTTCTTGCTGATCAGCGAGGTCATCACGCCACCCATCGTTTCGATACCCAGTGACAGCGGGGTAACGTCCAGCAGCAGCACGTCTTTCACGTCGCCACCCAGTACACCACCCTGAACCGCAGCACCCACAGCAACCGCTTCGTCCGGGTTCACGTCTTTACGTGGCTCTTTACCGAAGAACTCAGTCACTTTGGCCTGAACCAGTGGCATACGTGTCTGACCACCGACCAGGATAACGTCGTTGATGTCTGAAACAGACAGGCCGGCATCCTGCAGCGCAACTTTCAGAGGCGCGATTGAGCGTGCAACCAGATCTTCAACCAGTGATTCCAGTTTAGAACGGGTCACTTTGATGTTCAGGTGCTTAGGACCGGTCGCATCTGCCGTGATGTATGGCAGGTTAACGTCGGTCTGCTGTGCAGAAGAAAGCTCGATTTTTGCTTTCTCTGCGGCTTCTTTCAGACGCTGCATCGCCAGTGGATCGTTGTGCAGATCAATACCCTGGTCTTTTTTGAATTCAGCAACCAGATAGTTAATCAGGCGGCTATCGAAGTCTTCACCACCCAGGTGGGTATCACCGTTGGTCGCCAGAACTTCAAAGGTTTTTTCGCCGTCAACTTCGTCGATCTCGATGATTGAGATATCGAAGGTACCGCCACCCAGGTCATAAACCGCGATGGTGCGGTTGCCCTGGCCTTTATCCAGACCGTATGCCAGTGCTGCTGCAGTCGGTTCGTTAATGATACGTTTGACTTCCAGACCTGCGATACGGCCGGCATCTTTGGTCGCCTGGCGCTGCGCATCGTTGAAGTAGGCCGGTACGGTAATAACCGCTTCAGTCACTGGCTCACCGAGGTAATCTTCGGCGGTCTTCTTCATTTTCTTCAGCACTTCAGCAGAGATCTGCGGAGGTGCCATTCTCTGACCTTTTACTTCCAGCCATGCGTCGCCGTTGTCAGCGCCGGTGATTTTGTACGGCATGATTTTAATGTCACGCTGTACTTCTTCGTCCTGGAAGCGACGACCGATCAGACGCTTAATTGCGAACAGGGTATTCTGCGGGTTGGTCACTGCCTGACGTTTAGCCGGTTGACCGACCAGAATTTCGCCATCCTGTGTATACGCAATAATTGAAGGCGTGGTGCGATCGCCCTCGGCATTTTCCAGCACGCGTGCTTTGGTGCCATCCATGATCGCAACACAAGAGTTGGTTGTACCCAGGTCAATACCAATAATCTTACCCATCTAAACATCTCCCACTTAAATTCGTTGCCAATTTGGGTTGTGAACCTTTTATGTGGGCGAGTTGTTTGCATTCAACCTGCCAGCACATGCTTTTTTTCCAACGTTCACAACGCTCGATGACAAGTAAATGGGGCCGCTTCGATGCGCATCAAGGGTTAAACCAAAAAAAATTTTTTATCGCTGGCCCTGCCGGGATCAAAGAACGCTGACACAACGCTGAATATGATGCGTCCCCTTGCTCCTCCCGGGGAGCAGGATGGAATCCGTTTATGTAATCAACACTCTTTCACTGCCGAGGAATTATGGCGAATTCAACGCTGGCTAACCCTGCCCCGCTGGGATTGATGGGTTTTGGCATGACAACCATTTTGCTGAACCTGCACAACACGGGCCTGTTTGCCCTGGATGTCGCAATTTTAGCGATGGGGATTTTTTATGGCGGGATCGCGCAGGTGCTGGCCGGTCTGCTGGAGTTTAAGAAGAACAATACCTTTGGGCTGACGGCTTTTACCTCATACGGCATGTTCTGGTTAAGCTTCGTGGCGATCCTGCTGTTACCGCAAATGGGTCTGGCAAACGCGCCTGATGAACGCTTCCTGGGTGTCTGGCTGGCACTGTGGGGCATCTTCACGCTGTTCATGTTTATCGGCACACTAAAAGGTACGCGGATGCTGCAGTTTGTTTTCGGCTCGCTTACGCTGCTGTTTCTGCTGCTGGCCGTGGCTCATCTCATGCACCTGCCTGCGCTGGTGGTCTCTGCGGGCTGGATGGGGATCATCTGTGGTGCCAGCGCCTGCTATCTGGCGATGGGCGAGGTGCTGAATGAAACCTTTGGCCGCACCCTTTTGCCGATTGGCGCAAAAATACGTTAAGCATATTTTCAGCCATAAAAAAACGCGGAGCCTGGCTCCGCGTTCTTACTTTACAACGAATTAATCCCCTGATTTAGTCCCGGCTCGTGGCTGACATCACGCCGCAGCCAGATCCCTGTCAGCAATCCCACCAGCGCCAGCGCCATCACATACCAGCACGGTGCCATCACGGAGACATTCATCAGCAGCGACACCAGGATCGGTGTCAGGCCGCCAAAGATCGCGTAGGAAAGATTGTAGGAGAATGAGAGTCCGGTAAAACGCACCTCTGCCGGAAAGGCGCGCACCATCACAAACGGCACCACGCCGACGATACCGACGCTGAGCCCCGCCACGCCATAGAGCAGGAAGAGCTGCTGCGGATAGAGGGCGCTCAGGTGATAAAACTGCCAGCTACAGATCGCCAGCAGCAGGCTGCCGACACACAGGGTACGACTGGCACCAAAACGATCCGCAGCGAGTCCGGCAATAATGCAGCCAATGCAGAGCATTATGGTGGCAATGCTGTTGGCCTGCAGAGTCAGTGCGGGCGCGATGCCCTGCTGCTTCTGCAGCCAGACCGGCGACATCAGGATCACCACGACGATGCAGGCGGAGAGCAGCCAGGTCAGCAGCATGGAGATCACAATCGACTTTTTATGCTCCGCCAGCACGGTTTTCAGCGGCAGGGTTTCAGCCAGCGCTTTACGCTGCTGCATCTCAATGAAGACCGGTGTTTCATGCAGCCAGCGGCGCAGGAACATCGCGAGCAACCCAAATACGCCGCCCAGGAAGAATGGAATGCGCCAGCCGCCGTCATGAATGGCCTGCTGCGACATCGAGGTATTGATCAGTGTCGCCACCAGCGACCCCAGTAAAATGCCGATGGTCAGCCCGGCCGTCAGCGTGCCACAGGCGATGCCGATACGTTTATAAGGCACGTGTTCAGCGACAAACACCCACGCGCCGGGCACCTCTCCGCCAATCGCCGCGCCCTGCAACATCCGCATCAGCAACATCAGCAGTGGCGCTGCAATCCCAATCGTCTGCCAGGTGGGCAGAGCGCCCATCATCAGGGTCGGCAGCGCCATCAGCAGAATGCTCAGGCTGAACATCTTCTTGCGCCCGAGCTTGTCGCCAAAATGCGCCATCACAATGCCGCCCAGCGGACGTGCCAGATAGCCTGCGGCAAAAATGGCAAACGTCTGCAGCTGTCGCAGCCACTCCGGAATATCTGCGGGGAAGAAGAGCTCGCCAATCACCGTGGCGAAGAAGACAAAAATGATGAAGTCGTAGAATTCCAGCGCGCCGCCCAGCGCGGCCAGCGCCAGGGTTTTATAATCCTTACCGGTCAGACGCTGTGTGTGAGTCGGATTCATAATATTCCAGAGGCAAAGAGAGAACGTTGTAAAGATAGCCTTACTATACCGTCAATCTTTTGCCACACCAGCCAGGCTATAGCTTATGCCTGAAATGGGGAATATTTAGTTATTTATCTCACGTATCGCGCTTTTAGGCCGAAAAGCTGCTACGACCTCGCGATGTGTTTCGACATAAGGCCCTTCCAGCAGCTGTAAACAATAGGGTACGGAAGCAAAAATGCCGTGCACTTTTACGTTGCCCTGCTCATCCTTCAGCCCTTCCAGCGTCTCTTTGATCGACTTCGGCTGACCCGGAAGGTTGAGTATCAGCGACTGTTTGCGGATTACCCCAACCTGACGCGACAGAATCGCGGTCGGCACAAACTGCAGGCTGATCTGGCGCATCTGCTCACCAAAACCCGGCATTTCCCGATCGGCAACGGCTAAGGTGGCATCCGGCGTCACATCGCGCCGGGCCGGACCGGTGCCGCCAGTGGTTAACACCAGGTGGCAAAAGCGCTCATCGACCAGCTCGCAGATCGCGTGCTCAATCATCGGCTGCTCGTCAGGCACCAGACGGGACTCAATCTCAAACGGGCTGCTGAGTGCGCGACTCAGCCAGCTCTCCAGCGCGGGGATCCCCTCATCCTGATAGATGCCGTTCGCGGCGCGATCGGAGACCGAGATCAGGCCAATGCGTAATGTATTCATGATTAGCTTCGCTGTGATTTACCGCGGTGCGGTGGAGTAAAAGGGGAATAGCAGAGAGGATAATATAAAGTGAAAGGGTCGGAAAAGGGAAAACCGTGGCAGCCTGCGCCGCCACGGTCAGCCGGTTACAGCAGTTCTGCCAGCATCTTCTCAAGTTTGCCCTGATCAACGGCAAAGTTGCGGATACCTTCTGCCAGCTTCGCAACGGCCATAGGATCCTGGTTGTGCTGCCACAGGAACTCAGACTCGGTCATGCGGGCCGGACGCGCTTTCACTTCGCCGCTGTAGCTCAGTTTACGCTCCAGGGTGCCTTCGCTCTCTGCCAGCTCTTTCAGCAGCGCAGGAGAAATGGTCAGACGGTCACAGCCAGCCAGCTCGATGATTTCGCCGACGTTACGGAAGCTCGCGCCCATCACGACGGTTTCATAGCCGTGCTGCTTGTAGTAGTTGTAGATTTCAGAAACTGAAACCACGCCTGGATCTTCGTGCGCGGCATACTCTTTCTTATCGGTGTTCGCTTTATACCAGTCGAGGATACGGCCAACAAACGGAGAGATCAGGAACACGCCCGCTTCGGCACAGGCACGCGCCTGAGCAAAGGAGAACAGCAGAGTCAGGTTACAGTTGATACCTTCTTTTTCCAGCTGCTCTGCAGCACGGATGCCCTGCCAGGTAGACGCCAGTTTGATCAGGATGCGGTCATTGCTGATACCGGCATCATTGTAGAGTTTGATCAGGCTGCGGGCTTTCGCGATGCTGCCTTCTGTGTCGTAAGAGAGACGCGCATCGACTTCAGTCGAGATGCGGCCTGGGATCAGTTTCAGAATTTCCAGACCAATGTTAACGGCCAGCTTGTCAGAAACCAGCTGCAGCTGCTCTTCTTTGTTGCTGCTCTGCTCACGCGCCCAGCTAATCGCTTCATCGATCAGTTTACGGTATTCAGGGATTTGTGCGGCGTTGAGAATCAGAGAAGGGTTGGTGGTGGCGTCTTGTGGCTGATACAGCTTCATGGCTGCAATGTCACCGGTGTCGGCGACTACGGTAGTAAGCTGACGCAGGGAGGTAAGTTTGTCCGTCATGTTCTTTTCTCTTAGTTAACTGTCAGTGTGAAAAAAGCTGTTGCGATAATATCACGCGTCAACGGTGGCGCAAGGTCAGGGAATGCCGTTTACGATAGCGCGAACAAATAGGAGTGATTCGTCATTCTTTGCGGCTTTTTTGGTACACTGCGAAGCCTGATAAGCCGCCAATGCCCTGTTAAACCAGGCATTAACCGAGGAAGCAACTATGTTGATGGTGATCTCTCCTGCCAAGACGCTGGATTATGAAAGCCCGCTGGCGACAACGCGTTTCACCCAGCCTGCGCTGTTAGAAAAGTCACAACAGCTGATTGAGATTGCGCGCGATCTGTCACCCGCCAGCATCGCCTCGTTAATGGGCATCAGTGACAAACTGGCGCACCTCAATGCCGATCGCTTTAACAGCTGGCACCCCGACTTCTCACCTCAGAATGCCCGTCAGGCTATCCTGGCGTTTAAAGGTGATGTCTATACCGGTTTGCAGGCCGACACCTTCAGCGAACAGGATTTCGATTTTGCTCAGCAGCATCTGCGCATGTTGTCGGGCCTGTATGGCGTGCTGCGTCCGCTCGATCTCATGCAGCCTTACCGGCTGGAGATGGGCATTCGTCTGGCGAATCCGGCGGGTAAAGATCTCTACACCTTCTGGGGCGATCTCATCACTGAAACATTGAATGCCGCACTGGCAGAACAGGGTGATGAGGTGCTGATCAACCTCGCGTCAGACGAATATTTCAGGGCGGTTAAGCCGAAGAAACTGCAGGCACAGCTGATTAAGCCGGTGTTCCTTGATGAGAAGAATGGCAGCTATAAAGTCATTAGCTTCTATGCCAAAAAGGCGCGTGGATTGATGAGTCGCTATGTGATTCAGCAGCGTCTGACAACGCCGGAACAGCTTAAGGCGTTTGATGTGGATGGCTATCGTTTTGATGCGATCAGCAGCAGCGAGAGCGAGCTGGTCTTTAAGCGCGCGGAGCAGTAACAAGCGCGCGGAGCAGTAACGCCCACGCACTCTACCTGCCATAAACAGGCTTCCCGCAACCGGGAAGCCTTTCACCGCATTACTTCAGCAGGAACGCCCGCAGCGAGGCGAAGTCACCTTTCATCTGATGCGACAGCAGTGGCAGATCGGCGCGCTCCGCTAACTCCGGCGGCAGCGTCAGGGTCTGCTCAAGAATCGCTTCCACGCTTTCGCGGAATTTCGCCGGATGCGCAGTGCCGAGGAACAGACCGTATTCGCCTTCCTGCAGCTGATCGCGCAGCAGACGCCAGGCGATGGCAGCATGTGGCTCGGAAACGTAGCCAATCTCCGCCAGTTCACGCATGGCAGCACGCGTGGTCTCATCAGAAACCGCACCACAGGCGAGATCGGTTAAGCGCCAGGTTTTACGGCGGAACAGCTCTTCCACTCGCGGCCAGTTGTTAGGCTGGCTGACATCCATGGCGTTCGACAGCGTAGAGACCGTCTGGTTAGGCTGCCACTCGCCGTTGCCGAGGAAGCGCGGCACCGTATCGTTAGCATTCGTGGCAGCGATAAAGCGTTTGATAGGCAGGCCCAGTGATTTCGCCAGCAGACCGGCCGTCAAATCACCAAAGTTGCCGCTCGGCACAGAGACCACCAGCTGATTGCGTTTTTCCTGTGGCAGCTGTGCGACCGCCTCAAAGTAGTAGCAAATCTGCGCCAGCAGGCGGCTGATGTTGATGGAGTTAGCCGAGTTCAGGCCAATCGTCCGCTTCAGCGCTTCATCATCGAACGCCTGTTTGACCAGCGACTGGCAGGCATCAAAGTCGCCGTCGATAGCGATGGTTTCAATGTTGCCGCCCAGCGTACAGAAGAGTTTCTCCTGCAGCGGACTGATTTTGCCCTGCGGATAGAGGATCACCACACGCACGTTCTTCATGCCGTAGAACGCGTGCGCCACAGCCGCACCGGTATCACCAGAGGTGGCGGTCAGAATCGTGATCTGCTCATCAGAGCCTGAAACATACGACAGCATCTGCGCCATAAAACGGCCGCCGAAATCTTTAAATGCCAGCGTCGGGCCGTGAAACAGCTCCAGACAGGCGATATCTTCGCTAACGGCTTTCACCGGGGCCGGGAAGGCAAAAGCGGCTTTAACACGCTCCTGCAGCTGCTGGGCCGGAATCTCGTCACTAATGAAAGCCGAGAGAATTTTGCTGCTGCGGCTGACAAAATCCATCTCCAGCATCGCGTCGATGTCGGTCAGTTCAAACTCTGGCAGTTCCAGCGGAAAGAACAGACCCTGCTGCGACCCCAGACCCTGTTTCACCGCCTGGGCGAAGCTGACCTGCTCGTTGTGATCCTTAAGATTGTAGAGTTTCATGCGTTATCCCAATTGTCGTGCGCCAGCCGTGTCGAGACGGCAGATATGGACGAAGCCTTCATCATTCTGCAGATAGTGCTGGCTCAGCCAGTCAGCCATCCGCTGTGCCGTTTCCATCTGATTGCAAACGGCGAAAAGTGTCGGACCAGAGCCTGAGATACCGCACGCCAGTGCGCCAATATCTTTCGCGGCCTGTCGCGCCTCGGCGAAGCCAGGCAGCAGTCGGGTCCGGTAAGGTTCTGCAATCACATCCTGCATCAGTTTAGCTGCCAGCTGCGGCTGACGCGTATGACAGGCGTGAATGAAGCCGGCCAGCAAACGGCCATGTTTGATACAGTCCTCTTTGCGGTATTGTGCCGGTAAAATAGCGCGCGCTTCTGCGGTTGAAACTTTGATGCCCGGATAGGCCATCACCCACAGCCAGTCGTCAAAGCCCGGCACCGCCTGGCTGATGATCTCATTTTCCTGCAGCATCAGCTGAATGCCACCGAGGAAGCAGGGAGCGACATTATCATAATGCACGCTGCCGGAGATCCGCCCTTCCAGCTCGCCCATCAGCGTCAGCAATGTGCTGTCGCTGAGTGGCTTGCCGCAGAATTCGTTCATCGCCATTAAACCGGCCACTACCGAGCAGGCGCTGGAACCCAGACCGGAGCCGATGGGCATATTCTTCTCCAGAGTCATCGCCACCGGGATCGCTTTGCCCACCGTCTCGCAGAAAAGCTGCCAGCACTGATAGACAATATTCTCTTTCGGATCGGCGGGCAGCTTGCTGACAAAACGTCCGGCGTTGGTCAGAGAAAACTGCTCAGCTGCTTCCACAGAGACACAGTCACCCAGCAGGGAGCCATCGACCGGCGACACCGCCGCGCCCAGCACATCGAAGCCGACGCTGACGTTGCCAATCGAGGCCGGTGCGTAAATTTTTACCATGATTAAACTCCCAACTTCCATGACAGCGTACGCAGCAGATCGGCAAAAACACCGGCCGCTGTGACATCATTTCCTGCACCGTATCCACGCAGCACCAGCGGAATCGGTTGATAGTAACGGCTGTAAAACGCCAGGGCATTCTCGCCGTTTTTCACTTTATAGAGCGGATCGTTGCCGTCAACGGCGTCGACCTTCACTTTACAGACGCCACCCTCTTCGATCACGCCCACGTAGCGCAGGACTTTGCCCTCATTCTGCGCTTGTGCAACGCGATCGGCAAAGGCGTTATCCAGCTCGGGCAGACGCTGCATAAACTGCTCAACATCCTGAATTTCGGTCAGACTGGCGGGCAGCAGCGGCTCGATCTCAATATCACTCATCTCAAGCTGATGACCCGCTTCACGCGCCAGGATCAGCAGCTTACGCGCCACATCAGTGCCAGCCAGATCGTCACGCGGATCGGGCTCGGTGAAGCCCATCTCACGCGCCATGTTTGTCGCCTGCGACAGCGAAACGCCTTCATCCAGCTTGCCGAAGATAAACGACAGTGAGCCAGACAGGATGCCGGAGAAACGCAGCAGTTCATCACCCGCGTTCATCAGGTTCTGCAGGTTTTCGATCACCGGCAGTCCGGCACCGACGTTGGTATCGTAAAGGAATTTTCGACGCGATTTGGCGGCGGCGGCACGCATCTGCTGATAGTAATTCCAGGATGACGTGTTGGCCTTTTTGTTCGGCGTCACCACATGGAAGCCTTCGCTGAGGAAGTCAGCATACTGATCGGCAACGGCCTGGCTGGAGGTGCAATCCACAATCACCGGATTGAGCAGATGATACTCTTTTACCAGACGGGTCAGACGGCCCAGGTTAAAGGGCTCTTTGGCTTCGGCTAATGCCGACTGCCAGTTGCTTAAATCAATACCGTGAACGTGGGTTAACAACGCCTGCGAGTTAGCGATACCGCACACACGCAGGTCGATATGCTTTTTCTTCAGCCACGCCTGCTGGCGATGCAACTGATCCAGCAGCGCACCACCGACTCCGCCGACACCCACCACGAACACTTCGATCACCTGATCGGTGGCGAACAGCATCTGATGCACCACGCGCACGCCGGTGATCACTTCGTCATTATTCACCACGACCGAGATAGAACGCTCAGAGGAGCCCTGCGCTATCGCCACGATATTGATATTGGCGCGTGCCAGTGCCGAGAAGAATTTTGCTGAGATGCCGCGCAGGGTGCGCATGCCATCACCCACTACCGAGATCACCGCCAGGTTTTCAATGATATCCAGCGGATCGAGCAGCCCATCTTTCAGCTCCAGATAGAACTCCTCTTCCAGCACATGACGCGCCCGCGCCAGCTCGCTCTGCGGCACGCAGAAACTGATGCTGTATTCGGAAGAGGATTGGGTGATCAGCACGACAGAGATGCCGGTACGCGACATGGCCGCAAAGACTCTGGCCGCCATTCCGACCATCCCTTTCATGCCGGGACCGGAGACGTTCACCATCGCCATATTATTCAGGTTAGTGATGCCTTTTACCGGGCTTTCATCCGGCTCGCCTTCGGCACCAATCAGGGTGCCGGGTGCCTGTGGATTGGCGGTATTTTTGATCAGGCAAGGGATCTGGAACTGGGCAATCGGCGCGATGGTGCGGGGATGCAGCACTTTGGCACCGAAGTAGGAGAGCTCCATCGCCTCCTGATAGGACATCGACTTCAGCAGACGCGCATCCGGCACCTGACGCGGATCGCAGGTATAGACGCCATCTACATCGGTCCAGATTTCACAGCAGTCGGCGCGCAGACAGGCGGCCAGCACAGCGGCTGAATAGTCTGAACCGTTGCGGCCCAGCACTACCAGCTCGCCACGCTCATTACCGGCCGTAAAACCCGCCATCAGGATCATGTTTTGTGGTGGAATTTGACTGGCTTCGATGCGGCGGGTCGATTCGGCAATATCAACTGTGGATTCCAGGTAGTGGCCTATTGCCAGCAATTTCTCCACCGGGTCGATCACGCTGACCTCATGACCGCGTGCCTGCAGCAGCGCTTCCATGATCGCAATCGAGAGTTTTTCTCCGCGACAGATAATCGCCGCGTTCACGCTGTCCGGGCACTGTCCCAGCAGGCTGATACCGTGCAGAACCTGTTTTAACTGCGCAAACTCAAGGTCAACGCGGGTTTTGAGTCGATCAAACTCAAAGCCCGGCTGTGCATCAGCCAGTCCCTGCAGCAGCTCGCTGAAAATGCGTTCGGCGTCGCTGATATTCGGCAGAGCGTCCTGACCACTGATGGTTTTTTCAATCATCGCCACCAGATGGTTAGTGATCTTTGCTGGCGCAGAGAGCACGGTTGCAACCTGTCCTTGTTGCGCATTACTTTCCAGAATGTCAGCGACGCGAAGAAAACGTTCCGCATTCGCTACCGAGGTCCCGCCGAATTTCAGCACTCGCATGATATAAACTCTCCTGAATTTAAGCCGAAAAAAAAGCCCGCACTGGTTAGGTGCGGGCTTTTTTTCTGTTTTTCCTGTATGCGTCAGCCCGCACCGTTACCTGTGGTAATGGTGGTGGTAATAATTGTGGTGTTCAGGCTGATTTTACGCATTTAGATTTATTGTCTGTCTGTTTTTGTCTGTCCGTCTTGCGTCCAGAAGTAAAGCAAAGCGCACGTTAAGTCAACCCGATTTGTCCGGTGGACAGATTTCAACCACTGCGCACAGCCACCGCTGAAACCGTGAAACGCTATGCGATCGTTTGCCATGCTGAAATCCTCTGCGATCTGTTGCTATAAAATCAGCTTTTTGCCGAGGATTTATCTGTGAGTTTTTTTTCAATATCGTGCAGCAGACGGTGCAGCATCGCACTGTCGCGCTGTTCCAGCAGACCTACCCGCTGATCGATCCAGTCTGACAGCTTCTCATCATCACTGACCTCCAGTTGCGCCAGCAGCTGATGGAATCGCTGGCGCAGCGCCTGTAACTGCTGACCATCGGCGGCAGACGCAACAGGCGCCTCAACCTGATTCAGCGTCGAGAGTTGATAGCAATAGACCATCACCGCCTGACCGAGATTCAGTGAAGGATAGTCATTCGCCATCGGGATGCCCGTCAGCAGGTCGACCTGTTCCAGCTCTTCGTTAGTCAGCCCGCTGTCTTCGCGGCCAAATACCAGCGCCATACTGTTGACCCACTGACGCTTCTCCAGCAGTTGCGTTTCAACCTGTTCAGGTGTGGCGTAGTAACGAAACTTTGCCCGGCTGCGCGCAGTGGTTGCGACAGAAAAATCGATATCCGCTAACGCGTCAGCCAGGGTAGCAAAGGTCTGAATGTTATCAAGAATGTCACCAGCACCATGTGCCACACGCCGCGCAGCAGGATCCTGCCAGTCGTCGCTGGCCACGATGCGCAGCTGGCTGAACCCCATGGTTTTCATGGCACGCGCCGCAGCGCCGATGTTTTCTGGCCGCGCAGGCGAGACGAGAATCAGTGGGAAAAGCATATTTAATCCATTGGTCAATTTATATAACGTCATATTAACATGGCTCTTAAAGATTCAGGTGCCAGAAGGTAATAAGAAAATTGTGGATTAATGATGTTAAAACTGGTTAAAACTGATGGCCTGAACCTTTTTATGGACAGAAGGCGCTTTATTAAAAAAAACGTTATTTATCCATTTAAATTCAATAAGATAAAATGTGATTTCCGGCCGGTTCAATTCTGGCCTGTATAAGTTAAAAATGTAACGAAAATGATGCTTTTTGTGAGCTAAACAGGCATTCTGCGAGAAGTTTTTCACAAAAGTGTTAACGTGCTACAATTGCATTTGATATAAGTCAACGAAGCGTTGTTTTTATGCTTATCGGTTGTAGTTGGTGCTGTTAGGTTGCTGTTAATACAGTTAGGATATGCGCCATTATCATTAACGCCCGGGGCATGCAATTTTCATCCTGACTGGCTGAGCTAATACTGTTGTTGACGTTGATAGATGGCTTATCAAAATATGATTTCGTACAACGGTTCTGCGCGGCCCGCCGCTCTCGATGATGGAGAACGCCATACCGCTGTACGCCCTGTTTTCAATTTGTTGGCAAATTTTAGGTAGCTAAACATGCAGACCCCGCACATTCTTATCGTTGAAGACGAACTGGTCACGCGTAATACCCTCAAGAGTATTTTTGAGGCGGAAGGTTATGTGGTGTATGAGGCGACTGATGGTGCTGAAATGCATCAGGTGCTGACCGACAATGACGTTAACCTGGTCATCATGGACATCAACCTGCCTGGCAAAAACGGTCTGTTGCTAGCCCGTGAACTGCGTGAGCAGGCCAATGTCGCCCTGATGTTTCTGACCGGCCGTGACAACGAAGTCGATAAAATCCTCGGTCTGGAAATTGGCGCTGATGATTACATCACCAAACCGTTTAACCCGCGTGAGCTGACTATTCGTGCCCGTAACCTGCTGTCGCGCACCATGAATCTGGCTATGCCAGGGGAAGAGCGCCGTCAGGTAGAAAGCTATAAATTCAATGGCTGGGAGCTGGATATTAACAGCCGCTCTCTGATCAATCCAAACGGCGAGCAGTATAAACTGCCACGTAGTGAGTTTCGCGCCATGCTACACTTCTGCGAAAATCCGGGCAAAATTCAGACCCGTGCCGACCTGCTGAAGAAAATGACCGGCCGCGACCTCAAGCCGCACGATCGCACCGTCGATGTCACCATTCGTCGCATCCGCAAGCATTTCGAATCCACGCCGGATACGCCAGAGATCATCGCCACCATTCATGGTGAAGGTTATCGCTTCTGCGGCGACCTGCACGAGTAAGTGGTTGTCAGATGCAGCAAATAAAAAAACGCCTCCTGGGGCGTTTTTTTATGTTCAGTGCCACGGCATTATAAGTGCCACAACATTATCAGTGCCACGGCATAATCGGCACGGCGCTGAGCGCATTTTTCGGTGAGCCATCAACCACTTTATCGGAATAGGTCAGATAGACCAGCGCATTGCGCTTTTTGTCGTAGAAGCGGACAACCTGCAGCTTTTTGAAGATTAAAGAGGTGCGCTGGCGAAATACCACTTCCCCCTCCGCTTTGCCCTGTGCAATTTTATCACTCACTTCAACCGGACCGACCTGCTGACAGGAAATGGCGGCATCAGAGGTATCCTCTGCCAGCCCCAATCCGCCTTTGATTCCCCCGGTTTTTGCCCGGCTGATATAGCAGGTTACATTTTTAACGTCCGGGTCATCGAAAGCTTCAACAATAATCTTGTGGTCAGGCCCGAATATCTTGAAGACCGTATCAACAGAGCCAATCTGTTCGGCAAAAAGCGGGCTGGAAAAGGTCAGCGTAGTCAGCGCAGCGATCATAAGTCGGGATATTGTCATGGAGTTACCATTGCAAATGGAATAGATGAGAATGTAATGTACTGTTAATCGATACAATGACCAAACCAAAACGGGTTTTAGCCCGTACTGATTTAGCACAACCTTCCCCGAGAAACGTCCCACGTCTTTTGAGCAATGAGTGCTAATATTCTTCGAATGCGTTTAGCTGCACCACCAGAGTAGAGGATGTTTTATGGACCAAGCCGGTATCATTCGCGATTTGCTTGTCTGGCTGGAGAGCCATCTGGATCAACCCCTTTCACTGGACAATGTTGCCCAGAAAGCGGGTTACTCTAAGTGGCATCTGCAAAGGATGTTCAAAGACGTGACCGGGCACGCAATCGGCGCCTATATCCGTGCCCGTCGTTTGTCTAAAGCCGCCGTGGCGCTGCGCCTGACCAGTCGCCCGATCCTGGACATCGCACTGCAGTATCGTTTTGATTCACAACAGACTTTTACGCGTGCATTCAAAAAACAGTTTGCACAGACACCGGCCTGGTATCGTCGCTCTTCCGAATGGAATTCATTCGGTATCCGTCCCCCGATTCGCCTGGATGATGAGACGCAGCCGGAACCGGCTTTCGTCAGCCTGCCGGAAACGGTGCTGGTGGGACAAACCCAGAACTACACCTGTATTCTGGAGCAGATTTCCAGCTACCGCGATGAAATGCGAATGCACTTCTGGAAGCAGTTCCTGCTGGAAACGGACACGATTCCGCCGGTGCTGTATGGCCTGCATCAGGTGCGTGCCAGCCAGGACAAAGATGACGAGCAGGAGATTCTTTATACCACTGCGGTGCCTGCTGACAGCGCGGTGAACCTGCATTCTGGCCAGAAGGTTATTCTGGAAGGTGGCGACTATGTGCAGTTCACCTTTAACGGTCCGCGTGTCAATTTGCAGGAATTTATCCTGCTGCTTTACGGTACCTGCATGCCAACGCTGGGGCTGACCCGCCGTGAAGGGCAGGATATCGAACGCTTTTATACCCATGGCGGTAAAAAGCGCTCGGAGCCACCGACTGAGATCCGTTGCGAATATCTGATTCCGATTCGCCGCCAGCAGGCTGAAGCCAGCTAAGTTTAAGGCTGTCGTCATCGTGACGGCAGCCTTAAGCAATCAGCGTTGCAGCTCGTCGAGCGCAGGCGCATCCAGATGGGAAATATCCCCCGCCGTCTCTACAATCCAGCCTTCTGCCAGCCAGGCGCTCTGCTGATAATCCACACGTGAAATAGAGCAGTTACGCAGGCGCAGGCGACGTTCCGCATAGGCGGGCAAACCCAGAATTGTACTGACCAGCGACCCGAGCGCCATACCGTGGCTGACCAGCAGCGGACGGCTTCCGGCAGGCAGATCGAGACAGGCATTCAGCGCGGCGTGCATGCGCGTCGCCATCTCCGTCATCGACTCCCCTTCAGGGATACGGCCACCTTCGGTCCCGTTGACCAGTGCAGCGCGCCACTGCTCCTCTTCCGCCGTTAAGCCATCCAGCGGACGCTTCTCCAGCACACCCATATTCAGTTCACGCAAGCGCGCATCAAGCGTCACTGAGCAACCGCAGGCATCTGCGATAATCTCGGCGGTGCGACGCGTGCGCCCCAGATCGCTGGCAATAATGTGCGTGATGCCCAAATGCTTCACGCGCTCACCCACCTGCCAGGCTTGTTGCTCACCTTTTTCCGTCAGCGGACTGTCGGACTGACCCTGAATACGGCGTTCCGCATTCCATACCGTTTCACCGTGACGAACAAGATAGACCTGTAGCATGTTAGTTTCCGTTATACTGCGACAAAAATCGCTTTAGACCCTGTTCCATCAGACATCATTGTTGCAGACATTCCAGACACAGACAGCGCGGAACAATCCGGCGTACACGCAGTACGTGAGGGTTGTCAGCACAGCCCGGGTTCAGAATGACAACGAAAACAGCCGGATGGGTCAGGCGCTTAATCATCTGAGGGTTTAATCAATTATGTACCATGTTGTCGCAGCCACAACCAACCCAGCGAAGATTCACGCGATTGCTCAGGCTTTCAGCGACGTTTTCGGCGAGGGATCCTGCCATATTGAAGGGGTCGAGGTCGATAGCGGCGTTGCTGCACAACCGTTAACCCATCTCGAAACGCGAACTGGCGCACGTCAGCGCGTGATGAATGCCCGGCAGGTCCGACCAGAAGCGGCGTTCTGGGTCGCCATTGAGGCGGGCATCGAAGATGACAGCGCATTTGCCTGGATGGTGGTGGAAAATCAGAAACAGCGTGGCGAGTCGCGCTCGGCCAGTTTCACCCTGCCTCCGGTGGTGCTGGCGGGTCTGCGTGAAGGCCGTGAACTCGGCGAAGAGATGGCGCGATTAACCGGCATCGACAATATCAAACACAAGGGTGGCGCAATCGGGGCGTTTACGAACGGCCTGCTCAGCCGATCAAGTGTCTATCATCAGGCACTGATTCTGGCGCTCTGCCCGTTCGTTCATCCGCTCTATCAACAGTAATCAGGCGCGTCCCAGACGCGCTTCCAGCCAGCGTTTCAGCTCCGGCGGCGCCTCTTTCAGGCTATTAGACCCACGGGTAATCGTCGCGATGCCGACGCCGAGCTCATTTTTCAGCTCGCGCTGGCTCATCTCGCCATTCATTAACTCTTCGATAATCCGCAGACGGGTGCCGAACGCTTCCCGCTCATCGGGCGTCATCATCAGTTGCATCAGAGGCAGTGCATGGCCATCAGCAAAGGCCTGCTGCATCAGCACGACAAAGCGCTGCCAGCTATCTTCTGCCGGATGTGCATCGGTAGAGAGGGAATCAGAATGGGTCATGAAGAGGCTTCCGTACTCGCTAAAGAGTACGGAAGCTTAGCACAGCTAGTAACGGCGATTCCACTCAGCATCTGACAGGATCTTGTCAGGCTTGCCCATGAAGTAACGATAGTAGGCGTCATACGCCAGCACACTCTTCACGTAGCCGCGCGTTTCAGAGAACGGAATGGTCTCAATAAACGCCACGGCGTCGAGATTGCCCGCGCTGGTTTTCAGCCAGCTTCGCACCCGGCCCGGCCCGGCGTTATAGGCCGCTGAGGCGAAAATCCGGTTCTGGTCGAACTGCTGATAGACATACTCCAGATACTGCGTACCAATCTGGATATTGGTTTCCGGATCAAGCAGCTGGCTGGTGTTGCTGTAGCCAGGTATATCGTACATCTTCACGGTATGCGCCGCCGTGGCAGGCATAATTTGCATCAGACCACTGGCGCCGACCGGCGAACGCGCTTTCGGGTTCCAGGCGCTCTCCTGACGCGAAATCGCCATCGCATAGCTCGGTGGGATCTGCTTCACCTCGGTATTTCGCTCATAGACACTGCGCCACGCCAGCGGGAAACGCTCTTTCAGGCTGTCCCACATTTTGGCGGTGATAGTCGCCTGCACGCTGAGATCCCACCAGTCCTGCTCGTTGGCGTAGCGCGCCAGCATCTGCTGCTGCGTATGCGTCCGGCTGCCGATCAGATTGCTCCATTCGCTACGGGCCAGGTTATCCAGCCCCCAGTACATCAGCTCGCGAACGCGGGCCAGCTCGGGCCCCTGGAGGGTGGCGCTGTCAGGCTTCGGCGCTTCATCAATCTGCAACGGATAGTCTACGCCCAGCCGCTGAGCAGCCACCATCGGATAGAAGCCGCGTTCTTTCATCAGCTTGCGCAGGATCTCTTCCGCTTCCTCTTTACGATCTTTCTCAAACAGCAGATCGGCCTGCCAGTACTGCCACTCATCTTTCTCTTTGGCTTCCAGCGGCAGACGAGCAATCCAGGTGTTCAGGCCGCGTCGGTCATGCTGAGAGAGCGCCAGCCGCACCCGGCGTTCCACCAGCGCGGTAGACTCGCTGTTCATCACTACTGCATCGCGCCAGCGTGCCTGCTCAGAGGTGAGATCGCTGCCCATCATGCGCCAGACCACAATCTCCTTCAGCGCCTGCTCATCTTCCGGCCCCATTTTCTGGGCCCGGACCAGAATCGGAATCAGGCTGCGGGCATTTTCCATGTCCTGCCGCGCCACACGCGTAAAGGCGTAAATGGTGGCCTGACGGGTAAAGTCGGTTGGCCCCACGGCACTGGCGAAGGTGCTGACGGTTAACGGATCCTTTTGCAGGGCCTGTATCGCGTCAGACATGGTCTGATAATCGGCAGGCAGCGTCTTCGCCAGATAGCTCACCAGGTTGTCATTACCGGCTTTCATCGCCAGCCGGATACGTTCCAGGATAGTAATCGGCGAAATCTGACCGGACGCCTGCCAGACCGAGAAGAGCTTATCGCAATCCGCAGGCAGCGCCGTGCCACGCAGCCAGATCTGCTTCGCGCCATCAAACGCGGCCTGCTGCTGCCCGGTGGCCCATTTGGCGTAATACCAGTTGCAACGCGCCTGCACCGGCTTGGGTTCGGTCGGGCTGAAGTTCAGCACGCCCTGCCAGTCCTGTCGGTAAGCCAGCACGTTGATAAAGCGGGTGCTGAGCGATCGCGCGGGAGGCAATGTCGGGTACTGGCGAATAAAGTTCTGCACGGCCAGGGTGGTCTCCTGATCGAGATCCTGAGCCAGCAGGCGATATTGCAGATAAGGATAGAGCGGATAGTCCTGTAGCGTAGGCAACAGCTGATCCACGGTGGCCATCTGGTTACTGTCCCAGGCCTGTTTAATTTGTTGATAACGTTGCCGTTGTTGATCAAGCGAATCGGCCCATGCGCTGCTGGCCGAACCGACCAGGCAGATCCCTATCATCCAGTTACGCCACTTCACCACGTAAATCTCCTCTGTTGCTGGGGCCGGCAACTTGCCAGACAGTCTTCATGCTAACCGGGCCACCGCACTCTTGCCATGTTCTTCACAAAATTTACGCATACAGACAGTTAACGCACCGTCATCGCTCAGCGTACGCGCCGTGATTGTGCAAATTATCATCAGTAAATCTTATTACCCAGCGATTTAAACTGTTGAATCATTGCGTTAAAAACTGGCACACGCTTTGCTCTGTTGAATTCCATCTTGTATACCAGCTGGAATTCTTCGTATGACTTCTACCTTCGGCCTGACGCTTCCCGCCTGGCAGCAGCGCACTCAGCAGGCACCACAACAGATCCGTTCGCTGCTGAGTGCGCACCTGGCAGCGCTCGACACACACGATAATGCCTGGATCTATCTGGCGACACCTGACCAGTTAGCGGCACAGATTGAACCGCTGCTGGCAGGCTATGAACGCGATCCCGCGTCGCTGCCGCTGTTTGGTGTGCCCTTCGCCGTAAAAGATAACATTGATGTCGCAGGCTGGCCGACCAGCGCCGCCTGCCCTGCGTTTACCTATACCGCCAGCGAAGATGCGGTCGCCGTCGCCCGGCTGAAAGCCGCTGGCGCAGTCGTCATCGGTAAAACCAACCTCGATCAGTTCGCAACCGGCCTGGTCGGCACCCGCTCGCCCTATGGCGCGGTCAGTAATACCTTTGACGCTGATTACGTCAGCGGTGGCTCCAGCTCTGGCTCGGCATCGGTGCTGGCGCGCGGACTGGTCGCTTTTTCACTGGGCACCGATACCGCTGGATCGGGCCGCGTGCCGGCGGGCTTTAATAATATCGTCGGACTGAAGCCAACCAAGGGCTGGTTCTCTGCACGCGGCGTAGTGCCCGCCTGTCGCCTCAACGACACCATTTCGGTATTTGCGCTGACGGCAGAAGATGCGTTTAGCGTCGCCAGTATCATGGGTGGCTACGATGCCGGTGATGCCTATTCGCGTATTAATCCGCGCACCGCCCCAGCCAGCCTGCCGCGTCATCCCCGTTTCGCTATTCCGGCGCACCCGGCGTTTTTTGATGATGCTGCCGCCGAAGCCGCCTGGGATCAGGCACTGGAAGCGTTGCAGGCGGGCGGCGCGACACTGCACCCCATCGACTTCACGCCGTTCCGGACGCTCGCTGAACAGCTCTACTACGGTCCCTGGGTCGCCGAACGCACAGCGGCGGTGGGTGAGATGCTTGACCGTCCGGCGGAGATGGACCCGGTAGTGCATGAGATCGTCACCAGCGGCCTGAAATACAGCGCGGTGGACGCCTACAAGGCGGAGTATCTGCGGGCCGAACTGACGCGTCAGATTCAGGATACGCTGGCACAGTTTGACGCGCTGGTGGTGCCGACCTCACCCACCATTCATACCCTGGAGGAGATGAAACAGGAGCCGATTTACTTCAACTCGCAGTTTGGCACCTACACCAACTTCACCAATCTCGCCGACCTCTCTGCCCTGGCGCTGCCCGCACCGTTCCGCAACGACGATCTTCCGGCAGGCATCACGCTGATTGCACCCGCCTGGCACGATCGGGCGCTGGCGGAATTCGGCCTTCGCTGGCAGCAGCAGCTCGCCCTGCCGCTGGGCGCGACCGGTCAGCCGTGGCCGACCCGATCCACAACCTTACCTGTCTCACCTGACCACGTCCGGCTGGCGGTAGTGGGCGCGCATCTCACCGGCATGCCGCTCAATTTCCAGCTCACCGAACGCAATGCCGTCTGGGTGGAAGAGACGAAGACCGCGCCACACTACCGCCTCTTTGCCCTGCTGGAAGGTGCAATCAAAAAACCGGGCCTGATGCGTGACGAACAGGGAGCGGCGATCACCGTGGAGCTGTGGGATATCCCGCTGGCCCGTTTTGGCGAGTTTGTGGCGGAGATTCCGGCCCCACTGGGGATTGGCAGCCTGACGCTGGCCGATGGCCGCGTTGTTAAAGGCTTTATCTGCGAAGGCTCAGCGCTGAAGACCGCGCTGGAAATCACCGAGACGGGCGGCTGGCGCAACTGGCTGGCATCACAGGGGAGTCACTGATCATGTTCACTACCGTACTGATTGCCAACCGCGGCGAAATTGCCTGTCGCGCCATTCGGACCCTGAAGCGCCTCGGCGTGAAAAGCGTCGCGGTCTATTCAGACGCTGACCGCAACGCGCAGCACGTTAAGCAGGCGGATATCGCCATCGCGCTGGGCGGAGAGAAAGCCAGCGACAGCTATCTGCGCATCGACAAAATTCTGGCAGCAGCTCAGCAGAGCGGCGCGCAGGCGATCTGGCCCGGCTACGGATTTCTTTCCGAAAGCCAGCCGTTTGCCGACGCCTGCGATGCGGCAGGTATCGCCTTTGTCGGCCCCACCGCACAGCAGATTGGGGAGTTCGGCCTTAAGCACCGCGCTCGTGAACTGGCCGCCAGCGCGGGTGTGCCGATGACGCCTGGCACACCCCTGCTCGCCTCGCTGGAAGAGGCAATGCAGGCAGCTGATAAGATTGGCTATCCGGTGATGTTGAAAAGCACGGCGGGCGGCGGCGGCATTGGCCTGACGCGCTGCGCCGACGCCGATGCGCTCGCCAGCGCCTGGGAGAGCGTGCGCCGTCTTGGTGAGCAGTTTTTCAGTGATGCAGGCGTATTTCTGGAACGCTGTATCGATCGCGCCCGGCACGTTGAAGTGCAGATTTTTGGAGACGGCAAAGGCAACGTGGTAGCGCTGGGCGAACGCGACTGCTCACTGCAGCGCCGCAATCAGAAGGTGGTGGAAGAAACACCGGCGCCCGGCCTGTCGCAGGCCACGCGTGACGCCCTGCTCGCCTCGGCGGTGCGGCTTGGCGAGCAGGTCAACTACCGCAGCGCAGGCACCGTGGAGTATATCTACGACGTCAGCCAGCAGGCCTTTTACTTTCTCGAAGTGAACACCCGCCTGCAGGTGGAGCATCCGGTCACCGAATGCGTCACCGGCCTCGATCTGGTGGAATGCATGTTGCAGGTGGCGGCGGGCGATGCGGTGGACTGGTCACGTCTGCAGCAGGCGCCACAGGGCGCAGCGATTGAAGTGCGGCTCTACGCGGAAGATCCGCTGAAGAACTTTCAGCCCAGCCCCGGCCTGTTAACCGGCGTCACCTTTCCTGACGGCGTGCGGGTCGACAGCGGCATCGAAACCGGCAGCGAGGTCTCCAGCTTCTACGACCCGATGATCGCCAAGCTGATTGTGCATGCCGACACGCGCGAGGCGGCACTGGAAAAACTTCATCATGCGCTGGATGCGACTCAGCTGCATGGCATCGCCACCAACCTCGACTATCTGCGCCAGATCACCCGCAGCGACGCGTTTCGCAGCGGCAACGTCTGGACGCGCTATCTCGACAGCGTTGTGCCTGCCGCCTCCGTGGTGGAAGTGCTGCAACCCGGCACCTTCAGTTCGGTGCAGGACTATCCCGGCCGCCTCGGCTACTGGGATATCGGCGTGCCGCCTTCCGGCCCGATGGATGATTTCGCGTTCCGTCTGGCAAACCGAATCGTGGGTAACCACGAGGCAGCAGCAGGCCTGGAGTTTACCCTGCAGGGGCCGACGCTGCGTTTCCACTGTGATGCCATTCTGGCGCTGACCGGCGCGGACTGCGACGCCCGGCTTGATGGCGAACCGGTCAGCGCCTGGCAGCCGCTGGCGGTGAAAGCGGGACAGACCCTGGCACTGGGACGCGCCCGGCAGGGCTGCCGCAGCTATCTGGCGGTGCGCAACGGCTTCGACGTGCCGGAATATCTGGGCAGCCGCAGCACCTTTTCACTGGGCCAGTTTGGCGGTCACGCCGGACGCACCCTGCGGGTGGCCGATATGCTGGCAATCTCCCGGCCTGAACGGGCAGCCTGCACTACACCGGCCCCGGTCAGCGATCCGCAGCCGCTTGATGCGACGCTGATTCCCCACTACGGCAGCGAATGGCGTATCGGCGTGCTTTATGGCCCGCACGGCGCACCGGACTTCTTCACCCAGGCCGCCATCGACGAATTCTTTGCCAGCGACTGGCAGGTGCACTACAACTCCAACCGCCTCGGCGTTCGGCTGGTGGGTCCGAAACCGACCTGGACCCGCGCCAACGGTGGCGAAGCAGGCCTGCATCCCTCCAACGTTCACGACTGTGAATATGCCATCGGCGCGGTCAATTTCACCGGCGACTTCCCGGTGATCCTGACACACGACGGCCCGAGCCTGGGCGGCTTCGTCTGTCCGGTGACCATCGCCAAAGCCGAGCTGTGGAAAGTGGGCCAGGTCAAACCGGGCGACACCATCCGCTTCCACCCGATTACCGCAGACGATGCACTGGCGCGGGAAAAAGCGCAGATGCACCTGATCGATACCCTGCGGCCGGATCATCCCCCGACCTTTGCCGTGCCGTCGCTGGCTGAAACCGCCCACGGCTCCGCCACGATTCTGTCCGCCATCGAGGCCACCGGCAGCACGCCGAAAGTGGTCTATCGTCAGGCCGGCGACAAATATGTGTTGATTGAGTATGGCGACAACGTGCTGGATCTGGCGCTGCGTCTGCGCGTGCACCTGTTGATGAATGCGCTGACGGCGCAGGCGGAGCCAGGCGTTGAGGAGCTATCGCCAGGCGTGCGCTCACTGCAGGTTCGCTACGACAGCCGCATTATTTCACAGTCCGCCCTGATGTCGCTGCTGCTGGCGCTGGAAGCGACGCTGGGCGATGTCAGCACGCTGAAAGTCCCGTCGCGCGTGGTGTGGATGCCGATGGCGTTTGAAGACAGCGCCACGCTGGGTGCGGTCAGCCGCTATCAGGAGACGGTGCGTGCCAGTGCGCCCTGGCTGCCCAACAACGTGGACTTTATCCAGCGCATTAATGGCTTAACCAGCCGCGATGAAGTGCGCGACACCCTGTTCAACGCCAGCTATCTGGTGCTGGGGCTGGGCGATGTTTACCTCGGCGCGCCATGCGCCGTGCCGATCGATCCGCGCCATCGCCTGCTGAGTTCCAAATACAGTCCGGCACGTACCTTTACCGCCGAAGGCACGGTCGGCATTGGCGGCATGTACATGTGCATCTACGGCATGGATTCGCCCGGCGGCTATCAGCTGGTAGGCCGCACGCTGCCCATCTGGAACACCTTCCTGAAGAATCCGCAGTTCACAGCCGATGCGCCATGGCTGCTGCGCTTCTTCGATCAGGTGCGCTTCTATCCGGTAAGTGAAACCGAGCTCAACCAGCTGCGTGAAGATTTCCGTGAAGGCCGCGCCAGCCTGCGCATCGAAGAGACGCAGTTTGATTTTGCTGCGCACCAGCAATTCCTCGCCGACCATGCCGCTGAGATTGCGGACTTCCGTCAGCGCCAGGCGACCGCCTTTGAACAGGAAGTGCAGTTATGGGCGCAGGAAGAACAGAACGCATCGGCGGCGGATGAGGTGCCGGACAGCGTGAGTGAAGCGGACGAAGGCGGACTGGCGGTGCAGGCAGACCTCAATGGCAACATCTGGAAAGTGCTGGTGCAGCCGGGCGACGAGGTCAGCGCCGGACAGACGCTGATTATCGTCGAGGCGATGAAGATGGAGCTGGCGATAGTCGCGCCGCAGGCCGGTCGGGTGACGCGGATCGCCTGCCAGGCGGGCCGCCCGGTCAGCCCTGGCGATACCCTGCTGTGGCTGGAATAAGGAGCGCCGATGACAACCCAACCTCAATCCCCTAAAGCGCGCCCTGAAGCGCTGGCCGAACGGGTCTATCAGGCGCTGAAGGCCGATATTTTCGCCTTTCGCCTGATGCCGGGTGATCGCTTCAGCGAAAGCGAAATCGCCGGCCGGATGGCGGTCAGCCGCACGCCGGTTCGCCAGGCGCTATTCCGGCTGGAGCGCGAAGGCTTTGTCGAAGTCTGGTTCCGCAGCGGCTGGCAGATCAAAAACTTCGATTTTGCCTGGTTCGAATCGCTGTATGACCTGCGCACCGTGCTGGAGTGCGAGGCGGTAAAACGCCTCTGCGCCCTGCCCGCGCCTCAGTGTGCCGCGCTGTTACACGAACTCAACCAGTTCTGGTGTGAAGCGGAGGCGCTCACCGAAGGTCTGGTGGTGTCGCAGCATGACGAAGCGTTTCACATGGCGCTGGTCGCGGCCGCGGGTAACCCGGAGATGGCGCGCATACACGCCGAACTCACCGAGAAGATCCGCATCATCCGTCGGCTCGACTTCACCCGCGATGATCGCATCTGTGCGACTTATCAGGAACATGCTCAGATTTTACAGGCGATTTTTGCGCAGCAGACAGGCGAGGCGCAACGCATCCTGACCGATCACATCGCTGTCAGTAAGGCGGAAGTCAGGAAGATCACACTGCACCGCCTCCAGCAGGCCCGGCTCCAGCTCACCGAATAACATAACAACCACTCAGGGGTTTAAATGATGAAAAGACGTTCGTTGATCAAGGCTTTCGCCCTCTCCGCTACCGTTGTCAGTATGGGTTTCGCCTGGAGTGCGCAGGCGGCTGACACCATCAAAGTGGGGATCATGCATTCGCTCTCCGGCACCATGGCGATCTCTGAAACGCCGCTGAAAGATGTGGCGCTGATGACCATTGATGAGATCAACGCCAAAGGGGGCGTGCTGGGGAAAAAGCTGGAGCCGGTGGTGGTCGATCCCGCCTCTAACTGGCCGCTGTTTGCCGAGAAAGCGCGGCAGTTGCTGACTCAGGATAAAGCGGCGGTGGTGTTTGGCTGCTGGACCTCGGTATCACGCAAATCGGTGCTGCCGGTGTTTGAAGAGCTGAACGGCCTGCTCTTCTATCCGGTGCAGTATGAAGGGGAAGAGATGTCACCTAACGTCTTCTACACCGGCGCGGCGCCTAACCAGCAGGCGATTCCGGCAGTGGAATACCTGATGAGCGAAGATGGCGGCAGTGCAAAACGCTTCTTCCTGCTGGGCACCGACTACGTCTATCCGCGCACCACCAACAAGATCCTGCGTGCCTTCCTGCACAGCAAAGGCGTGGCAGATAAAGATATCGAAGAGGTCTACACGCCGTTTGGTTACAGCGACTATCAGACCATTGTCTCCAACATTAAAAAATTCGCGGCAGGCGGTAAAACGGCGGTGGTCTCCACCATCAACGGCGACTCCAATGTGCCGTTCTACAAAGAGCTGGCTAACCAGGGCATCAAAGCCACTGACATTCCGGTGGTCGCCTTCTCAGTGGGAGAGGAAGAGCTCCGCGGCATCGACACCAAACCGCTGGTGGGTCAGTTAGCGGCCTGGAACTATTTCGAGTCGATCGATAATCCGACCAACGCGAAATTTGTTGCCGATTACCGCGCTTACGCCAAAGCACATAACCTGCCGAACGCCGCCACCGTGGTGACCAACGACCCGATGGAAGCGACTTATGTCGGCATCCATATGTGGGCGCAGGCGGTGGAAAAAGCGGGCACGACGGACCCGGACAAAGTGCGGGCGGCAATGGCCGGTCAGACCTTTAAAGCGCCGGATGGCTTTACCCTGACCATGGACCAGACCAACCACCATCTGCATAAGCCCGTCATGATTGGTGAAGTGGAAGAGAACGGCCAGTTCAGCGTGGTGTGGCAGACCGATAAACCCGTGCGTGCCCAGCCCTGGAGCCCGTACATTGCCGGTAACGACAAGAAGCCCGATTACCCGGTGAAGACTGCGCAGTAATTTTCGTTGCTGATAAGAAAGCGTCACCCGCTGTAAAGCGGCAGCACGGCAGTGGTCATTCGACTGCCGTGCTGACCTCCCCAAACGAGGCTCCTTTTATGAATCTATGTCGCTGTTTTTTCAGCCTGCTTCTGTTGCTGCCGCTGTTTGCCAGCGCCGGACCGGCGGCTGACTTTGCCGCCGCCAGCCGCAGCCAGCAGGCCACGCTGCTGCAACAATGGGCTGCCGCGCCGGACAGTCAGCGTCTGCCGCTGCTGGAAGCGTTAAAAGCAGAAACCGTGGTCATCGACCAGAACAAACAGCCATTCAGCCAGCAGGGATCGACGCTGCAGCCGCTGGATGCGGTGGCACAGCCCACGGGTAACCTGAAAAAGCTATTTATGAACAATCGCCTGCGCGTGCTGGTAAACAACGCGCTGGCTGCGCACCAGCTGGTGAGCAGTGATGCGGCCCTGCGTCTGCGCGCAGCGCAGCAGCTGCAGAATGACGGTTCTGCAGACCAGCTGCCGCTACTGGAACAGCGTCTGTCCGCCGAAAAAGATAGCCGCGTTCATGCCGCATTAGCGCTGGCGCTGGCGAACCTGCAACTGGCGGATGGCGAACCGATGGTGCGCCTGCGGGCGGTGAAACTGCTGGGTGAGTCCAGCGATCCCAATACCCAGGCCAGCCTGCAACGCCTGACCCAGCCCGCGAATGAACCGGACGCCACGGTGCGGGCAGCCGCGACGGAGAGCCTGCAACAGATTCAGAAACGGCTAATGTGGGGCGATCTGCTGGGCCAGGCCTTCAGCGGCCTGTCGCTGGGCTCCATCCTGCTGCTGGCCGCGCTGGGCCTGGCGATCACCTACGGCCTGCTCGGCGTGATCAACATGGCGCACGGTGAAATGCTGATGCTCGGTGCGTACGCCACCTGGTGGGTTCAGAGCCTGTTTCAGCAGTTTGCCCCGCACTACTTAGCCTGGTATCCGCTGCTGGCGCTGCCGGTTGCCTTTATGGTCACTGCCGCTATCGGCATGGCGCTGGAGCGCACGGTGATTCGCCATCTCTATGGCCGTCCGCTGGAGACGCTGCTCGCCACCTGGGGAATCAGCCTGATGCTGATCCAGCTGGTACGGGTGCTGTTCGGGGCGCAAAACCTGGAAGTGGCGAATCCGTCGTGGCTCTCAGGTGGCCTGCAGCTGCTGCCCAACCTGGTGCTGCCGTGGAACCGCATCGCGGTGATCCTGTTTGTGGTGTTTGTGCTGGCGCTCACCTGGCTGCTGCTGAACCGGACCCGCCTTGGCATGAACGTGCGCGCCGTGACCCAGAACCGCGCCATGGCGGAGTGCTGCGGCGTGCCAACGGGTCGCGTCGATATGCTGGCGTTTGGCCTTGGTTCGGGCATTGCCGGGTTGGGAGGCGTGGCGCTGTCGCAGCTTGGTAACGTCGGACCGGAGCTGGGTCAGGGCTATATCATTGACTCGTTCCTGGTGGTGGTGCTGGGTGGCGTCGGCCAGCTGGCAGGCACCGTGGTTGCCGCGTTCAGCCTGGGCATTCTGAACAAAGTGCTGGAGCCGCAAATTGGTGCGGTGCTGGGTAAGATCCTGATTCTGGTGATTATCGTGCTGTTTATTCAGAAACGTCCGCAGGGACTGTTTGCGGTTAAAGGAAGGATGACTGACTGATGACGCAACCCATCACACTTCGCGTGGCGCGCACCGCGCCGCGCCTGACGATCAGCATCGGCGTGGCGATCACTCTGGCGTTACTGGTGATGCCGTTTCTGGCGCTGCTGCCCGCCGCCCATCCGCTGGCGATCTCCACTTATACCCTGACGCTGGTCGGCAAAATCCTCTGCTATGCGGTGGTCGCCGTGGCGCTGGATCTGGTGTGGGGTTACGCCGGACTGCTGTCGCTGGGCCACGGGCTGTTCTTTGCCCTCGGCGGTTATGCCATGGGCATGTACCTGATGCGCCAGGCCGCAGGCGAAGGCTTGCCCGCCTTTATGTCCTTTCTCTCCTGGCGAGAGCTGCCCTGGTTCTGGACCGGCACCGAATACTTCGTCTGGGCGCTCTGCCTGAGCATGCTGGTGCCGGGCCTGCTGGCGCTGCTGTTTGGCTTCTTCGCCTTTCGCTCAAAGATCAAAGGCGTCTACTTCTCCATCATGACCCAGGCGCTGACCTACGCCGGTATGCTGCTGTTCTTCCGTAATGAAACCGGATTTGGCGGCAACAACGGCTTCACCGGCTTTACTACCCTGCTCGGCTTTTCGGTGACGGCGACCGGAACCCGCATCGGGCTGTTTATCGCCACGGTGCTGCTGCTGTTGCTGAGCCTGGTGATTGGCTTCGCCCTGGCGCGCAGCAAGTTTGGCCGGGTGCTGACCGCAGTGCGGGATGCCGAAAACCGTCTGATGTTTTGTGGTTACGATCCGCGCGGCTTCAAGCTATTAGTCTGGACGCTCTCCGCCGTGCTGTGCGGTCTTGCCGGGGCGCTCTATGTGCCGCAGGTCGGCATTATCAATCCGGGAGAGATGTCACCAGCCAACTCAATAGAAGCCGCGATCTGGGTGGCGCTGGGTGGACGCGGTACGCTGATTGGCCCGCTGCTGGGCGCAGCAATTGTTAACGGCGCACGCAGCTTCTTCACCGTCGCCTTCCCTGAATACTGGCTGTTTTTCCTGGGACTGATGTTCATCCTGGTGACACTGTTTCTGCCGCACGGCGTGATTGGCCTGCTGCGCCGGAGGAAAAAATGAGTGATGCCCTGTTTACCCAGCCTCAGCTCGCGGATCGCCATCGGGCGCAGCGCGATCCCGTCCTGCAACTGGAGAAGATCAGCGTCTCGTTTGACGGCTTTCGGGCGCTGACCGATCTTTCGCTGCAGATCGGCATCGGGGAACTGCGCTGCGTGATCGGCCCCAACGGCGCAGGCAAAACTACGCTGATGGATGTGATCACCGGCAAAACCCGCCCCGACGCCGGCCGGGTGATCTACGACCAGGACAGCGATCTGATCCGTCTGTCGCCGGTAGAGATCGCCCGCGCCGGCATTGGCCGTAAATTCCAGAAGCCTACGGTGTTTGAGGCATTAACCGTATTTGAGAATCTTGAGATCGCGCTTAAAGCCAATAAATCGGTCTGGGCCAGCCTGCGCGCTCGTCTCAGCAGCGAACAGCGCGACAGAATTGATGAGGTGCTGAAACTGCTGCGGCTGGGTGGCGAACGCCAGCGCCGTGCGGGCCTGCTATCGCACGGCCAGAAGCAATTTCTGGAGATTGGCATGCTGCTGGTTCAGGAGCCGCATCTGCTGCTGCTGGATGAACCGGCGGCAGGCATGACTGACGCAGAGACGGCCTACACCGCCGAGTTGTTCCGCAGCCTGGCGGGCAAACACTCCCTGATGGTAGTGGAGCATGACATGGGCTTTGTTGAGACCATCGCCGACCATGTCACGGTGCTGCATCAGGGGCAGGTGCTGGCCGAGGGTTCGCTGCGCGAGGTTCAGGCCAGTGAGCAGGTTATCGACGTTTATCTGGGGCGCTAAAATGTTACAGGTTACTGAACTGAATCAATATTATGGCGGCAGTCACATTCTGCGCGGCCTGTCGTTTGAGGTAAAAATTGGTGAAATTACCTGTCTGCTTGGCCGCAATGGCGTGGGAAAAACCACACTGCTGAAGTGCCTGATGGGGCTGATCCCGGCGAAGTCAGGCGAGATTCAGTGGCAGCAGCAGCGGATGAATGGCCGCAAGCCGCACCAGCGGGTGCAGGCGGGCATCGCCTATGTGCCGCAGGGACGGGAAATCTTTCCGCGTCTGACGGTCGAAGAGAACCTGCTGATGGGCCTGTCGCGCTTTCCGGCGGCGCAGGCGCGTGAGGTGCCGGAGGAGATTTATCAGCTCTTTCCGGTGCTGCTGGCGATGAAGTCACGCCGGGGCGGCGATCTCTCGGGCGGTCAGCAGCAGCAGCTGGCGATCGGCCGGGCGCTGGCCTGTCGGCCACAGCTGCTGATCCTTGATGAGCCGACCGAAGGGATCCAGCCCTCGGTGATCAAAGAGATCGGCGCGGTAATCCGCCAGCTGGCGCAACGGGGAGATATGGCGATCCTGCTGGTTGAGCAGTTTTATGACTTCGCGGCAGAACTGGCGGACAGCTATCTGGTGATGTCGCGCGGTGAAATTGTGCAGCGTGGCCGCGGCGACACCATGGAAGCAGAAGGTGTGCGCGGCCTGGTGGCGATTTAAACCCGACTCAGAGCAGGCCGGTCTCCACAGAGAAGTGACGCTGCTCGCCGCTCGCCAGGGTGATCAGCGTGCCGGCCTGCTGCGCGGCAAGAAAACCCTCTGGCCGACAGGTGGCGGGCAGAATATAGGCCGCCACCTGCTGGTCATGGTTGTGCAGCAGCCAGCGGGTTGCGTGCGGGAACTGCGCGGTAGAGAAGCGCGTCATCAGCGCGTAGCCCTGCGGCGCATGCAACTCAAACTGTACCTCATCACCATACTGCGGCAGATCGTCCGCAAATAAGACGATCTCGGGATCGCAGAGCTGCGGTTGATCGAGCTGCTGTAACGCCTGCGGATCGCGCGCCAGTTGATCCGTGTAATCCCGCCAGGCGGGCGTTGGTCGCAGGTGCGCCGGGATCGAGCGACGCAGCTGGAATGCCCCTTCGGGGATCGACTGCCGGAAGCGCCCCTGATCGATCCACGCGCTGTTGAGGTGACACATGTATTGCAACGGCATCGGTGCACCCGCCAGATTGGTCACCGTCATCTCTATCGTCAGACGGGGCCTGTCGGCCTGAATGCGAACGGCGGGTGCCGCAACATAATGATGGCCGAAGCCTTTAACATATTCACACTCCCCTTCCAGCGACAGTGTCTGATCGTCCAGCACCAGCCAGGCACTATCCATGCGGGCGCAGGCCATTTCCCCGTGCAGCGGATGATCGTCCTCTGGCGCGGGACAGCCGTTAGCCAGCAGCCCCGAATGAAAGGCAAAACAGCCATAGGTATCTATGATCGAATTCGCGGGCAGCGGCTGCTTAAAGCTGTGGCCCATGGTCAGGTTATGATCGTCAAACTGCACGTCCCAGATCATC
The DNA here is from genome assembly GCF_021043305.1 of Pantoea sp. MHSD4. NCBI lineage: Bacteria > Pseudomonadati > Pseudomonadota > Gammaproteobacteria > Enterobacterales > Erwiniaceae > Pantoea > Pantoea sp. MHSD4. The sequence continues at coordinate 343,804 of NZ_JAJNDH010000003.1, read as the reverse complement.
TGCCCGAGAAACGGCAGCACGGTCACGCTGCCGCGCCGGTTATGAATGCGCACTGCCTCGATTCCTGCCGGATAGCGAAACACCTCAACCCGGAAGTCATCGCTTTCCAGCAGCAGCGAGGGCGTGGTGTGAAACTGGTCACACGCTAAGGGTAAACGGGTTCTCATGGTAACTCCTCCACCAGACGACCGGCCGCAACCGGCTGTTTTTTATGGCGCAGTTCGCCGTAGAAGTAAAATCCGACCCAGGCGAAGCAGAGCAGCGAGACACCAAACGCCAGCTGCATTGAACCCAGCGTGTCAGACACCAGGCCCTGCAGCGCCGGGACAAAGGCCGCGCCAACAATCGCCATCACGATAAACGCGCCTGCCACTTCAGTGTATTTATTATCGACCGTCGCCAGCGTACCGGCGTAGATCGTTGCCCAGCAGGGCCCAAACAGCACGCTGACAAAAACGGCGGCGTAGACGGCGGTAAAGTTCGGCACCAGCATCACATAAGCCAGCGTCAGCACGCCCAGCACCGAATAGGCGATCAGCACTTTCTCGGCACGGAAGCGGGTCATCAGGAAGTTCGCCACGAACTTGCCGATAAAGAAGCAGACGAAGCTGTAGATCATAAAGTTAGAGGCGTGACGTTCATTGGCCGCCCCCAGCGTCAGCGCCAGACGAATGGTAAATGACCAGACCGCCACCTGCATGCCGACATACAGGAACTGGGTCACAATGCCGCGTTTAAAGTGACGGTTAGCCGCCAGATAGCGGAAGGTCTCGCCCAGTGACGGCCGGGATGTCTCATTACTCTCTGGTTTGCAGCGCGGATAGCGGGTGAACATAAACAGCAGCATCACGACCACCAGCACCATCACCAGATATTTGTAAGGCTCCAGCGTGTGCTCCAGCATTGTCAGGCGGAAAGCATGCGCCTGCTCTGCCGTCATGGCTGCCATCTGACTCTCCAGACTGTCGCCATCCTGGAACACCAGATATTTACCCAGCACAATCCCCATCAGCGCACCGATCGGATAGAAGGTCTGGCTGACGTTGAGGCGCAGCGTCGCATGATCACGATGACCAATCATCGAGCTGTAGGTGTTGGCCGCCGTTTCCAGGAAACTCAGGCCAATGGCAATCGCAAAGATCGCCGCGAGGAACATGGTGTAGGTCGCCATGTGCGAAGCAGGATAAAAGGCGATACAGCCGGCAATGTAGAGCGCCAGACCGATCATAATCGCCATCTTGTAACTGGTTTTGCGGATCACCAGCGAGGCGGGGATCGCAATCAGAAAATAGCCGCCATAAAAGGCGCTCTGCACCAGCGCACTGGCGAAGTCGCTCAGGGCAAACACACTTTTAAACTGGGTAATCAGGATATCGTTGAGACTCGCTGCACAGCCCCAGAGCGGGAAGAGGCACGACAGCAGAATGAACTGGAACAGCGGCGTTTTATTCAGATAGCCATCAGATTGCTGAACAATTTTCTGTTGCATAGCAGAACCTCAGTTACGGTTGAGAAAACGCTGGAAAGTCTCTGCGTCGGGATAAGCGCGCTGCGTGCCGCGCCCGGTGACGCTGCAGGCGGCATAGGCCGACGCCTGTGTCATGGCGGCGGCCACATCGCCGGTTTTCACCAGCAGATAGGCAAAGCAGCCGATAAAGGCATCACCTGCGCCGCTGGTATCGACCGCCTGAACCGGCGTCGCGGCCACGCGATGCACCTTGTCGCCGCTCATCCAGACCGAGCCCCGGCTGCCCAGAGTAATGATCAGATTTTTAAGGCCGCGCTTCAGCAGCGACTGCCCCGCCAGGATCACCTCGTCATCGGTGCTGACGGGCAGGCCGGTGAGGATCTCCAGTTCGGTTTCGTTCGGCATAAAGAAGTCGCATTTGCAGGCGTAGTGAATATCCAGCGAAGCGACGGCCGGTGCCGGATTCAGGATCACGTTGATCTGATGCTGGCGGGCAAAATCGATGGCGTAATAGACCGTCTCCAGCGGGATCTCCAGCTGCAGGATGATCAGCTCACAGGCTTTCAGCGCCTCTGCCGCGTCGTCGATATCAGCCGGTTTCAGCTGCTGGTTGGCACCTTTGATAATCAGAATGCGGTTTTGCGACTGGTCATCGACAAAAATCGGTGCCACACCGCTGGAGGTGCCTGGTGCAGTGGTGACAAATCGCGTGTCCACGCCCTGCTGCTGCAGGTTCGCGACGGTGTTGGGCGCAAAGAGATCGTCGCCAACTTTGCTGACCATCATCACGCTGCCGCCCATTTTCGCCGCCGCAACCGCCTGGTTAGCGCCCTTACCGCCGCAGCCAATCGCAAAGTCAGGCGCTTCAAGGGTTTCGCCCGCTTTCGGCAGGCTGTTGGTATAGGTAATCAAATCGACCATGTTTGAGCCGATGACCGCAATTGTCATGACCATTTCTCCTGGATATTTTGCAAACTTCAAATGTTATTAAAGTCACAATAACCTTTCTTAAAAGTTAAATATGTGACAAAAACCACAACATGAGTTCGCAAAATCGACAATATGCGACAGGGATCGGGATTTTAAGTGTTACTATTATAACAAGATAACATCATAGAGCCTGCTGGCTGAGCAATGTGAACGCCTGCGGCGATGAGCGGTAGTCACCGCACAGCGGAGGTTTGCGGGCCTTTCAGAATGCGGGTAAGATTGGTTGCCAGCCTGGCGGATGAGACGCAACTCATTCAAATCTGTGAGGTTTGTCGCGTATTGACGTCGGTTCCGGCGTCTTTCCTCCGCATTGCAGGATAGGTAAACAGAGATGACCATGGAAACCCGGCGCGACGAACGCATTCACAAGCTGACACAGGCGCTTAAACGCACCGATAAACTGCATCTCAAAGACGCGGCCCAGCTGCTGGGTGTCTCAGAGATGACGGTTCGCCGCGATTTAACCGAACCGGGCTCCAGCGTGGTGTTACTGGGCGGCTACATTGTCAGCGACCCAAAAAGTCATACCGGCCACTATTTTGTCAGCGATCAGCATGGGCAGAATGCGGCCAGAAAGCAGCGACTGGCGCAGGCGGCGGCCAGCCTGATTAACGAAAACGATACGGTCTTTTTCGATTGCGGCACTACCCTGCCCTATATCGTTGATGCGATTCCCGACACGCTGTCGTTCACTGCCATCTGCTGTGCTATGAACACCTTTCTGACGCTGAAAGAGAAACCTGGCTGTAACGTTATTCTCAGCGGCGGTGAATTTCATGCTGACAACGCTCTGTTTACACCGATTGGCGTGCACACCATCCTGGACGATCTTTGTCCGACGCTGGCTTTGATCTCTGCGGCGGGTATCGACAAAGATCAGGGGGCGACCTGCTACAACACCAATGAACTGATGATGAAACATCACGCCATGCTGCGTGCCCGAACGTCGGTACTGGTGGCTGACAGCAGTAAATATGGCAAGGTGCTGCCTGCCCGCATTGCCGGGCTGCAGCGTTTTGACCTGCTGGTGAGTGACAGCGCACCCGATCAGGCGTTACAGAACTGGCTGGCGCAGCAGGCGATACCGCTTCGCCTGCCCTGAGCCTGCCTCTGCCGTCATTTCAGCGATTACGCGCGGAAATCAGACAGTTATTTCATACGTTGTCCGGCATCACCGCCCTCAGGGCATTATTCGCCGCCCCCCGGCTGGGATTAAACGGTGAAAAAGGCTAAACTTCGACATCATTCCAACGACCAACAGACCCAGAGGCTCAATCCAACGTGGCTCAATTCGTCTATAGCATGCATCGCGTCGGCAAAGTGGTTCCGCCGAAACGACATATCCTGAAAAACATCTCGCTCAGCTTCTTCCCCGGCGCAAAAATCGGCGTACTCGGCCTGAATGGCGCGGGTAAATCTACCCTGCTGCGCATCATGGCCGGCATCGATAAAGATATCGAAGGGGAAGCGCGTCCGCAGCCAGGCATCAAGATTGGCTACCTGCCGCAGGAGCCGCAGCTTAACCTTGAACACACCGTGCGCGAGTCGGTTGAAGAAGCGCTGTCAGAAGTAGTTGGCGCACTGAAACGTCTCGACGAAGTTTATGCGCTCTATGCCGAAGAGGATGCAGACTTCGACAAGCTGGCCGCTGAGCAGGGCCGTCTTGAAGAGATCATCCAGGCGCACGATGGTCACAACCTGAATACCCAACTGGAACGTGCTGCCGATGCGCTGCGCCTGCCAGACTGGGACGCGAAGATCGCCACCCTTTCCGGTGGTGAACGTCGCCGCGTCGCCCTCTGCCGCCTGCTGCTGGAAAAACCAGACATGCTGCTGCTGGACGAACCGACGAACCACCTGGACGCCGAATCTGTCGCCTGGCTGGAGCGCTTCCTGCATGACTTCGAAGGCACTGTGGTCGCGATTACGCATGACCGTTACTTCCTGGATAACGTGGCAGGCTGGATTCTGGAACTTGACCGCGGTGAAGGTATTCCGTGGGAAGGCAACTACTCCTCCTGGCTGGAGCAGAAAGATGCGCGTCTGGCGCAGGAAGCTTCTTCTGAAGCCGCGCGTCGTAAGTCGATTGAGAAAGAGCTGGAGTGGGTGCGCAAAGGGCCAAAAGGCCAGCAGTCTAAAGGCAAAGCCCGTCTGGCTCGCTTTGAAGAACTGAACAACACGGACTACCAGAAGCGTAACGAAACCAACGAACTGTTTATTCCGCCAGGTGCCCGTCTGGGTGACAAAGTGCTGGAAGTCAGCAATCTGCGTAAGTCCTATGGCGACCGTGTGCTGATTGACGATCTCTCGTTCTCAGTACCGAAAGGGGCGATTGTCGGGATTATCGGTCCTAACGGCGCGGGTAAATCGACGCTGTTCCGCATGATGTCCGGTCAGGAACAGCCTGATTCCGGCAGCATTGTGCTGGGCGAGACGGTGAAGCTGGCGTCCGTCGATCAGTTCCGCGACAGCATGGATAACTCCAAAACCGTGTGGGAAGAGGTTTCCGGCGGTCAGGACATCATGCGTATCGGTAACACCGAGATGCCAAGCCGCGCCTATGTTGGCCGCTTTAACTTTAAAGGCGTCGATCAGGGCAAACGCGTTGGCGAACTGTCGGGTGGTGAGCGTGGTCGTCTGCACCTCGCGAAACTGCTGCAGGTTGGCGGCAACATGTTGCTGCTCGATGAACCGACCAACGACCTGGATATCGAAACCCTGCGCGCGCTGGAAAACGCCCTGCTGGAGTTCCCGGGCTGTGCCATGGTCATCTCGCATGACCGCTGGTTCCTGGACCGTATCGCGACGCACATCCTGGATTACCAGGATGAGGGTAATATCGAATTCTTCGAAGGTAACTTTACCGAATATGAAGAGTACAAGAAGCGTACTCTCGGCGCCGACGCACTGGAGCCGAAGCGCATCAAGTACAAGCGTATGACGAAGTAATCGAATAAACGGGCGGCAGCGATGCCGCCCTTTTTGATGGTTCACTCAGCGATAAAACTCTCTGAACACCGGTGACTGCAGCGCAAACTCAATAAAGCGCGCCAGCGCAGGCGAATTCAGTTTACGGCCCGGATAGACCAGCCACAGCTCATTTCCCTCGACTTCCCATTCCGGCAGCACCGGCACCAGTCGGGGATCCGCCATCGCCCCATCGGTCAGAAAGTGCGGCAGCAGCGTAATGCCTGCATCGCCCAGCGCCGATTCGCGCGCATAGAGTAAATTGTCGGTGAGATGGCCAGGCGGCAGCAGCCAGCGATAGAACGCGCCATCACGCTGCAATACCCATTCATTCCATGCGCGATGCGCGATACAGCGGTGAGCTGACAGCTGCTGCGGGTGAAGCAGCGGCGGGTGCTGATTAAGATAGTGCTGCGAAGCCACCAGCAGTCGTGGGCAGTTGCCTATCCGGCGGCCAATCAGCGAGGACTCCTGCGGCTGACCGGTGCGCAGCGCCACATCAAAGCCCTCCTGTACCAGATCCCGCATCTCATCGGAAATCGAGACATCCAGCGTCACATCAGGATAGAGACGCAAAAACGCTGCATTACAGCGCGCCAGCAGTGTGGCCCCAATGCCCGCCGGACTGGTGATGCGCAGACGCCCGCTGGGGTTTTCACGCAGGCTGGCGATAGCCTGATCGGCGCGTTCACTGGCCTGCATCATCTCCTGACAATGCAGCAGATAGCGCTCACCGGCAAAAGTCAGATTGAGCTGGCGGGTGGTGCGATTCAGCAAACGAATCCCCAGCCGCTGCTCCAGCTGGCTGATACGCTGACTGACACTGGATTTAGGCAGGCCTGCGCGTTCTGCCGCGCCGGTAAAGCTGCCGCACTCCGCCACCAGCGCAAACAGCGCCATGTCCTGCCACTGACGAAATGCCATTGTTCACCTCAGACGAACACTCTATGAAAGATTGTCCATCTTATCACCGTTAAAATCAGGTTCTACACTTAAGGCCTGTCTTCATCATTACAGCCAGTCTTGCTATAGAGAGTATGTACACCGACTCCCGACCAGGCTGTCAGAGAAAAGAGCCAGACTCTTTGCTTAACTACACAGGAAAACGTTATGTCTATTCGCGCTATCGCAATTAATCCCGAAAATCCTGAACACTTTACTGAAATTTTCCCTGAAACCCCCACGCCAGGCGAGTATGACCTGCGTGTCGAGGTCAAAGCCGCCTCGGTCAACCCGGTTGATACCAAGGTGCACAAAGGGGCGAAGAAGAACGGCTTACAGCAGCCACGTATCCTGGGCTGGGATGCCAGCGGCGTTGTGCTGGAAGTGGGCAGCTCAGTCAGCAACTTTAAGCCTGGCGATGAAGTCTTCTACGCCGGCGATCTGACCCGTCCAGGCAGCAACAGCACTGAGCAGCTGGTGGACTCACGCATCACCGGCCATAAGCCAGAGAGTCTGGACTGGGCACAGTCTGCCGCGATCCCACTGACGGCCCTGACCGCATGGGAAGGTTTATTTGAACGACTGAACCTGGAGACGGCATCGGAAGATCAGACTCTGCTGATCGTTGGCGGCGCAGGTGGTGTTGGATCACTGGCGATCCCCCTGGCGAAGCTGCGCAGCAAAGTGAAGATCATTGCGACTGCCTCGCGTGAAGATTCCGCCCAGTGGTGCCGCGATCGCGGAGCCGATGTGGTGATCAATTACAAAGATATGATCGGTGAGCTGGAGAAACAGGGCATTAAGCAGGTTGATTATATTTTCTGCCTGAACGATACCGACGGTCACTGGGAGACGATGGCGAAGCTGATCGCACCACAGGGTCATATCTGCACCATCGTGGAAAACGAACATCCGCTGTCGATGGATCAACTGAAGCTGAAGAGTGCGGCACTGCATTTCGAGCTGATGTACACCCGCAGCATGTTTAATACCCCGGATATGGCGCGTCAGGGCGAGATTCTGGATGCGGTATCGGCATTGCTGGATGAAGGTAAACTGCAAACCACGCTGAGCGAAACGCTGCACGGCTTAAGCGTTGAGACGTTAACTGCCGCCCATCAGCGCGTGCTGGAAGGCCACATGCGCGGCAAAGTGGTCATGGTCTATTAATGCGCTGACCCGGCTGCCGTGCGGCAGACCGGGTCACAGCTGGCGTTACGGCTGGGCGTTTTTCTCGCCCAGCATCGCTTTGACCAGCTCAATGCATCGCAGGAACCGCGCGTCATAATCATCTTCCTGCACGTGCAGGAATTCGATGTTGTTTTCACGCAGCATCGTCACCAGCATCGACTGAAACTCCCGCCGATCCACGGAACTGCCCAGGCTGCGCAATCCATCTGCGACCCAGGGCACGTTGTTCTCTAACAGAATCACCAGATCAAAACGGTATTCATCGATCAGTGCCTGCACAAAGGGATGTTCGCGCCCTTCATACTTCAGACAGAATGCCTGCGTGGTCACAAAATCGGTGTCGATAAACGCCACTTTGTTGGCGTATTTAACGGCAAAATCGATGTACTGTGCCTGACCCAGCGCGATCTTGTCGTAATCGGAATATTGCAGCGCCATTTCGTCACCGCCCAGATGGGAGAAGACATAGTCGCGGCCATATTCCCAGGCGCTGGTGGTGTTAAAGATGTTGGCGAGCTTATTCACCAGCGTCGATTTACCGCTCGACTCGCCGCCGAGAATCGCCACGGTGCGCACAAAGAACGGCTTCACTTCCGTAGGAATGTAATCCCAGAAGCGGAACGGATCCTGACGAATCTGCGCGCCACTGATGCTCATAAAGGATCGGTTGGGATCGACCAGCACGGTCTGAATGCCAAGGTGCTGCTGATACATCTCCGCATCGGGCGCTTCACTGGTGTAGATGCAATCCGGTGCAATGCCGTGCTCGCTCAGAAACGCGCTGACGCCCTTGCTCCAGACATCCCAGCCATGCGGATAGGGTTCAATCCCCTCCTCATCAAAGGCGTGGATGCGGATATTTTTCTGATACTTAAAGGTCTGCAGCAGCCAGCGCAGGCGATCGCTGACCGTAGGCTGCTGTGACATCGCGCTGTTCTCAAACAGTTCACGGTCACGCGGCTCGTCATAACCCATAATGATATGCAGCTCATCCACCTGACTGCAGGCGCGCTGAATCAGATAGATATGGCCGGTGTGCAGCGGATAAAACTTACCAAATACCACGCCCACCGTTTTATCGCGGCGCGGAAATTCAAGGCCCAGGAATCGGTGAAGCGCCTCCAGTTTTTGCGCGCTGGGGCTTTTGATTTTGGCATTGAGCAACTGGCTCAGATAGCCTTTGGTCATGCCGCTGGCATCAGCGACCTGTTGCAGCGTATGGCCCTGCTGGCGAATAGCCGTTTTCAGATAATCAAACGACGACATGTCGTGCCTCCTGCATCAATGCGGTTAAGGTGGGAGCGGCCTGCCCGCGACGCAGGCTGGCAGGCCGCAGGCGCATTACAGATCGTCCAGAATCGCCAGCGCATCGGCCAGCTTCTTCGCGCTGAAAACCTGCATCCCGGCAATCGGTTTTTTCGGTGCATTCCCTGCCGGTACAATGGCGCGTTTGAAGCCATGCTTCGCCGCTTCAGAGATGCGCTCCTGACCGCTGGGCACCGGACGGATCTCACCGGCCAGTCCCACTTCGCCGAAGATCACCAGATCCTGCGGCAACGGACGATCGCGCAGGCTCGACACCATCGACAGCATCAGCGCCAGGTCCGCACTGGTTTCGGTGACTTTAACACCACCAACCACGTTGACGAATACATCCTGATCCGCCATCTGCAATCCGCCATGACGATGTAAAACGGCCAGCAGTATCGCCAGGCGGTTCTGCTCCAGACCCACCGCCACGCGGCGTGGGTTGCCCATCATGGAGTGATCGACCAGCGCCTGAATCTCCACCAGCAGTGGACGCGTGCCTTCCCACAGCACCATCACCGAGCTGCCAGAGGTAACCTCTTCGCCCCGTGACAGGAAGATAGCGGACGGGTTGCTGACTTCACGCATGCCCTGCTCTGTCATGGCAAACACCCCCAGCTCATTGACCGCACCGAAGCGGTTTTTATGGCTGCGAAGGGTGCGGAAACGGGAGTCGGCATCGCCATCCAGCAGCACCGAACAGTCGATACAGTGCTCCAGCACTTTCGGCCCGGCCAGCGAGCCATCTTTAGTCACGTGACCGACCATGATGATCGCGACGCCGCGCGTTTTAGCGAAGCGCGTCAGGTAGGCGGCGGTTTCACGCACCTGCGCGACGCTGCCGGGTGATGACTGGATCTCTGCCATGTGCATGACCTGGATCGAGTCGATCACCATCAGCTGCGGCTGCTCCTGTTCGGCGATCAGGCAGATCTGCTCAATGCTGGTTTCCGACAGCATATTGACATTTTCGGTGGGTAATCCCAGACGATGGGCGCGCATCGCAACCTGTTGGAGTGACTCTTCACCGGTGACGTACAGGGTTTTCATCCCCTCTGACAACCGGCACATCACCTGCAGCAGCAGCGTGGATTTCCCCGCACCAGGACTGCCGCCAATCAGAATGGCGCTGCCCGGCACAACGCCGCCGCCCAGCACCCGGTCAAACTCTTTGAAGCTGGTCGAGAAGCGCGGTAACGCCTCCAGGCTGATTTCAGAGAGCTTCTGCACCCGGCTGGTCCCGGCGCTGCCGGCATAGCCACTCAGGCGCTCGTTACGCGCAGCAGCAGGCGAGGCAGCGATGCGCACCTCGGTGATGGTGTTCCAGGCGTGACAGGCGCTGCATTGCCCCTGCCAGCGTGGGTAATCTGCGCCACATTCGTTACAGACAAATGCGCGTTTTGCCGCTTTGGCCAAATCAATACCTCAGTTAACGCTCTTCGTGGATCAGGCTGCCGGTAAGGATGCAGAACACCCCCATTAAATCGGCATGGCGAATGGTGACCGCGGTCTGCTCATTCACCTTAGGTTTAGCATGGAACGCAATGCCCAGCGCTGAGGCTTTGATCATCAGCAGGTCATTGGCACCATCGCCGATCGCCACCGTCTGTTCCGGCGCGATATTAAAACGCTCCGCCAGCTTCTTCAGGGTATCGGCTTTGTATTGTGCGTCGACAATCGGACCCAGCACGTTGCCGGTCAGTTTGCCGTCGCGAATTTCGAGTTCATTGGCCACCACCGCCGACAGATGCAGCTTGTCGCGCAGGTATTCGGCGTAATAGGTAAAGCCGCCGGAAGCGATAGCAATCTGCCAGCCCAGCGCCTGCAGCTTCTGCGTCAGCGTCGTTAAGCCTGGCATTAATGGCAGAGCATCACGTACCTGTTTCAGAATATTGGCATCTGCGCCCTGCAGCGTGGCGACGCGCTGACGCAGGCTGGCGGTGAAGTCGAGTTCGCCGCGCATCGCACGCTCCGTGACTTCCGCCACCTGCTCGCCGCAGCCCGCCAGTTTTGCAATCTCATCGATGCACTCGATCTGAATCGCGGTGGAGTCCATATCCATCACCAGCAGGCCTGGCGTCTTGAGATGCGGGATTTTGCCCAGCGGCGCAACATCCAGCCCGGCATCGTGTGCCAGCTTGCTGGCAAACGGCGTCAGCGATCCTGCCAGTCGAATCACCTGATACTCATCGACGTTCCAGGCGCTGACGATCACCATCGCGGCCCCCAGCTGGTGCTGGTAATCGGTGAGCCGTTGCTTGTCCAGCCCGCGGCCATACAGCAGCCAGCCGGTGCGGCCAGCGCGATAATCCAGCGGCATCACTTCATCACCGCTAAGAGAAAGGGGCAAACCCGGCCAGAGGGAAACATCGGCGGGAAGATCGCACCAGGTTAAACGATTTGGCATCAGAGCTCCTGTAGGGACAACAAAACCACGCAAGAGGCTACCTTGTCTGCGCCGCTTCTGGCAACATAATCTCCAGGCTTTCTGTTGTGATATGACCCGGATGAGTAATGGCTAAAACCGCACTGAAATTTCGCTTACATCGGACCGTGATCGTTCTGATCTCCATGGCGCTGCTGGTTGTGCTGATGCAGGGCGCATCCTGGTTCAGTCTTGGTCATCAGGCGGCGCGTTCTGAACAGGTCGAGGAGCTGGCACATACACTGACCAGCCAGGTGGCGTTTAGTCTTAAGCCGTTGATGGACAACAGTGAAAATAACCGCACTCAGATAGAAGCCATTCTTAATCAGATGACGGCTAACAGCCGTATTCTGGATGCGTCGGTGTATGACGGCGACGGCAGTCTGGTGGCGCACAGTGGTGAAAATATTAATGTGCGTGATCGGCTGGCGCTCGATGGTCAGCGCGCAGGCAGCTATTTCAACCATCAGATTGTGCAGCCGCTGGCCGGGAGCGATGGCCCGCTGGGCTTCCTGCGCGTGACGCTGGATACCCACGTGCTTGTCACCGACTCGCATCAGGTCGATAACACCACCAATATTCTGCGTCTGATGATGCTGCTGGCACTGGCGATCGGCATTATTCTCTCCCGCACCCTGCTGCGCCATCGCCGCACCCGCTGGCAGCAGTCGCCGTTCCTGCTTACCGCCAGCACCCCGGTGAAAGAGGACCGGGATGAGGACGACGAGAAGAAAGAGTAGTGTTCTGCGCTGCGGTAAAGATAAAACGAGAAAGGCCCGCTGTGTGGGCCTCAGACTGCTGACAAACCCTGGCCTGATCGCTGTGAGACCGAGCCTGCGCAGGAAAGCGGGTCAGATCGGAAAGTCGCTTACGCCAATCCCTGGCCCGCTCGGCCCGCGCCCTCCATGGCGCGGGACGCTTTCCTCCTCTGACCCGGTTCCCTGCGTATTGAGCTAATCAATCGTTGCCAGATGTGCCTTGATTTGAGTTTTTCAGCAGTCTGAAGGCATGCAATGCGGCCTTATTAGTGGAAAAATGTGGATTTGCGAGGCGTGTTCCGTTAGCCAATCAACAACGCTTCCAGCTCACCCAGCGATTTGACCTGCCAGGTGGGTTTAATATGTTCTGGCAGCGGCCGGGTGCCATGATCGAGCCAGCAGGTTTTCACTCCCGCGTTCATCCCGCCCAGAATATCTGACTCTGGCGTATCCCCTACCATCAGCACTCGCTCACGATCCGGATTGCCCATCAGCTCCAGCGCGTAGTCAAAAATCGCGGCCGCCGGTTTTGGCACGCCAACCTGCTCAGAGATTACCAGCGCCGAGAAGTAATCACGGAAGCCGGTGCGCTCCAGACGCGTCTGCTGCAGCGCGGTAAAGCCGTTGGTGATGATCCCCATCTTTACCTTGCCATGCAGCTGGTTCATCAGGCTGACCGCGCCCGGCAGCGGCGTGCAGATCTCGCCCATCGCGCTGAGGAAGCCGCTGTTGAGGATCTCTGGTGCCACGCTGAGCTTTTCGCTCCAGTGGTTGAAACGCTGAGTCTGCAACTGTAACGCTGAGATGGCGCCGTTCTGATAATCGACCCACAGCGGCTTGTTGATCGCCTGATAATCGCTGTAATCCTGGTCGGTGAACTGCACATCATAGCCGGCGAACAGGCGCTGCAAACCGGCATAGGCGTCGAAATGGAAAAGGGTATCGTCCGCATCAAACAGGATGCAGTCCCAGTTATCTGTCATTAAAGCTCCTTAACACCACTACGGCGTCAGGGCCATGAGAATGGCATCTTCACGGCCGCTGGCGGTGGGATAATAGTTGGGGCGACGACTGACCTGATTGAATCCAAGCTGCTCATAGAGCGCAATGGCGGGCAGGTTCGAGGCCCGCACTTCCAGCCACAGCGTCAGCACGTTGCGTTTAATCAGCTCATCGATCAGATGCTGTAACAGCTGGCGGCCATATCCCCGGCGCTGAAAGTCAGGATCGACCGCGATGTTAAACAGCGAGGCTTCGTCCAGCACCACCTGAGTAATGGCAAAGGCGACCATTTTGCCGTCGGCGTCGAGACGTAAATTAATAAAGCGCTCGCCCTGATTGCTGGCAAACGTCTTTTCACTCCAGGGAAACGCGTGGCTACGACGCTCAATGGCAAAGGCCTGCGCCAGGTCGTCAGGGGTGAGTAAAGAGATGGCTGTCATGGTTACACATCTGTTGCCAGAGCGCGCGTTTGGCGACGCCGCTGCTGATCAGTTCATTGAAAGAGGCGCTGGTTAATGCCACGCCATTAAAAGTCTGTTCGCTCTCTACGCCGAGCAGCCAGCCCGCGCAGTTCAGCGTTTCCGGCAGCATCTGCAGCTGATCCGGCGTCACGGTCATTACCTGAGCGGGTTGCAGATTGAGGGTATGCAGCACATCGCGCATCAGCGGTTCATGCAGACCGGGTGGCGCGTCAGCGACAATAATTAACTGCGTGTCCGGTGCCAGCGTGACGGCAATTTCGCCCTGAAGCACGCGCGGGCGGCGCAGCTGATACTGCGTAATTCCCATTTGCTGTAAAAGCCAGTCGCGCCTGGACGTCATGGTGTTACCTGTTCTGCTAGCTGAATGCGACGCTATGCTAGCAAACCCATCGAACATGCGCCAACAAACCACTATAATCCCCGCTCAGATCTTACAGGAGCCCTACATGTCTGCTTTTACCCCGGCCAGCGAAGTCATTCTGCGCCACAGTGATGAATTTACCGCCCGCCATGTTTTATTTGCTGGCGATCTGCAGGATGACCTGCCCGCTCAGCTGGAAACCGCCTCATCGCGCGTTCACACCCAGCAATATCATCACTGGCAAAACCTGAGCCGCCGTATGGGCGAGCAGGCGCGTTACGGAATGGTTGCGCAGCCGGAAGATGTGCAGGGATGCGATACCCTGGTCTACTTCTGGACCAAAAATAAGCCGGAAGTACAGTTCCAGCTGGAGAACCTGCTCTCGATGCTGCCAGTGGGCTGCGACGTGTTCGTGGTGGGTGAAAACCGCAGCGGCGTCCGCAGTGCCGAAGGCATGCTGGAGTCGTGGGTGAAGCTGGAGAAGATCGACAGCGCGCGTCGCTGTGGTCTCTATCATGGTCGCCTCGACAAACAGCCTGAATTCGATGCCAGCACCTTTGGTCATCAGTATCAGCTGGATGGTCTGACCATTCACACTCTGCCTGGCGTCTTCAGCCGTGACGGTCTGGATAGCGGCAGCGCCCTGCTGCTGTCGACCTTTACCCCGCACACTAAAGGTAAAGTGCTGGATATGGGCTGTGGCGCAGGCGTGATTGCCGCCTCACTGCCTGCCCGTTCGCCTAAAGTACGCCTGTGGCTGTGCGACGTGCATGCCGCAGCCATTGAAGCGAGTAAATTGACGCTGGCCGCCAATGGCATCGAGGGCGAAGTTTTCGCCAGCAACGTCTTCTCTGACGTGACCGGCCGTTTCGACATGATTATCTCTAACCCGCCGTTCCATGAAGGCACCCAGACCAGCCTCGACGCCGCACAGGCGCTGATCCGGGGAGCAGTAAAGCACCTGAACACCGGTGGCGAACTGCGTATTGTTGCGAACACGTTCCTGCCTTATCCGCAGGTGCTGGATGAAGCTTTCGGCAGCCACGAAGTCATCGCACAGACCGGCCGCTTTAAAGTTTATCGCGCCGTCTATGGTCGTGGTGCCAAAACACGATAAGGGCTTTTAACGTCATTAATCGCGTTGCCGGGCTGAAAACGTTGCTTTTTACAGCGATCGTTTCAGCCCGACGAAATAGTTGTTGACGCAAAGAGTAAAATCTCTAGAATGCGCCTCCGTGGTTGTAACATTCTCAGGATGTTACGGGTATGCGAAGGTGGCGGAATTGGTAGACGCGCTAGCTTCAGGTGTTAGTGTCCTAACGGACGTGAGGGTTCAAGTCCCTCTCTTCGCACCAAAATCACATGTTTCATATCGCGAGCACTGCGCGAAGGTGGCGGAATTGGTAGACGCGCTAGCTTCAGGTGTTAGTGTCTTAACGGACGTGAGGGTTCAAGTCCCTCTCTTCGCACCATTGCGGTGATATGAACAGACAACTCGATGCGAAGGTGGCGGAATTGGTAGACGCGCTAGCTTCAGGTGTTAGTGTCTTAACGGACGTGAGGGTTCAAGTCCCTCTCTTCGCACCAACGTTGTCATCCTCTGGCTTTCTGCTCGTTTCAGCTGCCTAGTTGCAGTGTCGCTTTATCCCTTTCCTGTTTTGTTTTTTTCGCGTGGCATTCACTTTCCCGGTCGCGACACCCTGAACACCCGCTTTACGCCTGTATTAACTCAGATGAAAATTCACAGAGACTGCCGCCAGTCCGCCCGCTAACGCCAGGCACGAAGGCAATAACAGATAGTGACGCAGACGCTGGTTAAATAGCATGACGACAGTCAGCAGCAGCGCAACTGTCATCACCAGTCGCCACTGGCTGAAGCTGGGTTCCCATAATGCGAACAGCGGCAGCGCGATGCAGGGCAACAATACGCCCCACGCACTATCCAGTTTTTTACCCAGCGCCCAACTGACGCCCCACAAACCGCAGGCCGCAATAATCGCTATTCCCATGACGCAAACCTCAAATGATAAGCATTCCCATTATCATATGCCAGTTTTGCTTTGCTTGCAGCCTGTTTTTGTCACGCCTGGCAACGAAGATGACAGACCAGTTGGAAAATGCTAGATTGCGACCGATAACACCTTTAATAACAGCACCAGCAATAATTTGCTCACTGTCTGGCACAACCTGTTTATGCCGGCTTGCGCTTTGGTATTTCAGGGTCGTCACGAGTATTTATAATGAAATTACAATCATATGAAGAACTGAAACAGAGTAAATACCGGCTTTCAGTGATGCTTTTTCTGTTTTTAAATATCGCCGTTTCGCTATTTTATCTGCTGCCAATAATGAGCAATGAGAAAATCGATACCACGTTGCCGGTAATTTGTGTCGCGTCTTTTAGCGGCATAATGTTAATTACCCATTTAATATGGTCTAAAGTAAAACTTCCCCTTTTAAATCCTGTCGCGCTGGTGCTGGGCGCGCTCTGGGCCTGGCACATTAATTATCGTTTTCATCAGGTATTCTATTTTGATGGCGGCTTTCTTATTATCAGTTTGATCAGTGTGTTATTTATTAGTGCCATCGCCCTGAGCGATTATCTGGGGGCTTTTTGTCTTCATGTCGCGCCACCGGTGCTCACCGTATTACTGCTTGATAATGGGCAGCATCTGCCGCTGATTCTGCTGACCATTATGCTGCCGCTGATTGGTTTCTCACTCCAGCATCTTATGCGTCGCCGTGCCGACAACTTTACCCTGCGGCTGATGCACCAACTCTATGAAGAGAAAGAGACCTTCAGTGACCTCAGCATGCTCGACCCACTGACCGGACTGTATAACCGTCGTGGCCTGAAGAACCGACTGGACAATATTCTGGAAAACCATGCTGGCAGCCACTATGTGCTGCTGCTGGATATCGATCATTTCAAAGCCTACAACGATAATTATGGGCATGCGATGGGTGATCAGGCACTGGCGCGGGTCTCTGTGGCTATTCGGGATGCAGTCCGTTCACGCGATGTCGTCACCCGCTATGGCGGCGAAGAGTTTCTGGTGTTAATGACCAATGTGAACAGCTCCATCGCCATGAAACTGGCAGAGCGCATCCGTCAGTATGTGCTGGATTTAGAAATACCCCATCTTTTTAATGAGACTGTTTCAACCCACGTCACCATCAGCGCCGGCATTGCGCCTATCTACGATAATGATTTTGATCAGGCGGTAGCCAATGCTGACAGCGCATTATATGTGGCTAAGAATCAGGGCCGGAATACCATTCTTGCCTGGGAAGATCTTCCGCGAAAACAGCATGAGACCTTAAGTGAACCAGCCTGATTAAGCACAACTCGGCTGGTAATAACCCTGACATTGCCACGCTATGGCCGGTTCTGCACTGCGCAGACGGGTTTGTTCGCTGATCGCATTCCCCACCCAATCCCCGATGGCAGCGACGTTTTTTTACGCGACTTGTAGAGTTAATCAATAACGATTATCATTTGCTTTCTTATCTACACTTTTCGCGAGTCGTCATGGCAACCGTTTCAGCTCAGGAACAGCGTTTCAACGCTCAGTCGATGATCTTTCGGCAGAATGACCGTCCACTGGCGGAAAGTCTGCACGAGCGGCTGCAGCAACAGCGTAGTTATCTGCTTGATTCTGTTAAATTCAGCCAGCCCGCTCCGCACGACACGCAGACACTCGTTGCCTGGTCACAATCAGAGGCTTTTGCCCAACTTATCCAGCGCTACAGCGATTATCTCTATCGCGATCATCCTGATGCGGTTCGTGAAGCAAAGCCGGTGCTCTCTCTGTGGGCGCAATGGTATTTTGGCCTGCTGCTGCCCCCGATGATCATGGCGTTGTTACAGGAGTCGCGCGCGCTGGACTGCTCACCAGAGCATATTCGTGTCGGTTTTCATGAGAATGGTCATCCGGCCACGTTCTGGATTGATGTGCAGGAGGATGAAGAAGCCCGCTATCTTAACCCTCAGCAGCGTATTGATCGGCTGATTCAGCAGCATCTGATCCCGGTGGTTAATGGTATTACTCAGCATGGTGATATCAACGCCCGACTCATCTGGAACAACATGGGCTACTCATTGCAGTGGTTTCTGGGTGAGCTGAAAAGTCAGATCGATGAGACGCTGGTACTGCAACTGGAGCAGGCGCTATTCTTTAACCAGAAACTGCTGGATGGCAGCGAAAATCCGCTCTACCGCACCATGATCATGCGTAATGGCGAACTGGTCCGTCGCAGCTGTTGCCAGCGTTATCGCATTCCTGATGTCGAACAATGCGGCAATTGCACCCTGAGCGGCAGCTAAACAGACGTAATTACCACGAATTCTCCGTTTATCTCGTTTACAGGCACTGAGGCTTGTGGCAATTTTTACGCCTTCGATCAGCCTGGAGAGAAAGATGAGTCTGGAGTCCGTGCGCCAGTTCTTTGCCGAACACGCCCCTGAAATTGAAATTATCGAACTGGCAGAAAGCACTGCAACGGTCGGAATGGCTGCGCGCGCCCATGGCGTGACGCCAGGAGAGATTGCGAAAACCCTGTCACTGAAAGTGAAAAACGACGTCGTGCTGATTGTGACACGCGGCGATGCCCGGCTGGACAATCGCAAGCTGAAAGCCGCGCTAGGCGCAAAAGCGCGGATGCTGAGCGTTGATGAGGTTATTAACTGGACCGGCCATCCGGTTGGCGGCGTCTGTCCGTTCGGTCTGGAGAATCCGCTGACCGTTTACTGTGATGTCTCACTGCGCAGTTTCGACGAAGTGTTACCCGCCGCTGGCGCTATCCACAGTGCCGTCCGCATCTCGCCACAGCAGATGGCTGAGCTGACCAACGCCCGCTGGATCGACGTGTGCGAAGCGATGTAATGCTTTGCATCTCTTGATCCAGCCCTGATGCTGCACACCTCCTGACAGCGTTTATCAGCCTTTGAGGGTCATTGCCGCATCATGCAAACCTATCAGGCGCGCCAGTAAGCGGGTGAGTTAATCGCCCATCTCAGTCAGCCGCTTAAAGGCTTCTTCGATGATCGACAACAGCATCGTGTTATCGACGCGGTGCAGCACATGAACCCATGCGCCGCAGTGCTCAGGTACGCCGACAGCAAGCCGTAGCGGCTGACGATAACGCCAGCTTTTACCGCGCGTTGCACCGGGACGTAGCTCGATATCGACACGGTAATCGATGCCAGACGCGACCCGCTGGTTCAGCAGCCAGGCCACAACCAGTGCATCGTGGATCCAGCATCCCGCCAGTTGACGCGTTTCCATGGAATAGTTGATCCATGGACGCAGCGTGTCTCGCACAAAATCGGCCAGCGGATGATCGACAGCAGTAAGACGGGTGAGATCCTGCTGGGTCAGCAGCGTCTGCGTGGTGACATCCATTGGCACCAGCGTCACGGCGGCACCGCTGTGCAATACCTGATGCGCAGCCTCCGGATCCAGGCCAAAATTGGTGTCTTTGATATAATCATCCAGCGTAAACACGCCACCCATGATGACAATTTCTGCCACAGAGTCTGCCATCGCAGGATAGCGCTGCATTGCCAGCGCCACATTCGTCAGCGGGCCAATCGCCACCAGGGTAATTTCGCCCGGATTGTCGCAAATCAGTTTGCCCATCGCGTCAGCAGCATCAAACGCATCCGCTGCAACATCTGCTGGTTGACGCACGCCCTTCCACAGCTCACTCAGCGCAAGCTGATTGACCCGATTATCCAGCGTTTCACGCCACGGCGCAGGATCTTCCTGTAACGCCTGCGTCGCACCCTGGATGACCGGAACAGACGATCCCAGCCGGACAATCAGATCTTTGGCGACGCGCGCGCCCACGTCGCTGGGTGTATTACCCGCCACGGTAGTGATTAATTCCAGCGACAGTGCAGGTGAAGCTAATGCCAGCGCAATCGCCAGCCCATCATCGGTGTTGGCACCCGCGATACCGTTGCCGGGATCGCAATCAATAATGATTCTTTTCATATTTTTTATACGTTAACTCTGACTTTGCGGCTGGCAACCGCAGGATTCACCGATTTCAAGATAGTGTGGAAACTCCTTCAATTGCGCTTCGCTCTCGCCCTCTTTCAGCATCTGAATCGCAGAGCGGGCCATGTCACGCAGTGGCTGGCGCACAGTCGTTAATGTCGGGACATGAAATGACGAGTGATTGGTTCCGTTAAAGCAGACCAGCGCCACATCCTGTGGCACCCGAATCTGATGTTCGGAAAAGGCGCGAAGCGCACCAATCGCCTGACCTTCGTTACTGGTAAACAGTGCACGTGGCACACAACCCCGCGCGATCATAGCCTGCGCTGCCTCGTAGCCACCCTGAGGGGTGTAGCTGGCGGGAAACATCAGCGACTCATCAATGGGCAGGCCACGATCCTGCATTGCATCACGCCAGCCCTGGATGCGATCCTGTGCATTGAGCATATCGACCGGACCGCTGATAATGCCGACCTGCTGATAGCCGTGACTTAACAGATGCGCCGTTACCTGCCAGGCGGCCTGACGTTCATTCACCCGCAGCATGTTAACGCCCGGCTGTGGCTCAACCCGCTCCAGCATCACCAGCGGCGTACCGCTGGCTTTAATCAAATCAATGTAAGGATGGCGATCGACGCTGTTGTAAAACAGCCCATCCACCTGACGGTTAAGCAGTCCCTGAATTAACTCCAGTTCTCGCCTGCGGTCATCACCGGCATCTCCCAGCAGCATAACGTGACCGTGGTTCATCGACTCCTGCAGCAACATGTGCGCCATGGAGGCGACAAAAGGATTGCCGATATTAGGCACCACCAATCCAAAGGTCTTGGTATTACCGGATGCCAGTGCGCGTGCTGCGGCATTTGGCCGGTAACCCGTCGCTTTAATCGCTTCAAGTACCCGCTGACGGGTGGCCTCAGCGACCGGACGCGGCCCGTTGTTAATGACATAACTGACGACTGCCACTGAGGTGCCTGCCGCTTTCGCAACTTCTCTGCGGGTCACTTTTCCCGTTAATGACTTAGGCACATCATGTCCCTCCATAAAAACAGGCCGCTTTACACGGCCTGCTGGTTGTCGCTCTCTTCTGGCAGATGAGATCCTGAGGTACTGCTAGATGGCATCTTCAGGCAGATTCAGATTTCGCCCTCGCGTCTCAGGCGCGACAAAGGTAGTAAAGAATCCAATGGCGGCCATTGCCGAGAAATAGACTGCAATCGGCCACCAGTGACCGGTATAAGAAAGCATAGCAGCGGCAACAAGCGGTGCGGTGCCGCCGGACAAAATCGAGCCCAGTTCTTTAGCCACCGCCATTTTGGTATAGCGATGATGAACACCGAACATCTCGACACCCCAGGCCGCCTGCACGCCAAAAATACCCAGTGACGCCAGCGCCATACCGACCACGATTACCGGAATCACCAGCATCGGTTCA
Source organism: Pantoea sp. MHSD4 (assembly GCF_021043305.1). Taxonomy (NCBI): domain Bacteria; kingdom Pseudomonadati; phylum Pseudomonadota; class Gammaproteobacteria; order Enterobacterales; family Erwiniaceae; genus Pantoea; species Pantoea sp. MHSD4. Next base: position 322,470 of record NZ_JAJNDH010000003.1, on the reverse strand, counting down.
CGGGTATCCAGCAGCGTAAAAGCAGGCCAGGCGTAAAACATCAGCAACAGACAGAAAACGCGATACACGATCCGGCGACCAAAGCGGTCAGAAAGCCAGCCCGCTAAAGGAATGATCAGGAAGCCCAGCAGCGACGCGAGAAACACGGCGGTGGTCGGTACAGACTTATCCACCATCAGCACTTTTGCGACGTAACCCACGATGAAGCCTTGCGCCAGATAGGAAGGGCCGTTTTCGCCGATGCGCAGGCCAACCATGGTCCAGAAAGCGCGGGTACGCTGGAAGAAAGGCCGCTGATCGACCACCGACGCTGCCTTCATGCCAGCACGTTCCGCTTCCATCTCCGCTTTTCTGCGCTCAAACACCGGCGTCTCTCGCAAATGACGGCGAATCCACAATGCAACCAGTGCAATCAGCGCACTGCTGAGGAAAGGAATACGCCAGCCCCACTCCAGCAGGCTCTGCTGATCCATCTGCACCACCAGCAGCCAGACCAGCGAAGCCAGCAGCGTGCCACTATTGGAACCCAGCGCGATCACAGAAGAGACCAGTCCGCGGCGCTCTGTCGGCGCATATTCGCCCAGCATCACCGTGCCGCCCGATAACTCCGCACCCGCGCCGAATCCCTGTGTAAAGCGGAGCAGAACCAGGCAGGCAGGCGCCCATACGCCAATAGAGGCGTAGCTCGGGATTAAGCCGATAAAGGTTGTGGAAGCACCCATCAGAATAATGGTGGAGATCATGACGACCTTTCGGCCTTTGCGATCGCCGAGCCAGCCAAAAAACAACGCGCCGATGGGCCGGGCAACAAAGCCGACTGACCAGGTCGCGAAGCTGGAGAGCAGCGCCATGGCTGGGGTTGATTCGGGAAAGAAGACGTCGCCAAAGATGATACCGGCAGCCAGGCCATAGAGCGCGAAATCCGCGTACTCCATTGCCGTTCCGAGCCAGCATGAGAAAGTGGCGCGCCAGAAATCTTTGCGGCCTGAAGGGGTGTCAAACCGCTCATCGGCGGCTGAAGTGGATGACAGTGATGCCTGCTGCTTAACGGAATTGTGTGCCGTCATAACCCTATCCCTGAATGAGTATGCAGATCGATAAACGCCCGTCCATGGGTCGATTCCCTGATGAAAGCGGAATCCCCCGGTGACGACGTTCAGTGGGCGAACCATGATGAAAGGTTAAAGGATTCCCTGGTGTTGGAATCGTATTCATCGCCCCCTTTCGCCGGTGTATTTTTCACCGGTCGCTTAAACTGAGCGAATATAACTTAACAATCGATGGAGCCTACTGTGCATCGGGCACCGTGAGCAATCACTGGGGACTTAGTGTATCTACGCGCGTAGATAAATCAATAGATCCTGACGATATTTGTTAGAAAAACTTCATTATAACATTCCGTCATCACCCATTTTTTGCGCAAATTCAGCGAGTTAAACGCCTTCTTATTGCACAAAAAAAGTTACCAGCGCCTGTAAGTTATCTGATTCACTAATCATTAAGCACGATAAAAGGGGCAACGTTCCCTTCATCATTTTCAGTTATCGCACGCGCAGATTACCTGCAAATGACACTGGCTGTTTATTCTGAAAAATCACCGTAAACACAGGCAATGCGTTACCCTGACCAAAAGGCCGGACAGAGATACGATGAAAATTATTCTGATGCGACACGGTAAACCTGACCACCAGGCGGCGGGTCGCCAGAGTGTGCAGGCACTGGCTGACTGGTGCGAAGCGTACGATCTGTCACAGGTCAGTGACGGACCGCCGCCGCGCAGCATCGAAATTGCCCGTCAGGCTACGTTTATCGTCTGCAGTCCCCTGCCCCGCGCGCAATCCTCACTGAGCCAGCTCGGTCTGGAACCCCATGAGGTTGATGCGCTGTTCAGCGAAGTCGCCGTGCCGCTGGTGAAAACCGGTGAGGTACAATTACCGACCGTGTGCTGGCTGGCCCTGCTGCGGCTTTTGTGGTTTTGCGGTTATGCAGGCGACGCGGAGTCGCTGCAACATGCACGCAGCCGCGCTTCGGCGGCGGCAGAAAAACTGATCGATCATTCACAGCAAGGCACGGTACTGCTGCTGGGCCACGGCATCATGAACAAAATGATTGCGCGTGAGTTACGAAAACGCGGCTGGCAGGCAGAGAAGCATGCCAGCAGCCGGCACTGGAGCACTGCGATCTATCATCGTCCGTTTATCTGACCGAGCGGAAAATAGCCCAGTACCTCACAGCCCGTGCCAACACGCGGCGTGGCAATGACTTTACGCTGTGCCAGATCGATCACACTCAGCGTGCCATCATCCTGATTGGCAATCAGCAGCTGTTGCCTGTCGGGCGTGAAGCAGCCATCCATCGGCATGTTACCCACGCTGATATCGCCCAGCGGATTCAGCAGATCGTCAAACAGTGTCACCCGCGGTTCCTGATCCCCTATTGCCACCAGCTGTTCGCCATCGGCGCTGAAGCGAACCACCTGACAAGGCTGCTGATGACCCGGCAACGTAATGCGCTGGCGAATACGGTGGCTCTGCCGATCGATCAGATAGAGCAGCGGCGCGTCAGCGGCACTGGCGACCAGATAAGGGTGTTTCGGTGATGCGGCAATGCCCGCAATCGGGCCAGGAAGCAGGATGGTATCGATCACCCGTCCTTCCGCTTCACAGAGATCCACGACGGTGATGGTCGCATCCTCTTCGTTATCGGTGAACAGCTTGCGGCCGCTGGGTGACAGCGTCAGGCGATGCGCATTGTGAGAAGGAATCGGGATAATTTTTTCTACTTTGTCAGTCTGCGGATCGATCACCGCCACGGCGGCACTCTGCTCACAGCAGAGATAGACTTTGCCATCGCGCCCCAGCTGTCCGCTGTGGGGTGCCCGCAGCGGCGACAGATCGATAAAGCCACTGATCTCGCGACGCTGTAAATCAATGACCGCCACTTTATGACCCGGATGCGGGTTATTACCTTGAACGCCGTCGCCATAAATAGGGACATAGGCCTTACCCCAGGGGGCCAGCATCAGGAGTTCATGCGGCCGCGGTGGAAAAGCGTTCAGTTCCCGCTCGACCGCGAAGGTTTCCGGATTAAGAAACAGGACGCGATTACCCTGTTTATCGACCGCCAGTAAACCGTAAGCTTCACTCTGCATGCGCACTCCTTTCTCAGTAAGTTCTTCTTAAGCGTAGACAATCCTCTTCAGCCTGTCTGATGCTGCGGATTGATGAGCCGGGCTTACCCCACCTATTAAGTGCAATATTCACGACTGCGGTGACCAGGCCTTATGTCAGCCCGATAATAAAGCATGATATTAAGATATTCCTTAATTAAAGATTTCGTCATATTTAAATAAATGATTAACAGCGACAATATTATTATTTCGCTAAGGTGACCGGATTATTTCCGTATTATCCTAAAATCAAAAAAAGACATAGCTAATGTGTAAATAATGTTTTATTAAAAAGGTGCAGTGCAATTAAACAGCCGTGAGGAAACTTCCGCGCGCTAAACCACTGCGTCGCCACCAGGGAAAACCATTCATTCATTCCCGCACTCATCGGAATTGCAGCCAGTATGCAATGCCAGCCGTTGCCGCCGCACGCGGAACGGGCAGAGCCTGTACTGTGACGGGAAAATAAAAATAACAGGTGCACCATGACTTCACATCGCCAACGTCCAGCGCATAAAATCTGGCGTAACTGGAAAAGAATATCGTTCAGTAGCCAGATGTTATGGAATAAGAAACAGCAGAGACTCTGTCAGGCACCGGAATATGATCCGGGACAGGAAGATAATGTCGTATTGGTCTCGCAGCAGAAAGATCTGCCGGAGATTCCAAAAATTGTCTGGATGGTCTGGCATAACGATCACCTGCCCACCTCAATGGCGCTGAACATCAGTAAAATCCGGCGGGATAATCCCGATCACCAGGTGCATCTGATTACACAGCGCACGCTGTCGCAGTGGCTGCCCGAACTCAGCTTTATCTCTTCGGATCTGACGCTGGCCCATAAAAGTGAAATTATCCGGCTTGAGCTGATTCACCGTTATGGTGGCATCGGCATCGACTGCAGCACCCTGCTGTTTGAGAACCTCGCCTGGGTGCATCGCGCGCACGAGGCACGGCCAATGGATCTCATCGGTTACTACCGCGAGCAGTCAACGATGAACCTGCTGGCGCCGGTTACTGAGAGCTGGTTTCTGGCCGCGCCACCGCAAAACCCGTTTATTCGCGAATGGCTGAAACAACTGGCACCGGTTAAAAACGTCGGTATCCGCAACTATTTCTATGAACTGAAGAAGCGCGATGATTTTCCGCTGATTGTGCAGAATATTGATAATCCCTCGCGCCAGCTCCTGTCGCTGGCACAGCAGGTTGCGATGCGTGAATATCGGCGGGCCAATCTCTATCTGCGTAAAGGCGAAGCCAGCGCCTGGTACTATCAGCGTTTACATGCCGACAGCAGCAGCGCCTTTGCGCAGTCCGTGATGTTTCATCAGCGGCCACAGACGCCGCCGCCGATTATCAAATTAACCGGCAACGAGCGACTGCATCTCGACTTCAATCTGCGGCTGGGTTTGTATAACCGCAGCAGTTTGATCGGCGAGATGATGCAGACCACACCGCCTGCGCTGGCATTGCCCTCAGCGGTCAAAGCGCGCGCGTAGCCACTGCGTGAACGTGGTGACCGCGCGGGGGACCTGCGCCGCCCAGGGCCGGACGATCCACAGGCGGGCGGCAAAGGCCTCAACAGGCTGCCACGCCGGCAGCACCTGCCGCAATGTACCGGCTGCCAGCGCCTCACGGGCGCTGAAATCGGGCAGCATCGCAATCCCCAGTCCCTGCAGCGCCGCATCGCGTATTGACTCGCTGTTGTTGGTGGCAAAGCTGCCCTGAATCCGCACCTGCACCTGTTCGCTATCCGTTGTCGTCTCAAACCGCCAGCGCGGTGACTCGATGCCACGTGGGTAGTAAAGACAGTTGTGCTGTTTCAGATCCTGTGGCGACTGCGGTACACCCTGCAGGCTGAGATAGGCGGGTGAGGCCACCAGCAACGTCCGGGTATCGCATAGCGGCAACGCGACATGGGTTTCCGGTAGCGTGTCACTGTGTCGAATTGCCAGATCAAAGCCTTCGCTGCTCAGTGACACGATGCGGTCGGTCACATCCAGCTGCAGACGCACCTGCGGATAGTCACGCAGAAACTCGCCAATGATTGGCACCAGTTGCTGACGGGCAAACGCCACTGGCGCGGTCATCCGCACCAGACCCCGCACAGGTCCGGCGGTATCCCTCACGCTGAAAAAACTCTGCTCGATGCGGGAAAACGGTTCGCGGAGCTCCTCCACCAGCTTCTCGCCTGCTGACGTCAGTCGCACACTGCGCGTGGTGCGCTGTACCAGCAACACACCAGCCATCTCTTCCAGCTCTTTGATTTTCTGACTCATCGCCGCTTTGCTGACGTCGAGCCGCTCTGCCGCGCGGGTAAAACTGCCCTGCTCTGCCAGTACGGTCAGCCAGTGCAGATGATCCCACAGCGCATCCGTTTTCATCTCTTTCATTGTAATTGTTCACTATAGTGAATAATCATTTCAGGCTACGCGCTTTTTCCCGCCGGATAAAGCGGTCACCATAGCGTTATTAATCATGATGAGGAATTCGCTATGCCACTGCTGCAATTTGATGTTATTCAGGGTCGTTCAGAATCCGAACTTCGTACACTACTGGATGCAGCGCACCGCGCTGTGCTTACGGCCTTTAACGTGCCTGAACGCGATCGCTACCAGATTGTTCAGGAAAACAAGCGCTATCAGATGGTGTTTCAGGATACCGGACTGGGATTTACACGCAGCGATAATCTGGTAATGGTGCGGGTCTATACCAGCCCACGCAGCAGCGAACAGAAACAGCATTTTATGGCGGAGCTGGCACGTGAGCTGCGCGAACATTGTGGTGTGCAGGGCAACGATTTAATGATCAGCTTTATCACCAACGACAAAGGTGACTGGAGTTTTGCCGACGGCGAAGCACAATATCTCACCGGCAAACTCTGAAAAACGTCCTGACCTCTGCTCTGCTGACGGTGCGCGCCAGCCACCGTCACGCCTGATAACCTCCCTTCTGGAATGACAATTAACCAATCTGCTCTCCACCGCACAATTCGGGCCGGATATGTTGCAGCCGGATGACAGCCAATATAGATTGTCGAAAAACCATCCCCCGAAGATGGCTGGTTGCGTGAAGCCTCGCGTAACCCTGAAAAGAGGATTTCCCATTGTCCGAATTGGTGTCCGTCGCCTTGTTTCTGGCCGCTATTGCCATTTATTCCTGTAAAGCCGGGCGTAACAAATTCTGGTTTATTGTTGTTCTGATTCTGCTGGTGCTTTTCGTTGTGCTGAACGCCACCCTTTATGCCAGCAACTATTTTACGGGTGACGGCATCAACGATGCGGTGCTCTATACCCTGACCAATAGCCTGACCGGCGCGGGCGTCAGTAAATATGTGGTGCCGGCGATTGGCCTGATCATCGTACTGTTTCTGCTGTTCTGCCTGCTGTCGTGGATTCTGCGTCGGCGTAAGCGTCCCCATCACATGGGCTGGTCGCTGCTGGCGGCTGTCTGCGCGCTCGGCTCCGTGCAGACCACCCCGGCTTTTCGCCAGGTCGCGACGCTGATTGTGTCGCATACCCAACTGGCGGATTCTGACTTCGACAACTTCTACAGGGTGCCGCGTAATCGCATTGAGCAGCCGCACCTCAACGTGGTTTACATTTATGGTGAAAGCTTAGAGCGCACCTATTTTAACCCGATCGCTTTTCCTGGCTTAGCGCCGGAGTTAAGCCGGCAGAAAGAGCAGAGCATCGACTTCAGCGAAACCGAACAGCTGCCTGGCACCGATTACACTATCGCGGGCATGGTTGCCTCACAGTGTGGCATTCCTCTGTTTGCGCCGTTTGACGGCAATGCGTCGGCGTCACTCTCCAGTTTCTATCCCCAGAACGTCTGTCTGGGCGACATCCTGAAAAACTCCGGCTACCAGAACTGGTTTATTCAGGGCGCCGATCTGCGTTTTGCCGGTAAAGATATCTTCCTGAAATCGCACGGTTTCGATCCCGAAAACCTGTATGGTTCGCAGGAACTGAAAAGCCGCGTTGCCGATCCCACCTACCGCAATAACTGGGGTTATTACGACGACACCGTGCTGGATGAAGTCTTTGAGAAATATCAGGAACTCTCAAAGGCCGGTAAACCTTTTGCGCTGTTTACCCTGACCGTCGACACCCATCATCCTGACGGGTTTATCTCGCGCAGCTGCGATCGCCGGAGTTACAGCATTGAGGGCAAACCAAACCAGTCATTCAGTGCAGTTGCCTGTTCGCAGGAGCATGTTGCGCGTCTGATTTCGCGCATACAGGCGTCACCGTGGTTCAAAAATACCGTGATTGTGGTGAGTTCCGATCATCTGGCGATGAACAATACGGCGCATGCGTGGCTGGTTAAGCAGCCTCGTCGCAATCTGTTCATGGTGATTCGCGGCGATAAACCGCAGGCGGAGCTGATGGAGGCGAAGCGCAGCACGCTGGATAATGGGGCCACGCTGCTGGATATTCTTGGTGGTGACAATGCGATTGGTCTGGGCCGCAGCAGCCTCTCCTCGATTTCGCTCTCCACCCAGTTCGACGATATGAAAAGTAAGGTGACGAGCTGGAAACCCGACATCATCCAGTTGTGGAACTTCCCGAAGAAAATAGACAACTTCACGGTGGATCAGGCGAAGAATACCTTCAGCTTCTCAGGTACCACCTTTAAATTGCCGATTCTGTTCCGTATCAGTGACAAGCATGTAGAGCCGATGCCGGAAGGAGAATATTCGGCTCCGCTGCGCTATCAGCTGGCCGATTTCGCCGCCGCTGATAAATTTCTCTGGGTCGATCGCTGTTTTAAAATGGCGCGGCTCTGGCAGCCTTCGCTGGCCCTCTCCGGCGATCTCTGTGTGGCGATGGGGCAGTTCGGTGGCACGCCGTCGGTGACGCACGTCGATAAAGCGCAGTGGAAAGGCAAAGTGAAGTTCCCGGACGGCGCCGTCAGCGATGCGCGTTACCAGCAGAACCTGGCGCAGCTTCGTATTGAAGATAACAATATTCGCTACAGCGCCGACAGCTTTCGACTCGACGTGCCCGGCGCACCGGAGAGTGTTAAAAGCTTTAGCGGCATCTCACGACCAGAAATCTGGGGACGCTGGTCTAACGCCAATCTCGCACCAGAAGTGCATATCGACTATGTCGATGCGCTGCCCGCAAAGTTCGATCTGGTGATCACCGCGCGCGCGTATGGCCCTAACGCACACCGGGCCATTCCGGTTAGGGTCGGCGACCAGCAACAGTTGCTGTCGCTGGGTGAAGAGGTTTCGACGCATACCCTGCATTTTGACAATCCAACTGCCAGCCATCGTCTGGTGATTGCACCACCGGAGCCGCAACTGAGTAACACCGGCAATATCACCGGTCAGGATCCGCGCAAATTAGGCATTGGTATGGTTGAAATTAAAATCGTGCCACAGTCATAACGCCCATTTTTCTGGTCACGCCTCTGCGGATTCCCGCAGAGGCCCATCACCTGAAATCCTGTCTGACTTCACCGGGTCAGTTCCCCGATCAGGGCCTGTCGCGCAGCGCTTCCAGCTTCTCGCGCTGCTGACCGTCGGCGGTAAAGTTATCTTCGGCCAGCCAGCGCTGCATCCCCTTTTTCACCTGTGGCCATTCGCTGTCGATAATCGAGAACCAGCTGGTGTCACGCGAACGCCCTTTATAGACGATGGCCTGACGGAACTCGCCTTCAAAACGGAAACCAAGCCGTGCCGCCGCTTTTCGTGAAGGGGCATTACAGCTGTCGCACTTCCATTCATAACGGCGATAACCTAGCGTCTCAAAGGCATAACGCATCAGCAAAAAATGCGCTTCCGTTGCCATGCGGGTCTGCTTCAGCCGGGGTGAGAAAGCGACATGCCCGACCTCCATCACGCCATGTTCAGGCTGGATGCGCATTAAAGATAGAGTGCCCACCGCCTGCTCTGTAGCAAGATCGATCACCGCGAAATGCAGTGGATCGCGACTGGCCTCCAGTTGCTTTGCATAATCCTGAAATGCCTGCCGGTCACTAAATGGCCCCATAAACATGTAAGTCCAGTCACGCCCATCCTCAGCCTGCGACCACGCCTCAAACAGGGCATCGCTATGCCGTGCCACGCTGTAAGGCTCCAGCCGGCACGCCTGCCCAGTGAAAATCTGATGCTGCGGTAATGGACGGGTTTGCCAGTCTGGTAAAGGCTGACCGACCGGCTGACCGTATTGATTCAGGTGTTGTGACATATCGCCTCCCGGCTGCAGATAATAGCCGCAGATTGCCACTATCCTGGTGGGTTAAAAAGGTCCACTATCGTGAAGAATGATAGATCCACGAGAAGAGACAATGAAATCGGTGATCCCGCCATTACTGCTGGCTCCCTTACGATCGGCAGCCGGTACGACGCTGCAACAGCAACTCTATCAGCGGATAAAACAGGGCATTCTGCAAGGCCAACTGGCTGCCGGCACGGTGTTACCGGCGACACGGCAGCTGGCACATGAGCTGCAGGTTTCGCGGAATACCGTGCTGAACGTCTGGACACAGCTGCAGGCAGAGGGCTATCTGATGAGCGATCGGCAAGGCAGCCGCATCAGCTCACTGGCTTTGCCGGCCCGGCAGGCGGATGACGACACGTTAGCCAGCTGGCCGCTGGCAAAACGGATGGATCCCTTTTATCTAAGTCAGTGGGCCGACACCGGCTCACTACCCCTGCGTCCCGGCATACCCGCCCTGAACCATTTCCCGATGGCGGCATGGCGACGAGCGCTGAGTCAGGTAACGCACCACACACCACCGCAGCTACTCGGCTATGGCGATCCGCTCGGCGATCCCGAACTGCGTGCTGTACTGGCGCAACAGTTGCGGATCACACGCGGTGTACGTTGTGATGCCGGACAGATTGTGATTACCGAAGGTGTGCAGCAGGCGCTTACGCTGTGCGTCGCCCTGCTAAGCAATCCGGGCGACCATGGCTGGATTGAAGATCCGGGTTATCGCAGTGCCAAAGCGGCTCTGCAGGGCGGGGAACTTAACGTGATCCCCATCTCCACCGATCACCAGGGGCTGGCCCCTCAGCCGATACACTGGGAACAGACCCCGCCCCGTCTGATCTACACGACGCCCACCCATCAGTATCCCACCGGAGCAGTAATGAGTGCGTCCCGTCGTTTGGCGCTGATTGCTGCTGCGCAACAGCATCAGGCGTGGATTATTGAAGATGATTATGATGGCGACTTCCATTACCACGGTGAGCCTATTATGGCGATGCAGGGCATGACAGATAATGCCCCGGTTATCTACCTCGGCTCATTCAGCAAGACCCTGTTCCCTGCGCTGCGTATCGGTTTTATGGTGCTGCCCGCGCCGCTGGTCAAGCGTCTTCGACCGGCACTGCATCAGATCCTGCGCGGCGGAAACCGTCTGGAGCAGCAGGCGCTGACCCGTTTTATTCTCAATGGTGATTATCGTCGCCATCTGGGCAAAATGCGTCGTCTCTATCGTCAGCGACAGGCATTGCTGCGAACCGGACTACAGCGCGCTGCGGGTCAGGCGATTTCGTTGCTGGGCGGTAACAGCGGTATGCATCTGGTGCTGCCACTCGAGCCTCATCGGGATGACGTCGCCATTACCCGCAAACTGCTTCAGGCTGGCTACGCGCCCACAGCCCTCTCGACCTTCTATCTGACCGAACCGGCACAGCAGGGTCTGGTTATTGGATACGGTAACTGTAGCGACACACAGATTACCGCAGCCACAGGCCAGCTAAGTCGATTACTTGGCTGGCCCGGCTAACGTGATCATTTCGCGCTGATGAGGCTGGCCGGTGCGGCAATCGACTGGCGAATCATCAGACGGGCATCAAAGCGCGGCATCGGCCCGACGGCTTCGCCGCGTATCTCTGCAATCAGGCGTCGTGCCGCTTCACGGCCCATCTCATAGACTGGCTGCGCCACCACCGTCAGCGGCGGGGTGACAATCTCACTCCACGGAAAATTGTCATACATAACAAATGAGAGATCGGCAGGGATTCGCAGTCCGCGCTGCGTCACTTCACGCAGCAGCCACATCGCGACCACGCTGTCAGAGGCCACCAGCGCCGTGGGCGGCTGCGGACGCTGCCACAGCTCGGCCACGATACGGGCGATTTCCACTTCATCCAGCGCGTTCACTTTCACCAGCGTCGGATCAAATTCCACACCCGCGGCGGCAAAGGCCTGCATCATGCCGCCGACGCGCTGGGCGACTGGCGTCAGGCCAAAATCGCCTGGCGTGCTGTAGTCGGTTGCCAATGCCATGCTGGTGATATAGGCGATATAACGGTGGCCTGCCTCCAGTAACCGGGCGGTGGCGTCTGCGGCGACATCAGTAAATTCGCAGCAGATCGCCTCTACTTTAAGGCCATTCACAGCGCGATCAAACAATTTCACTGCTCTGCCCTCCTCCAGAACCTGAGTCAGGTGACTGTTGAGATGGTGCTCTGAACAGCAGGGCGCAACGATAATGCCGTCAACCCGCTTTTCCAGCATCACCCGCACCGCATCCTGCTCAGCCTGCAGCTTTTCATCGCTGTTACTGAGCAGCAGATGGTAACCGGCCGTGCGCGCCACATCGGCCATGCCGCGCAGCGCCAGGCCAAAGTGGGGATTTTCGATATCGCCGACAATCACTCCAATGGTATTGGAACGTCCTGTGTTCATGCTGCGGGCCAGAGCATTCAGACGGTAGCCCAGCGCGGTGGCGGCGCTGTTGACCCGCTCCTGCACTTCATCACTGACTGCCCCATAGCCTCCCAGCGCGCGCGCCGCCTGAGCTTTAGAGACTTTTGCTGCGCGTGCCACATCCGCCACGGTAGGCGCTTTCGATTGCCGTTTCTGACTCGTCATAATTATTTTGAATCACAGGTTGATGACAGGAATATTGACGCCGAAAAAAGGCTGTGCTTAAACTCATTGTAACCCCTTGAGACCGGTCTCACAATGCCCATGTCTTAAGGTGCCACCTGTGTTGAGACCGGTCTCAATTATAATCGCTGGCTCAACAGTCTCTGATGTTTAAACCTGCAAAAACGGATGAGCTATGAAATCGCAAACCCCCCGGGGCAAACTGCTGGGCACACTGCTCGCACTCTGTTCACTTTCGTTCTGTACGCTGGCTGCCAGCGATAACAATCCTTATGGGCTGATCGAACCCGACCAGCTACGCATCGCCAGCGTCGGCGACTCCAAACCCTATACCTTCACGGATGCCAGCGGTCAGTTCACCGGCTTCGACGTCGAATTCTTCAGAAATGTCGCCCACCGAATCGGAATCGATAAGGTCGATTTTATTGGTCAAGACTTCTCGGCGATTATGCCAGCAGTGGCCAATGGTCAGTATGACGCGGCGGTGGCGGCTATCGGCATCACCCCGGCGCGGGAAAAGACGGTCGACTTTTCAACCGGCTATCTGGCGGGATTTCTCACCGTTCTCACCCGCGCTGACAGCGGCGTGAAGAATGTCGCCGGCCTGGCGAAACACCGGCTTGGCGTCGTTCAGGGCACGCTGCAGGAGAGCTATGCCGTCGAACACTTCACCCAGACCGATCTTGTCCGCTTCCCGGATAACAACAGCGCCGTTTCCGCACTCAACAACGGCACGTTAGACGCCATCTTCCTCGACTATGAGGCGGCAAAAAGCTATGCCGAACGCTTCAGGCTGGTCTCTGCCGCCGACATCCCCTCGTTTGATGCACCGGCCGGCATTGCCATTGCCAAAGGCAAGCCCGCCTTCAAGGCCGCACTGGACAAGGCCATCAAAGCCGCCATGCAGGATGGCACCTGGCAACGGCTCTATGAGAAATGGTTTCCCGGATCGCCGATGCCAAAACAGTATCTGCCTGGCGGCCAGTAAAGAGGCGGACGTTCGCGTCCTGAGTTAACCGGGGGAACCCCCGCCCTGCATGGAGACGGCGATGGACTTGCTCACCATTCTTTCCCGCACCTTCTTTGATTTTCCATCAATGATGGAAGTGCTGCCGCAGATGCTGGCCACCGGACTGGTCAACACGGTGATTATCTCGCTGGCGGCAACGCTGCTCGGCACGCTGTTTGGTCTTCTGCTGGCGCTGATGGGCATCTCGCCTTCACGCTGGCTGCGACTGCCTGCCCGGCTCTATACCGATCTGTTTCGAGGTCTGCCCTCTATTCTAACTATTCTTCTGATTGGTCAGGGCCTGGCGCGATTCAGCTATCAGCTGTTCGGTCCGACACCCTACCCACTGGGGATCTTCGCGCTTAGCCTGATCGCCAGCGCCTATATGGGCGAGATTTTCCGCGCCGGTATTCAGAGTGTTGAACGCGGCCAGATGGAAGCCTGCCGCGCGCTGGGGATGAGTTATGGACGGGCAATGCGACTGGTGGTGATCCCGCAGGGGATCCGCCGCGTGCTGCCCGCCATCGTTAACCAGTTTATCGCCATCATCAAAGATTCCTCGCTGGTCTATCTACTGGGCCTGATGACCCAGCAGCGCGAGCTGTTCCGCGTGGGTCAGGATGCGGCGGTACTCACCGGCAATCTCTCGCCCCTGATGCTGGCCGGACTGTTCTATCTGATCATCACCGTACCGCTGACGCACATGGTCAACTATGTCGATGTGCGTTATCGCACTGGTCGCCGTCGCCTGACGGTTCCGCAAAGCGGCTTAAAAGAGGTGGATGAAGTCAGGCCGCCCAGCGGCGCACTGATCACGCATCCCCGCATCGGAGGCAACCATGAATAACCTGAGCAGCACAACGGACGCGACCTGGCACGGTGCCAGCCTGGAGCTGCGCGAGCTGACGCTGGCCTATGGCCCGATTGAGGTGCTGCGTAAGGTCTCGCTGCGGGTTGCGCCTGGCAGCACCACCTGCATCATCGGGCCATCCGGCTCAGGTAAATCGACACTGCTGCGCGGCATCAACCGACTGCATGAGCCGCAATCGGGAGATGTCCTGCTGGCTGACCGATCCGTGCTGCACGACAAGCCCGATACGCTGCGGCTGCGGATTGGCATGGTGTTTCAACACTTCAATCTCTTCCCCGATCACAGCGCGCTGGAGAACGTGGCGCTGGCCCCGTGGCGGGTCAAAGGCCTGCCCAAAGCGCAGGCGATGGCGATAGCGCGTCAGCGGCTGGAAGAGGTCGGGCTGGGTCAGCGCGCAGACCACCGGCCACGCGATCTCTCCGGCGGCCAGCAGCAGCGTGTCGCGATTGCCCGTGCGCTGGCGATGGATCCCGAAGTCATGCTGTTTGACGAGGCGACCTCCGCGCTCGATCCCGAACTGGTGAAAGGTGTCCTGACGCTGATGGCGGATCTCTGTCGTCGCGGCATGACGATGGTAGTGGTGACACATGAAATGGGCTTTGCGCGCAAAGTGGCGGATCAGGTGGTGTTTATGGATGAAGGCGAGATTGTTGAAGCCGGGCCGCCGGGCGCCATTTTTGATGCACCGCAGTCACCGCGTCTGCAACGTTTTCTCTCTGAAGTGCTGTAACTGAGTAAGGAACCTGATAATGGCAGTAAAAACTGAAATGAACGTGGTGGTACTGGGTGGTGGCGTCATCGGTGTGTCGACGGCGCTGGAGCTGACAAAACGCGGTGCCACCGTCACACTGGTGACCGAAGCCGCGCTCTGTTCCGGGGCATCGGGACGCTCGCTGTCGTGGCTTAACTCGGCGGGTGAACGCTCCTTGCCCTATCACGCGCTGCGTATGGCGGGCATTGATCGCTATCGCACCTTATTTGCTCAGCATCCTGACCTCGACTGGCTGCGTTTTGATGGCGGGGTCTGTTGGTTTAGCGACGATGAGGCCGGAACGCAGGCGCGGCATGCCTATGAAAAAGCACACGGCTACGACTCACAGCTAATAACCGCGGATACCGTGGCGCAGGCAGATGCGACGATCGATCCCGATGCGCTGCCGTCACAGGCGATATTCAATCCCGGTGAAGGCTGGGTCAGCCTGCCACACCTGACCGATTATCTGGTGAATCAGTTCCGGGCGCGCGGGGGTGAAGTGATAGAGCACGCCGGTAAAACCAGTGTGATCACCGGGCATGGCCGTGCCTGCGGCATCCGCAGTGATCTGGGAGAACTGCGGGCTGATGCGGTGGTAGTCGCCTGCGGCCCCTGGACACCGGATGTGGTTGCACCACTGGGCGTATCGATCCCCAACGGATCGCCCGTCTCAATGCTGGTGATCACTGAACCAAGCCAACATGAACTCAAAGCGGTGCTGAACACGCCACGCGCCGCTATCCGGCCCAACCCTGGCAACCGTTACGCTCTGGATCATGACTGGTATGAGGAAGATATCCAGCCACTGGCCGGAGGCGATTACCATATTGATAAGCAGGTGGTGGCGAAGCTGGCGGACGAAGCGAGCAGGCTATTACGTGGCAGCGAGTCGCTCAGCGTCCAGAGCTGGAAAATTGGCCTGAAGCCGATTCCCGGTGATGGCGATCCGGTGCTGGGCCAACTGCAGAAGGTGCCGGGCTGTTTTGTCGCGTTCACGCATTCGGGCGCAACGCTGGCGCTGATTGTCGGAGAATTACTGGCGGAAGAGATCGTAAGCGGTGAGAAGCATCCGATGCTGGCGAGCTTTGGTGCGGAGCGTTTCAGCTAAAAAAAGCCGGTCATTGCGACCGGCTGATTTTATTTAACCGCGGAAGAAGATATCGCCTGATTTACCCATGACGATTTTGCCGGTGTCATTGGTAATAAGAATGTAGTTGGCGTTGATATAGGCCCAGTGGGTATTTGCCTGCGGGGCGGGCAGATTACGCTTTTGCCACTCGGTGATGGTGTACGTTTTATCGGTGTACTTCTCTGGCACGATGTCACCGATTTTGTACTCTTTGTAGTCGATGATGATGGTGCTGAGTTCGTAATTAGGGCGTGCGCCGTTGGACGGTGCCGGAGAAGTCGGCGTCGTCGGCGTAATGCCATCATTAGATTGTGAGCTGGTCTGCGGCTGGTTTTGCGCGGCACCGGTGTCCGGCTGAGCGCTGCCCGTATCAGGCGTAGCGGGCTGGGCACCAGGGTTTGCAGGCTGAATCTGCGGTGGTGGCGGAACGCTATCCGTTGCTTCGCCAGCAGCCTGTACAGCGGGGATCAGGCTCAGTGAGCCAACCAGTAATCCCATTGATAAAAGTACACGTTGAGTCCTGCGCATAATGATTTCCACGTTGAATTTTGACAGTCAGGCTAAAATTTATCGCACTTCAGTTCCGGTACGCTAATGCTATGTGTAAGGCAAAACAGCGCGATTCACTTTACTGCGCACAGCTCAGGTAACGGATCACTGTGCGACCACTTTATCCTGAGTTGCCAGATCGACCAACAACGCAATGCCTAAATAGTTGCTCCAGTTAAAGCCGTTCTGCAGCACCACGATCGCATTGCCGTTACGTTTATCGTAGCCGATAAAACTGGCGTAACCGCCGATATACCCCACCTGATAGGTGATCTGCTGACCTTCAATCGTGTCGGTAACCCAGGCGATGTTCTGCGCCTGCGTACCCTGCTGATACCATGCGCGGTTCACCGCCATAAACGCCCGACCCCGCGCCGTATCATCGGTGGCATCAAGATGTGCGCGCAAATAAGCACTCAGGTCACGCGCATTACTGTAGAGACTGGCCGCCGCCACCATATTGCCGCGAAAATGCCAGTCGGGCGTCAGCGAGCCACGGCGGATAAATTTTGGCTGATCGCCTGCATGGCCCAGCGCACGCAGCGGATAGCCTGGCAGCGTTTCCGGGACAAAACTGCTTTGACTCATCTTTAGCGGGGTAAAGATAAGCTGTGACGCCAGCGTCTGAATCTCCTGATGAAAACGGGTGCGTATGATAAAACCGAGCAGCGCATAGCCGAGATTGGAGTAGTGTGGCATGCGTACCGCAGGTGCAGAGAAGTCCGCCAGATAAGTCAGCAGTCTGTCACTGTCGAGATTGCCATAGAAATTCTCGCCAGTGCCCAGATAACCCACGAACTGCAACAGCATCGGCAGGTCCATATCCTGACGCGGCAGGCCTGAGGTATGCGTCACCAGTTGCAGCAGGGTGATGCGCTGCGCATCAGCACTAAGATGAACCTCTTTCGGTAGCAGGTCGGCCAGCGTGTCACTCCAGCGCAGCTTACCCTGTTCAACCAGCTGGATAATCACTTCAGCCGTCACGCCTTTACTCAGCGAGCCCAGCGCAAACAGGGTATCGGGCGTGATCGGATAGCGATGCGCCCCATCAGTAACGCCGAAAGGATAATAGCGGGTCGGGCCGCCGCGATGAATCACCGCAATGCTGATGCCGGGAACCTGCTTCTGCTGCATGTAGTGCTGCACGATGTCATCGACATTTTCGTGAAAGGTGGCGTGCGTCAGATAAACGCGGTCGCCTACCGGCGCGGAGGTTTGCGACAGGGTTCCACAGCCCGCCAGCAGGAAAACCACGGCTGGCAGGAATTGCGTCATTAATCTGCTGAGCCATTGACCAGCCTGAGGAATCAGTCTGTGGTAAAGCGCAACAGCCTGGCTGCCGGAAAATCCATTTTTCATTTAATAATCATCAGGTTAATTTTATTTACTACGCAGCAGCCTCTCTGTAGCGCAAAAATGTACCACAAAGTGCAGCAGGCTATCGCCTGCATAATGGGGTCAAAATGGTGTTAAACGCGGTTTAACCTCATGCCAGCGCCGGACAGGGTTAGCTGTGTTGAACGCCCACAAGGGTGTACACTGCTGCGGTTTTAAGGCTCAACGCCGCGCTGAAATTTTCACATGCCCGGGAGGCAACCGCATGAAAGAAGGCCCACTGTCCGAGAAAGAGCTGCAATGGCTGGAAGATATGCTGGAAAAATATGGCAGCGAAGCGTCGATTATTGATGTCTCCGAGCTGGATGGCCTGCTGACTGCCGTTCTCTCCGGCCCCACTACCGTTGAACCCAGCCAGTGGCTGGTGGCCCTTTGGGGCGGCGAGAAGCAGATTCCAAAATGGAGCAACGAGCGTGAAATGACGCGCTTTATGTCGCTGTGCTTCCAGCATATGAATGATGTGGCTGATCGTTTATCTGAGTTCCCGGAGCAGTTTGAACCGCTGTTTGGCATCCGCGAGATGGAAGGTCTGGAATTTACCGTGGTGGAAGAGTGGTGCTTCGGTTACATGCGCGGTGTCGCGCTGACCGACTGGTCTGCCCTGCCTGCGGATCTGCAGCCTGCGCTGGACGCTATCGCTCTGCACGGCGTGGAAGAGAATCTCGAAAAGATCGACGCCATGACGCCAGACGAAATGGAAGCCAGCATTGAGGCGATCCGCCCTGCCGCCCTGGCGCTGCACGATCACTGGATCTCTCAGCCGGAAGCGATTCCCGTGCCTCAGAAACCGGTCGCGGCAGAGAAACTGCCTGGCCGCAACGATCCCTGCCCGTGCGGCAGCGGCAAAAAATATAAGCAGTGCTGTCTGCATTGATCGACTGCTTAGCCTCACGATCTGCCGGGCGGCTATTCGGCCCGGCAGGCTTTATCTGACCATCCACGACAGTTTGACCTGCATCATTCTACCCATCCCCTTACCTGAATAGACTGCTCAAGACTTGAACAGCTTCGTGCTTATCGCTAAGGTAAGCGCGATTTTACCCGCCAGGAAGAGACATGATCACCATCGCGCTTATTGACGATCACCTTATCGTCCGCTCCGGCTTTGCCCAGTTGCTGGCCCTGGAATCAGATTTCCAGGTTGTCGCGGAATTTGGTTCTGGCCGTGAGGCACTGGCAGGTTTACCGGGCTGTGGCGTTCAGGTCTGTATTTGCGATATTTCGATGCCGGATCTCTCCGGGCTGGCGCTGCTGAGCAAGCTGCCGACGGGCCTGGCCACCATCATGCTTTCAGTCCATGACAGTCCGGCTCTGGTGGAACAGGCACTTAATGCCGGTGCGCGCGGATTTCTCTCTAAACGCTGTCGTCCCGATGAGCTGATCGCGGCGGTGCGCACGGTCTCCACAGGCGGCTGTTATCTGACGCCAGAGATTGCGATCAAGCTGGCCGCTGGTCGGCAGGACCCGCTTACCCGACGTGAACGTCAGGTGGCGGAAAAACTCTCACAGGGCATGGCGGTTAAGGAAATTGCCGTTGAGCTGGCGCTGTCACCGAAAACCGTACATGTCCATCGCGCGAATCTGATGGAGAAGCTCGGCGTCAGCAATGATGTGGAGCTGGCGCGCCGCATGTTTGATGGCTGGCAATGAGTCCTTTTGTTTCGCGGCTGATCTCCGTTGTCGCCAGCTTTTTTATCTTTTCGGCGGCCTGGTTCTGCCTGTGGAGTATCAGCCTGCATCTGGTGGAACGCCCGGAACTGGCGGTGCTGCTATTCCCGTTTGGCCTGCGTCTGGGGCTGATGCTGCAATGTCCACGCGCTTACTGGCCGGTGCTGCTGGCAGCTGAGTGGATCATGCTGGTCTGGCTGGCGAAGGTGGTCGCGCTGGCGCATCTGCCGCTGTTAATGGCGGGCAGTGTACTGACGCTGCTGCCAGTGGCGCTGATCTCCCATTACCGCCATCAGCGTGACTGGCGCACGCTGCTGAGCCAGGGTGCGGCACTGATCGCCGCAGCGCTGCTGCAATCTCTGGCGTGGGCGGGACAGCAGGAGATGCTGAACGCCCTGCTACTGACGCTCACCGGTGGTCTGACGCTGGCCCCGACCTGCCTGGTCATCTGGCACTATCTCACCAGCACCCGCTGGCAGCCGCTGGGGCCGTCGCTGGTCTCACACCCGGTCAACTGGCGCGCCCGGCATCTTATCTGGTATCTGCTGCTGTTTGTCATCAGTCTCTGGTTGCAGCTTGGCCTGCCCGCTGAACTGTCGCGCTTTACGCCATTCTGTCTGGCACTGCCGATTATTGCTCTGGCCTGGCACTACGGCTGGCAGGGTGCGCTGATCGCGACGCTGATGAATGCAATCGCGCTGATCGCCAGCCAGACCTGGCACGATCATCCGGTCGATCTTCTCCTCTCACTACTGGCCCAAAGTCTGACCGGACTGCTGCTGGGTGCGGGTATCCAGCGGCTGCGCGAGTTGAATCAGTCGCTGCAGAGCGAGCTGGCGCGCAACCGGCTGCTGGCGGAACGGCTGGTCGAAACAGAAGAGAACGTACGCCAGGAGGTGGCGCGCGAACTGCACGATGATATCGGTCAGACGATTACGGCAATCCGCACCCAGGCGGGCATTGTGCAGCGCCTTGCGCCGGATAATGGCCGGGTGATCCAGAGCGGCGTCCATATTGAGCAGCTCTCACTCGGTGTCTACGATTCAGTGCGGCGACTGCTGGGACGTCTGCGACCCCGCCAGTTAGATGACCTGTCACTTGAACAGGCAGTCCGCTCCCTGATGCGTGAGATGGAGCTGGAGGATTGCGGCATCGTCAGTCACCTTGAGTGGCGTATTGATGAGACGCTGCTGAGCGAAGCGCAGCGTGTCACGCTGTTTCGCGTCTGTCAGGAGGGGCTGAACAACATTGTAAAACACGCCAGCGCCAGCGCCGTGATGCTGAAAGGCTGGCAACAGGAGGGTCGCGTTTTGCTGGTGATTGAAGATGATGGCTGCGGTCTGCCGCCAGGTTCCGGTCAGCAAAGCTTTGGTCTGGTCGGGATGCGCGAACGCGTGAGTGCGCTGGGCGGCTCCCTGACGATCTCCTGCACCCATGGAACCCGCGTCAGCGTGCATCTGCCGCTGCGTTCGGCCTGAGGAATCACCGTGTTTAACTTTCTGAAAACGCCCGCTAACGCCGCCCCGCTGCAGGACAAAGGTGAGATTGATAGCCGCTATCGCTACTGGCGACGGCACATCATGTCAACCATCTGGATCGGCTATGCCCTGTTCTACTTTACCCGCAAAAGCTTCAACGCGGCAGCACCTGAAGTGATCGCCAGCGGTGTGATGATGCGAACCGATATCGGCCTGCTGGCGACGCTGTTTTACATCACTTATGGCCTGTCGAAGTTCTTCTCCGGTATCGTCAGTGACCGCTCCAATGCCCGCTATTTTATGGGACTGGGGCTGATCGCTACCGGCGTGGTCAATATCCTGTTTGGCTTCTCCACCTCGCTATGGGCTTTTGCGCTGCTGTGGACCATCAACGCCTTTTTCCAGGGCTGGGGCGCGCCGGTCTGCGCGCGCCTGCTGACCAACTGGTATTCGCGTAACGAGCGCGGCGGCTGGTGGGCATTATGGAACACCGCGCACAACGTTGGCGGTGCGGTTATCCCGATCGTTATCGGCGCGGTGGCATTGCACTATGGCTGGCGAACCGGGATGATGATTGCGGGCAGTTTAGCGATACTCGCCGGACTGTTTCTCTGCTGGCGTCTGCGCGACCGGCCTCAGACTGTCGGCCTGCCCACTGTAGGCGACTGGCGACAGGATGAGATGGAGATGGCGCAGCAGCAGGAAGGCGCAGGTCTGAGTCGCAAAGCGATCCTGACCCGCTACGTGCTTTTCAATCCCTATATCTGGCTGCTGTCATTGTGTTACGTGCTGGTCTATGTGGTTCGCGCCGCGCTCAATGACTGGGGGAATCTTTACATCTCCGACACGCTGGGGGTGGATCTGGTGACGGCCAACTCGGTAGTCACCCTGTTTGAGCTGGGCGGTGTGATAGGCGCGCTGGTCGCGGGATGGGGCTCGGACAAGCTGTTTAATGGCAACCGTGGCCCCATGAACCTGATTTTTGCAGCCGGGATTTTGCTTTCCGTCGGCTCACTGTGGCTGATGCCCTTTACCAGTTACGTGATGCAGGCCGCCTGCTTTTTTACTACCGGTTTCTTCGTCTTCGGCCCGCAGATGCTGATCGGCATGGCGGCTGCCGAGTGTTCGCATAAAGAGGCGGCGGGCGCGGCAACCGGCTTCGTCGGTCTTTTCGCCTATCTCGGCGCGTCACTCTCCGGCTGGCCGCTGGCGTGGGTAATCGACGTCTGGCACTGGAGCGGCTTCTTTGCGGTGATTGCCACGGCGGCGGGGATATCCGCCCTGCTGCTGTTGCCGTTTTTAAATGCTCAGGCGCCGAGATCCCTGCCTGAAGCGTGATACGCCTCTCCTTTTTGCCCAAGGTGGGGCAAAACTAAGAAATTTTCCTGGTTTCGCCTGGATGCTGTCTCAGGCCTGTCTGGCGGCAAGTTTTTACAATGCCAGCCATTAGCTGCCCATTGCAGCTATTCCAACCAGGAGAATCCCCTTACATGCTGGCATTCCTCAAACAGGTGCGCAGACCAACGCTGGATCTGCCAATCGAACTGCGGCGCAAGATGTGGTTCAAGCCGTTTATGCAGTCCTATCTGGTGGTCTTTATCGGCTACCTGACCATGTATCTAATCCGCAAAAACTTCAATATCGCGCAGAACGATATGATCACCACCTACGGACTGAGCATGACGCAGCTGGGGATGATCGGTCTGGGTTTCTCCATCACCTATGGCGTCGGGAAAACCCTGGTCTCTTATTATGCTGACGGCAAAAACACCAAGCAGTTCCTGCCGTTTATGCTGATTCTTTCGGCCATCTGTATGCTGGGTTTCAGCGCCAGCATGGGCACAGGTTCCGTCAGCCTGTTCCTGATGATCGCCTTTTATGCTTTAAGCGGATTCTTCCAGAGTACCGGCGGCTCCTGTAGCTACTCCACCATCACGAAGTGGACGCCGCGCCGCAAGCGTGGCACCTATCTGGGGATGTGGAATATCTCCCACAACCTCGGCGGTGCCGGTGCGGCAGGCGTGGCGCTGTTTGGTGCCAATGTGCTGTTCAACGGCCATGTGATTGGGATGTTTATCTTCCCGTCTATTATCGCGCTGATTGTTGGTTTTATCGGCCTGCGCTACGGCAGCGATTCCCCGGAGTCTTATGGCCTGGGCAAGGCCGAAGAGCTGTTTGACGAAGAGCTAAGCGATGAGGATAAAGAAGCTGAAGATGAGTCGATGACCAAATGGCAGATCTTTGTCGAGTACGTACTGAAGAACAAGGTGATCTGGCTGCTCTGCTTCGCAAACATCTTCCTCTATGTGGTGCGCATCGGGATCGATCAGTGGTCAACGGTTTACGCCTTCCAGGAGCTGAAGCTCTCTAAAGAGGTGGCGATTCAGGGCTTTACCCTGTTTGAAGTGGGTGCACTGGTGGGTACGCTGATGTGGGGCTGGCTATCCGATCTGGCCAATGGCCGTCGTGCGCTGGTGGCCTGCGTCGCACTGGCGTTGATTATCGCCACGCTCGGGATCTATCAGCATGCCAGCAACCAGTATGTCTATCTGGCCTCGCTGTTCGCACTGGGCTTTCTGGTCTTTGGCCCACAGTTGTTAATCGGCGTTGCCGCGGTCGGCTTTGTGCCGAAAAAAGCGATTGGCGCAGCGGATGGGATCAAAGGCACTTTCGCTTACCTGATTGGTGACAGCTTTGCTAAGTTAGGTCTTGGGATGATCGCTGACGGCACACCGATATTTGGCCTGACCGGCTGGGCTGGCACGTTCGCCGCACTGGATATCGCCGCTATCGCCTGTATCTGCCTGATGGCGTTGGTTGCGGTGATGGAAGAACGCAAGATTCGCCGCGAGAAACGACTACAGCGTTTGAAGATGGTGTAAAGATAAACTCTGGCCCGGCGTAAGCCGGGCTTTTTTTGGCAACTGGTATGTCCCAGACTGGCTGCCGATTAGCCTGCAAAACCCTCCCAATCTCTTCCCTCACATTTTTCACCCCACCCGAATTATTTCAAAAATACCCCTTCAGGTGGTCAGCCGGCCCACTCTGTTGTGGCCATGTTTTAATATTTACATGGCTGAGGGCCTTTGTTTAGATGATAACTGACACCTCGAATAACAAATTAAGCGGAACCTGATGATGATGAAGGCGCTGACTGAGCGGCAACTGACGATTATGCGACAGCTTATTTCTCATAACAGTTACGTGAGCCTGCAATTTATTTCTGAAAAAACAGCCATCACCAGCCGAACCTTACGCCGCGACATCGCTGACATTAATGAAAAACTGGCTGACTTGGGGATCAATATCAGCGGAAAAAGTGGGAGAGGGATCACAATTAAATTCTCTGATGCCCAGGCAGAAATAGCTGCGCGCCGGATTTTTTCAACCGAGGTGGATGATTTCAGCAGCAACTTCAGAATGCTAAAAATAGCATCGGATTTATTAATGCTTTCACCAAAAAGTTCATCCATTAGCGAGCTCGCGGATAAATACTTTATCAGCCGTGCGTCGATAGTGAATGATTTAAAAACACTGGAAGTCTGGTTGCATCAGTTTAATTTAACGTTATTGAAAAGTCGCGTCGGCACCAGTATTAAAGGCAGTGACCAGAATATTCGCATGGCGATGAAAGCGCTGGTATTAAAATCGATTTATAACCGTCAGGACATGATGGAAAGCCGCCTGGATGAAAGCACGCTGCAGGAGCTTTCAGAGAAATTTGGTCAGCAGGCTGTCCATTTTACCCTGCAACTCATCAATTTTATTGAACAGCAACTGCACTATACGATTAGCGATCCTTACTACATTAATTTGTTTACCCACATTCTGGTGCTGATTCACCACAGTCACTCGCCGATGCCCAGGACCGACGCGCGAGCAGTGACCATGAGCAGGGTCAGCGATCATCACGCCTGGCAGGTTTCGCTGGCGGTGGTAGAGCGCATCGAGACCGCCTGTAACACGGTGCTGGTGGCTGAGGAGTCTCACTCTATCTATCAATATCTTGTCTCCTCCGGTAAAGCGGGCGGTGAAGTGCCACTACAGGATAAGTCGCTGATTTCGGAACGTGAAACCCGCTTTGCACAGGCGCTGATTAGCCGGGTGGCGCAGCGCATCAACATTGAAATCACGACCGACCAGAACCTGCAGGCGTCCTTGTCCTCGCATATCAAGCCGATGCTGAACCGTCTGAGATATCGGATACGGATTAAAAATCCGCTGCTGCATGATATCCAGACCGAGCTGGGAACGGTGTTTGCCGCCGTTAAAGCGGTGATCAACCAACTGACGCAGGAGTACAGCCTGGATGAAATCAGTGACGATGAGGTGGCGTACCTGACGGTGCATATTCAGGCGGCCATCGAAAACAGCATCAAAGTTAAGCGGGTACTGCTGGTCTGCTCCAGCGGTCTGGGCACGTCGCAGCTGCTTTACGGGCGGATTATCCGCGCCTTTCCCGACTGGAAGATCATCGACATCGTACCTGGAAAAAATATAGCGGACTCCCTGAAACGTCATGAGTGTGATGTGGTGATCTCTACCATCCGGCTGGAGCCGCTGGAAAAACCGGTGGTTTATGTTTCAGCCCTGTTTTCGGCGAAAGATATCGCAAGAGTCACAGAGTGTCTGGTATCGAATTCAATTAATTAATAATGGAGAAGTAACATGACAACAGCCGTGGCGATTAATGAAGTGCTGAAAGAAGAGTGCATTATTCTCGATGTCGATTGCCAGACGAAAGAGCAGATTATTTCTCAGCTGACTGACCTGCTCTGCCAGACCGGCGCGGTCACGGATAAAGCTGCGTTTCTGAAGGATGTTTATCTGCGTGAAGAATTAGGCTCTACCGGATTTGAAAATCATATTGCGATTCCGCACGGTAAATCCGCTGCCGTCGCAAAAACCCGGATTGCCGTGGGCCGTTTACGCCGTGATATTCCATGGGAAACCATTGACGGCACCAATGTTCGTTTAGTGATTCTTTTCGCGGTAAAAGAGTCTGATAAAGATGTCGGCCATATCAAAATGCTCGCCAGAATATCCATTGCGCTGGGCGATGAAGATGTCGTTGAACAGTTACTGACTGTCGCGCATCGTGAAGAGATGTTTCATTTACTGTTATCCCGCTCGGGAGCCTGAATAAATCAGAGAATGTAATGAGATAAAAAGCTTAAGGAGGTATTCCAGGTTGTAGCCATCCCTTCAGACCGAAAAACATAAATATAAAATTTTCACTGGAGAACGTTTATGAACATTATTGCCATTACCGCCTGTCCTACAGGTGTCGCCCACACCTACCTTGCCGAAAGTAATCTAAAAAAAGCGGCTAAAAAACTGGGCCTGAATGTATTAGTTGAAACTCAGGGCGCGATTGAAAGCGAATATATTTTCAGCGAAGACGATATTCATCGGGCCGACGTGGTGCTAATTGCCGCGGATAAGAAAGTAGAGATGGCGCGCTTCCAGCACAAAAACGTGATTGAGGTGCCCGTTACCCGAGCCGCAAAAGATGCCGAAGGCCTGTTAAACGCCATCGTGAACGGCGAGCTGGCTCCTCGCCTGGTGGATTCAGCATCGCCGACGAATGCGTCTGAACCGGCTAACAGTGCCCGTGAAACGTCAGGTTCCCGCTCCTGGATGTCTGAGATTTATGTGCACCTCATCACCGGTGTGAACCTGATGATTCCATTTGTCGTGGCGGGCGGCATTCTGATCGCTCTGAGCTTTTCATTCGGGATTACCGCGGCCACACCAGGGGACGCGAATTTCAGCCCGATAGCGAAGATGCTCTCTGATATCGGCGGCGGTTCGGCCTTTGCCCTGATGCTGCCGATTCTGGCACTGGGCATCAGCCAGTCTATCAGCGGCAAAGCGGGCATCGTGGCGGGCGCAGTGGGCGGGATGATGGCAATCCACACCGGCTCCGGCTTCCTCGGCGCACTGATTGCGGGATTCCTGGCCGGATACATCACGCTGTTGATCAATAGCCATATTCATCTGCCTAAAGCGGTCGCCGGCCTGAAACCCATTTTGATTGTGCCGCTGCTGAGTGTGCTGCTGACCGGTGCACTGATGGCGCTGCTGATTGGTGAGCCGATCAAAATGCTGCTCGGCTGGCTGACCGACTTCCTGAGTTCTCTGGGTAACGCTAACGCCGCCCTCCTCGGTCTGCTGTTCGGCATGATGGTGGCCTTCGATATGGGCGGCCCGCTGAACAAAACCGTCTGTATGTTTGCGATTGGCCTGATGTCGAGCGGCATCTATGGACCGATTGCCGCCTGTATGGCGTCGGGCATGGTGCCGCCGCTGGGCATCGCGCTGGCAACCACCCTCTTCCGCCGCAAATTCACAGAGCAGGAGCGTGAAACCGGCAAAGTCACTTACATCCTCGGCCTGTCGTTTATTACCGAAGGCGCGATCCCCTATGCGGTCGCCGATCCACTGCGCGTCATCCCGGCCATTGTGGCAGGTTCCGGCTTAGCGGGCGCCCTGTCGATGATGCTGGGCTGTGCTTCCAGCGCCCCGCACGGCGGCATTTTCGTCATCTTCATTCCTAACGTGATCAGCAATGTCATGGGTTATCTGTTTGCAATTGCCGCAGGCAGTTTACTGACGGCGCTGATCCTGATGTTCCTGAAAAAAGATCTCTCTGTTCCTGCAAAACAAGGATAAAACCTATGCTTTACAACATGAAAGACCTGCTCAGCGTTGCCCAGCGTCATCAGTTTGGTGTCGGTGCATTCAACATCGCCAGCGCGGAGTTTGGACGGGTGGCGGTTGAGACTGCCGAGCGGCTGGATTCACCGCTGATTCTGGAGATCCATCCTGAGGAGATGGCCTTCACCGGCCCGGAGTTTATCGGTTATCTGCGGACGCTGGCGATTCAGGCGCGGGTGCCGGTGGTGATCCATCTGGACCATGGCCGCTCGCTGGAAGAGGTGATGAAAGCGATCTACGCCGGTTTTACCTCTGTAATGATTGACGCCTCGTCTCATCCTTTTGAGCAGAACATTGCGCTGACGAAGAAGATTGTCGAGATAGCGCACACGATTAATGTTTCCGTGGAAGCGGAGCTGGGCACCATCGGTGTGGCGGAAGGCAGCGGTGAAGGCGGCAGTAACGAGATTCTCTATACCGATCCGCAGCAGGCGGAGACCTTTGTGCGCGAGACCGGCACCGATACGCTGGCCGTCGCCATCGGCACCTCGCATGGCCTCTATCCCAAAGGGAAGCAGCCGAAGCTGGATATCGAACGTCTGCAGCAGATCCGTAAGGTGGTGGATATCCCGCTGGTGCTGCATGGCGGGTCAGGCAACAAAGACAGCGAGGTCGCGGAATCCATTCTTTATGGCGTCGGTAAAATCAATATCTCCAGCGATATGAAGAAGGCTTTCTTCGTGGCGCTGGAACAGGAACTGAAACAGGGTGGACACGAGCCTAATTCACTCTTCGTTAAACCGATGCAGGCGGCAGGTGAAGTGGTCGCGGCGAAGATGGCGCTGTTTAATTCGGTGGGGAAAGCGGCGCTGTATCGGTAAGCCAGTCGCCAATGACTAGTGGAACACGGCTGCGATTCAAAGAGACACTGAGGATTCGGTGTCTCTTTTGCTGCTATCACAACACTCAGCGCTCTGTGCGGCTGACTAAAATTCAGGGGCGTTTAGCGAAGCGACCTCTTCAGCCACGGACGGTAATAAATGTGTTCAGCCTGGAAATCGACCGCGCCTTTATTACCGGTGAGACGCTGAGCCAGCGTTAATGCAAAATCGAAGGCGACACCCAGCCCCCGGCCACTGAGCAGATTGCCATCCTCCACCACATCCTCCATTACATACTCGCCATCTTTGACCTCCAGCCCCAGCTCGCCTGAACAGGTATAGCGACGGCCTTTCAGAAGGTTATTGCCACCCAGCACCCGGGCGGCGGCAGAGCAGATAGGGGCAATCAACATGCCGGCGTCATCATGTCGCTGAATTAAAGCAGTAACAGCAGAGCTGGCGGCCAGATTCTTAGAACCCTCAGGCCCGCCTGGCATGATCAGCGCATCGAATAAATGTGCGTCCGCTAATTCTTCAATCAGCGTATCTGCTTTAATGACGGCACCGTGGTAGCTGACGATCTCGCGCTGAGGCTGACAGGCAACGGTGGTGACTTTGATGCCAAGCCGGCTGAGGATATCGAGAGTAATAAACGCTTCTGCTTCTTCAAATCCTGTGGCCAGGAGTAATGCTGCATTTTTGGACATATTGCCTCCGATGACTTTCAATAAATGAAACACTGTTTCATTTTATCGGTATTCTACCAGAAGTTTTCCGCTGTCGATGACTCTGTTTAAAAAAGGGAGGGTTTACAGCGTGTGCATGACAGGATGCCACTGGCAGCGCGCGGGGCCGCTGGTCTTTATTCATGCGTGAGCCATGAGCTGGTTTTTCTGCGCGGGTGATCTCGTCCTCTTCAGCCGGGTTCATGCTATCAGAGGGCTTAATTACAGCAGTGCGGTTGGGTTGGTTGAAGGTTCAGGGTGATGAAGATTGGTTACTCCCTGACTGAAACGTCAGCCGGCGGCGTTGAAAGAATAGTGCAGCGTTTATCCAGTAGCGACTCAACGGACGCCCGATTGCCCTTATCCCAGCCGCGCCGGGTGGTGAGCAGGATAAACCCTTTTTCTCCCGAGAACGTCGCCGGGATGAGCGCCACACCCGATTCCGCCAGCTGCGGCGGCGATAGATGGAAATGGCGCGCTATAGAAGTGACAGGATAGATCCCCATCGCCGTCGGCTGCATCACGCGACGGGCATAATAGGTATGATTCAGCAAACGGTCGGGCAAGGGTCGCCAGTCATTATTAATATAGGGGCGCTCGGCCTGAAGCTGGCGATAGACATCCTCCCGCAGGCAGGTCAGATGAATATGCAGTTGATTCTGGCTGCGGCCATAAGCGGAGTTCAGCGCCATGCCGAGCCGCTCCTCCGGCACTTCAGCCCCATAAGCCGCCATCAGACGATAACGCATCAACCAGGCGTAACCGAAATAATCGGGACGTCCGGGGCGCGTCAGCGCAATGCTCTCAATGCCGGACATCGCCACCGTGGGCACCAAAATAAAGTGCAGCTTGTGGCGGGGATTCTGGATGATGCTGTAGCCCTGTGTGGCGTCCTGCGGAAGATAGACTTGCTGGCAGGGAGCCGGATCGCGACGGTAGTGATAGTTATTCATGCAGAGATTATGCGTGACCGTCCACAACGCGTCAGAGCGGGCGCATCCTGTCAGCAGCAGCGCGATGACCAGCGGCAGAGACCGGCATCGCCATAACCATTTCTCGTTTAGTGGATTCCGTCCGCTCAGGAGACTCAATGCAGGTATAACCTCATCAGCAAGGGTTTGTATTAGGGAAGTGTTTAGCTGAATGGCAAATCAGCATTCAGAAAGAGATGCACTCACCTTTTGCTTCAAAAGCTTCAGGAATTCTGCAGGCGTCGTTTCCCATAAATCTGTAGAAAATTCCGCGCCATAGCAGCTTTCGAAATCCTGCTCCAGATTGTCAGTCTCCCTCATAAATTGTTCAATATCACCTATCAAGCCATGCCGGGAGGCGGGAGTAGAATCTGCAATCCATGCGTTGATTTGAGCATCTACACTTTCACCACTACCGAACAGGTCATAATCCTGTCCAAAATAGATGGCGATAAGGCTATCCAGTCCGGCTATGTTAATGTTTTTCAAAGTCGTAACCTCGGCGACTCAATTATTCAGAACCTTGGTCAGCTCAACCTCACGGGTTATGGGATTAAAGTATAGATAGAACTGATCCCCATCCAACTGATCAGGCCTTGCCCATATTTCCTTCTCACCCAGACTGCGCTTTTGCTTCACGTATCCCAGCTTTTCGAGATAAGCGCGCAGCGATGCAGTATCTGCAGCTCCTTTAAATACGATGCTATTTGTAGGAGAATAACCGTCACCAGGGTGCGACTCGAAATAGAACTCGTCCGTTATACGTGGTGCTTTTTCGATATCTGAGTCTGTCAGTGTATGGTATTTAAAAAAATCGTGTTGTGTGTAAACAGTCGCCTCATTTGAGCACGCTGCAACAAACCAGACAAACAGACCGCCACAAATAAGCACGGTAGCAACCATAAGCGCGGACCACTTAAACAGGTTTTTCATTGCTTCGTCCCCATGAATGAGAGTGATGTCCCATCATTGGTAACGACCTTAACAATTCCAGATGTGAAATCGTTCCACGGCCTGAGCCAGGTCATAAAATGCGGAAGATATACTTTATACGGCTGATGTCGCAGGCATTTATCATCCGGGTCGGGAAAAAGAATCGGACGGAATCCATGATTTTTATGGGAACCGATAGCCCCATAGTAGTCCCAGCGCCGAACAGCTGAATCATAGCTGACTGGCTTGAGACGATAGCCATATCGACCCGGTATGATAGCCCGATAAAAACCAAACAGATCGGAAACCAAATCCTCACCACTGAAACCGCTGTCTGTATACCATGAGAATGAACGCAGACTTTGCAGGCTTTCGAATCTGGATGCGGTGTTCATCATCATCGCCAGCATGATTCTGTTAATCTCATCGGTGTCCCGGCCTCGCTTGATTTCCCAGTGAGAAAACTTCCCGACGCCAAACCGCGATTTGAACTTAAAAACGCCCATATCCTGCCGGTACATGACTGGATAAGATGGCTTGCTGCTACGCTCACCTTCAGCGAACTGACGCCTCAACGCAGCCACGTCATTGCCACGGGCATGGCCCATATCAATCCAGCCCAACACCTCGGTGTAAACTATGCCTCTGTCGAGTACGTCAAAGGATGCCCCATCCTTAATTTCTCTTCGGGTGCTCATACTTACATCTCCTTATGTAGTTTGCTCGTGAATGGTATAGATGATTTTTCAGACAGTCCAGCCGGGAAGCTGTTTCATTAGCCTGCTTACCATTGATTAATATTCCAGGTGTGCTGCATGCCGGTTTGGGCAACAAAGCGGGCGCTCCGCCTTCTTATTCTTTGTGATAAGAGAAATCAGCTGTGACTAGATGCGAAACTGACTTAGCAGATTGAACCTCATAGGCGAAATAGTATCGTTCTCCCGTTGTGAATTTAAATCCGAACACAGGAAGGCACTCACCTTTTGGAACATAAACAGGCTTGTCATCAAAAACCCTGTGAAAGGAGTCACTTTTATCGCTGTTGATTTGAATGGCAGTGATACTTTCTTGTGGCTCCAGTGGCGACACTACACAAACTCGATTGTCTTTGAGAAACGCCGTTGTAGATACGCGCCCCACCATTCGATCGCCAGGCCCAGGACATCCCGTTAAGAGAAATACGACACCCAGCAATATTTTGTTTTTCATGTTAAACGCTCCTTCCCTGTTACGACTTTATGGCAATGCGAGGGGAAAAAAACCACTTCACTTATTATAAAATTCGTTTTTTTTATTCATCTTCTTCTCAATCACTCTGACTATGATCTGATAACCGTTGAGGGTTACCACTGTTCTGATGACTATTAGCGTAACCCCCACAGACCTTCAATATCGCGTTGATTGTATAGCTTTGCTAACGCTGTCCAAAAATTCTGCTCTCCCTCTGTAGATTGATCTGATGGCTTTACCAGAAGGAAAGTTATTACGAGCAAGGTGACGGCGATAAGGATTCCATCCCTTGCCGGGACACGTTTCGCTTCCATTTAACACCAACTCAATTGTGCAAAAGACATTAGCCCGTTACGTAATTTTACCTGTGAGGTATAGAGTAATGTCTGCCGGATAGCCATGAAATCAGTTCGGTGTTGTAAAGTGATGTAGCCTAAAGACACGCCGAGCGGCGCCGCGAAAATGCAGCCTGAAATTCCCTCGCTCTACATTATTCACCTTGATATTTAACTGCTCCCGATGTGATCTCGGGAACGGCTTTCCATTCAAACGACTTTCCGTTTACCGGATATAACCTGAATAAACTCCTGAACCTGCTTTTGTTTCCGCGCCGACAGCTTGCACACCTGGCGCAGCGACTGCACTAGTTCGATCTCCTGCCGGGCAGTGAGCACAATACAGCCTTCCATTACCTTTACCTCTACGGCTGTGCCAGTGACAAAGCCGGCTGCTTCCAGCCATTGTCCTTTCATAGTGATGGCGGGAATCCGGCTGTAATCCGGATAGCGGCTCGCGTAGCCAACCGTCAGCTGGCGGTTATTTGAAGGCGAGACTTCTGGTTCCGACAGTTGTGCAATAGAATGGGCGTCAGTCATGATTACTATTCCCTATAAATAGTGATTGTGATTAGCGGCGCGGGTGTGTTGGCGCACATTCGCACCGCGCTAAATACCTGTATACATCATCAGTAAAGCGACAAAAAGTCCAGCTGAAAGCAGCGTGAAATAATTTTTTTATAAAATCATTTGAATATAAATATTAATATTTATCTGGCGGTAAATAATAAGGCGCGCACCGGCAAGGCCCGCACTAAAATAATAACCAGGATTTTCTACGCGGGCCTTTTTACCTGTTCAGACTGTACGTTCGGATTTAATTTTCTCCAGCAACGCGGCAGCGCTGTTTTCTCCGCTGATTTATTCAGGGTCTACAGCCGCCACTGCACGGTGAGTTCACCCTGGAATACTTTCGCCAGGATTAGTTGTCGGATTTATTGACGGACTGATAGTCGCGGCTTAGGGCGATTCAGCGAAAACCATGGGTCCAGGTACCACGCCAGGCTTATCATTCGATCCCGCTCGATCCCGCTTGATAGTGAAGGGACTGATGTGGCTGGCAGAGCCGATTTTTCTTGTACCAGAGTATGTGTCTAAAGCAGCGGCGGCAGGGATTCGGCTGACAGTATCGATTACGGGCAGATCTATCAAAAAATACACGTGATGCAATCATTTACAGCCTGACTGAAACAATCTGTTCAGGATTTACCAGCAGGCTATCAATAACTTTCGCTGGCAACATTTATGCTGTGAAAAACACTGTACGTTGACTTTTCACTCCCCAGATAGTTTACTTTTTTTATTATAGTTACACTCTGAGTTGATCTATGCCATCAAAAATAAACTGGCTGTTGCAAAACACCTCTCCAGGAAGCCTGGTTTTGCAATCCTGGCTAACCCGGAACAACATATCGCCTTCTCTGGCCTATAAATACGCGCAAAGTGGCTGGCTGAAAAAACTGCGGGCTGGCGTTTATGCGCGCGCAGGACGAGAACCGGACTGGAGTGATGCGCTATTGAGTCTTCAAAGCCAGCTTGACGCGCCAGTGCATCTGGCCGGACTGAGCAGCCTCTCCTGGCAGGGCCGTTCCCATTACCTGCAACTTAAGCAGAGTCAATGCTGGCTTAGCGTTGAAAACAAAACAATATTGCCTAAATGGTTTAAAGAATTTCCCGGCGTTGAGTGGCTGATAGTATCAGCTCTGAAGCTTCCTCAACTGGATGAGAAGTTCCGAACCGAGCTCGACGTTAAAGGAAAAAAATTAACTGCCAGCGTACCAGAGCTGGCAGCCTATGAGCTGTTAAGCGCAGTTCCTCAGGTAATCTCATTCGAGCACGCTGCCGAGCTTTTTCAGGGACTGGTCAATCTCAATCCACGTAAAGTCGAGAAGCTACTTACGCTCAGTCAGTCCGTACAAACAAAGCGATTGTATCTGTTTTTCGCCAGTTTTTATGATCATGCCTGGTTCAGGCGCGTAGATACCAGCAAAATCGACCTGGGATCGGGTAACCGACAGGTTGTTGTTAATGGCAAGCTGGATACGCAGTACATGATTACTGTGCCCGAAAATTTTACCAGGAAGGGAATAAGCCATGGATAAAACCTCCCCCTACTACCGCCAGGTCTCCCTGCTGGTTAGAGCATTACCCTATGTCGCTAACGAGACCTGTTTTGCGCTGAAAGGGGGAACCGCGATCAACTTATTCATTCGCGATTTTCCCCGATTGTCCGTTGATATCGATCTGGCTTATATACCACTGGAAAGCAGAGAGGTCGCCTTACCCAACGTGCGGGAGGCGCTAAGCCGCATCGCCGCTGAACTGGAAGTAAAAGCCAGGATCAGTGCAGTGCTGCAAACCCATAATCCCGATGAGATGCGTATCATAGCCACTACGGACGACGCGCAAATTAAAATCGAGGTTTCACCCGTTGCCCGGGGAACATTGTATCCACCGCAAGAACGCGACGTCGTGGAAGCTGTGGAAGAAGAGTTTGGTTTTGCCGCGATCCCGGTAGTCTCACTGCCTGATCTATATGGCGGCAAGCTATGTGCTGCGTTAGATCGACAACATCCCAGAGATTTCTACGACGTTAAAATGCTCCTTGATACACAAGGAATCGACCGCGCAATATTCAATGGCTTTATCGCTTATTTGCTTAGCCATAATCGCCCCTTATCCGAAGTGCTTAGCCCACGCTGGAAAGATATTAACGAACCCTTTCAAAATGAATTCAGCGGCATGACCCTTGAGGAGGTCTCACTGGAAGCGCTGGGAGAGGTCCCGGAAAGAATGCTTAGCGCGCTGAAAGCGCATTTCACTCAACAGGATTTCGACTTCCTGATGTCATTTAAACGCGGAGAACCTGACTGGAATTTAGCACCAGAATCCCACATTCAGAATTTACCAGCCGTTCAATGGAAGCTGCGAAATATAGGGCGGATGAATGAGGAAAAGCGCGTGCAGTCGCTGGATAAACTGGAAAAGGTCATGACAGAATGGCTAAGGTAGTTTACTTTTTTTGTTATAGTTAAACCAATAGTGTAACTATATGATTTTAGATAAACCAGAAAATCCCTTTGAGGATAACTTTCCCTCCTACATTTAAAAATAAGACTGCTGTTGGCCTCGCAGGCGATGTGGTTTTCGGGATCTGCCGGTTTTTGATGCAGGCCATAAGTCCGGGTTTGTTTATCATCATGTCAGACAGTAACGGGATTAGCAGTACGTTTTTCGCCCCAATTTATCTAGGAGCCGGGAACGATAATGAGCTGAAATGTCAAATCTATCGTAACAGGGCGTTCTCAAACCAGATGTGAACGCCCAATAACTAAAAAATCATTCAGAGGAGCTATTATATTGAGTCTGTAGAATCTCACTTAACACTTTGCATTCCTTAGGCAGCGGTATCATTCTCAAAAAGGCGATAAAGAAAAGAAACAAAATCACAGCAAAGGTGTATAGCATTAAATGCTCCCAAAAAGGAATGTATTCATGCCTGTAAATAGACAGTATTAAAGATAAAATAGCAAGAAACAGGAATTGAAGTGAAAAAAGAGCATACATAATATTCTCAAACCAGAAAGAAAATCCTTTTTTGAACACAAGATTTCCATCTTCAATATGTAAGAACGTTCTAAACTTCTTGAAGAAGCTGACAGGTATTATATTTCTATGCCCTACGAACAACCGTAAAACAATCTTTTGACTGGCGACATCAGAAATCCCTGTCATGCGATAACTGGTTATTCTTAAAATATCTTCTTCGATACAAATATTCACCTCCTTCGATAGCTTGTAGCTATCCAAAAGGTGCTGCAACTCGTTTAACTTAGAGTTTCTGACTTCATTAAAAAATTCGATAATCCCTCGTATTTTCCAGATAATAAGAGCAAGCGGCCCCGCAATAAAAATAAAAAGTAGAACCTGCTCTGTCTGCAATGCTCCACTTGATACGGCAGCTGCAATCCATCCGTTTACTATATCCAGTATTTTATCCATAACCTATTCCCAAAAAATCCGATACAAGGATAAACAACCCCATATAAATCTGGTAGTTGTATTTTCAATTCCAAGCTGAAATCCAGCAGACCATCACAGATGAGTGCATTGATACGCTCACTGATGACTTCATTATCATTCACGGCACTGAGTTGAGCAGCCTGCTCAGGATGAAGTACAGCCAGTTGAACGGAATGGCTCAACGCATGCACCGGTCGTTCTCAAAGGCACGAACGATGCCGACACGCTGTACCGAACATCTATCCTGAACCTTATTAAGCACTGGACGGTTGTAAATCAGCTGCTGATGTTCCGTGCTGAGCGTGAGCGATGCGCATCCTTTCCGGGGAGCCAGAACCGATCGCAACAAGCGTAAACTCTTATGAGCCGCAGACAAAGAAACTCAACAAAGCCCGGCATGGCCCGGGCTTTTTTACGTCCATTACGTGAGTGCATGTCTATGCTGCCATACTTCTTGCGACAGATGTAAAAGGTGGCGTCGGAAATGGCGTGCTTACGGCAGAATTCACGGGCAGAAACCCCAGCTTCAGCCTCGCGGAGAATACTGATGATCTGTTCGTCGGAAAAACGCTTCTTCATGGGGATGTCCTCATGTGGCTTATGAAGACATTACTAACATCGGGGTGTACTAATCAACGGGGAGCAGGTCACACCCACAAAAATCAGCTCACGGTTTCCACTCATACTTTTGTTCTTTTCCAGAATGGCTAACGCCTGCCGCGACAAAGGAACAAGGTCAGGTGTCCGCATCTTCGAACCTCGCTGAGAATGTTTAACACCTTCCAGTGGTTCACGTTCCCCTGGAATCGTCCACATAGCCGTTTCAAAATCTACTTCAGACCAGCGAGCAAAACGCAGTTCGCTTGAACGGATGAAAACTAGTAACGTGAGTTCGACAGCCAGTCGGGTTAACGGTCTGCCAGAGTAGTGATCGATTCGGTGAAGTAATTCAGGAATGCGGTTAAGTTCCAATGCAGCACGATGCTGTCTTTTCGCCGTAGCAACCGCACCGGCAATTTCTTGCGCGGGGTTATAATCGATTAGGCCGCTCTGCACAGAAAAGCGCATAATCGCTGTAGTACGCTGCTGTAAACGGGCGGCGACTTCAAAACGCCCGGATGACTCCACCGCTTTGATGGGGGACAAGCAGATCCCGTGTATTCAGAGTAGAATTGTTCCGCTAACCGATAGCAGCAAAGAGATTATCCTTCCGGCTTTTCAATACACGAGCACTATGCGATGTGGGCCACTTCTGATTGCTGGTGTGCTAGTCTCTGACGACCACTTCAAACGTTATCGCCAGTTGTCCCTGCTCTACCTTATCGGCTTTCTTGTTATCACTGGGATCGACGCCGTTAGCTAACTACTTACGTGTTTCGTCTCGCCGTGCCCCTGGCAGTCACTAAGGATACTTCAGGGTATTTCCCCAACGCCAGCATCTTTCTTTGCCGCGAAAGCGATAACGCAGTAGCCAGTATTTGGAGCCGTTAGGGTGAACCAGCAAAATCATACCGTTGCCGTCAGTAGGTTTATAAGCTTTTTCTTAGGGATTAGCCGAACGAACCTTCACATCACTCAGAGCCATGATGAGTACCCTTTCAAGGGTTCTGGATGGGTACAAACATTATCGAGCCACGATATACCCGCAGTTTTACCCGCATCAGTAAGTTGATGTAGATTGAATCAGGTTGGCTTAAGTTGAGTGAAAAGAGAGGAAAGGCTTGCGGATACTGGCTTCCAGACACAAAAAAAGCCGCCCTTAAGCGACTCTAATTTGCATACTGTTGGTGCCGAAGGCCGGAATCGAACCGGCACGCCTCGCGGCGGTTGATTTTGAATCAACTGCGTCTACCGATTTCGCCACTTCGGCACTAAAGGGTATGCGGAAAACGTTGAGGATTATACCGTTAACCCCTGTTTCCGCAACCCTTATCCGCAGGCAGAGATGCAACTGCTGAAAAAACCGTCTTTCAGGTTCTCCGGGACGCAGCATGACATCCTTGTCAGAAATTCTTCACTCCCCTCGCCCACTGCAAAGCACTCACGTCAGCCAGCATGTTTCACTGGCATTACGATCTAACCCGAAACAGGCTTCACATCCGTCACCAGCGTCGGCAGATCCCAGGTGCCGCCCGCATGGATATAACGGCACATGCCGGTCCCGCCGTCATAGCTTTTGCGGAAAGCCTTGCCGTCCCATACCCAGTTTTCCTGGCTCATGCAGTCGCCGATGCCACGGCCTTTCTGCACGCTGGTAATCTCGCCCTTGTCGTAATCCGACCCGGAAATGGTCACCAGCTCAGGCTTGCCTTTTAGCTGGTTATCAATGACCCAGTAGCCATAGCCTTCGTTATACGCGGCCCGCCAGCAGAGCGATGAAAGCAAAGCATGTGTATCATCCAGTGGCGTAAGCGTAAGTCCGTCAGTTTCAGGATCGCTGTTTTCTGCCGGTGAATAGAGGCTGTCGCACGTGTCATCGTCATTGTGATTGACCGTTGCAAGCAGCCGGGTTTTCAGTGCGTCGCTTTCCGAAGCGGTCAGCAAACGGGGTTCGCCGCCGAGGGTTTTAGCCGCCTGAATAACCGGTGTAGGCACAGCCTTAGCCACGCTGCTTTCCGGTTTATTGCCCTTTTTAGTAAGCGCACCTGGCGTGCCGATACGGCCCTGCACGTCGTCCGCTTTCAGCAGCACAGCGTAAGCGCCCTCACCGGAAAGCAGAAATGGTTTGGTGCCGCCTTTAAACTCGACTTTACCGCTGCCTTTGACGGCGCTGATGACCGCTGAGGTCTGACTTGCCGACATTCGCCAGTTGTCGTCAGCCGCCACCAGATCACCTGCTGATTTCCCGTTAATCCAGAGCGTCAGCTTTTCCGCCGGTTCGCTGTCATCTTCGGTGTCGCCCAGCGTCACTTCTCCCACTGTCTCAGTTCCAGGTCCAGCGGCACGGGTGAGCAGGATGGAGCCGGAGGGATCCTCTTCTTTGCCATAACCCGCAATGCGGCAGGTCAGGGTGTTATCACAGACAACTTCCCAGTCTTTGTGCTCAAGCGTTTTTCCGCTCTGGGCGGCCTGAGCCGACAGGGAGAGCATCGCCAGCACAAAAAGCATCGGTTTACAGTTCACTTTATTTCCTTATGTTTTATTTCTGACATCAGCACTGGTATCACTCTTACATCACGAGTGCGAGAAAACCAACAGCCATTGTTAATTGCCGCCAGGCTTTAACGAAAGGCTGAGCCACGTTCCTGGGCGATGCAGCTATAGGGTAACTCTCTCTTTTTTGTTACGCGCTTCAACCAGCACACGGTGCAACTGGCCGACTGAAAGGTCGCGGATAACGGGCGCAGGAATGCCGCGCAGACGTCTGCAAAGATAAACAATGCACAAGAAGTCGATGCCTTCACTATGGAAAAGATATTCGTTTTCTTTCAGAGAGAACGTCTTACGGAAATCCTCTTCTTCTGTAGAAAAACTCACGTCGAAAATTTTTTCCGCTTCCTCCAGCAACTCAACACCATCATCGCCGGTAATCCCCAGATCCTTTTCCAACCAGGTATTTTCATTGATGGTTTCACGTTTACATCCTGCAAACTCGCGAACAAAAGCGATAACGTCCGCCATTGAGGGTTCCATATCATTGCTCATGCTAAAGCGCTCCGCGCTATCCTGCCAATTTACAGTCGTCCTAAGGTCATTTCCTGCACCTCAGCCGCTGGATTGGCCTCTTTCACGGCGGCAAGAAAACCGACAAAATCCCGATTAAAAAGGGTGTAGTTGTTCAGGACTCTGAACTCCCTTTCGGTGCTATAAGACCCGGTGACGTAACGAACAAGCCATACCCGGCGATTGCTGACTTCAGTTCCGGTAACTTTTATCCTGATAATATTCTTCAGCGGAACTTTGCAAATCGTTTCGCCTTCGCGCTGCTGATACAGGAAGTCGCAGTCATAGTAATAATCTTCCGTGTTCATGCCCAATTTTTTCAATATCGGCGTATTAGCCGATATCTTTTTCATCTCGCCTGGAGAAGGAGGGAGCCCTTTTTTGAGGGGCAAAGGCTTGAAGCAATACCAGATGAGCAAAATGAAGAAAACTAACGACAGCAGTGAGAAAATAAAATAAACAAACTGATGCATTTAAATGACCCGATCTGTTCGGATAGCTCCTGATTATATCGAAGAAGATATGACGCCGTTATCCGTTTTTATTGCCCTGCCAGCTCATCTTTCAGTGCACTACGATCTGTCTGGCGAGTGCCAGAAACAGGCAGTGCCGAGCGCCAGCCCCACAACTGAGTTGCCTGAATAAATCCGGCTATGACCCAACGTTTTAACCTGAGCATCCTCCCTCAACTTATCTCTTACGCTGATGTTGTCTTGATTGTCTTACAGCGCCTGCTCGCCTTTAAAAACTCCCAAATCCCTCCCCACCTTTACGGTTTACATTTACCTGCATTTGTTATGTGATCCTGTTACATGAATTTCTCGAGCTGTCTCGCAAAACAGGATCCTGCATGCGCTTTTACCAGGCCGATCCCCGCCTCGAAAACTACTGGCGCGGCGTTATTCTTTTTGGCAAAAACGTCGCGTCCTATAAATTTGCTCTTGCCCATGCGCTATACGACCTGAAGCAGCCGGACAACGATTTGATTACGCTGGAAGCGCTGGCCGTGCCTTTTGTCCGGCATTTGTGCGCTCACCTGCGTCATGCGCCAAAGCAGATTACCAGCAAAAGCAGCGAGTTTCTGGAGGCGTGCAGGCAATTCAACGCAGGCGAAATCAACGAAGAACAGTTAATCGCTATTACCGTTAAGCGCGGTTTTGCTAACGTCATCGATGCTTTTCATAATGTGAATCATGCCGAGATCGACAAACGCTTTTTCCTGGATGAACGGCGAAGTCATAAAGGCATACGACTTACGGATAATTTTTATCAGCTGACGGAAAACGAACAGTTCGCCAGTCTGGAAGCGGAAACGGATGCAAGATGGCGGCTGGTTGAAGAAGCCTGGGCGATGAATGTTTCACGCAACCTGATTGCGGTTGATTATGACGATAATGACAAAATGCTTTTCAGCCGCCAGAGTGGTCGCCGCGTCGATATTACCAGCTGTCGCAGCAGCCTGAACGGCTACCAGAAAGGACTGTGTTTTTACTGCTTCCGCGCCATTGGCGTGACGGGCGGCGAAGAGAACCTGGCGGATGTCGATCACTTTCTGCCGCTGATACTCAGCGAGCAAATCGGCAACCTCAACGGCGTCTGGAATCTGGTGCTGGCCTGCCAGACCTGTAATCGTGGCGCTCAGGGTAAGTTTGCGCGCATCCCGTCAATAGCGCTGCTGCAGCGACTGCATGATCGAAACGAATACTTTATTAACAGCCATCTGCCATTGCGGGAGACGTTACTCCGCCAGACCGGCGCAACGCCGATACTACGGCACAGCTTCCTGCAAAACAGTTGGGATACGGCAAAATTTTCCCTGCTCCACGAGTGGCAGCCAGCGGCACAGGGAGGCAGCCAGTTTTGAGCAACGAAGATTATTACCGTCAGAACGCTCAACAGTTTTTTACCGACACGGCAAGTGTGGATATGTCTGCGCTTTACCTGACATTTACCGGTTACCTGCCGCCAGGCGCTCGCATTCTTGATGCAGGCTGCGGTTCAGGTCGTGACGTCAAAGCCTTTAGTGAAATGGGTTTTGACGTCGAAGCCTTCGATGCATCAGCAGAGTTGGTTGCGCTGGCTCGTCAGTGGTCCGGAAAGCCTGTAGCGCAGATGCGCTTTCAGGATGTTGATGCGGTTGAAAAATATGACGGTATCTGGTGCTGCGCATCGGTGCTGCATGTTTCCCACACTGAACTCCCTGACGTCATGGCAAAGCTGGCCACAGCGCTAAAGCCTGGTGGCGTCTGGTATCTCTCCTTTAAGCATGGTCACGGCGAACGGGAAAAGGACGGGCGCAGATTTACTGATATGGATGTAACTGGGTTTCAGAAACTGGTTGAAGGAATGAATACTCCCGGCAGGGCCCCCCTGGCTAAAAATAAGCTGGGGATCATAAAAGAGGCTGGATCTAAGGACGCAACGGGGAACAGGTTCGCTTTTGAAACGGCAAAAATCTGGCAGACCGGTGATGTACGTGCGGGACGCAGCAATGAGATCTGGCTGAATGCGATTATCAGGAAAAGTTTAATTTGATAGCTGGCCTGGGAAATCCCTGACTCCTGCTACAACCTTAATCACTCACCCAGCCCCCAAACGCAAAAGAGCCAACCTCGCGGTTGGCCCTTTCTTGCATCTTGCATGCTCAGCATCGAGTATCAGCGGTGCCCGTTTACAGTTCACTTTATTCTCTCGGGTTGTATTTCTTTCCGGCTAGCACGGATATTTTGTGACTATATCGAAGAAAACAGGTCACGGTTATCCGTAGAAACTTTACAGAAAGTTTTTACATAAAATCATTAGCAGCTGTCCTTTCAGTTCAGCCTGCACTGCCAAAAATTTGCCATGACCATTACAATATTTTAAAGTTAATTCATCAATGGACGCGATTTCCGGGGAAAAGCAACGGACGCAACAATGTTCCCCAGCTCAGTCTTATCGGGCATGGTTTCAGTACCGATGGATTTATCTGGGGCTGGAGCGAACCCTCAGGGCGTAATTTCCCGCGCCTGTGAAGCCTCCAGACGACTTCAGATGCAAAACCCTGAACTGTGGAGAAAACTGCGGGTTAACGACTACGACATGCTCTATTTCATGTTTGAAGAACCCCTGCAGAACTTCATCAAAATGGGTGAAATGTTACGTAAAAACCCCTCAGCCTCCAGAGAATTTATTAATGCTATCGAAACTTATTAGACTTCTTCGTAAGCTCATCGCCGAAGTGTCCGGCGGTCTGGTATTAATGGCTATGGTCGTGGGCATATTTTTGGCAGCCACGCTGAATGAAGGTGCCATGCGCATCATTGTTCCGCTGCTCGTTCTTGTCGCTGGACTGGTGGTTTACGGCCTGACCTGGTTGATTGCTGAAAAGCCAGACCGTCGTTAACCCCGCACTGACTTCAGCCCGGACAACA
This sequence comes from Pantoea sp. MHSD4, assembly GCF_021043305.1. Classification (NCBI taxonomy): domain Bacteria; kingdom Pseudomonadati; phylum Pseudomonadota; class Gammaproteobacteria; order Enterobacterales; family Erwiniaceae; genus Pantoea; species Pantoea sp. MHSD4. The sequence continues at coordinate 278,756 of NZ_JAJNDH010000003.1, read as the reverse complement.
AGCGTAAGTCGTCATGAGTTCAGACCAGATACCTAACGAACACGCTGTCTTTGCCTCTTGCACAATAGGTCAGACAGGACGTGAATATGGCGATTTTTGCAAGGCTGGATAGTAAAAACCTTCCATCCTCAATTTAATTACGGCATTAAATTCATCAACGCGATTATTATTTCCGTGATGATAAAAGTAAAAAAACAATGAAGACAGTTCGGCAAATATAATTTTAAAGATAGACATTAACCAACCCCAGGCAATCGCTAATAAAATATACCGTAAGAAAAGCGGAAAATTTAATTTAAACCAGTATAATCCATGATAGAAGCAGCAAGGATATTAAAAAATTTATTATATGGGCGTCCTTATCACTGACTTCAGAAAATCACTTCACAGAATAATAACACCCACAACCACCTGAATATCTTATCACTTTTATTACTGAAGATTCCCAAAGCGCTATTTAATGAAGAAAGTCAGGAACGTTCAGCTCCTCAGCTTTTTAGGAAAACTGAATAAGCACATAACGAGGTTGCGATGGAACAAGCACAACGCCGTCCGTGGGGATGGGGACTGGCGGCACTTCTGGTCGCAGGCAGTGCATCAGCGGCGAGCTGGCAGGATCATCAGCTGAGCAGTACAGCGTCGCAGCTCAGCACCGGCACCGGCACCACACAGCAGAATAGCGGTATATCGCTCTCTTCTATCACCAGCAGGCAGCCCGGCCTCAATCAGCGCGGGCCACTCGGATAAGGCACGGATCTGCCAGCGCGATACATTCAGTAAGCTTTCGCCAGCGATAGCGCTCAATGCCAGCATCAGAAGCGTCATGGTCAACAACAGTGTGGCGGCTAAAAAAGCTTTGGAATGATCGCCAGTCCGGTAAATGGCAGACAGGCCAGAAACAGAATTGAGGCGACCGCGTGTAAAGGCAGCACCACGTTTACAAGCCGCAACCATAACCGCTCCCCCCCAAACGCAAAAGAGCCAACCTCACGGTTAGCTCTTTCTTGCATCTTGCATGCTCAGCATCGGGCATCAGCAATGCCCATCATCATCATCTGTTGTTGTCAGGATGAGCGCCTCAATGTGAGTGATCATGCAACTTACTTTCAACCTTGTCCTTCACTTCGCTGGCTTTCTCGCTCACCTTCTCAGTCAGGCTCTCTTTGTGGTCGCGATTATGCGCACCGGGTGACTGCGTCGCTGCACCCGCTGCGGCAGGTCTGCCCGCTGCTGTGGTACCCGGCAGTTCGCTCTCCAGACCGCCTCGTGCATGGTCGATATCCACTTCCTGACGACGCACCGTGTCATTAATGGTCTCGGTACGATCGCTGCCGTCGGTACGCACCACCACTTCTTCTTTCACGTGGGTCGTTTTGTTGATCACCGGCTGCTCATGGGTCTCAGCAACTTCGACGGTTTTCTCGGACCAGTCCACTTCTCCCGCCAGCGCCGGTTCATTCACCGAGCGACGGAAGATGTCAGCGTGCTGTTCATGCAATGAAATATTTTCAGAGACGGTATCGGTCACGGTATAGCGGCGTACGCGGGTGGAGCCTTCGCTTACCAGACGTTTACCCACTTCTACCTGCTCTTCGGCCAGACGCAGAATATCGGCTTCGCTCTCGTCACCGGTCAGTGAGGTGCGTCGCGGTTCAACCTGGCGGTCGTTGGTCTCACCGGCAAACTGCTTACCTGCTGTCGGGTTGATGCCCGGCGCGCTGCTGCCATTATTAACTGAGCTTTGCATGCGTGACGGCACATCTACCGAGTCATGAGAATGGAGAATCGTCATGGCGCGGGCCAGTTTCTCCTCCTCAGTACGGATGGTCAGCACGACGCCGCCCTTATCCATGGCTCTGGTGTAGACATCCGCCTCATCTTTATCGACGTCGTGCCCAAACAGACGCTGCCACAGGCTCGGATGGCGGACAGACTGCCCTTCCTGCTGCAAACGTTCTCCACTGATAAGACTGATGTCCCGATCAGAAAAGCCTGCTTTCACGAGATTTCTTTTCGCGGCCTCTGCCTGAATTGCAGAATCGAACAGTGTTACGATTTTTTCCTGTGCCATGATAGGTTCCTCTCTGTTAGCTAATTTGATCGTCATCTCTTTCAACGTTCACCTGCTGCTTACGTCGGGTCACCACTTCCTGAAAAGGAACATTCTCCTGCACTTTTCGGATGTGGATCTCCTCTTTAAGCACCAGCTTTCTGACAATCTGGATTTCTTCCTCTACTACCGGGACAATCAGTACACCGTTCTCTTCCCTGATTTCGGGCATCGTTTCAACGGGATGCGCTTTTGCTACATGCTCAATCTCAACCTTCTCCCGGTTAAGCAGTGTACTGATGACCTCGTCATGCTCAGTTGTGGAACGGGTAACACGGACATGTCCATCCACAATCTTTTGCTTCGTCAGGGCTATTTGCTCTTCAGCGAGTTTAAGCGTGACGTCTGCATTATTATTGTGCTCTGGCTGTCCAGCCATAATATCGCTCCCGTTAAATTAAATAATTACCACAACTGCCTGACACAGTGATTAAGCATGAACACTCTGGCTGATTTCGCAAGCCGGAATAATAAAAAACTCCGCTAACTCAATTTAATTACGGCACAGACACTTGCATCAAAAACAAGCACCCCGGTTTAAATTACCGCTACGTTAAATATAAAAATTACATGAAACACATGATGTTATATTAAAATAGTTTCTCAGGTAAATATTACCAGCCCAGACGCAAGCGCTTAGAAAGCACTCTATAAGCAAAGCGGTAAATTTAATTTAAACCAGGACGATTCCTGATAAAAAACGTGAGGATATTAAATAATGTTTCAGCGAGAGGCACTTATTACTGCCTTCAGCAAATCACTTCACAGAATAATAACACTAACAAGCATCTGAATATTTTATCGCTTCTATTACAGAAGATTCCCAAAGTGCTATTTAAGACGCTATTTATAAAAGGAAGTCAGGAACTTTCTGCTCGTCAGCCTCTCTTAGCAAAACTAAATAAGAAGATACTGAGGTTAAGATGAAGCAGGCACAACGCAGTGCATGGGTTTTGGGCGTGGCAGCACTTCTGGTGGCAGGCAGTGCATCAGCGGCAAGCTGGCAGGATCAGCTGAGCAGTGCAGCGTCGCAGCTCAGCCAGCAGAACAACGGTAGCACCACCAGCACCACGCAGCAGAATGGTGGTCTGTCGCTCTCTTCTATTACCAGCATGCTGGGCGGCGGCGACAAAGCGGTCAGCGCCAACAGCATGACCAACGCGGCTGGTGTAATGCAGTACTGTGTCGAACACAACGTGGTGAAAAACAATGTGCAGTCGGTGAAAGATCAGGTGCTGAGCAAGCTCGGTCTTAACACCACCACCGCGCAGGAACAGAAAACCGATTACACCCAGGGCGTGGCAGGCCTGCTGAATACCGGAAATGGCCAGCAGCTGAATCTGCAAAGCCTGAGCAACTCACCCATGGGTGAGAAGCTCAAAACCAAAGCCTGCGACGTGGTACTGAAGCAGGGTAAAAACTTTATCTCCTGATCCCCCTATTCATCTCTCCCCTCGCAGCACTGAGGGGAGCATTAAACCCCGCCATGCTGTGATGCCTGACATTCCCATAACCTGGGGTTGAGCGCTATAGTGTTGTTTTGGTTTCTACAGGACAGCACGCATGAAAGGCATCAACATCGCACTTTACTTCGACCCCGATCAGATTCAGGCCTGCGTTCACGAACAGGATGACAGCTATCTCAGCAAAAAATTCGAGTATGACGATGGCGTGATAGAAGAGATCTACCAGTGGCTGGAGCAGTATGAACCCAAACGCACGCACATCTGCCTGATTGAGAACGAAACGGCCGAACTGCTGGCCGATGAGCTGGTCGACAGTGGATTCCGCGTCCATCAGGTCACCATGCATCAGCTGCTGAGCTGGTTCGCCACCGAACCGCCGTCCACGCCAGACGGCACGCCTATGCGCGCCATGCTGCGCTTCCTGGAAGATGAACATCCGCGTGAATATGAGTCCCGCACGCCGCAGACCGAAGCACTGATGGAGATGTTCGACGAGCTGGATGCACTGGAGATGGTCGATGACGCCGACGACGAAGACACGCTGCCAGGCGATCTGCTGCGCGCCATGAAGAAGCACAAAATCACCGCCAGTGCTGCGGCTCAGCGTCTGTTGCCGGACGTCAACGAGCGTATCCGCGAACATCTGATGCAGTACCCCGAACTGATGACGCCGGAAATCCTGCAGGACTTCTTCCCGGAGCTGCTTGAGGCGCTGGAGCGCCCGAAACACTAATCAGGGAGTGCAGACATGCTGGAGCTGATTAAAGCCGTTAGTCTGGGGCTTGTCGTGATCCTGCCGCTCGCCAATCCACTCACCACCGTGGCGCTGTTTTTAGGGCTGGCGGGTGATATGAATTACCAGCAGCGGAACCGGCAGGCGCGCCAGGCGTCAATCTATGTTTTTGCCATCATGGTGGTGGCGTGGTACGCAGGCAGCGCGGTGCTGCATACCTTTGGCATCTCGATACCGGGCCTGCGTATGGCCGGTGGGCTGATCGTTGCCTTTATCGGTTTTCGGATGCTGTTTCCGGCCAAGCCTGCGGGCCATTCGGTTGAAGCAAAGCAGAAACTGGATGAGCTGGATGAAGCCAAAGAGCCGGTGAATATCGCCTTTGTGCCACTGGCGATGCCGAGCACGGCGGGACCCGGGACCATTGCGATGATCATCTCGTCCGCCTCGACGGTAAGAAGTGGCGTTGATTTTCCCGCCTGGGTGATTAGCGTGGCGCCAGTGCTGACCTTCCTGCTGGTGAGCCTGATCCTCTGGATCTCACTGCGCAGTTCGGGAGCCATCATGAAGCTGGTGGGCAAAAGCGGCATTGAGGCGATCTCGCGCCTGATGGGATTTTTGCTGGTCTGCATGGGCGTGCAGTTCATCATTAACGGCGTGCTGGAAGTGGTGCGCACCTTTCACTGATCCGGAATGTCCCCTCTCCTGACTGGCAGAGGGGACTGCCTGATTACTTCAGCGTTTTACGCACCTCAGCAACCTGATCTTTACTCACCGCTGGCGCGGTGTTGCTCCAGCCCTGGCGAATAAAAGTCGCCAGCTGCGCGACTTCATCATCGCTCAGACGCTGGGCAAAGCCCGGCATCGCCAGCGTAGACGGTGCTTTCGCTGTAGAAGGCTGCTGCGCACCGGCCAGAATGGTATGGATCAGACCGGTTGGATCCTTCGCATTCACGATGGTTGCCCCATCCAGCTCCGGGAAGATCGCGGGTGCGCCTTTGCCGGTCACGAAATGGCAGGCACCGCAGTTATCCAGATAGAGACGCTCCCCTTCGCTGAGGTTCTTCGCCGCCGTGAGCTTCGCTTCCGTTGCCTGCTGCGCCTGTACGCTGAACGCCTGCAATGGCGGATTGCCGCCCAGGAACTTCAGGTAGGCCGCGATGGCTTTCAGATCGGCATCGGTCATGTGTGAGCTGCTGTGCTCAACCACCGAGGTCATCTCACCGCCCACTGCCGCTTTATCGTTGCGGCCGGTCTGCAGGTAATCCACGATCTCCTGCTCGCTCCAGTGCGGCACACCGCGCAGTGACGGCACATCCCAGTTGTTCAGGCTGCCGCCTGCCAGGAATTTATCATCACCGCTGTCCAGCGCTTTCTCGTTCATGCCCAGACCGCGCGGCGTATGGCAACTGCCGCAGTGGCCCAGACTCTCCACGATATAGGCACCGCGGTTAACCTCGGCTGACGCGCCACCAATCGGCTGGAACGGCTTGTCAGACGCGAACGCCCAGTTCCAGAACCGCATGCCCCAGCGCTGGCTGAACGGGAAGCTCAGATCGGTTTCCGGCGGCTGTTCTGCGCTTGGCTGCACGCCTTTCATGAAATAGGCGTAGAGCGCATGGATATCAGCATCGCTGATTTTGGCGTAATCAGGGTATGGCATCGCCGGATAGAGATGCGATCCATCCGGTAGCACTCCCTTGCGTACCGCGTCAGCGAACTGCTGCTCGCTGTAGTTGCCGATACCGTGCTGCTTATCGGGCGTGATGTTGGTGGAGAAGATGGTGCCGAGGTTCGACTCAATCGCCAGTCCGCCTGAATAAGCAGGCTTGCCGGGCAGTGAGTGGCACGCCATGCAGTCGCCCAGCCGGGAGAGATATTCGCCCTGCTTAATCAGTTGCGCTTCATCTTCGGCGTGAGCCGGCAGCGCAAATCCACTGGCCAGCAGCACCGCGTTGGCAAAAATAAAAGACTTCAGTTTCAGCTTATTCATGCGCTTATGCCTGTACCAGTGGGCCGGGATTTTTCAGGTAGTGATCTTTGATCGCCTGCGCCGCCATCAGGGTAATTGCACCGATGGTATCGGTCGGGTTCGCCTGGAAGTTCTGCGGGAAGGCATTACCGCCCGGCACAAAGACGTTATGCACATCCCAGCTCTGCAGATATTTGTTCAGCGCCGAGGTTTTCGGGTTATCGCCCATCACCGCGCCGCCCACGTTGTGGGTTGAGACATATTTAGTGAGATCGAAATCCGCGCCCATTGGCAGGAAGCTCATGCTCATGCTGTCCGGGTTCAGCTCTTTGGCGATGTTGCCGACGATGCCTTTCAGATGCTGCTGCAGCTTCAGCTCGTTCTCTTTCCAGTTAAACGTCATGCGCAGCAGTGGCAGACCACGGTGATCGTTGTAGTTGGGATCGAGATCCAGATAGATATCGCGGTAAGACTGGCAGGTGGTGGTGATGCTGATCTTCATCGAATGACCGTACCACTCTTCCAGACCTTCCTTGTAGCCCATGCCCCAGGATGGCGTGCCTTTTGGCAGCGCGGTGCTGATTGGCGTACCGGTCGCCTGGGAGCTGTGAATCTTCGCACCGCCCAGGAAGCCGAGCGAAGGACCGTCGAAGTTGCCTGGCGAGATATCGTTAAACATCTGGCCGGTGGCACCCGCGGTGGCGTACGGATTGAAGTTTTTATCTTTGAAGAACAGCGTCGCGCCGCCGTTCGACAGGAACGCGTAGTTACGCCCTACCACGCCCTCTTCGGTAATCGGGTTGTAAGGCTTGCCGATGCCGGAGAGCAGCATCAGACGCACGTTGTAGAGCTGGAAGCTGCTCAGCACCACAATTTTCGCGGGCTGGAAGCACTCGTTGCCCTGCGCATCGATGTAGATCACGCCTTTCGCGGTTTTCTTATCATCGTTCAGCACCACCTTGATCACTTCTGCGTTGACTTCATACGAGAAGTTCGGCATGCGCTTCAGCGAATCCATGACTGCGGTCTGCGGCGATGCTTTGGAATAGTTCAGGCAGGGATATTTACTGCAGTAGCCGCAGTAGTTGCATGGGGCGATCTGGTTGCCGTACGGGTTTTTCCATGCACGCGACACACAGGCTGACGGGTTCGGGAACGGATGGTAACCGAGTCTGGTCGCCACCTCTTTGAACATTACGTTGTTTAACGTGTCATCCAGTGCAGGCAGCGGATAAGGCTCAGAGCGCGGGCCTTCAAACGGATCGCCGCCTTCCATGATTTTGCCGCGCAGGTTGCCGGTGTTGCCCGACTGGCCGCAAATCAGTTCGAATTTGTAGTAATAAGGTTCGATCTCTTCCCAGCTGAACGGGAAGTCCATTACCCGCATATCATCCTGCAGAATGCCCGGCTTATACGCCTCGTCGACATAGGTCTTCAGTTTGATATCGGTTGGCGTCGGACGGATCAGTACCGCTGTCCAGTGCAGGCCAGAACCACCTACGCCGGTGCCCGGTGCAAACGCGCCCCATTTACGGGTGGGTAATGCGGTCTGGCTGCTGTTGTAGCGTACGGTGACCGCCACTTCGGCGGGCGTTGCAAACACTTTGTTGCGCACTGCATAGGCGTATTCATCCGCCGGTTTTGGATAGGCGAACTCGTCGTAATCACGATCGCCGCCACGCTCCAGCGCGCGCACGTCCAGACCGGCCAGCGCCAGCTCGATGCTCATCAGCGAGCCTGCCCAGCCGAGGCCGCAGACCACGACGTCGACTTCTTTTTTAGTAACCTGTGCCATGATAATCCTGTTTCAAATACCTGATGTGGAAGCGCGTTATGCGCGTTCACCTTTGATGCTGACCGGGCCCAGCGGATAAGGCACGTTGTGCTGTTTCACCCATTCGGTGAAGCTGGCACGCGCGCCCGGGAATCCGATGGCGATCCAGGCTTTCATGCCTTTATTACCGCCGTACATCGGGTCGGCCAGGTAGCCATGCTTGGTATCTGAAAGCAGCTGGCTGAAGAAATGGGAAGGTTTAAGATCGGCTTCGCCCAGCGCGGCAAAATCGATCTCGTTTTTGTTGACCTGGGTCAGCACCGCATCTTTCTCTTCCAGCGTCAGTGCATGAAACGCTTTCTGATGTGTGTTCTGCGACCACTGATTAATCAGCCGGATACCGGTCTGATACATCTGCTGTGGGCGGAACGGAATCTGATAACCCATGGTGGCCGGCGCCTGGGTATTAAAAGGCCCCTGCAGGTAGATTTCGCTGCCAAACGCCTCGCTGTGCAGCTGCTGATCGATAAAGATTGGCACGTTGGTTTCCAGCGCGCCCGGCGCTTTGCCTTTGCCGCCCGCCGGAATCAGGCGGTCGGTAGCAGCCAGAATGAATTGCCACTCATCGGCGCTGAAAAAGATCGGTTTGTAATCGGTTAACTCGGGTGCAGCCATCTCTGCAGCCTGTGCCGCAGTCATGCCTTTCAGGACCAGCTCACTTAATGGCAACGCCAGCAGTGAACCGAGCAAAAATTTACGCCTGGTGGTGGGTTTTTCTAAAAGCATATCCGCACGACTCTCATCTGCTAAATACCCGTTTAATTTGTTATGTCGCTGAAAGGCTGAATAGAGTCAGGAAACTCTCCACAGAGATAAATGCATACAGCACTGACGACGGCAAAACAGACAAGGGCGGGTAAAATTATGGTTCGGTGACTAACGGAACTTATCGGTTAATAACCTGGCAATATTAGGGATATAAATATTTCTGAATGTAAAAATTGAATTAAAAAGATGTCGAAGTGAAAGTTTATCATGGTGTTGCAGAAGGGTTATCGAGAGGTAAAAGATTTACATCGCTGAAATCGGGGATAAAACCGCATAAACATCGGGTATTTGGCTGATTCGACGCAGAATGGAGGGTGTTATTTTCACTCTGTCATCATCACGTCTGCTAACCGATAAAAAAAAATCATACTTCCATACAAGAAAAGCGTTTCTGATCGTTAACACTATAGTGGCTTTATCAGCCGCACAATCAGACAGTGCGCAATTTGTGATCGCATGAGTAAAAGCGTATTAATTTTGTGCATTTTAAAGTAACGACGAAATAATTACTGACAGACACTATCTTATTTTGTCTCTTTGCCCAAATCGCTGCGCAAATATTTGTGCAAAGCTCATAACAAACCGGCATTTTGAGATTATCAGGCGCCCGATAGAGTAGAGCAATCAACGGCTCAGGATAATGCTCAATGCGCAAAACACTCTTGTCACTGGTTACTGCTCTGGCACTGGTTCACCCGGCACATGCCGCCACGCCTGCTGACACTCTGGTGGTCGCTGTGCCACTCGATGGCATCATCAGTTTCGATCCGGCGGAAAGTTTTGAAACCGTCAGTAATAGCAGCCTGCGCAATATCTACCAGACGCTGCTGGAGCCGGATCACCAGAACCCGCAGAAGCTCTCGCCACTGGCTGCCACACGCTGGCAGGCCGGGAAAACGCCCCACAGCCTGGTGTTTGACCTCAACCCGCAGGCTCATTTCGCCAGCGGTCATCCGCTCACCGCGCAGGATGTTGTTTTCTCCTTAACCCGCGCCGTCAGACTCAATAAAGCGCCCTCTTTTATCCTGGGCGAGTTTGGCTGGACGCCGGAAAATATCGATCAGCAATTCACGGTGATCAATGACCACCAGTTTGAGCTGCGCTGGCCCGCGGAGATCGGCAGCGATCTGGCGCTGCGCCTGCTTACCGCGCCGGTCGCCTCCATCGTCGACAGTAAACTGGCGCAGGAACACGCCAGCAGCAACGATTACGGCAATGCCTGGCTGAAGAACCACTCCGCTGGCAGTGCGGCTTATGCCATAAAACAGTTTGTGCCGCTGCAGGCGCTGGTGCTGGAGGCCAACCCCCACAGCACGCAGAAGCCGCATCTGAAGCGCGTATTACTGAAAGGTGTGGCCGATCCCGGATCCCGGCGTCTGCTGCTCCAGCAGGGTGATGTGGATGTCGCCTGTCAGCTCGGCCCGGATCAAATTGCCGCACTGAGAAATACTGCCAATGTGCGGGTCGATGCTTTTCCGTCCAGCCTGATCTATTACCTTGGCTTTAACACCCAAAGTCCGCAGCAACCGGCGCTGGGGAACCCGGCGCTGTGGCAGGCGGCACGCTGGCTGGTTGACTATGACAGCCTGGCAAACCAGTTGCTGAAAGGTCAGTACCGCATCCATCAGAGCTTCCTGCCGGACGGCTTTGACGGTGCGCTGAACAGCACGCCGTTCCATTACGATCTGAAAAAGGCGCAGGCGATACTGCAAAAAGGCGGCATTAAACCCGGCACGCATATCGCGCTCACGGTAGTGAACCAGCCGCCTTATATTGATGTGGCGCAGGCGCTGCAGGCGAGTTTTGCCAAAGCGGATGTGAATCTCGATATCCAGCCGGTGGCGGAATCAGAGCTGTGGAGCAAAATGCGCAGTCGCGACTTTCAGGCAATCTTCACCTACTGGGGCGCGGACTACATCGACCCTAACAGTAATGCCAGTACCTTTGCCTCTAACGTGCCAAACGGCGGTAAAACCCTGGCATGGCGCGTCGGCTGGTCCATTCCGGAACTCAGCGCCCAGACCCGCGCCGCCGCTGGTGAAAGCGATGCTGTGAAACGCCGCAACCTCTATACCGGATTGCAAACCCGCATTCAGCAGGATTCACCCTTTGTTGTGCTGCTACAGGGTGCCGTCCAGGTGGCGGTACGCAGCAACCTTAATCACCTGCAGCAGGGCATCGGTGTCAGCCTGCTGAATTTTGAAGAGGTGCAGAAGTAAGTCCTGGTTTGAGGCCGTTGCTTCACGCAGCAACGGCTTTTTTGGTGAATAGTTCTCCTCCTGTGCCGCTCTGGCTTGCTATCCTTCAGGCATAACCTTCAGCCTGAGAGTGGAAAATCATGACTTCCCCGCTACTGATTGCCCGTACGCCAGATGTCGAACTTCATCTGTTACCGCAAATGGCCAACCGCCATGGCCTGATCACCGGCGCAACCGGTACCGGTAAAACCGTCACGCTGCAGAAGCTGGCCGAATCGTTCTCTGCCAGTGGCGTGCCGGTCTTTATGGCCGACGTCAAAGGCGACCTGACCGGCGTGGCAATGGCGGGCCAGTCCAGCGAAAAGCTGCAGGAGAGGCTGGCGAAAATCGGCGTCACCGACTGGCAGCCGCAAAGCAGTCCGGTGGTGCTATGGGATATCTTCGGCGAGAAAGGTCATCCGGTGCGTGCCACTGTCTCCGATCTCGGGCCACTGCTGCTGGCGCGTCTGCTGAACCTCAATGAAGTACAGAGCGGCGTGCTGCAGATTATTTTCCGCATCGCCGATGACCAGGGTTTGCTGCTGCTGGATTTCAAAGATCTGCGCGCCATGACTCAGTACATTGGTGACAACGCCAAAAGTTTCCAGACGCATTACGGCAACATCAACAGCGCCTCGGTCGGCGCGATCCAGCGCGGATTACTGACGCTGGAGCAACAGGGCGCGGAACACTTCTTTGGTGAACCGATGCTGGATATCGCCGACTGGATGCGCGTCGACAGCAATGGCAAAGGGGTGATCAACATCCTTTCCGCCGAGAAGCTTTATCAAATGCCAAAACTCTATGCCACCAGCCTGCTGTGGCTGCTGTCGGAGCTTTATGAGCATCTGCCGGAAGCGGGCGATCTCGATAAGCCAAAGCTGGTGTTCTTCTTTGATGAGGCCCATCTGCTGTTTACCGATGCACCCGCGGTGCTGCTGGAGAAAATCGAACAGGTGATGCGGCTCATCCGCTCCAAAGGCGTCGGCGTCTGGTTTGTCACCCAGAACCCAGGAGATATTCCGGATCGGGTGCTGGGGCAGCTCGGCAACCGGGTGCAGCATGCCCTGCGTGCTTTCACCCCCAAAGATCAGAAAGCAGTAAAAACCGCCGCCGACACCCTGCGTGCCAACCCGTCATTTAACAGTGTTGAGGCGATTCAGGCACTGGGCACCGGCGAAGCGCTGATATCCTTCCTGGATGCCAAAGGCAGCCCGTCGGTAGTGGAACGCGCCATGGTGATTGCGCCCGGCTCGCGCATGGGTCCGGTTACCGGCGATGAACGCAACGGCTTAATCAACCATTCGCCGCTGTATGGCAAATATGATACTGAAATCGATCGCGAATCGGCATTTGAAAAGCTGCAAAAAGGCGTCCAGGCCGCCAGCGATGAAGCCGGTGCACCACCAGCCAAAGGCGACGAGGTTGCGGCAGACGATGGCATTATCGGTGGTCTGAAAGAGATCCTGTTTGGCCGAACCGGTCCGCGCGGCGGTAAGCACGACGGTGTGGTGCAAACCATGGCGAAAAGCGCCACCCGCCAGATCACCAGTCAGATCATTCGTGGGGTACTCGGCAGCCTGCTGGGTGGCCGTCGCCGATGAACCCGGCTCTCTGCTAAGATCAGGTTATGGATAAACAATACGAACTGAAACGGACGAAACGTCTGGCACTGTTGCTGTTACTGCTCGCCGCAGCCACTTTTATCGTCACCCTTTTTCTGCCTCCTGGCTTTTGGGTCAGCGGCGTCAAAGCGATTACGGAGGCCGCAATGGTCGGCGCACTGGCGGACTGGTTTGCGGTGGTGGCGCTGTTCCGGCGCGTGCCGGTGCCCTTTATCTCACGCCATACCGCCATCATCCCGCGCAACAAAGATCGTATCGGCGAGAACCTCGGGCGCTTTGTGCAGGAGAAGTTTCTTGATACCGATTCACTGCTGAATCTCATTCGCCGTCACGATCCTTCAAACCTGCTGGCGCAGTGGCTGAATGCGCCGGGCAACGCGGACCGCATCGGCCGCCATCTGCTGCAGGTGATGCGTGGTTTCCTCGATCTGACCGATGACGCGCGGATCCAGACCTTTATGCGCCGCGCCGTGCATCGTGCGATTGACAAGGTCGACCTCAGCCAGACCAGCGCCATGGTGCTGGAGAGCCTGACCAAAAATAACCGTCATCAGGCGCTGCTGGATGCGGCCATCGAACAGCTGCTGAAGTTGCTGCATAAACCCGCGACCCGCGAGTTTATTGCCATGCAGCTGGTACGCTGGCTGAAACGCGAGCATCCGATCAAAGCCAAAATGTTGCCGACCGAATGGCTGGGTGAACACAGCGCCGAGCTGGTGGCAAACGCGGTCGATTCGCTGCTGGATGATGTGGCTCTGGATCAGGGCCATGAGCTGCGTCTCGGCTTTAACCGGGCGGTAGACAAGCTGATCGTTAAGTTGCAGAACGATCCGGAAATGGCCCAGCGCGCCGAAGAGATCAAAGGCTGGCTGAAAGAGGATGCCTCATTCAACCGCTATATCGGCGAGCTGTGGAATGACATGCGCAACTGGCTCAAAGCCGATCTCAGCAGTGATGATTCGCGGGTGCAGGAGAAAGTACGCGGTGCCGCGATGTGGCTGGGTGAAACCCTGGCGGCCGACCCGGCGCTGCGGGACTCAATGAATCAGCATCTGGAGCAGGCGGCGCGCAGCGTGGCGCCGGAGTTTGCCAGCTTCCTGACGCGTCACATCAGCGACACCGTCAAGAGCTGGGATGCACGCGACATGTCGCAGCAGATCGAGCTGAACATTGGCAAAGACCTGCAGTTCATCCGCATCAACGGCACGCTGGTGGGCGGCACCATCGGGTTGATTCTCTATCTGCTGTCGCAGCTACCCCAGTTAATCCCGCTGCTGAGCCGCTAACCGCCTGGTTTAGCCGGATGCAGGTGGATAGAGGCCAAACCCGGTGATGATGGCCTTAACAAAGCTGCGGATTTTCACCGTCTGGCGACGGCCCGCTGGGATTAGCACATGCATGGGACGTGCTGGCCCGGCATAATCGGGCAGCACCTGGACCAGCCTGCCCAGCCTGATCTCTTCAGACAGAATGGTGGCGGGTCCCAGGGTAATGCCGTAGCCCTCCAGCGCTGCGTGCAGGAGCGCTTTCCAGTCATTCGATCGCATTCTTCCCTGCGGATGCACTTCTTCGACTTTCCCGGCCTGAGTAAACACCCAGCGGCAGGGTTTTGAAGGCGACCATATCCCATAAACGAGACAGGCGTGGTTCTCCAGATCTGCTGGCGTGGCAGGAAAACCGTGCCGCGCCAGATAGGCGGGTGACGCGCAGGCTATCAGCTCATAGGGCTGCAACGGATGGGCGATAATCGAACTATCGGGCAGCGCACCAATCCGGATCACCACCTCATATCCCTCTTCAAACGGATCAACCAGCCGATCGCTGAGTTCAAGATCAACCTGCGTATCAGGAAACCGATCAAGATAGCGGGTGACAAACGGTGCCAGGCTAAAAGAACCAAAGGTGACCGGCGCGCTGACCTTTAGCGTACCGGACGGACGCTGCTGCATATCCAGCGCAATTGCATCTGCTTCCTGCACGTCTGCCAGCACGATTTTGCAGCGTTCGTAATAATTGCGGCCCACATCCGTCAGGCTTTGTCGTCGCGTGGTGCGATGCAGAAGTAGCGTGCCGAGATGCCTCTCCAGCGCCGCGATATGCTTCGCCACCATTTGCGGTGAGATGAGCAATTTCCCGGCGGCGGCGGCAAACGAACCTGATTCCGCGACGGTAACAAATACGTTCATGCTGGTAAGTCGATCCATGATTCCCTCCTGTTGGTTGTTTATATTGCGTCCGTTTGTCGGTTTATTCACCTCCTGTTTTTAATTAAGGTCAGGACGTGAAAACTCATTGAGGAACAACCCATGAAAATAGGCATTATTGGCGCAGGTTTTGTTGGCCGGGCGATAGCAAAACTGGCAATTAAAGCGGGACATGAGGTGATGCTCAGCAACTCGCGTGATCCACGAACGCTGTTCAGTCTGAAACCGATGATTGGTTGCGAAACCGGTACTGCCACCGAGGCTGCAAACTTCGGCGAAGTGGTCGTGATCGCTGTGCCGCTCACGGCAACTGAGCAACTTCCGGCAGCGGAGTTACGGGGAAAAATCGTGCTTGATGCGGTCAATTACTATCCCGACCGCGATGGCGACATCGAAGAGCTACTTAGTGGTGGCATCAGCACCAGTGAACGGCTTGCCCGCCAGTTTCCCGGCAGCCGGATCACCAAGGCATTTAATGCCATCCGCATGACCGATCTGGAAACCCAGGGCCTGCCCCCGGGCGATGCGAACCGTCAGGCGCTACCGCTGGCGGGAGATGACAGCGAAGGAAAGGCTATCGTCACGGCGCTTTATGATGCCTTTGGGTTTGATGCGGTGGATGCGGGCGCGTTAGCGGAAGGCTGGCGTTTCGAGCGTGCGACACCCGCCTATTGTGTCGCACTCAGCAGAGAACAACTTATCAGGACACTTTTGGAGACCACCCGGCGCTAAGCATAAACAGCCTGTGGGTATAGAGAAAAGCGGCTGAAACCGTCATTCGCAGACGGCTAATAAACGTATGCTCCCTGAGCTGGCACGGTTAGCCAACTAAAAAGGCCGCTTTCGCGTAATGCCGATCAGTTAAGACAGAAATGATCGGTTGAACGATCCAGTGGCTGAGTGAAAATCCTTAAAGAAGCATTATCCGCGGGCGGTAAAAAAGAAACCGCAGCGTTACCCGCTGCGGCGTTCTTAAAAGCTTAACTGACAAGCATTACGCCTCATCAGCAGGGTTTTTTGTGGTCTGCGCCAGGTGATAAACGGTGGTTAAGCCGGATCCAGCGCAGCCTGTGCGATCGCCATAAAGTGTTTTACCCTCTCGCGATCCACATCGTTCCACCAGACACCATCCACCTTAAGTGCACTGGCCACAATTACGGCCTGCGTGCGGCCCAGAATCTGGCAGACGTTAGCGGGTGTGACGCCCGACCCCACCAGCAGGGGTAAGGTGGTGGCGGCGCGGATCTCGTCGATTTCCTCCAGTGTGGCGCTGTCACCGGTGCGCTGTCCGGTGGCGATAACTGCATCTGCTTCAAAGAAATCAACATCGCGTGTCAGTTCCTGAATGGAGCGATCGGCCACTATCGCATGGCTGCCGTGTTTAACGTGACTGTCGGCAAACACCCGAATATGTTCGGCGCGCAGCTGGCTGCGGTAGCGCAGCGCTTTCGCGGCAGCCCCTTCAATAAAACCTTCGTTGGCGATATAAGCATTGGCCCACTGATTGACGCGGATAAAATCCGCCCCGCCCGCCAGCGCGGTGGCAAAAGCAGGTAATGCAGCGTTCGCCAGCACATTAATACCCAGCGGCACGCCGAAACGTTCGCGTACTTTTTCCGTAATCACCGCCATCAGCGCCGGCGTTTCCGGGCCGATATCCTCAGGTTTGGAAAAAGGAATATCGCCATGATTTTCCACAATCAGGCCGTGAACGCCGCCCAGAATATAGTTTTCCGCATCACGTAATGCTCGATCAATTATCGCGCTGACGGGTTTACCGCGATATTTAGGCGAACCCGGAAAAGGGTCACAGTGAATAACACCAATAACAGCTTTAGGACGGGAAAATATCGCTTGTATTGCATCAATTTTTTCTGCTGATATAGCAACCATCGCTTCTTAATCCTGTTCAGGAAAACACTATGCGTGTTTATGTGGCTGGTAATATTACTGTCGATGAAACCTGGTCTGTTACCGATATTCCAGCTAAGGGCGCCTCTGTTCACGGTTATCAACGTTCGCAGGATATCGGCGGCAAAGGCGCGAACCAGGCGATCGTATTATCCCGCTGCGGCATCGAGACCTGTTTACTTGCCGCGACCGGTCATGACAGCAATGGAAAATGGATCCGTCAGCAGCTCATGAACGAGCCCGTGACGTTATTGCCCACGCAGTCCATTACCGCGTTGAGCGACACCTCACTTATTCTGCACAGCGCCGATGGCGATAACGCCATTATTACCAGTAAGACGGCGGCCGAGGCGCTGGATATTGATACGCTTCGCCACCATCTTGCCAGCGCGCGTCCGGGCGATCTGCTGGTGCAGCAGGGCAATTTCTCCCCTGAGAAAACCCATGCGCTGTTCAGTCTGGCTAAGTCCCAGGGACTGATTACCGTCTTTAACCCCTCGCCAGTGCACGCCGGTTTTGCCGCATGCTGGTCGCTGGTGGATATCGCCGTGGTCAATCAGCACGAAGCGCAACAGTTACAGCCCGACGCAGTAAACACAGTGGTGACTACGCTCGGAAGTGCAGGTGTCTGGCTCACTCAGGGCGACCAGCGAATATTCTGCCCGGCGCACCCCGCCGATGCAGTAGATACCACCGGCGCAGGCGATACTTTTCTGGCCGTGATGCTGGCTTCCGCGATCCTGCGCGAGGGTGACATTGATGCATTAGCACTCGCGCATGCCAGTCAGGCTGCTGCGCTGACCGTCAGCCGTTATGGCACACGTCAGGCCTTTCCCACTGCAGAAGAGCTCGCCGCACTGCTCCAGTCAGGCGGCGAGTCAGCGATTACTTAAACATCGCGCGGTAGCTGTCCACGTTAGCTTTGGTTACCACTGTGGCCGGCACCAGAATGGTTTTTGCCACCGTTTTGCCCGACGTAAGCGCGTTCAGCGCTTTTACTGCCTCTTCACCCATCTTTTTCGGATCCTGCTGCAGCACGGCCGTGACATAACCGCCATCAATGCCGCTGATGGCTTTTGAGGTCAGATCCCAGCCAAAGACTTTGATTTCCTTCTGGCGCCCCTGATTTTCAACGGCAGCAATCGCACCCAGCAGAGCGGGTTCACCGGTCGCGTAGATAGCCGTTAAATCCGGGTTACCGGTAATCAGGTTTTCTGCTGCTGTCATCGCAGTATCCTGCACGTTCTGACCATCAACCACATCCGCCACGGTGATACCCGGATTGCTCTTGATGGTTTCTTCAAACCCTTTCTGACGCTGGTTCTGTACGGCCGAATTCAGTGCGCCCACAATGCCCAGCCGCGCTTTGCCGCCCATATCTTTCGCCACGTAGTCGACAAAATATTTACCAATAATTTTGCCGCCTTCCAGGTTATCCACGCCCACCTGTGCTGCCTGCGGCCCCGCTGGTAATACCGCATCAATGGCAATCACCGGTATTTTAGCTGCCGCTGCTTCTTTTATGGCTGGCATAATGCCGTTGACGTCAATTGCATCCACCATAATGCCCTTCACGCCCTGCTGAATATAATTTTCTATCGCATCGTTCTGCGACACGGGATTATCGTTGGCATTGAAGATCACTAAATTTTTACCACTTGCTTTCGCTGCTTCCTGGGCGCCCTTGTTCATCTGATTAAAAAACAGGGCCTGCTGATTAATCTGAACCAGCGCATATGTGGAAGCGGCTTGCGCCAATGAAAATAACGAACCCGCAGACAGTAAGCCGGTTGCCAGTGCAACAGCGCGCAGTTTTCTGGTGTTAAATGCCATCATCTTAAAATTCCTCGTCGGGAATGAGAGATAACCAGTCGATCTCCGCATCGAAATGCAGAGGGATTATTGTTGGCGGGCAAATATCGTCTGAATGGCTGCTTCAGCCAGGACCTGAATAATCGACTTTCTGCACACCGTCCATTATGGTGCACGTATGAAAGAGAGTAATCGGGCTTGGGAGTGACTCCCGGGTAATGCGGTAAACTGCCTCTAACATTCGCTTCTGCTTAAATTTTGTCAAGCGATTATTTTATCGTCAGCGGTCAGGGAAAAAACTGTATTCGCTGCGCGCAACTGTGTTACTGATAGCCGATTCCGGGCAAGATGGCAGATGATATGAGTAAAAAACGGGTGCTGTTATCCGATGTTGCAGCGCTGGCCGGACTGTCAAAAGCGACCGTTTCCCGCTATATGAATCAAAGCATTATCCTGCCGCAGGAGACGATCGACCGCATTGAAGCGGCGATTCGCCAGCTGGATTATCGCGGTAATAGCCTGGCTCGTCGCCTGAGCAAGGGCGGCAGTGAAACCCTGGGGCTGGTGCTACCCGATATTACCAACCCCTTCTTTGCCGAACTGGCGGATGCCGCCGAAGAAGCCGCCTCTGCCCATGGCTACAGCCTGGTGCTCTGCATTACCCGAAACCACCCTGGCAAAGAGAGTCAGTTTATCCGCTGGCTGGATACCTGCCAGGTGGACGGCCTGCTGTTTACCACCAACCATCCTGATAACGGCCTGTTACGTAAAGAAATTAACCGCCACCAGCGCATCGTGCTGCTGGATGAAGATATTCCGGGTAGCGTGGTGCCTAAGGTCTTTGCCGACAACGTTCAGGGAGGCCGGATTGCTACCGAAAACCTGATCGCCGCAGGTCACCGGCACATTGCCTTTGTCGGCGGTCCGGATGAACTGATGAGTGTGCGTGAACGCTACCAGGGCTTTTGCACCGCCATGGAGCAGGCTGGCCTGCATGTCCTGCCTGAATGGGTGATGTATGGCGAATACCAGCGCGAGTTCGGTAAACAGGCGCTGGAACGGCTGTTTAGCTGCGCTGAGCGCCCTACCGCCGTCTTTGCTGCCAGTGATTTTCTCGTGCTGGGATTGATGGATGGCCTGCGCGCGCGCGGACTCAAAGCACCCGAAGCGCTGTCGCTGGTTGGCTTTGATGACGCGACCTATGCCGACTTCACCCTACCCCGTATTTCAACCATCCGCCAGCCCGCACGGGAGCTGGGCCGCACGGCGGTAGAGATTATGTTGCGTATTCTGAATGATGACCTGTCGATCCCCGCCGAAACCCGCCTGCCGGTAGAGTGGGTGGCGCGTGACTCGATCCAAATTTGTTAACAACGTCCCAGAATGGCGCAAAAGCGCACAGCTTTGGCGCAAATAATGAGCTTTTTAATTTCTCAGGTTTATAGTAAGTAAACCGGTTTACCTAAAGTAAAATGTTAAATGCATTTTATTACAGTTAGTTAGACCGCGAGTGTAGCGCCTGTTCACAGGCTGGCACGGAAGCTGCAATGTCGTACCTGGCAAACAAATATCGTTGTAGCGTGTTGTTCTGTGTGTTGAGACAAAGGTTTTATCCTGCAGGTAAACCGGTTTACAAGGGTGTAAACCGTGCCGGATAACCCTTTTACATGCAGATTGACAGTCCTGTTAGCGGTGATGGGAGTAATCACATGCAGCAAGCACAAACTGCCCAGACACGGGTAGAGATGGTGAATATTACCAAGACCTACGGCGCGATACGGTCGCTTCGCGGCGTAAACCTGCAACTGGCTAAAGGTGAAGTGCTGGGGCTGGTGGGCGACAACGGCGCGGGCAAATCGACCCTGACCAAGGTGCTGTCAGGGGCTGTCGTGCCAACCAGCGGTACGATTCGTATTGATGGTGAGGACCAGCATTTCAGTAACCCGGCGGATTCTCGCCGCTGCCATATCGAGATGGTTTATCAGGACCTGTCGCTGTGCGATACCGTCGATGTGGCAGGCAACCTGTTTATGGGACGTGAGCCGATGAAGTCCATTCTCGGCATTCCGTTTCTGGATGAAGAGAAAATGCACGCTGATGCACGGGAGATGCTGAAAGGGCTGGGGATTTCTATCCCGGACACCCGGCTGCTGGTGCGCAATTTATCCGGCGGGCAGCGCCAGGCGATTGCCATTGCGCGCGCGGCCGCTTTCGATCCCAAAGTGCTGATCATGGATGAACCTACCGCCGCGCTGGCCGTCGCCGAAGTGGAGGCGGTACTGGAGTTGATCCGCCGGGTGTCAGCACGTGGCGTGAGCGTCATCCTGATCACTCATCGCCTGCAGGATCTGTTCCTGGTCTGCGATCGCATCATGGTGATGTACGAGGGCACCAACGTGGCGGAACGCCGGGTGGCCGATACGGACCTGACTGAGATCGTCAATTTGATCGTGGGTGAAAAATTTGTCGCCCGCTCGGCCGCAGCGCACTGAGCGAGGTAACAGGATGACTATTATGAATCTGAGCAGTTCCCGTATGGCACAGCACTCGCTGCCGCGTCGCCTTCTGCATAACCACTCTGGCGTAGTCAGCATCGCGCTGTTTTTCGTATTCTGCTGCGTGGTGTTTTCCCTGATCACCGGCAACTTTCTCAGTAGCGCTAACTGGCTGAATATCATCCGTCAGAGTGCGCCATTACTGATCGTCGCCACGGCAATGACGCTGGTGATCACCACGGGTGGGATCGATCTTTCCGTGGGGTCAACACTGGCCCTTGTCGGCGCCTTGTCCGCTATCGCCCTGAATAACTGGGGCCTGCCCTGGCCGGTGGTCTTGCTGGGCGGCCTGCTGCTGGGTGCGCTGGTCGGTGCTATCAACGGCTTTTTTATCGCCTATGAAGGCATTCCTGCCTTTATCGTCACGCTGGCGACGCTGGCGGTGGTGCGCGGCGTGGCGCTGCTGATCACTCAGGGTTACTCCATTCCCATCCCCGCTGACAGCCTGTTCGCCTTTATGGGACGCGCATGGGTGCTGGGTGTGCCGATGCCTGCGCTGATTGGCATCGTGGTGCTGGTGGTCGGCCATATCGTGCTGAACCATATGCGTTTTGGTCGCTATGTCACGGCCATTGGCGCAAATGCAGAAGGTGCGCGCCGTAGCGGGATTAATACCAAAGCCGTCACCATGAAAGTCTACATTATCAGCGGTATGGCGGCGGCGCTGGCGGGCATGATCATCACTGCTCGCCTGGGCAGCGGCTCTTCTAACCAGGGCGAAGGCTTTGAGCTGCAGGTCATCGCTGCGGTGGTGCTGGGCAGTACCAGCCTGTTCGGCGGCTTCGGCACCGTTGTTGGCACGCTGTTAGGCGCGCTGTCGATTGCCATCATCCAGAACGGCCTGATTTTGTCGCATATCTCCCCGTTTTATACGCAGATCGCCACCGGTACGATTATTCTGCTGGCCATCTGGCTGAACACCCGCATTCTCAACCCGACGCGGTCGGCGGCGAAAGGATAGCGCATGAAACATTCTATTTTTCGCCATCCCGATCCGCTGCCACTGGGTATCAGTAGCGGCTATGTGATGACCGTGCTCGGCCCATTGCCGGTGAGTGAAATGGGCGTAACGCTGATGCACGAACATATCCTGCTGGATGCCTCAGGCAAATGGGTGCCGCCCTGCTGCTGCGGCGATCGTCATCTGGCGGAAATGCCGGTCAGCATTGAAAACCTGGGCGAACTGTCACTCAACCCGCTTATCAGCCGCGACAACTGTCAGCTGTTTGATGTGGATTTGGCGATTGAAGAGCTGATGAAGTTCCGGGCGCTGGGCGGCGATACGGTGGTGGATCCCACGAATATCGGCATTGGCCGCGATCCCAAAGCCCTGCAGCGGATCGCGCGCCTGACCGGGCTGAATATCATCATGAGCACCGGGCTGTATCTGGAACCGTCACATCCGGACTGGATGAAAACGATCAGCATTGAAGCACTGACCGACAAGCTGATTTACGACCTGGGCGGCAGAGAAGATAAACCCGACGTGCTGGCAGGTCTTATTGGTGAGATCGGCGTTTCCAGCCGCTTTACCCCCAATGAAGAGAAATCCCTGCGGGCTGCAGGCCGCGCCAGCGCTGCGACAAATGTGCCGATTGAGGTGCATCTGCCCGGCTGGGAGCGTCTGGGTCATCGTGTCCTGGATATTCTTGAAGAAGAAGGGGCTGACCTGCGCCATGTCGTGCTGTGCCATATGAACCCCAGCTTTGCGGATAAGCGTTACCAGCGCGAGCTTGCAGAGCGCGGAGCCTTCCTAGAGTACGACATGATCGGCATGAGTTATTACTACGCCGATGAATCTGCGCAGTCGCCGTCCGATGAGGAGAATGCCCGCGCCATTCGCGAGCTGATTGATGACGGCTTTATTGAACAGGTGTTGTTGTCGCAGGACGTGTTCCTGAAAACCATGCTGACCCGCTACGGCGGTCATGGCTATGGCTACATCCTTAAACATTTTGTTCCGCGCCTGAAACGCCATGGCGTCAGCGGCGAACAACTTGAAACCTTACTGATTGCTAACCCACAGCGCGTTTTTGGTGGGTAAGGGAGAACCGTAATGCAGAAGAAAATTTTACTGGTCGGTGAGTCCTGGACCAGCACGTCCGTTCACGTCAAAGGCTTCGATCAGTTTGCCACTGCTACCTGGCATAATGGCGCAACCGACTTTATGGCAGCGCTGGCCGACAGTGATTATGCCATCACCTACATGCCCGCTCATGCTGCCGCCACCGAGTTTCCACTCACGCCTGATGGGCTTTCGCAGTGGGACGCGATCATTCTGTCCGACATCGGTGCGAATACGTTGCTGCTGCACCCGGATACCTGGCTAAAGAGCCAGCGCACAGCGAACCGCCTGACACTGATCCACGACTATGTGGCCGCAGGCGGCGCACTAATGATGATTGGCGGCTACTTTAGTTTTCAGGGTATCAATGGCGGTGCGCGCTATCGCAACACGGCCGTGGAGAAAGTCTTACCAGTGCGCTGCCTGGCCTGGGATGACCGCATTGAAACGCCTGAAGGGGCTTATCCCAGCGTCACGGAATCTCACCCGCTATTTAGTGATATCCCCCACGAATGGCCATGGTTACTGGGTTATAACGAGGTGGAAATGCACCCTGAAGGCAAACTGCTGGCGACCATTGCCGGCACGGAACATCCGCTGCTGGCAGTGCGCGAATATCAGCAGGGCCGTTCACTGGTCTGGACCAGTGATATGTCGGCGCACTGGCTGCCGCAGGAATTTGCACAGTGGCCGGGTTATCGCCAGCTGTGGATCAACTGTCTGGACTGGTTAACGGTGCGTGGCGAATGAGCCAGAGCCTGATACTGGCGCAGCAACTGCTGCGTTTTGACACCATTAATCCCCCGGGCAATGAAGCAGCCTGCATGCAGTTCCTGGCAGACTGGCTGACGCAGCGTGGCTTCGACGTCACCCTGTCGACCTTCGGTGAAAACCGCCTGAACCTTATTGCCAGCCTGCCTGGCAGCCTGCCTGGACCGAAGTTAGCGTTTACCGGCCATCTGGATACGGTTCCTCTCGGCAACGCCGACTGGCAGTACGATCCGTTTGGGGAAGTTGTGGGCGACAGGCTATATGGGCGGGGATCGAGTGACATGAAGGCCGCCGTCGCGGCCTTTGCCGTCGCCTGCGTGACGCACCAGCCGGCAATTCAGCAAGGGTCGGGGGTTGTCCTGTTGATCACAGGCGGGGAAGAGACGGGGTGCGACGGCGCGCAAGCACTGATTGATACCACCGACCTGCCCGAGGTTGGCGCATTGATTGTCGGCGAGCCTACCAGCAACTATCCGGTTATCGGCCACAAAGGCGCACTCTGGCTACGCTGTGAAACCCGGGGCAAAACAGCGCACGGCGCGATGCCTGAGCTGGGTATTAATGCCATTTATCTGGCGGCGGAGGCACTGGGCAAGATTCAGCACTTCTCACCCGGCGCACCTCATCCGCTGATGAAGCAGCCAACCATTAACGTCGGACGCATTGCCGGCGGTCTGAACATTAATTCCGTGCCCGATCGTACGCAGTTTGACGTGGATATCCGTAGCGCGCCCAATCTGCATCACGCAGCAATTCGTCAGCAATTGACAACATTACTGGGAGAGAGCGTCACGGTGACGACGCTGGTGGATCTGCCAGCGGTGTTGAGCGAAGAGAATCAGGCCTGGATTCAGTCGGTTTATCAGCACTGTCAGGCATTACATGACGCCCCGCTGACACCGCGCATTGTGCCCTACTTTACCGATGCATCATTACTGCTGCCCGCGCTGGGCACGCCGCCCTGTATTATCCTGGGTCCCGGCGAGCCCTCAATGGCACATCAGACCGATGAGTATTGCCTGCTGACCCGGTTAGCAGAAGCGGAAACGCTGTATGGTGCAGTGATAAACGACTGGATGCGTTGATGCATTAATGAAGGGATTTATGACACTGCGGGATGACTGAAATGGCACAGGGTGCGTGCCATGAAAAAGGCCGCCCTGAGAGGCGGCCTTTTTGCGGCTGACTGTTAGCGCCGCTTAATCAACATAAACATACTGATCGCGAAGAACGCAAAGCTCGGCAGAATTGCGCCCAGAATCGGCGGCAAGCCATAAACCAGGCTTAACGGGCCGAAAATCTGATCCAGCACGTAGAACAGGAAGCCAAAGCTGATACCGGTGACGACACGCACACCCATCGACACGCTGCGCAGCGGACCAAAGATAAATGACAGCGCCATCAGCATCATCACCGCGACGGACAGCGGCTGGAAGATTTTGCTCCACATATTCAGCTCATATCTTCCCGCTTCCTGACCACTCTGCTTCAGATATTTACTGTAGCTATGGAGACCGCGAATCGATAATGCGTCTGGATCCAGCGCGACGACACCCAGCTTATCTGGCGTCAGATTGGTTTTCCATTCGCCAGTCAGACTCTGTGAACCGGTAATCTGCTTTGGATCGGTGAGGTTCGACTCATCGACCTGGGAGAGCAACCAGCGTTTTTTGTCTTTGTCCCATGTGGCCGTCGCCGCGTAACGTACACTCTGCAGACGACGCTGGTCATTGAAATTGTAGATGCTGACGCCATCAATTTCGTTGTCGCCTTTAATGCGCTCAATATAGATGAAGCTATTGCCATCTTTCGCCCACAGACCATTCTGCGTCGAGACCAGTGCACCACCGTAAAGCTGCTGCGCCCGGTAGTTACGTGCCATCTGCTCGCCCGACGGCGCGACAAACTCGCCAATCGCCATGGTCAGCAGCACCAGCGGAATCGCCGTTTTCATGACTGACAGCGCCACCTGCATACGGGTAAAGCCCGCCGCCTGCATCACTACCAGCTCACTGCGCTGCGCCAGCGCGCCCAGTCCCAGCAGCGCCCCCAGCAGCGCCGCCATCGGGAAGAAAATCTCAATATCTTTAGGCACGCTCAGCAGAGTGTAATAACCGGCGCTCAGCGCGCTGTAGCTGCCCTGGCCGGTTTTACGCAGCTGGTCCACGAACTTGATGATGCCGGACAGCGACACCAGCATGAACAGCGTCAGCATGATGGTATTGAAGATGGTTTTACCAATATAGCGGTCAAGTACGCGAAACATCAGACCGACCCTCCGCGGGTAAAGCGGGCGCGAATCCGACGCATCGGCACCGTATCCCACAGGTTAAGGAGCACCGCCAGCACCAGATAGCTGATATTCACTACCCACATCCAGAGCGCCGGATCGAGCCGCCCTTTCGCCCCGCTCGATTTAAGCGAGCTCTGCAGCAGGAAGAAGATCAGATAGAGCAGCATCGCAGGCAGCATTGACAGCACGCGCCCCTGACGTGGATTCACCACACTGAGCGGCACGACCATCAGCGCCATCACCAGCACCGCGAACACCAGCGTCAGACGCCAGTGCAGCTCAGCCTGGAAATCAGGTGTTTTATTCGCGACCAGGTCGCTCAGGCTCGCCTGCTCTGAATCGTTAGGGTCAAGCGTTGCCGCTTTATAGCCCACAATCGCCTGATAGTTGGTGAAGTCGGTAATACGGAAATCACGCAGCAGTGCGGTGCCCTCAAAGCGGGTGCCTTTATCCAGCGTCACCACCTGCGAGCCATCTTTACGCTGTTCCATGTGGCCGCTGTCAGCCAGCACCACCGAAGGGCGCGCGTTGCCTTTTGGCCGTAACTGCGCCAGGAACACGTTACCAAAGTTGTTGCCCTTCACATTCTCGACAAACAGCACGGCGCTGCCGTCGCCGGAGGTCTGGAACTGTCCGGCGGCCATGGCTGCCGCACCCGGATTGGCTTTGGCGTTCTGTGTCACCTCATCCTGATAACGGGATGACCATGGTCCCAGCCAGATGACATTAACCGCTGCCACCACGGAGGTGAACAGCATCAATATCATCGCGGCTTTCACCAGGACGGCTTTACTCAGGCCGCAGGCGTGCATCACGGTAATTTCACTTTCCGTGTAGAGACGCCCCAGCGTCATCAGAATTGCCAGAAACAGACTTAAGGGCAGTATAAGTTGTGCCATTTGAGGCACACCGAGTCCTAACAATGTCAGAACGAGGTTTGTCGGCACTTCGCCATCCACCGCGGCACCCAGGATCCTGACTAACTTCTGACAAAAGAAGATGAGTAACAGGATAAACAGGATAGCCAGCTGGCTTTTGAGCGTTTCCCGAACCAGATATCTAATGATGATCACGCTTAGTACGCCTGTGAAAACTTGTCTTTTTGCAGGAAAATCGCTAGTTTCAACGCTTATCAGCCATTTTTCTTCATCAATGGCCGTCGCCGTAGCTAAATTTGTATGAAAAACGCGTCCGGGTGGTGAAAAAACAACATCTTGTCACCCTGATTCATTATGACCTCCAGCGGCAGAATGTCATGCTGCGACAATGAATAAATGGGTCATGAGCGCGCTACATTCTAGCGGCAGCAGCGGCCGTTGTCTTTAAGATTCAGGAGAGTGCATGGAGTTCAGTGTAAAAAGCGGAAGCCCGGAAAAACAACGCAGTGCCTGCATTGTCGTTGGCGTTTTCGAACCGCGTCGTCTGTCACCGATTGCCGAGCAGCTGGATAAAATCAGCGACGGCTATATCAGCGCCCTGCTGCGCCGCGGCGAGCTGGAAGGAAAAGTGGGCCAGACACTGCTGCTGCATCATGTGCCAAATATCCTGTCAGAGCGTATTCTGCTGATTGGCTGCGGTAAAGAGCGTGAGCTGGATGAACGCCAGTACAAGCAAGTCATTCAAAAAACCATTAATACACTGAACGATACCGGCTCAATGGAAGCGGTCTGCTTCCTGACCGAGTTGCATGTCAAAGGCCGCAATACTTACTGGAAAGTGCGTCAGGCGGTGGAGACCTCTAAAGAGGCACTCTACAACTTTGATCAGCTGAAAAGTAACAAAGCAGAGCCGCGTCGTCCGCTGCGCAAACTGGTGTTTAACGTGCCGACCCGCCGTGAACTGACCAGCGGCGAACGCGCAATCCAGCATGGCTTAGCGGTTGCAGCCGGTATGAAAGCAGCGAAAGATCTCGGCAACATGCCACCCAATATCTGTAACGCCGCTTATCTGGCGTCACAGGCACGTCAGCTGGCGGACGCTTTCAGTAAAAATGTCACAACCCGCGTGATCGGCGAACAGCAGATGAAAGAGCTGGGCATGAACGCCTATCTTGCGGTCGGTGCCGGTTCACAAAACGAATCGCTGATGTCGGTGATTGAATACAAAGGCAATCCGGATGCGGAAGCGCGGCCGATTGTGCTGGTAGGCAAAGGGCTGACCTTTGACTCCGGGGGCATCTCCATCAAGCCTGCCGACAGCATGGACGAAATGAAGTATGACATGTGCGGCGCAGCCGCCGTCTATGGTGTGATGCGTATGGTGGCCGAGCTGAATCTCCCACTGAACGTGGTCGGCGTGCTGGCGGGCTGTGAAAACATGCCGGACGGACGTTCAATGCGTCCGGGCGATGTGCTGACCACCATGTCTGGCCAGACCGTTGAAGTGCTGAATACCGACGCCGAAGGCCGACTGGTCCTGTGCGATGCGCTGACCTATGTCGAACGTTTCGACCCGGAAGTGGTGATTGACGTGGCGACACTGACCGGCGCCTGCGTGATTGCGCTGGGTCATCACATCAGCGGCCTGCTGTCGAACCACAATCCGCTGGCACATGAGCTGATTAGCGCTTCGGAGCAGTCGGGCGATCGCGCCTGGCGTCTGCCGATGGCGGATGAGTTCCAGGAGCAGCTGGAGTCCAACTTTGCCGATATGGCGAACATTGGTGGCCGTCCTGGTGGCGCGATTACCGCCGCCTGCTTCCTGGCACGTTTCGCCCGCAAATATAACTGGGCGCACCTGGATATCGCCGGCACCGCCTGGCGCTCCGGTAAAGCCAAAGGCGCCACCGGACGACCGGTGCCGATGCTGTCGCAGTTTCTGTTGAATCGGGCAGGATTGAACGGCGACGACTAAGCGCCCTCTTTTCTGACAGCAAGGGCGGATCTGATTCCGCCCTTGATCTTCTGATGAGCAAACCGATGAAAAACGCAACCTTCTACGTGCTGGAAACCGATGCAACGAGCGATGGCCTTAGCGCCGTTGAAGCGCTGGTGTGCAATCTGGCGGAAACACGCTGGCGGGCCGGAAAGCGGGTGTTGATCGCCTGCGAAGATGAGCAGCAAGCCATTCGTCTTGATGAAGCGCTGTGGCAACGGCCAGCAAATGCCTTTGTGCCGCACAACCTGGCAGGCGAAGGCCCGCGCTACGGTGCGCCGGTCGAACTGGCCTGGCCCCAGCGTCGCGGCAGTTCACAGCGCGACCTGCTGATTAGCCTGCTGCCCCACTTCGCAGATTTTGCTACTGCTTTCCATGAAGTGATAGACTTCGTTCCTTACGAAGACGCTCTCAAACAACTGGCGCGCGACCGCTATAAAGCGTATCGCAGCGTTGGATTCCAATTGAATACGGCAGCGCCACCACAGCCGCAAACGACATAGCAGAAATGGAAAAGACATATAACCCGCAAGATATCGAGCAGCCGCTTTACGAGCATTGGGAAAAGCAGGGCTACTTCAAACCGAATGGCGATACCAGCCAGGAAAGCTTTTGCATCATGATCCCGCCGCCGAACGTCACCGGTAGCTTGCACATGGGTCACGCCTTCCAGCAAACCATCATGGACACCATGATCCGTTACCAGCGCATGCAGGGGAAAAATACCCTGTGGCAGGCGGGTACTGACCACGCGGGCATCGCCACGCAGATGGTGGTTGAGCGCAAAATTGCGGCTGAAGAAGGCAAAACGCGCCAGGACTATGGCCGCGATGCATTCATCGACAAAATCTGGCAGTGGAAAGCAGAATCTGGCGGCACCATTACCCGTCAGATGCGCCGTCTGGGTAACTCCGTCGACTGGGAGCGCGAGCGCTTCACCATGGACGATGGCCTCTCCAATGCCGTTAAAGAAGTGTTTGTTCGCCTCTATAAAGAGAACCTGATCTACCGTGGCAAGCGCCTGGTAAACTGGGATCCTAAGCTGCGCACGGCGATCTCCGATCTGGAAGTGGAAAACCGCGAGAGCAAAGGCTCAATGTGGCATATCCGCTATCCGCTGGCTGACGGCGCAAAAACCGCTGACGGCAAAGATTACCTGGTGGTCGCCACTACCCGTCCGGAAACCCTGCTGGGCGATACCGGCGTGGCGGTTAACCCGGAAGATCCACGTTATAAAGATCTGATCGGCAAATTTGTAATGCTGCCGCTGGTGGGTCGTCTGATTCCGATCGTGGGCGATGAACATGCCGACATGGAAAAAGGCACCGGCTGCGTCAAGATCACCCCGGCGCATGACTTCAACGACTACGAAGTCGGTCGTCGTCACAAACTGCCAATGATCAACATTCTGACCTTCGACGGTGATATCCGCGACCGCGCTCAGGTGTATGACACCAACGGCGAAGCCAGCGATGCCTGTTCCGATGAGATCCCGGCTGCTTTCCAGCACATGGAGCGCTTTGCCGCGCGTAAAGCGATTGTCGCCGCCGTCGATGAACTGGGTCTGCTTGAAGAGATCAAACCGCACGACCTGACCGTACCTTACGGCGACCGTGGCGGTGTGGTTATCGAGCCGATGCTGACCGACCAGTGGTATGTGCGTACCGCACCGCTGGCGAAAGTGGCGGTTGAAGCCGTTGAGAATGGCGACATCCAGTTCGTGCCGAAGCAGTATGAAAACATGTACTTCTCCTGGATGCGTGATATTCAGGACTGGTGTATTTCCCGTCAGCTCTGGTGGGGTCACCGCATCCCGGCGTGGTATGACGACAACGGTAACGTCTACGTTGGCCGTACCGAAGAGGAAGTCCGCGCTGAGAACAACCTGGCCGCCGATGTGGCGCTGCGTCAGGATGACGACGTGCTGGATACCTGGTTCTCATCCGGTTTGTGGACCTTCTCCACCCTGGGCTGGCCGGAAAACACCGAAGCGCTGCGTACCTTCCATCCGACCAGCGTGCTGGTCAGCGGCTTCGACATCATCTTCTTCTGGATTGCCCGCATGATCATGCTGACCATGCACTTCATTAAAGATGAAAACGGCAAACCGCAGGTGCCGTTTAAAACCGTCTACATGACCGGTCTGATCCGTGATGAAGAAGGTCAGAAGATGTCGAAATCCAAGGGCAACGTGATTGACCCACTGGATATGGTCGACGGCATTTCGCTGGAAGCGCTGCTGGAAAAACGCACCGGCAACATGATGCAGCCACAGCTGGCTGAGAAGATCCGCAAACGTACCGAGAAGCAGTTCCCGGACGGCATCGAGCCATCAGGCACCGATGCGCTGCGTTTCACGCTGGCAGCACTGGCCTCAACCGGTCGCGACATCAACTGGGACATGAAGCGCCTGGAAGGGTATCGCAACTTCTGTAACAAGCTGTGGAACGCCAGCCGCTTTGTGCTGATGAACACCGAGGACCAGGATTGCGGACAGAACGGCGGCGATATGACGCTGTCGCTGGCGGATCGCTGGATTCTGACCGAGTTCAACAACACCGTGAAAGCCTACCGTGAAGCGCTGGATAGCTACCGTTTCGATATCGCGGCTAACCTGCTGTATGACTTCACCTGGAACCAGTTCTGCGACTGGTATCTGGAGCTGACCAAGCCGGTGATGAACAGCGGCAGTGAATCTGAATTGCGTGGCACCCGCCATACGCTGGTTCACGTGCTGGAAGCGCTGCTGCGCCTGGCGCATCCGATCATTCCGTTTATCACTGAAACCATCTGGCAGCGCGTGAAGGGACTGAAAAATATCAGCGACGACACCATTATGCTGCAGCCTTTCCCGCACTACGATGCGTCGAAAGAAGATGCCGAAGCGAAAGCGGACATTGAGTGGATGAAGCAGGCGATCGTCGCGGTGCGTAATATCCGTGCCGAGATGAACATCGCGCTGAGCAAGCCACTGGATGTGCTGCTGCGTGACTGCTCGCCTGCTGCGCTGCGTCGCGTTGAAGCTAACCGCAACTTCCTGTCGCGCCTGGCGCGTCTGGAAAGCCTGACCATTCTGCCTGCGGGCGAGAAAGGCCCGGTGTCGGTGACCAAACTGGTTGAAGGCGCAGAGCTGCTGATCCCGATGGCGGATCTGGTGGATAAAACCGCTGAGCTGGAGCGTCTGGCGAAAGAGCTGGTTAAGCTGGATGTGGAGATTGAGAAGATCGAGACCAAGCTGGCGAACGAAGGCTTTGTTTCACGCGCGCCGGAAGCGGTCGTTGCGAAAGAGCGCGAACGCGTGGCAGACCTGCAACAATCAAAAGCAAAACTGATTGAACAGCAGGCGGTCATTGCGGCGCTCTGATTAATTCATTGCTCTGAAAAAAACCCTGCGCGCTGGCGCGGGGTTTTTTTATGGATAAAAATGTAACGTGTAGGGTAACGACCTAAAGAGTGCGCTAATCGCGGCACCAGACCGGACCTGATCGCTCTTCGCTAGCAAACAGTACTGACTCATTTCGACAAGTTCTGCTTTGGCTTTTTCATCGACCTGCCAGGTGAAGGCATTATTTTTTAATGCGATCTCCCTCAATGCGCCCAACTGTTTTGGGCAGATCAGATACGTTTCACCGTTTGAAAAAGCCTTGATCCCTACTATCATGCGTTCTGTGCCCCTCATATTATTTACTCCCCAAATATTCTGGGGGAAATAATAGGCTGGAAAGCTCTCCGTTTTAAAAGCAAAAACCTGATCATGCCAGGAAGCCATGCCGACGATTTCAATCGCGCGTTGATTAATCTGTATAAGCTGAACGGAAAATAGCCAGAAAATGGCAATTACCAGCGCCGGAAAGAAAGCCATGACAGCTTTAAAACCATGCTGAGCTTTGACCTTATTCGTCAAAAGAGAAAGTAAAGACGGCATAAAAAGAAGAATATAAATTGCGACTACAATAAAATATTGCACCCACGGTTTCTCATGTGTGAAATAGATATTTCCTTGCACCAGAAACCTAAGCGGCAAAACGGAAAAAAGAGCGACCGTTAATGCAAATAGGGTGTAAATTAAATTAATAAACGCCTTACTCGCTTTTATCTTTTCCCAAATGAATCGCCACCTGATTTTTGGCGTCAGAGGCGCAGAGCAACTTCTTATTCTTTTACTACGCGCTATCAGGAAACGACGATGCTGTTGTCTGTGCCCATTGAACTTGTTATTAACATAAACATGTAATAGAAAGGCGATGATAGCTGCCGCTCCTGCAACCCACCAGATAGATAATTTATCCAAAAAGAGAAGTGCAAAAAAAGCAACCAATATCGCGGTCAGCGCGCTAATTGCACAGCATCCCTCATTATATCTGATTTTTAGTTTTGTTTTCTTCTTACTCAGCGTGCCTGAAAGTGTGCAAAATCCAGAAGGCAGGAGTAGCGTCATAGAAAAGACACTAAAGAAAAGTAGTGAAGTAATTAACACAGCAATTACGCCAGACACATTATTAATAATAAGCGGAAAAACATCCAGTCTGCCTATCCATTTTAAATAGCCCCATACGTTAATAAAACCTGCGATAATAAAAAGAGGAAATAGCTCTTTGATGATTTTAAAAAATCGAGAGAAAATCACTTAATGCCTCCATGCACGTCAATCAATATTGCTTTTCCCTGACGATAATGCTATTTCTGGTGAATGTCTAACCGATTTTAACCACGCTATTTTGCCATGACCCCTGAAACCCAGCCCTCATTCATAATACGGCCGATTACTGTCGCCGATAATCCGCATATTGCCCAGGTGATTCGCGACGTTTCTGCGGAGTTCGGCCTGACGGCTGACAAGGGCTACACCGTCTCCGATCCCCAGCTGGATCACCTGTTTGAGCTCTACAGTGCCGACCAGAGCGCCTACTGGATTATTGAATATCAGGGCAAGGTGGTCGGTGGCGGCGGTGTTGCGCCTCTCGCCTGCAGCGCGCCCGATATCTGCGAGTTGCAAAAGATGTACTTTCTGCCGGAGGTGCGCGGGCAGGGTCTGGCGCGCGAACTGGCGCTGAGGGCGATGGAGCATGCACGCGGCCACGGCTTCCGTCGTTGCTATCTGGAAACCACCGCCAGCCTGACGCGGGCCATTAAACTCTATGAGTCGCTGGGCTTTGAGCATATCGATAGCGCGATGGGTTGTACCGGCCATGTCGACTGCGAAGTGCGGATGCTTAAACAGCTATGACAATCGGGGCTGCCAGCCCCGCTGCCAGGATTGGTTCAGAACGCCGGAACGCCGCTGTGAAAGCGTAATTCGGTGTCAGGTTCGCTGATTAACCGCCCTTCTGTTATCCCAATCGCCTGCACGCGTGGCGTAATGTCTTTAGTGGCAATCTGCGCCGCCAGCGTTAAATAATCCTGATAGTGCCGCGCCTCTGAGCGCAGCAGCGACAGATAGAACTTTGCCAGTTCGTCATCAAGATAGGGTGCCAGACTGGCGAAGCGCTCGCAGGAGCGCGCCTCAATGTAAGCGCCACAAATCAGCTTATCCACCAGGGTTTCCGGCTCATGCGTCGTCACTTCACGCAGCAGCGATTTGGCGTAGCGGCTGGAGGTGATCTTCTGATAAACCAGCCCGCGCGACTGCATAATTTCCCACACCTGATAGAAGTGATGCAGCTCCTCTTTAATCAGCAACACCATCTTCTCCACCAGCTCATCCGCCCAGGGCAGCGCATTGCGCACGATGATGCGTTTCGTCAGGTTTTTATGGGCATTGATAAAGTCGCTGTCGCCATCTTCGCGGAAGATAAAATCTTCATAGGGCTTCAGCCACGCCAGAATAGCGTCGCCGCTGGGTTTGTCGGCGACATATTTGCGGATCAACCACACCGCAGTCTGCGCGGCTTTCAGTTCGCACACCAGATGGTCGGTTAACAGCAGAGTCAGATTTTCTGGTTTGCGCGCCTCATCAATCCAGGCCTGTGGCGTGCGACAGTGCAGAAACTGATAGATCGGTTCAAGTAACGGTGCGTAGTTCATGATGTCAAAACAGGTGTGGCAGAGGTGACAGGCGGAGAACTCTCCGCCCCGGCTACTTAGTGGCGAATACCATTATCATCTTCATCTTCGATGGCGTCGTCATCTTCGTCTTCATCTTCGGCATCGGGATCTTCGAAATAGGTGCCCCAGCCGTCATAATCGACGTTGTACTTGCCAATCAGGTTCACCAGCTGTTCAACCTGCGCATCAATCAGCTCCGGCTTCAGTGCAGATTCGCTGATAATATCGACACACATCACCGTGGTGCCATCTTCCAGCTCCAGCTCTTCCGGCTCGGTCACTTCATAACCCAGCTTGAAGGCGTCAACCGCGGCTTTTTCCAGTGAATCAAAATTATTGCATGAGAGATGATGCTCGATGGTATAGAGCGCATCAGGATCGCTGCCATCCTCCAGCAGCTCTTCAATAACCTGCCGCGTCTCTTCCTGCTGCTCTTCCAGTAATGCTTCATATGCCATGACAATGTCCTCTCTGAGTTCGGCAATAATCAATTATTTTCCCACACTGCCTGTCGCGCCACTACACAAAACGAAAAGTTTATTCAGCTCACACTTGAAAATGAATATTCATACGGTTAAATTGAATTT
The DNA here is from genome assembly GCF_021043305.1 of Pantoea sp. MHSD4. NCBI lineage: Bacteria > Pseudomonadati > Pseudomonadota > Gammaproteobacteria > Enterobacterales > Erwiniaceae > Pantoea > Pantoea sp. MHSD4. Next base: position 242,897 of record NZ_JAJNDH010000003.1, on the reverse strand, counting down.
TAATTCATTTTAATGCTTACCGGAGTGTTGTATGAGTCAGCTGTATCAGCGCCATTTCCTCAGACTTCTGGATTTTACCCCCGCCGAAATTGATCATCTGCTGTCCCTTTCCGCTGAATTAAAACAGGCGAAAAAAAGCGCCAGCGAAGCGCAGTATCTGAAAGGTAAAAACATCGCGCTCATCTTCGAAAAAGACTCGACCCGTACACGATGCTCTTTCGAAGTTGCCGCTTACGATCAGGGTGCAAACGTCACTTATCTGGGCCCGAGCGGCAGTCAGATCGGCCATAAAGAGTCGATGCGCGACACTGCAAGGGTGCTGGGACGCATGTACGATGGTATTCAGTATCGCGGCTACGGTCAGGCGCTGGTGGAGACGCTGGCGGAACATGCGGGCGTGCCGGTGTGGAACGGTCTGACTACCGAGTTTCACCCGACCCAGTTGCTGGCTGATCTGCTGACCATGCAGGAACATCTGCCGGGCAAAAAGCTCAGTGAGATGACGCTGGTTTATGTGGGCGATGCGCGCAACAACATGGGTAACACTATGTTGGAAGCGGCGGCACAGGTGGGTCTGGATCTGCGTCTGGTGGCACCGAAAAGCTGCTGGCCAGAGGACGAACTGGTGGCGCAGTGCCGTCACGCCGCGCAGCAGACCGGGGGTAAAATCACCCTTACCGAACATATTGCCGACGGTGTGAAAGGCGCTGACTTTATCTACACCGACGTCTGGGTGTCGATGGGCGAAGCCAAAGAAGTCTGGGCCGAGCGTATTGCCCTGCTGCGTGACTACCAGGTTAACCGTGCGATGCTCGATCTGACCGGCAATCCGCAGGTTAAATTCCTGCACTGCCTGCCCGCTTTCCACGATGATCAGACCACGCTGGGTCAGCAGATGGCCGAGCAGTACGATCTGCCCAACGGCATGGAAGTGAGCAACGAGGTGTTTGAGTCGCCGCACAGCATTGTGTTCGACCAGGCTGAGAATCGGATGCACACCATTAAAGCCGTGATGGTCGCCACGCTCTCGGACCAACATTAACGGCTGAACTGTGGGTCAGCCTGGCTGGCCCACAGTAACCTCCCAGTTTCTGATCCGAAATAATTATCTCCGCCCCCCCACTTCTGCTGAATTCATTTCAAAATAATTATTCATCACCTGAACATATTCCCGACTTACCCGCTTCGGTTTTATTTTTAACTCTTTGAACCACGACTTAAAAAAATTAAAACCACGAGAGGGTCACAGGAATAGATTTCTGTTTACCCATAACGCGATTGAATATCCATTTTACTTTCATCATTTAATTAAAAATATTTACTCAGTCATAAAATATAAAAATTCAAATCAAGAATAAATCCTATTAAATTCATATACATAAGATGAATAAAAAAGGCAAAAACGGCTCTAAAAAGGGAATGCACCTTAAAATAAGGCATCAATAACCCTTAAATATTCACTCACGCATAAAACTTAAATCTGTTATTGATGACGTTTATCAACTTCATTGAGATTCCTTCACCCTACTGTTTGTAACGTGATAAAAATCACGTTCAGCATTTCATCAACGCTTATTATCCCCCCGAAACTTAATCGCTAAGCGGGTCAAACAAGGTGAAAAGAAATATTCACCCGGGCCCACTATTGCTTAAAACGTAGGGAACTGAAGATGAACAGACATTATGTCGGATCTGAGATTGGGCAGCTGCGATCCGTGATGCTGCACCGCCCCAATTTAAGCCTGAAAAGATTAACACCTTCCAACTGTCAGTCGCTGCTGTTTGACGACGTGCTTTCGGTAGAGAAAGCCGGAGAAGAACACGACGTGTTCTCTAAAACACTGCGTCAGCAGGGTGTTGAAGTACTGCTTTTTACCGATCTGCTGGCTGAAACGCTCGGCATTCCCCAGGCGAAAGCCTGGCTGCTGGATAATCAGGTTTCAGATTATAACCTCGGCCCCTCTTTCGCTGCCGATATCCGCGGCTGGTTGGCAGATGTCGACCATCGCCAGCTAGCGCGCTACCTCTCTGGCGGCCTGACCTACGGTGAAATTCCAGCGGCTTTCAGCAATATGGCCATCGATCTGCATTCGCCGGATGATTTCATCATGGTGCCTCTCCCCAACCATCTTTTTACCCGCGACACCTCTTGCTGGATCTACAACGGCGTCTCAATCAATCCGATGGCGAAAACCGCCCGCCAGCGGGAAACCAATAACCTGCGGGCGATTTATCGCTGGCACCCCGCATTTTCCCACGGCGACTTTATTAAATATTTCGGCGATGAAACCACCAATTATGAGCATGCCACACTGGAAGGCGGCGACGTGCTGGTTCTGGGCAATGGCACGGTAATGATTGGCATGTCGGAACGCACTACCTCCTGCGGCATCGAGTTCCTCGCCTGTTCGCTCTTTCAGCATAAACAGGCCAGCAGGGTGATTGCCATCGAGCTGCCAAAACACCGCGCCTGTATGCATCTCGATACCGTGATGACCCAGCTCGACCATAGTATTTTCTCCGTCTACCCGGAGGTCATCGATCAGCAAACCCGCTGCTGGACCCTGACCAGCAACGGACGCGGTGGCCTGAACCGCAAAGAAGAGAGCAGTTTTATGCAGGCTATTGAGCAGGCACTCCATCTCGACCAGCTGTGCCTGATCACCACCGGAGGCGACCGCTTTGAAGCCGAACGCGAGCAGTGGAACGATGCCAACAACGTGCTGACTGTGCGTCCTGGCGTGGTAATTGGCTACGAGCGTAATACCTATACCAATGAAAAATATGACAAAGCAGGCATCACGGTGCTGCCGATTCCCGGCAACGAGCTGGGCAGAGGTCGCGGCGGCGCACGCTGTATGAGTTGTCCGCTGGAACGTGACGACCTTTGAACAGGGAGAGAGCAATGAAAAAACCTTTACTGGTAGTCGCGCTGGGCGGCAATGCCCTGCTGAAGCGGGGCGAGCCGTTGGAAGCCGATGTTCAGCGCAGAAATATCGAACAGGCGGCAGAAGCCATTGCCGCCCTCACCGCTGAATGGCGGGTGATTCTGGTACACGGCAACGGGCCACAGGTGGGCTTACTGGCTCTGCAGAACAGTGCCTGCGATGCGGCAGCCCCCTATCCACTGGATATTCTTGTGGCCGAGACCCAGGGAATGATCGGCTATCTGCTGCAGCAGGCGCTGCAAAACCATCTGCCGGATGTCCAAATCAGTATGCTGCTTACCCAGGTCGAAATCGCTGTCAGCGATCCCGCCTTCCTCAACCCAACCAAATATATCGGCCCGGTTTATTCCCCTCAGCAGGCCAGGCAACTGGCGAAAGAACAGGGCTGGACGATGAAAGCCGATGGCGAGTACGTCCGCCGGGTGGTGCCTTCTCCCCTGCCAGTTCACATCGTAGAGCACGAAGCGATCCTCGCGCTGACGGAGTTGGGACATCTGGTGATCTGCAATGGCGGCGGCGGCATTCCGGTGATCCGGAACCAGCAAGGCCAGCGCCACGGAGCCGAAGCCGTTATTGATAAAGATCTCTCAAGCGCACTGCTGGCGACCCAACTTTCCGCCGATGCTCTGCTGATCCTCACCGATGCGGATGCCGTGTACCTCAACTGGGGAAAAGCTGACTGCCGCGCATTGCATCACGTGACGCCTGCCGACTTGCTGGGTATTCCGTTTGATGCCGGATCGATGGGTCCGAAAATCGCCGCCGCCTGTGAGTTTGTGACACAACGCGCAGGGATAGCCGGGATTGGCTCTCTCGCCGATGCCACAGAGATTCTCCGGGGCCATAAAGGCACCCTTATTGCCACCCATTCAACAAAATAAAAGGAAAAAATCATGCCTGTTTCATTACATAACCGCCATTTTCTCAAGCTGCTTGATTTCAGCCGCACAGAGATTCAGTTCCTGATTGATCTTTCCTTCTCGCTTAAAAAAGCCAAATACAGCGGCCACGAGGAGCAGAAGCTGATTGGGAAAAATATCGCGCTGATTTTTGAGAAGACTTCCACCCGTACTCGTTGCGCATTCGAGGGGGCGGCCTTCGATCAGGGCGCTAAGGTGACCTATCTCGGCCCCAGCGGCTCGCAGATTGGCCATAAAGAGTCGATGAAAGATACCGCCCGTGTGCTGGGCAGGATGTATGACGGTATTGAGTACCGCGGCTTTGGGCAGCAAATCGTCGAGGAGCTAGCCGCCTTTGCCGGCGTGCCGGTCTGGAACGGCCTGACCAACGAATTTCACCCCACGCAAATCCTGGCCGATCTGATGACCATGCTGGAACACGCGCCGGGCAAACAGCTGCATCAAATCGCCTTTGCCTATCTCGGCGACGCCCGCAACAATATGGGAAATTCCCTGATGGTGGGGGCTGCGAAGATGGGGATGGATATTCGCCTGGTAGCCCCACGGTCCTTCTGGCCGGAGGAAGAGCTGGTTGCGCAATGTCGCGAGCTGGCGAAGGAGAGCGGCGCAAGGATCGTACTGACTGAGGATGTGGCAGAAGGCGTGGCAGGTGTGGATTTCCTCTACACCGATGTGTGGGTCTCAATGGGAGAGAGCAAGGACGCCTGGGCCGAGCGAGTGGCGCTGATGACCCCTTATCAGGTGAATGCTGCCGTACTGAAGGCCACGCAAAGCCCGCAGGTGAAATTTATGCACTGCCTGCCTGCTTTCCACAATGAGCAGACACAAACAGGTCGCGAAATCGAAATGGCTTACGGGCTGAAGGGGCTGGAGGTCACCGATGACGTGTTCGAATCCTCTCATTCGATTGTTTTTGACCAAGCGGAAAATCGTATGCACACCATCAAAGCGGTGATGGTGGCGACTCTGGGCAGTTAACTCCCTCAGCCGCCGCCGTACCTGGTGCGGGGGCGGCTGGCTGACGACAAAGGATAAGACGTTATGCATAAATTCAGCTTTCCTTCGGCCTATACCATTTTGCTGGTGCTGATTGCCCTGGTGGCTGGCCTGACCTGGGTTATTCCTGCCGGGCAATACCGGATGGAGATGAACCCGGCCCTGAATAAAGAGGTGCCCATTGCCGGAACCTGGCAGCCAACGGCCCCGCAACCACAGGGGCTGGTGGCAATAGTACTGGCCCCAGGCGACGGTTTTTATAATCACAAGACCGACCAGGCCGGGGCGATTGATGTCGCGCTATTTATTCTGGTGATTGGCGGGTTTCTTGGCGTGGTGACCAAAACCGGGGCAATTGATGCCGGTATTGAGCGGGTGACGCAGCGCCTGCGGGGCAAAGAAGAGTGGATGATCCCGATACTGATGGCGCTGTTTGCCGCAGGCGGCACCATTTATGGCATGGCCGAAGAGTCGCTACCTTTCTATTCTCTGCTAGTGCCGGTGATGCTTACCGCCCGTTTCGACTCGGTGGTTGCCGCTGCTGTAGTAATGCTGGGAGCCGGAATCGGCACCCTGGGATCGACGATCAATCCCTTTGCTACCGTAATAGCCTCCAATGCTGCGGGGATCCCATTTACCGCCGGGATCGGGCTGCGTCTGATCATTCTGTTGCTCGGCTGGCTGATCTGCGTCGCCTGGGTGATGCGCTATGCGATCGGTATCCGTAAAGATCCAGCCAGGTCGATTGTGGCAGATCTGCAGGAAGAACACCGATCGTTTTTCCTGCGTAATCAACCCAGCGGCAACATGCTGGCCTTCACGCCGGTGCGTAAAGTGATCCTGCTGCTGTTTGCTTTAGCCTTTGCCATCATGATTTATGGCGTCTCCGTGCAGGGGTGGTGGATGGCGCAAATCTCCGGCGTGTTTCTGGTGGCTGCGATTATGATTGGACTGATTGCCCGGATGAGCGAGAAAGAGCTGACCACCACCTTTATCGACGGTGCGCGAGATCTGTTGGGGGTGGCACTGATTATTGGTATCGCCCGCGGCATCGTGGTGGTCATGGATAACGGGATGATTACCCATACCGTTCTGCATGCTGCTGAAGAGATTGTCACCGGCCTCTCATCCGTCGCTTTTATCAGCGTGATGTTCCTCCTCGAGGTGATCTTATCATTTCTGGTACCTTCCTCTTCCGGGTTGGCAGTGTTAACCATGCCGATCCTCGCCCCGCTGGCCGATTTCGCCAGTATCAACCGGGATCTGGTCGTGACGGCCTATCAGTCAGCTTCCGGGTTGGTTAATCTGATCACCCCCACTTCCGCCGTGGTGATGGGCGGCCTGGCGATTGCTCGCGTGCCCTACGTGCGCTGGGTGAAATGGATCGCCCCGCTGCTGCTGATCCTCTTCGTGCTGCTGATGGCGGTAATTGGCCTCGGGGCAGCATTATAACCTCATAATTAATAGAAACTTTATTGATTCACTACGGCCTTATTCCCCACCCACCACAGCGTAAAATAATGCGATGGTAAAAAAATCCAGGGCAACATTAGAGAGAGAACAGCAGCAACTGGCACTTTGCCGCCAGCTTATCGCCAACCACAGCTTTCACAGTCAGCAGGAGATCAGGCTGGCCTTCCAGCAGCGTGGCTGGCCTGATATCAGTCAGTCAACGATCTCAAAGCTGATAACCTTGCTGGACGTGATTAAAATAGCCAATGCCAGAGGAGAGAGAATCTACGCTTTAAACCCGTTAACGCAGGCGAAACCCGATGCAATCAGCCCGCTTTGCGCGATGGTGATCGACGCTGATTTTAACGATAATTTTGTTATAGTTCATGTGGTTGCAGGATATGCCCGTGCGATAGCCCGGGTGATTGAACACGGCGAACTGCCGGGGATACTGGGTATTGTTGCCACCAACAACAGTATCTGGATTGCCCCACGTAACACGCAGCAAACCCGTCAGTTGCATCGCCGGATCCTCAGACTGTTAAATCCCCCTGCAGATGAGGAAACGTGGTCCGATATGTCAACAAGAAGCGGGATCACGTCTTGAAGTCACTGCGGAACCGCGTATACTTTGCGGCGATTTGCCGGGAGGAAGTATGTTGTTAAACACCGCTGACATTGTCGCCCAGACGCGCCTCACCGCAGGCGGGCAGTGTCGTTTTTCCTTACCTGGCGTCACCGATCTTAAAAAAAGCCCCTCATTGAGGGGTTTTTTTTTGTCCGCAATCCGGCCGCGCAGAGGAGAGAGCTATGCCTAACCCGCTATATCGCAAGCACATCATTTCAATCAACGACCTCAGTCGTGAAGAGCTGGAACTGGCACTGGACACCGCCGCCAGGCTGAAAGCCCATCCGCAGCCGGAACTGCTGAAGCACAAGGTTATTGCCAGTTGCTTCTTTGAAGCCTCGACCCGTACCCGCCTGTCGTTTGAGACCGCGATTCATCGCCTTGGCGCATCAGCGGTAGGCTTTGCTGACGGCAGTAATACCTCGCTGGGCAAGAAAGGCGAAACCCTGGCCGATACCATTTCCGTGATCAGCACCTACGTTGATGCGATTGTGATGCGTCATCCGCAGGAAGGCGCGGCGCGGCTGGCAACGGAGTTCTCTGGCGGCATTCCGATTCTCAACGCCGGTGACGGCGCGAACCAGCATCCGACCCAGACCCTGCTCGATCTCTTCACCATTCAGGAGACCCAGGGCCGTCTTGGTCAGCTGAATGTGGCGATGGTCGGTGACCTGAAATATGGCCGCACGGTGCACTCTCTGACGCAGGCGCTGGCGAAGTTTGATGGTAACCGCTTCTTCTTTATCGCGCCCGATGCGCTGGCAATGCCGGCTTATATCACTGACATGCTGGATGAGAAGAATATCGCCTGGTCACGTCACGACAGCTTTGAAGAAGTGATGCCGCAGCTTGATATTCTTTACATGACGCGGGTGCAGAAAGAGCGGCTCGATCCGTCAGAATATGCCAACGTAAAAGCGCAGTTTATTCTGCGCGCCACCGATCTCACGACGGCACGTGACAACATGAAAGTGCTGCATCCGCTGCCGCGCATCGATGAGATCACCACCGATGTCGACAAAACCCCTTACGCCTGGTATTTCCAGCAGGCGGGTAACGGCATCTATGCGCGCCAGGCTCTGCTGGCACTGGTTTTAAACAGCGAACTCGCCCTGTAAGGAGATTTCCCATGACGCAAGACAACAAATTGCAGGTCGAAGCGATCAAACGCGGCACGGTCATCGACCACATTCCGGCACAGATTGGCTTTAAACTGCTCTCCCTGTTCCGGCTGACCGAAACCGATCAGCGCATTACCATCGGTCTGAATCTGCCGTCGGGTGAGATGGGCCGCAAAGACCTGATTAAGATTGAAAATACGTTTCTCACTGACGATCAGGTCAATCAGCTGGCGGTCTATGCGCCCCATGCCACGGTTAACCGCATCGACAATTATGAAGTAGTGGCGAAGATCGCCCCGACGCTGCCGGATCATGTTGAACGGGTGCTGACCTGCCCCAACAGCAACTGTATCAGCCGAAGTGAGCCGGTCTTCTCCAGCTTTACCGTGAAGCAGCGCGCCGACGATGTGCATCTGAAGTGCAAATATTGCGAGAAAGAGTTCGCCCGCCATGTGGTGCTCGGTCACTGGTAATCGCCCTGCCCGACCTTATAATGGGCAACACTGGCGGCATCGCCGCCTGACGACGTAATCAAAGGAGCCATGATGTCTCGTGAAATCAGTACTGAAAAAGCCCCTGCCGCTATCGGTCCCTATGTTCAGGGTGTCGATCTGGGCAGCATGATCATGACCTCCGGTCAGATTCCGGTTGATCCGGCGACCGGCCAGGTGGCAGATGACATTGCCGCACAGGCGCGTCAGTCACTGGAAAATGTGAAGGCGATTGTTGAAGCTGCGGGTCTGAAGGTTGGCGACATCGTGAAGACCACGGTGTTCGTAAAGGACCTGAATGATTTCGCCACGGTCAACGCGACCTATGAAGCGTTTTTCACCGAGCATGAAGCTCACTTCCCGGCGCGTTCCTGTGTCGAAGTGGCGCGTCTGCCAAAAGATGTGAAAATCGAAATCGAAGCGATTGCGATTCGTCGCTAAAGCGTAAGCCGCCGCTCTCCGGGGATACAGGAGAGCGGCGGTGAATCACTTAACGCTTAGCAGGTCGCCACAGCCACAACACGGCGATCGCAAGCGCAAACAGCACGCCAAAGCCGACGCCCGTCGCTACCGCAGGCGCGCCCGCCTTAATCGCCAGCGTATAGAGCCCCAGCATAATCAGCATGGCGCTGTTCTCACCCAGGTTCTGTACCGCAATGGCGTTGCCTGAACCGACACTCTCTTTGCCCCGCGCCTGTAACAGCGCATTCAGCGGCACCACAAAGAAACCGCCCAGTGCACCAATCAGCATCAGCACTAAATAAGCATTCAGCAGAGAGTGCTGCAGCGCAAAGACCACCACCATGACACCAATCAGCACACCAGCCGGCATACAGCGACGCACGGTCTCCAGCGTCACCAGCTTCGCCGCCGCCGCTGCGCCAATCACAATGCCGATTGCCACCATGGCATTCAGCGTGGTTGGCGTGGTGTTGTCATTGATCCCCAGCGCCACCGGCACCCAGAGCACCAGCAGGAAACGCAGCGTTACGCCTGCGCCCCAGAACAGACTGGTGCCGAGCAGCGAGAAGCGGGTTTCTGCGTCACGCCAGAGCAGCGCGGCAGCACTGAAAAAGCTGCGTACCATCACGCCAAACTGCCAGCTCTGACCAGGCCGTGCCGCCTGCAGTTTCGGGATGAACAGGTTCGCGACCACAGCGATGCCGTAGGTCAGCGCACAGATGCCCAGCGCCGCCAGAATATGCCAGTCAGCCAGCATGCCGCCCGCCACCGAACCCAGCAGAATAGCGGCGATAGTCGAAGCCTCCATCAGCCCGTTGGCTTTCACCAGCTTCTCGCCGTGGGTGATCTCACCGAGGATGCCATATTTGGCCGGCGAGTAAGCCGCTGCGCCCGCGCCCACCAGGGTATAGCCAATGAAAGGATTGAAGCCGAAGCAGATCACCAGCGCGCCCAGCAGCTTCAGGCTGTTAGCGAGCATCATCACCCGCCCTTTCGCCATGCTGTCCGCCACCTGACCGACAAACGGCGCCAGCAGAATATAGGCCGCGACAAACAGCATCTGTAAGACCGGCTGGCTCCAGTCGGGATAGAACTGACTTTTCAGTACCGCCAGCGTGGCAAACAGTAGCGCGTTATCGCCAAACGCCGAAAAGAACTGGGCGATAATCACGGCAATCATGCCGCGCGACATCAGCGGCGCATTACGATCAAGGCTCATGCCTGCTCCTCTTCCGCCATTTTTTTCAGCGTGACGTAATCGGGTTTACCACTGCCCAGCTGCGGCAACTGCTTCATGACGCGGATATCACGCGGCAGTGCCAGCTCTGGCGCACCCAGCTCGCGGGCTGCTTTCTGCAGCCTGTCGCGCACCAGTTCAGCGTCCGTGGTGAACAGCACCAGTGCCTCGCCGCGCTGTCCATCCGGACGCAGCGACGCCGCATGTTGTTTCTCCGGCGACGCCTTCAGCGCGATCTGCTCGACGATCTCCAGCGACACCATCTCACCCGCAATCTTCGCAAAGCGTTTGGCACGTCCCTGAATCTGGCAGAAACCGCCTTCATCGAAGCTGACGATATCACCGGTGTCATACCAGCCCGCTTCCAGATTACCTTCGCCGTCGTCGGCGGCCGGGGCTTCCAGCACGCCAGGATTTTCGACCCGCAGATAGCCCTTCATCACGTTTGGTCCACGCAGTTGCAGGCGTCCGCCCTGCTCAATGCCCGGCACTGACATCAGGCGTGAATCCATGCCCGGCAGAATGCGTCCCACAGTGTGTGTCTTCGCTGCCATCGGCACATTAATCGCCACAACCGGCGCGCACTCGGTGACGCCGTAGCCTTCGAGAATGCGAATGCCATACTTCTCGATATAGAGCTGACGGGTGTTCTCCTGCAGCTTCTCCGCACCCGCAACGACATAGCGCAGACGGGCAAAATCATAGGGCGCGGCAAAGCGCGCGTAGTTACCCAGGAAGGTTGAGGTGCCGAACAGCACGGTGCAGTTACGGTCATAAACCAGCTCCGGCACGATGCGATAGTGCAGCGGGCTGGGATAGAGGAAGACCTGAGCACCGGTCATCAGCGGCGTAAACAGCCCGACGGTCAGACCAAACGCATGGAACAGCGGCAGCGCCGACATAAAGCGGTCGCGCGGCGTGAAGTCGGCGATGGTGCGGATCTGCTCGACGTTCGCCAGCAGACTTTTATGGGAATGCACCACGCCTTTAGGGTTGCCTTCAGAGCCGGAGGTAAACAGCACCATCGCGGCATCTTCCGGCTGTTGAGGTAACTGGGCGCGATGCGGCATCAGCAGATGGGCAAGGATCCACAGCTTGTCTTTGCCCGTGACGGTATCTTTCAGATCTTCCAGGTAGATCCACTGCACATCGTCCAGCCCCTGCGGCAGATGCCACAGATTGCCTTTGTCCAGGAACTGCCGCGACGTGAAGACGGTTTTAATCTGCGCCGCGGTCAGTGCTGCACGCATGCCGTTAACGCCCGCGCTATAGTTGAGCATGGCCGGAACGCGCCCGCGCAGTGTGGCACCGAAAATCGCCGCCGCCGTCACGGTGGTATTAGGCAGCAGGAGCCCCACCACTTCACGCGGCTGGCTGTAACGCTCCAGAATACGGCCTACGCCCAGCGACTTCTTCAGCAGGCCGTTATAGCTGTCGGGTTTGAAATTCACATCTTCGATGCAGCGCTTAAACGCGCCGTAACGCGTCCGCGCCGCCAGAAACGCCTCAAACAGGGTTTCACGCGGACGCACTGCCATGCGCGCTTCCATCATCACATGATGCAGATGCTCACCGGCCAGCACGCGGCGATCGCGCGCCCGTTTCGCCTCTGGCATCGGAATGCGGGTGGCGGGCAGAACGGTGAGAGTGATGCGCGGGAACAGGCGACGTTTAAACACGCCCGCCAGACGACCAAACGGCGTGTATTCAGCGCCTTCAATGCGCATTGGCACGACGTTAGCGCCGGAACGCGCCGCGACAAAGCCTGCCCCGCTGTAGATTTTCATCAGCGAGCCGGTAACAGTAATTCGTCCTTCCGGGAAGATGACCACCGGACGGCCCGTATCAATCAGCCGAACCAGCTGCTTCAGCGCCATGGGCCGGGTGGGATCCAGCGGCACAAAGTCGATAAAGGGTTTAACCAGACGCATAAACCAGCTTTCGCTGATGGTCGAGTAGACGGCAAACACCGGTTTAACAGGCAAAAATAGCGCCAGCAACATGCCGTCCAGAAACGACATATGGTTCGGTGTGATCAATACCTTCTGCTTATGCAGTTCGGCGACGTCGCCCCGCAGTTCGACCCGCCATAACAGGCGAAATATCAGGCGTAAAAGTGTGAAAGCCATGCCAGCTCCTTAGCATCGTGAAAAATAGCCCTCACGATGCAGGATTTGACGCGGTTCGACAACCGAATTATCGGCAATCTGATGCGGCTTCAGGGAGCCTGCCAGCCACCGCCCAGCGCGGCAATCAGCGCGACGCTGCTCACCCACTGCGTGGTCGCAAGCGTCAGCAAACTCTGCTGTGCGCTCAGGCTGCTGTTCTCAGTGGTCGCCACATCCAGGTAGTCAATCATGCCCGCCTCATACTGCAGGCGCGTCACCCGCGCCGAAGTCTGGGCCGCGTCGGTGGCGCGCTGCTGCGCGGCGATTTCGCCCTGCAGCGTGTTCAGCTCCACCAGCTTATCTTCCACCTCCTGCATCGCGGTCAGCACCGTCTGACGATAGGTGGCCACGCTGGCATCCCAGCTTGCCCGCGCCTGATCGACCTTCGCCGAGGTCGCACCCGCGTCGAGCAATGTACCGCTTAGCGCCGGTCCCAGTGACCAGACGCGGTCCGGCAGCGAGAAGAGCGAATGCAGCACGGAGGCGCTGACACCACCACTCGCGCTCAGAGTCAGGTCAGGATAGTAACCGGCTACCGCCACACCGATGGCGGCATTGGCGGCGGCCATATTACGTTCGGCATACGCGATATCGGGACGGCGCTGTAACAGCTCGCCCGGCAGGGCTGCCGGAATCGCGGGTAATGTGGCCGTCAGTGGCGCAGCGGGCAGACTGAAGTCGGCCGGAGCTTTGCCAATCAGCAGCGCAATGGCGTGCTCCATCTGCGCACGCTGCCACTGATAATCCTGCGCCGAGGCGCTGGCGCTCTCCCGTTGCAGCTGCGCCTGGGCCAGCGTGGCACGCGACGCGGTGCCCGCCTGATACTGGCTGGTGATCACGTTCAGATAGTGCTGATAAGCATCAACGCTCTGCTGATAGAGCGCGATTTTCTGATCCATGATGCGCAGCTGGAAATAGTCCTGCGCCAGCTCAGACTGGGCGCTCAGGGTGATGTTGGCCAGTTCTGCCGCGCTGGCCGAAGCACTGGCGCGGTTCTCCTCCAGCGTGCGCCGCAGTTTACCCCACAGATCCAGCTCCCAGTTGGCACTCAATTCCGCCTGATGGCTGCTGCTGGTGGTGCGAACGCTGCTGTTGGTGGCATGGCTGCCGCTGCGCGTTACGCTGCCATCATAGTCCAGCGAGGGAAACAGCGCTGCACGTGACTCAGCCGCCAGAGCCTGCGCCTGCCGGTACTGCGCGGCATAGGTTGCTACGTTCTGATTCGACACGCTGACCTGGCTCAACAGCCCGCTCAGCGTAGCGTCATGGTAAACCGTCCACCACTCGCCTTTGCTTTGCGCATCCAGCGGTGTCGCCGGCTGCCAGCCTCGGGCCTCTTTATAGTGAACCGGCATCGCTACAGACGGGCGCTGATAGTCAGGACCCACGCTACAGCCGCACAGCAGCATCACAACAAACGGGATGAGAGGTTTCATGGATCAGGATTCCGCAGGGCGCAAACGACGCCATTGACGTTGAGTGGCACGGCCCAGACGATCGAGCCAAAGATAAACAACCGGCGTGGTGAACAGTGTCAGCAGCTGGCTAAGCGCCAGCCCACCTGCAATCGCTATCCCCAGCGGACTGCGCAGGTCGGCATCACCGCCGCTGCCCAGCGCCAGCGGCAAGGCGCCAAAAAAGGCGGCCAGTGTGGTCATCATGATTGGCCGGAAGCGCATCAGGCACGCCTGGGTGATCGCCTGCTGCGGCGACATGCCCAACCGCCGCTCCGCATCAATGGCGAAATCAATCATCATGATGGCGTTCTTTTTCACGATGCCGATCAACAGGATGATGCCAATCAGCGCGATCACCGTGAGCTGCGTGTTGGTCAGCAGCAGCAGCAGCATCGCTCCGACGCCCGCTGACGGCAGCGTCGAGAGAATGGTCAGCGGATGGATATAGCTCTCATAGAGCACGCCGAGCACGATGTAGACCGCCGCCAGCGCCGCCAGAATCAGCCACGGCATGGTGGCGGTCAGCTGTGAAAAGGCCGCGGCGGTACCGGCAAAACCGGCATGAATGGTCGAGGGCAGGCCCAGCTTCGCCATCGCCTGTTTAATCAGTAACTGCGCCTGCTCCAGCGAAACGCCATCATTGAGGTTAAATGCCACCGTGCTGGTGGCAGACTGGCCCTGATGCGCTACCGACAGCGGCGCGTTGCCACCGCTGAAACGGACAAAGGCGGAGAGCGGCACGCGATCACCGCTGTCGTTAATCACATAGAGTTGATGTAGCGTCGCCGGATTCGCGGTGTCGCTGTCCTGCAGCGACATCACCACGTGATACTGATTCAGAGTGTGATAGAGCGTGGCGATCTGCCGCTGGCTGAAGGCATTATTCAGCAGTGTATCCAGCATTTTCACGTTGACGCCCAGTCGGGTGGCGCGGTCGCGGTCAATCGTCAGCTCCACCTCCTGACCGCCGGTCTGCGAGTCGGAATCTACGCTGTTAAGCTGGGGAATGGCTGCCAGCGCCGCCTGCACTTTCGGCGTCCAGACCCGCAGCAGCGCAAGATCGTCCGCCTGCAGGCTGTATTGATACGTCGCGTTAGCGCTACGTCCGCCAATGTGCAGATCCTGCGCCGCCATCAGGAACATCTGCGCCCCGGCGATATGGCTGGTTTTGCGCGTCAGTCGGTTAGCCACTTCAGTAGCCGTGGCATCGCGCTGGCTAAAATCCTTAAGCCGCACAAAGAAGTTGGCGCTGTTGCGGGAGCCAAACATCCCGCTGCCCATAGACGACATCACACTCTCGACCGCCGGATCTTTCTGAATGATCTTTGTAAACATCAGCATTTTCGGCTTCATCGCCTGGAATGAGATGTTCTGATCGGCACGCAGCGCGCCCATCAGCAGCCCGGTGTCCTGATTGGGGAAAAAGCCCTTTTGCACCACGGTAAAGAGAAAAACGTTCAGCAGCACGGTCAGCAGCAGGCTGAGCAGCGTCAGCTTCTGATGGCGCATCACCCAGGCCAGCCCGCGTCCGTAGGCAGCCAGCAGGCGGTTCAGCTGATTTTCAATAAACTGATAAAGCGGATGTGGTCGCTGGCTGACGGGCGGTTTGGGCTTTAGCAGGCGTGCGCAGAGCATCGGTGTCAGGCTGAGTGAGACGAACAGCGAGATCAGCAGCGACACGGTGAGCGTTACGGCGAATTCGCGGAACAGCCGTCCAACAATGCTGCCCATCAGCAGGATCGGGATAAACACCGCAATCAGCGACACGGTCATCGACAGCACGGTGAAGCTCACCTCCTGCGCCCCGCGCAGCGCCGCCCGCAGCGGACTCAGCCCACGCTCAATATGGCGAGTGATATTCTCCAGCACCACAATCGCATCATCCACCACGAAGCCAGTGGAGACGATCAGCGCCATCAGCGACAGGTTATCCAGGCTGTAACCCAGCAGGTACATCACCGCGCAGGTGCCGATCAGCGACACCGGCAGCGCCAGCGCCGGAATGATCACCGCCTGCAGATTGCGCAGGAAAATAAACACCACCGCAATCACCAGCAGCACCGCGATCAGCAGCGTCTCTTCGGTGTCATACAGTGAGGCGCGCACGCCGGGCGAACGGTCAACCACCACTTTCAGCTGGCTGTCAGCGGGCAGACTTTTTTCCAGCAGCGGCAATTGCGCTTTGATCGCGTCGATGGTTTCGAGCATGTTCGCGCCCGCCTGACGTTTAATGCCGATCATCACCGCAGGCGTGGCATTGAGGAATCCCGCCTGATAACGATCTTCCACCGAGTCATAGACCGTGGCGACGTCGCGCAGCCGCACCGCTTTGCCCTGCTGCCAGGTGATGATCAGATCGCGGTAGCTGGCGGCCTTTTCCAGCTGTCCGTTGCTGTCCACCAGCCACGACTGGTCACTGCTCTGCAAAATTCCTTTGGGCAGATTGGTGGTGCTGTTGGCGACAGCGGCGCGCACCGTCTCCAGCGAGATGCCGTAATGCGTCAGCTTCAGCGGCTGCAGATCGATGCGCACCGCGGGTAAAGCGCTGCCCATCAGCGAGACTTCGCCGACGCCCTGCACCTGCCCCATTACCTGTTCGATTTTGCTCTCTGCCAGGTCATAAAGCTCGCCGGGCGAGCGGGTGGCGGAGGTCAGCGCCAGCATGACAATTGGCGCATCTGACGGGTTGGCTTTGCGATAAGTGGGCAGCGAGGCCATCGCGCTCGGCAGCAGGCTGCGCGCCGCGTTGATCGCCGCCTGTACGTCGCGTGCCGCGCCATTGATATCGCGGTCCAGATCAAACTGCAGGATGACCGTGCTGGAGCCCTGCGAACTGCTGGAGGTCATCTCACTAATACCGGCAATCTGCCCCAGCGAACGCTCCAGCGGCGTCGCGACGGTGGCGGCCATCGTTTCCGGGCTGGCCCCCGCCAGGCTGGCGCTGACCATGATGGTCGGGAAATCGACCTGCGGCAGCGGTGCCACCGGCAGCAGCCGGTAGCCCAGCGCGCCGAGCAACAGTATCGCCAGCGTCAGCAACAGCGTCGCCACCGGACGAAAGATAAACAGCCGGGTCAGATTCATTGCCCGCTCCGCGCCTGCTGCTGACGGCGTTTCACCCAGGCATTGCCGCGCTGCGCCAGCCCATCAAACAGCAGGTAGATCACCGGCGTGGAGAAGAGCGTCAGCACCTGACTGACAATCAGCCCGCCGACAATCACCAGCCCCAGCGGCTGCCGCAGCTCTGCGCCCGAGCCGGAGGCCAGCATCAGCGGTAACGCGCCGAGCAACGCCGCCATGGTCGTCATCAGGATCGGGCGGAAGCGCAGCAGACAGGCCTGATGAATCGCGTCACGCGGGCTGAGATGCTGCTTGTGTTCTGCCTCCAGCGCGAAGTCGATCATCATGATGGCGTTCTTTTTCACGATACCGATGAGCAGGATGACCCCAATCAGCGCAATCAGGCTGAACTCCGTGCCTGCCAGCAACAGCGTCAGCAGCGCGCCCACCGCCGCCGACGGCAGCGTTGAGAGAATGGTGACCGGATGGATAAAGCTCTCGTAGAGGATGCCGAGTACCACATACATAGTGATCAGCGCCGCCAGAATCAGCCACAGCGTGTTGCCGGTGGCACTCTGGAACGCCGAGGTTTCGCCCTGGTAACGCAGCGTGGTGCTCTCTGGCAGGTGCAACTGCTGCCGCACGTCGGCGATCGCCCGCTGCCCATCCTCCAGCGAGTAGCCCGGATTAAGGTTGAAGGAGATCATCACCGCCGGAAACTGATTCAGCCGCATGTGCATCAGCGAGCCGGTGCGCTGATGAATAGTGGCGATAGCGGTAAGTTTCACCATGCCGCTGCTGGCCGTGTCGCTATCAGAAGCTGAGCTGGACGTCGACGTTGATGAAGACGTTGATGTTGATGACGAAGCCGTGGATGAAGCCGTGCTGGTAGATGATGACGAGCTGCTGCCGGAAGAGGGCTGCAGATAAACATCATCAAACGACGCCGGACCCTGCTGGTAAGCCGGAGCGACTTCCAGCACCACCCGATACTGATTCGACTGGGTGAAAATAGTCGAGACCAGACGCTGACCAAAAGCGTTATAGAGCGCGGTGTCCACGTCCGACGCAGTAATACCAAAGCGCGCCGCTTTATCGCGGTTCAGCTCAACGTATGAGACGCGCCCCTGATCCTGCAGGTTACTTACCACGCCATTAAATTCGGGCCGCTGCTGCAACGCTGCCACCATTTTTGACGACCCGCTGACCAGATTCTCACTGTCGGCGTCGTCCAGGGTGAACTGATACTGACTCGGCGAGACCTGGTCGTTGACGGTGAGATCCTGCGCCGGTTGCAGATAGAGCCGGATACCTGGCACATCGGCGGTCGCCTGTTGCAGTTGTTTAATCACCTCATCCGCTTTCACATCACGCGAGCCAAATGGCTTAAGGTTGATCTGTAACCGTCCGCTGTTGAGGCTGGTGTTGGTGCCGTCGATGCCAATCGTCGATGAGACGCTTTCCACCGCCGGGTTTTTCAGAATCAGAGCCGACAATGCCTGCTGCCGCGTGGCCATCGCTTTAAATGAGACATCCTGTGAGGCGACAGTAATGCCCTGAATCAGCCCGGTATCCTGGGTCGGAAAGAAGCCCTTCGGCACCATCATATAGAGCAGCGCGGTCAGCCCGAAGGTCGCCAGCGCCACCAGCAGCGTCAGTTTCTGATGGTTAAGTACCACGGTCAGCAGCCGGTCATAGCCGCGCACCAGCGCATCGAAAAGTTCGCCGCCCTTGCGGGAAAAAGTTGACTGCTGTTCGGGCGGAATGTGGCGCAGCAGATACGCACACAGCATTGGCGTCAGAGTCAGCGACACCAGCATCGACACCAGAATCGCCACCGCCAGCGTGATCGCGAACTCCCGAAACAGTCGCCCGACCACATCACCCATAAACAGCAGCGGGATCAGTACGGCAATCAGTGAAAAGGTGAGCGAGATGATGGTGAAGCCAATCTGCTGTGAGCCCTTCAGCGCAGCCTCCATCGGCGACTCGCCCTGCTCCAGCCGCCGGGAAATGTTCTCGACCACCACGATGGCGTCATCAATAACAAAACCGGTGGCGATAGTCAGCGCCATCAGCGACAGGTTATTCAGGCTGAAGCCTGCCAGATACATCACACCAAAGGTGCCGATCAGCGACAGCGGCACCGCCACGCTGGGGATCAGCGTAGCGGCCACGTTGCGCAGGAACAGGAAGGTCACCATCACCACCAGCGCAATCGACAGCATCAGCTCAAACTGCACATCACTGATCGAGGCGCGGATGGTCTGAGTGCGGTCGGAGAGAATCGTCATCTTCACCCCGTCCGGCAGCGCCGCCTGCAGCGCGGGGAGCTGCGCCTTGATGTTGTCCACCACCTGAATTACGTTTGCGCCCGGCTGGCGCTGCACGCTAATCACAATCGCCGGCTGGTTGTTGGCCCACGCTGACTGGAAGCTGTTCTCCGGGCCCTGTTCAATATGGGCGATATCTTTCAGGCGCAGCGCCGCGCCATTTTCATAGGTGAGAATCAGGTTGCCGTACGCGTCGGCGGTGCGCAGCTGGTCGTTGGCATCGATGGTGACCGAATGATATTTCCCGTCAAAGCCGCCTTTGGAGCCATTAACGTTGCTGTTGCCAATCAGCGTATTCACCGCCTCCAGCGTCAGATGATGCGCCGCCAGCGCCTGAGGATTCATCTGCGCCCGAATCGCGGGCTGATGTCCGCCTGCCAGCGTCACCATCCCGACACCGGAGATCTGCGACAGCTTCAGTGCTACCCGGGTATTGACCAGATCCTGCACCTCGGTCAGCGGCAGCGTGCTGGAGCTCGCCGCCAGCGTCACCACCGCACTGTCCGCCGGGTTAACCTTTTTATAGGTCGGCGGATTGGGCAGATTGTCGGGCAGCAGGTTATTCGCCGCATTGATCGCCGCCTGCACCTCCTGCTCGGCGACATCCAGCGACAGATCGAGGCTGAACTTCAGGGTAATGATCGACGCGCCGCTGGCGCTGGTGGAGCTCATCTGGCTCAGCCCGGCCATCTGCCCTAACTGGCGCTCCAGCGGCGACGTGACCGACGACGCCATGACATCCGGGCTGGCGCCCGGATAGAGCGTGGTGACCTGAATGGTCGGATAGTCGACCTGAGGCAGCGCCGAGGTCGACAGAAATTTATAGGCAAAAATGCCAGAGATCAGCACGCCGACCATCAGCAGAATGGTGGCGACCGGACGCAGGATAAACAGGCGAGACGGGT
The DNA here is from genome assembly GCF_021043305.1 of Pantoea sp. MHSD4. Taxonomy (NCBI): domain Bacteria; kingdom Pseudomonadati; phylum Pseudomonadota; class Gammaproteobacteria; order Enterobacterales; family Erwiniaceae; genus Pantoea; species Pantoea sp. MHSD4. The sequence continues at coordinate 222,719 of NZ_JAJNDH010000003.1, read as the reverse complement.
TCATTTCGACACGGCACCGGCAGCAGGTGTCTCATCGGCCAGCGTGACTTTGCTTCCGCCGGTGAGGCGATCGATCCCTTCTGTCACCAGCCGATCGCCTGGCGAAACGCCGCTGAGGATCGCCTGCTGATCGTCGCCGAACGTGGGGCCGGTGGTGACCGCTTTGCGCGTGACGGTGTGATCCTGATTGATCACAAAGACAAAGCTGCCGTCGCTGCTCAACTGCAGCGCCTGCGCCGGGATCACCGTCGCGCCTTTCAGCACCCGGAGCTGCAGCCGCAGATTGACAAACTGGTTAGCAAACAGCGACTCATCCTGGTTGGCGAACACCGCCTTCAGCGCCACGGTGCCGGTGGCGGTGTCGATCTGGTTGCTGATGAACTTTACTTCGCCGCTGGCGAGCTGATGCTGGTTGTCCTGATCAAACAGCGTGGCGGGCAGGCTCTGGCCCTGATGCAGGACGCTGACCAGCGCCGGGATATCGCTTTGCGGCACGCTAAAGGTCACGGCGGCGGGCTGCATCTGGGTGATCGTCACCAGGCCCGTGCTGCTGGCGCTCTGAACCATGTTGCCGGGGTCGATCTGACGCAAACCGACGCGCCCGCTGATCGGGGCGGTGATGCGGGCATATTCAATGCTCAGCTTCGCACTGGCGATCTGCGCCTGATCGGCGGCGACCGCACCGCGATACTGCCCGACGGTGGCAATCTGGCTGTCCAGATCCTGACGCGCCAGCGCGTCCTGTGCCGCCAGTTTGCGGTAGCGCGCCAGCGTCAGTTCGGCGCTGTTCAGCAGCGCCTGATTTTCGCTGAGTTCGCCCTGATACTGGTTCAGCGTCGCCTGATAGCTGCGCGGATCGATCTGCGCCAGCAACTGCCCGGCACTGACCTTCTGCCCTTCGGTAAAGAAAACCTGCTCCAGCTGGCCGTCAACGCGGCTGGTCACCGTCACGCTGGCGTTGGGGATCACCGTGCCGAGCGCATTGAGCCACACCGGCACATCCGCCGTGCTGGCCATACCGCTGTGAACCAGCGTCGCCCCGCCGCCCATCATGCCATGCGCGCCATGCCTGCCCGGCGGCATCCCCTCACCCGGCCCATGACCCGCCGTCAGCAGACGCCAGATAACGCCCGCGACAATCGCAACCACCAGCAACAGGAGCAGCCATTTGAGCCCAAAAGTACGCCCGGGGCGAGAAAGGTGAGTCATCGTCAAACTCTTCAGGTAAGCAGAAAAAGAAATCCCGGAACATGCGGAATGCGGCAGTGTGAACCGGCTGAGGCGAGCAAAAAAACGCCAGGGTTCACGGCGGCCATTATCGGTGAAAGCCGACGCGCCTTTCTATTGGCAAACTGTCAGGGTTTCGTTAAGAACGATGATGATTTAACGGCGGTTATACAGCGGGGAAGAGAGCGTCCGGCGAGCAGGCAAAAAAAACCCACGCATCTGCGTGGGTTGGTGTAATAACAGGAATCTCACTGCCGAAGCGGTGTTGTTTTCACACCCATCAATACCTCTGGGACTGCTATCCTCGCACTGATTGACCGCGCGGGGACAGCGAGAAAACGCAACCGAATTCGGGGAAGTGCAACGAGGTGTGAATATCTTTCACGTCTCGCTTACACTCTGATTACACTAAGATTTATCCGAAGTATTGGTCGCCGGTTTCGTGTAAATGGCATCTGGCGCAATGTTCATGTGTTTCAGCACCGGCCCCATAATATTACCGAACACCGGTGCGGCAACCGAGCCACCGAAGTGATCGCCTGCCGTTGGATGGTTGATCATCACCACCAGCGCCACTTCAGGATGGCTGGCTGGCGCAATACCGGCGGTGTAGTTGACGTAGCCGCCATCATACTTGCCGCTGGTGCCCATTTTTTCCGCCGTACCGGTTTTGGTCGCCAGACGATAACCCGGCACCGCGGCTTTCAGCCCGGTTCCGCCCGGCAGGACGTCACTCTCCAGCATATGCACCACCTCTTTCACCGTTTCCGGGTTGGCAACCTGCCGCCCCATGACCGGTGGCGTAACGCGGGTGATCGACAGCGGACGGTAAACGCCATAAGAGCCGAGCGTGGCGTATTCACGGGCAATCTGCAGCGGCGTGACACGCAGGCCGTAGCCAAAGGAGAAAGTGGCCCGCTCGATATCGGCCCAGCGGGTACGGTGCAGCGGGAAGTAGCCGACGCTTTCGCCGGTCAGCCCTAATCCGGTGGGTTTACCCAGGCCAAACGCCTGATAGGTATTCACCAGCGCTTCCGCAGGCATCGCCAGCGCGAGGTGTGATACGCCAATGTCACTCGATTTCTGCAGAATGCCCGTCATGGTCAGGCGCGGCCAGTGACCGACGTCGCGGATCAGGTGGCCGTTCACGCTATAAGGCGTGGTATCGATGACGGAATCCGGGCGCACCAGGTGGCGCTCCAGCGCCTCCATGACCACTAACGGCTTAACAGTCGATCCCGGCTCATAGCTGTCATTGATGGCCGAGTTACGCATCTGCGCCGGGGTCGCCCCTTCGTAGTTATTAGGGTTGAACGACGGATAGGAGGCCATCGCCAGAATCTCGCCGGTGTCAATTTTCACCAGCACGGCGGCGCCTGAATCCGCCTTGTTGATCAGCACGCCGTCACGCAGTTTGCTGTAAAGCGTGTACTGGTCATATTTGTCGATGCTGAGCTGCACCGTTGGCGGCTGAGTCGGCGGCTGATAGTTGATCATGGCGATGATATTGCCCGCCGCATCCTGACGATAGACCTCTTTGCCCGGTTCGCCCTGCAACACTTTATCAAAGCCTTTTTCCAGGCCATTAAGACCCACGTTATCCGCTCCCACAATGCCGAGCAGCGGCGCAGAGGCCTCGCTCATCGGATAGAAACGGCTGTCGTCGTAGACTTCGCTGATGCCTTTCAGCTTCAGTTCTTTAATATCTTTCGCGATGCCCAGTTCAACTTTACGGCCCAGATAGAGGAAGCGACGTTTCGGGTTAGCAGTGATCTGCGCCGCCAGCTCTTCAGGACGGGTGTTAAGCGCCGCCGCAAGATAGGCCCATTTAGCGCTGGTGAAATCGGGGTTACTCTCAAGCACACGCTGCGGATCGGCAATGACATCGCGCGATGGCACGCTAAGCGCCAGCGCTTCACCGTTACGATCCAGCAGGGTACCGCGGCTGGTCGGCAGCGTGACGGTACGCAGCGATCGCTGATCGGCTTCGTGCTCCAGCATCGGCTGATTCAGGAACTGCAGGTCCGCGACGCGCGCCAGCAGCACCACCAGACAGGTCGTGACACCCAGGCAGATCAGCCGAAAACGAAAAGGGTTAAATGGCGCTTTTATCTGGTCTTTTCCCAGTAGTTTTTTAATCCGGGGCATGGCATTCCGCTGCGCAAAATAAAGAGAAAGAGGCTGGTGCCAGCAGTTATAAAGAAAGCGCTGGCTGTATAACAGGAAAACTGTGTATCAGTTCGTTATCGGCCGCAGATTTTGGGCAAAAAAAACCTGCGCATCTGCGCAGGTTGGTGTAATCAAGAAAATCTATTGATGTTCACCCATCAATACCTCTGGGACCCTGAATGTAGCAAGAGGGATTAATCGGCTGCTATCTCTCAAACGCAACAGTTACCCGCAAAATGTAACCAGCCATGAGATCCTTACGCTATTGTGCAATCCTGATGTTTTTTGATTTCCACCAGGCAACTCATGGCGTTTGGTCCCTGCGTCAGCGACGAGGTTCCGATATCAAGCGTCAGCACATTGGGGTTACCCGCGCGATCGTGCGGCTGCCACGCCTTGCCAAAACCAGGGTCAAACCAGGCACCGGTGGAGATAATGACCACGCCCTGCGTCACACCCTCGGTGATCCGCACGCCCGCCAGCATCACGCCGCGTGCGTTGCTCACCTCAATCTCGTCGCCCTCCACCAGACCGCGCGCTGCGGCATCCTGCGGATGCATGTAGAGCGTTTCGTGTCCGGCGGTTTTATTGCCCTGCACCGTTTCGGTGGCATCCAGCTGGCTGTGTAACCGGTCCGAAGGCTGAATTGAGATCATGTGCAGCGGATAGTCGTGGCTGACCGGCGAGCCGAGCCACTCCTGCGGCTCACGCCACTCCGGATGACCGGCAAAATCGTCAAGCTGGTAGTCCGCAATGGTCTGGCTGAAAAGCTCGATTTTGCCGCTGGCGGTTTTAATCGGATTCGCCTGCGCATCGGCGCGGAACGCCTCCATAAACTGATAGGGCTTGCCGCCTTCCGGAATTTCCACAAAGCCGCGCTGCCAGAACGCATCAAATTCGGGGAAATCGATGCCTTTGCGCTGATGCGCGGTCGCACACTGCTGATAAAGATGGGCGATCCACTGCATCTCATTGCGCCCTTCGGTGAAGGTGTCGCGATAGCCGAGGCGCTCGGCCAGGTCCGCAAAAATATCGAAGTCGTTGCGCGCCTGGTGCTGCGGTTTGATCGCCTGATGCATCGCCAGCACAAAGCGATCGCGTGAGGAGCCACCGATATCATTGCGCTCCAGCGTGGTGGTGGCAGGCAGCACGATGTCCGCCATCTGCGCAGCAGGCGTCCAGACGATATCCTGCACCACCACCGTATCGGGCCGTTGCCACCCCTCCACCAGCCGGTTCAGCTGCTGGTGATGATGGAACGGATTGCCGCCCGCCCAGTGCACCATGTGAATGTCAGGATAGTGCAGCGTTTCGCCCTGGAAGCGGTACGGCTGGCCTGGATTGAGCAGCATATCGCTGATGCGCGCCACCGGAATCGACAGCCCGGACGGATTGGGGCCGGTGCTCATCATCGGGGCTGGCCCCTCCTGACGCGGGTTGCCAACGCTGTTCATTGAACCGTGACCAAAGGAGAAACCTGCGCCCGGCAGGCCTGGCTGGCCGAGCATCGACGACAGCGCAATCATCATCCAGTAAGGCTGTTCGCCGCGATGGGCGCGCTGAACGGAATAGGAGCAGGTCATAAAGCTGCGCTTGCCGGTCAGCTGCTGCGCCAGCTGCACAATTCTATCCGCTGGAATGCCGGTGATACGACTGGCCCAGCCAGCGGTTTTCGCCACGCCGTCGGTTTCACCCAGCAGATAGGCTCGCAACTGCGGCCAGCCGGTGCAGTGGCTGGCGAGAAACGCTTCGTCAACCGCGCCGCGCTGGGTGATTTCATAGCCCAGCGCCAGCATCAGCGCCACGTCGGTATTGGGGCGAATCGGGATCCACTCGGCGTTAACGAATTCCGGGCAGTCATCGCGCATCGGGCTGATGTTGATTACCGGCGTCCCTTTGGCCGCCAGCTGCATCAGCGCCGGTTTCAGGCTGTGCTGCCCTGCGCCACCCGAGGCAACCTGGGCGTTTTTCAGCGCCAGCCCACCAAAAGCGACAAAAATTTCGGCGTGTTCCACCACCTGCGGCCATTCGGTGACGCGCCCGGTCAGCGGCATATACGTGCCGATTACATAGGGCAGGAAGAACTGCGCGGCACCCCAGCTGTAGTTGCCCTGCTGATCGACGCCACCGCCACCCTGAAAGTAGAAACGACGAACCAGGGTGCGGGCGTGATTAACGCGTCCAGCCGATGACCAGCCGTAGGAGCCGTTGAAAATGCCCGATGCACCGTAACGCTCGCGCACGCGGCGATTCTCCTCCGCCACCAGGTCCAGCGCGGTTTCCCAGTCGACGGCGACAAAATCTTCCCGGCCACGCAGCGTGCGATCGCTCTTTTCGCGTGACTTTAGCCACGACCGACGCACCATCGGCTGGCGAATGCGTTTGTCGGAGTAGACCAGTTCAGGAATGGTGTGGATCATCGGTGACGGATCGGCATCGGCGAAGAAGGGTTCGCAGCCAATCAGGCGATCGTTTTCAGTGACGGCGGTAAAGGCGCCCCAGTGAGCCAGATGTGGCACTTTGGTTTTCATCGTTGTTTTTCACGGTAGCCAGGTGGGAGATTGAGCATAACACGGGGCGGCGGCTGAGCAGAAGATGTGCCTGAGTGCCCGATTTCGCCCCTTTTTGCGACGACGCTGACATTCTGTCGGGTTGATGTGTCCGCCCTTTTCCGTAACACTGATGTGATGTGTAAACGTTTTCCCCAAAGCAGGTCAACGCATGGCTACCATAAAGGATGTTGCGCGACTGGCGGGCGTTTCTGTCGCCACAGTCTCACGTGTAATCAATAATTCTCCCAAAGCCAGCGACAGCTCCCGACAGGCCGTAGGCCAGGCGATGGAGCAGCTTCAGTATCACCCGAATGCCAACGCACGCGCGCTGGCGCAACAATCGACCGAAACGCTCGGCCTGATTGTCGGTGACGTCTCCGATCCCTTTTTTGGCGCGATGGTTAAAGCCGTGGATGAGGTGGCAGGCGATACCGGTAACTTTTTGCTGATTGGTAACGGTTACCATAATGAGCAAAAAGAGCGGCAGGCGATTGAACAGCTGATGCGTCATCGCTGCGCGGCGCTGGTGGTTCACGCCAAGAAAATTCCCGACGCAGAGCTGGAAGTGCTGATGAAGCAGGTGCCCGGTATGGTGCTGCTGAACCGGCTGATAAAAGGCTTTGAAAAGCGCTGTATTGCGCTTGACGATCGCTACGGTGCCTGGCTTGCCACCCGTCATCTGATCCAGCTCGGCCATCAGAATATCGCCTTTATCTGTTCGACCCACACCATCTCTGATGCCGAAGATCGCCTGCAGGGTTACTACGATGCGCTGAAAGAGCACGGCCTGCCGTGCAGCGACCGGCTGGTCACCTGGGGCGAACCGGATGAAGTCGGCGGTGAGCAGGCGATGACGGAACTGCTGGGGCGCGGCAGGAACTTTACCGCTGTCGCCTGTTACAACGACTCCATGGCGGCAGGTGCACTGGCAGTGCTGAGCGATAACGGTGTTCGCGTGCCGGAAGAGATGTCACTGATCGGCTTTGATGATGTGCTGGTGTCGCGCTATGTGCGACCGCGCCTCACCACCGTCCGCTATCCGATTGTCACCATGGCGCAGCAGGCAGCCCAGCTTGCGCTGGCACTGGCTAACGATCTGCCGCTGCCAGAAGTCACCCACATGTTCAGCCCGACGCTGGTGCGTCGCCATTCAGTCAGCGGCCCGGCCTGATGCCACGGTGGCCGGTTCCGCACCGGCCACCGCATTTACTGAAAGGCGCGCAACAGCGTCTCCAGCGGCCTGACCAGCGCAATCACCGTTTCATCCTGCACCTGCGCAGCGGCATCGAGTGTCGCATGCATCTCCGCCACTTCGCTGGCACCAAACGCCTGATTGCGGACGTAAGCATTCACCAGCGCGAGGCCCATGGTGCTCAGCACCTCAATCTGCTGCACGCTGTGTGCCAGCGGCTTCAGCGTCGCGCTACCGTTGATGATCGGCATTACCGCAGTCGTGTTGGCCTGCCAGCGCTGCAGCGGCGCACGAACTGCGGAGGCAGCGGCCGGGTTATTACGGTTGGCGATTAACACGGCGACATGCTGCGCCAGCTGGCGCACCGCCTCACTCTCGGCAGGCAGCACATCCGCCAGCCGGTTTAACGGCTCGTGATAGTCGTAATGGCCCGCCTGAAACTTCAGATGCTGGCGGGTGTAGTACTGCGCCGGTTCCAGCACCTCAGCCAGTATTTGCAGTGGGGCAATATCGTGCCCGTTGGCCAGCCGCATCATCTGCTGCTCCGTCTGGGCTTGCTGCAGCGTTCCCACCGATACAGTGCTCCAGCGATCCATCGCTGACAGCCGCGAATACATTGAATCCATGTTCGTGACATCCTCTGCCGACCATAACCGCTCAGCCACCACAAAGGCGCGCGGCCACAATTTGGTATCAATAATCTGGCTGTTGATGTTTTCCGCCCACAGCGCTGCCTCACCACCCAGCAGATTGTGCTGCACCTGTTCTGGCGTGGGCAGCACGGGCGCGATGCCCGCCGGCGGCTGCATCAGGCGCTGACCGCTGGTGGGATAACGGACGTTGCCTACCAGCACATAGCCTTTGAGGGACGGCTGCTGCAGCGTGAACACCGGCTGGAACGGTCCCATCCAGCTATCCACGCTGAACTGCACCTGCTGCGTCGAGAGCCAGTTGATCTCACGAACCATCCGCCGGGACTTGCCGTCGAAGTCGATAAAACCGCGCCAGCCCGACTCGCCCTGAATGAGCGTAAAGCTGCCCTTCACCGGGCTGCCTTTGAGGCGCGGCATCGTGAATGACCAGCTCTGCGCCTGATCGCCGGGCCGCAGACGATCCAGGCCGTTGAGCCCGCGCGGCGTGACCTCATTGCGGTAGTGGTAGCTGGCAGGCTGGGGCTGATCGAGGTAGAACCCGGTGGAGAGAATGCCGCGCGTGTTCTCTTTTGCCAGCGCACTCAGCGTATCCTGGCCCTGCCACGACTGGATCAGAATGCTGCGCGGCAGATCGGGATGGGCGATCTCATCCCAGCCCACCATCTGACGGTGATGGGCTTCCAGGATCTTTTCCACCCGCTGATTGAAGTACGCCTGAAGCGCATGCGCATCTTTCAGATTGTGATCGCGCATGAACTGCTGAATCGCGGGTGAGTCGTTCCACTGGGTGGGATCGACTTCATCGCCGCCGATGTGCAGCCAGGGATCGGGGAAGATCGCCGCCATCTCACCCACCAGCGTGTCGATCACCTGATAAACCTGTTCGTTACTGGGATCGAGCAGCGGTTTAAAGACGCCCCAGCCGCGCTCCATCTGATAATTTCCCGGTCTGCTTATCAGCTCCGGCATCGCCACCGCCAGCGCTGAGGCGTGTCCCGGCATATCCAGCTCAGGCACCACACGCACCCCACGCTCGGTGGCATATTTCACAATCTCCCGCATCTGCTGCTGACTGTAGTAGTTGCCATCGCTGGCTTTCTGCTGCAGCTGGGGATAGTGGCTGGAGGCAAAGCGCCAGCCCTGATCGTCAGTGAGATGCCAGTGAAAGACGTTCATCCGCGCGGCGGCCAGGCCGTCGATCTGACGTTTAAGTGTCTCTACCGGCATAAAGTGGCGCGCTGTGTCGATCAGCACACCACGCCACGGAAAGCGGGGATGATCGTGGATGGTCACGTAAGGAATCGTCGTGCCCTGTGCACCGTTCTGGATAAGTTGCAGCAGGGTTTCCATACCGCGCATCGCGCCAAAACGGCTGGGTGAAGTTAACAGGACGCCGTCGCCATCGACCTGCAACTGATAGCTCTCATCGCTGTCGGGCAGTGGCAGCGGGTCCACCGCCTTTGCAATGACGATACGTATAGTCGGCGCGGCCACCGGCTGGGATGCAGGCAACAGCGGCCAGCCCGTCTGGTTACTGATTCGCGCCAGCCAGCGCGCTTCAGCACCTGCCAGATGATCACCTGAGATTTGCAGCGTCAGTTGCGGCGTCAGGGTAAGTGCACCGCCACTGGCGGGCTGCTCCACCTGCTGCGGCCAGGGCATCAGTGGCAGCGGACTGGCCAGGACGAGTGGACAAAAGGCTGAAAGCAGGAGCAGAGAACGGGGTAACCACATTGGCGGGCATCCTTGTGACGTCAACGTTTTAACAGGGCATAACGTTGATTAAAGTTGCTGCACGCCAATACGCCAGTTAATCACCCGGAAACCTGATCTCAAAACCTGATTCTTACCTCAGTCGGCATGCCCTGCCGCGTTGAATCTTCCTTGTTTCAGGTCAAAACAGAATGCAATAATTCGCAGCAATCACTACATGTAGGGGATAGAATCCATCAAACACCTATATGTAGTTTACGGAGAGAGAAATGGCGACGGTGGTCATCAAGCGTGATGGATGTCGGACGGGTTTTGATGCGCAGCGTATTGAGCAGGCCGTCGCGGCGGCGGCACAGGCAGCAGAGGTCGATGACCTGGCCTGGTGCACGCAGGTCGCTGAGCAGGTTGCCCTGCGGCTGGCCGATCGTCCGGAAGTGGATATCCGGGAGATTCAGTGTGCAGTGGAAGAAACGCTGATGGCGGGCCCATACCCGCAGCTGGCGCGCGCTTACATTGAATACCGGCACGATCGCGATGTCGCTCGCGATCGTCAGAGCCAGTTACATCACGCCATTCGCGGCCTGGTCGATCAGACCAACGCGGCGCTGCTGAATGAAAATGCCAACAAAGACAGCAAAGTGATCCCGACGCAGCGCGATCTGCTGGCCGGGATCGTGGCAAAGCACTACGCGCAGCAGCAGATCCTGCCGCGCGATGTGGTGCTGGCGCACGAGCGCGGCGAGATCCACTATCACGATCTCGACTACTCGCCCTTCTTCCCGATGTTCAACTGCATGCTGATCGATCTGAAAGGTATGCTGACCAACGGCTTCAAAATGGGCAATGCTGAGATCGAGCCGCCTAAATCGATCGCCACCGCCACCGCCGTCACGGCGCAGATCATCGCCCAGGTCGCCAGCCACATTTACGGTGGCACCACCATAAACCGCATTGATGAAGTGCTCGCTCCGTTTGTTGAGCAGAGCTATACCCGGCATCTGGCGATTGCTGAGCAGTGGCAGATTCCACAGGCAGAAGAGTATGCACGCCAGCGTACGGAGAAAGAGTGCTACGACGCTTTTCAGTCGCTGGAGTATGAGGTGAATACCCTGCACACCGCCAATGGCCAGACGCCGTTTGTCACCTTTGGTTTTGGTCTGGGGACTGACTGGGCAGCGCGGCTGATTCAGCAGTCAATTCTGCGCAACCGACTGGCGGGGTTGGGTAAAAATCGCAAAACAGCGGTGTTTCCAAAACTGGTGTTCAGCATTCGCGAGGGCGTTAACCGCCGGGCGGGCGACGTTAACTACGACATCAAGCAACTGGCGCTGGAGTGTGCCAGCAAGCGGATGTATCCCGACATCCTCAATTACGATCAGGTTGTGAAAGTGACCGGCTCATTTAAAACGCCAATGGGCTGCCGCAGCTTCCTGGGCGTTTATGAAGAGAATGGCGAGCAGATTCATGAAGGGCGCAATAATATCGGCGTGATCAGCCTGAATCTGCCGCGCATTGCGCTGGAAGCAGGCGGCGATGAGGCGCGTTTCTGGAGGCTGCTCGATGCGCGCCTGCTGCTGGCTAAGCGGGCGCTCATGACGCGGGTGGCGCGGCTGGAGAAAACCAAAGCACGCGTCGCGCCCATCCTCTACATGGAAGGCGCCTGTGGCGTCCGGCTGAATGCGGATGATGAAGTCGGTCCTATTTTCCGAAACGGCCGTGCATCGCTGTCGCTGGGCTATATCGGCCTGCACGAAACCCTGAATGCACTCAGCGGCGGTCATAAACACCCTTACGATGACGCGGCGCTGCGTGCTAAAGGTGTGGAGATTATCGCCTGTATGCGTGATGCCACCGAGCGCTGGAAAGAGGAAACCAGCTACGGTTTTAGCCTTTACAGCACGCCGAGCGAGAATCTGTGCGACCGCTTTTGCCGTCTTGATGCCGCGCAGTTTGGCCTGGTGCCGGGCGTCACCGACAAGGGCTACTACACCAACAGCTTCCATCTCGACGTTGAGAAGAAGGTCAATCCTTACGACAAAATCGACTTTGAAGCACCCTATCCGCCGCTGTCGAATGGCGGATTCATCTGTTACGGCGAATACCCGAATGTGCAGCACAATCTCAAAGCGCTGGAGGATGTCTGGGATTACAGCTATGACCGCGTGCCCTATTACGGCACTAACACACCGATTGATGAATGCTACGAGTGCGGCTTCAACGGCGAGTTCACCTGTACCAGCCGCGGCTTTACCTGCCCGAACTGCGGCAACCACGATCCGGCGCGCGTCTCTGTCACCCGACGGGTCTGTGGCTATCTGGGCAGTCCGGATGCACGGCCGTTTAACGCCGGTAAGCAGCAGGAAGTGCAGCGTCGGGTAAAACATCTTGAAGAGGGACCGCTGGGATGATGCATATCCATCGCTACTATGATGTCGATATTATTAATGGTCCCGGCACCCGCTGCACACTGTTTGTCGCCGGTTGCGAACATCAGTGTCGCGGCTGCTACAACCAGAGCACCTGGCGGCTCGACTCCGGCGTGCCCTTTACACTTGAGATGGAGGAGCAACTGCTGGCGGATTTGCAGGATACGCGCATTCCGCGCCAGGGATTGTCGCTGAGCGGCGGCGATCCGCTGCATCCGCAAAACGTGCCGCACATCCGCCGTCTGGTAAAACGGGTGCGGCAGGCGTGCCCCGATAAAGATATCTGGCTCTGGACCGGTTACCGGATGCAGGAGCTGAACAGCGCGCAGCGCGCTGTGCTGGACTATCTCGACGTACTGATCGATGGTCGCTTTGTCGAAGAAGAGAAAGATGCCACGCTGCAATGGCGCGGCAGTCGTAATCAGATTATCTGGCCGTTACGCTGAGTGACGCGGGATATCGCCTGACTCAATGACAGTGACACTCTCACCTCCCTGGGTGAAAGCCTGCTGGTGCAGACAGCGCGCGACGTCGCGCGCATGCACGGCGCGCCAGTTACCCGGCAGCAGCGCGAAAACCGGCCCCGCGAGGCTTTCACCGCCGCGCTTCTGCTTGCGCTCTCCCAGCAGCAGTGAAGGCCGCACCAGCGTCAGGCGCGGCCAGCCCTGATGACGCAGCGCATTCTCCATTTCACCTTTAACACGATTATATAAAAACGGTGAGTGACGACTGGCGCCGTGCGCGCTGACCACCATCATCTGCTTCGCCCCTAAGCGTAATCCGCACAATGCACTGTCCACGACCAGAGTGTAATCGACGTGGATGAATGCCTGTTTGCTGCCCGCCTGCTTACGCGTGGTGCCAAGACAGCAGAACACCGTATCCAGTGAACAGTCCAGCGGCCCCAGCACATCGGTGAGATCGGCTTCAACCGGGTTCACGACTTTCTGCATCACAGGCAGTGGCCGTCGGGTTGGCGCGATGATTTCATCGACGCGCGGATCCTGAATCAGTAAGCGCAGCAGATGCGACCCGACTAAGCCGGTTGCACCGGTCAGTAATACGCGATTCATCTCAGATTCGTCCTTATTTCACTGCGTATAGGTTAAAAGATAGCTGATCTTCACGGGCTGGCTTGCGTTCTGACTCTCAGCGACCAGACTTACAGCGTTATCCGGAAAGCGCGCCTCGCGCTCCACAAATTTCAGGAGGAAAAAGATGAGCAAGAAAGTTGCGGTTTTAATTACCGATGAATTTGAAGACTCAGAATTTACTTCACCTGCGGAAGTGTATAAACGCGCTGGTTTTGAGGTGGTTACCATTGAGAAACAAGCCGGTAATGTTGTTAAAGGCAAGCAAGGCGAAGCGGAAGTGACCATCGATCGCAGCATCGATGACGTCAGCCCGGCTGAATTTGACGCCCTGCTTCTGCCAGGCGGTCACTCGCCTGACGCCCTGCGCGGCGACGATCGTTTCGTGGCCTTTACCAAAGAGTTTGTTGCCAGCGGCAAGCCCATTTTTGCCATTTGCCACGGGCCACAGTTGCTGATCAGCGCGAATGGCGTTCGCGGTCGCAAGATGACCACGGTTAAAGCCGTTGCCATTGACCTGATCAATGCCGGTGCTGACTTCCATGATAAAGAAGTGGTGGTAGACGGCGATAAGCTGGTCACCAGCCGCACGCCGCACGATTTACCGGCCTTTAATCGTGAATCCCTGCGGATCCTCGAAGCGCTGTAAACCCGATACGCCCTTTTCAGCTGAAAGGGGCGTTTCTATTTTTCCCGCACCCAGGCAATTTTCTTGCCGAATCCCAGCGCATTATCCGTCATTTTCACCTCATCCAGCTCAATCTCCCACAGCGGTGCCGACACTTTGCGTGAGACCGGAAAACGTTTCTGGTAAGCGGCTCTGGCAATCTGCTCTGTGGCCTCCTCCAGCCTTTTAATCCGGCCACGATACTGCACCCCTTTTATCAGCAACACACTTCTGGGCTGACCATTAACGGTGCCCGCCACCTGCGGATTCTGCACCATCAACTCGCCATGGCGGGTATCGGGTTCGGTCATGATCCAGAAGACCATGCGCGTCTCATCAAAGACGTAATAGCAGTTAGCGCACCACAGCTGATCGTCGGCGGTACAGCAGAGTGAAAGCACATGCTGCTTTCTGAGGTAGCGAACCAGATGGGCGTGATCGGACAAGATAAACTCCTGGCGGTGCACCAGAGCGTGAAGCGCGCTACACTGCCCGGCACCTTTTTTTGGGAAATGATTGCGATGAGTCAGCAGTGGCAACTCTACATCGTCCGCACGGCGAAAGGGATTCTGTACACCGGCATCACCACGGATGTGGTGCGCCGGGTCGCTCAGCACCAGAGCGGGCGTGGCGCACGTGCGCTACGCGGCAAAGGTCCGCTGGACCTGGTGTTTCACTGTGCAGCGGGCGATCGTGCCAGCGCCTCCAGACTGGAGTATCAGGTTAAGCAACTGCCCCGCCAACAGAAATTACTGCTGGTGGCGGCTCAGCCGATCAGTCTGGAGAGCTGGCTGAGTATTACGGCTGGCGATTAAAGGGTTCGGCGTAGTCGATCTGCCCTTCCGCGCCGTCATAAGCATTCTCCGCCAGACGGTAGACCTGGAATGCGGCCTCTGTTCCCGGCCAGCGACTGCGCAGACCGTAACGTGCCGCCGGTTCAAAACCAAAACGGTTGAACAGCGCCGGATCGCCCAGCACGACGACCGCGCTGTAGCCAAATTCATTGAGCGTATCCAGCCCCTCATAAATCAGCTTGCTGGCCAGACCCTGGCCGCGTAGCGTCTCATCGACGGCCAGCGGTGCCAGAGCCACCCAGCCGCGATCTTCACCCTGAACGCTGACCGGACTGAATGCGGCATAACCCAGCACCTGTCCTTCCTCATCAGTGGCGACCACGCCGAGCGTCAGCAGACCATCTTCACGCAGCGCCTGAGTCAGTTCCGCTTCTGCCGGGGTGCTGAAGCAGCGTTTGAGCAATGCGTCGATGCCCGCGGCATCAACACCAATTTCGCTACGGATCAACATGCGGCACCCGCGCGCGCCCGTGCGGCCTTCGCGTCCTGTTTCATACCGGCATCGATAAATTTCGCCATCTGTTCAATTGCCGTGCGTAACGCGGTGGGCATAGCCTCAGGTTCAATAGCATCCATTACGTTCTTCACCTCAAGTCCCAGTTCAGTGTCACCTTCAATCACCAACCGGCGTTGAAAGAACAGCATATCGGGATCTGCTTTACGTGCTGCCACCAGCAACAGATCATTGGCATTGCCCCGAAACCAGACATCCGCTTCGGACTGTTGCAATACCGCCAGTCGGCCGTCCTGCAGCGTGGTGATCCAGTGCAGATTGAGATCGGCAATCTCGATACCCAGCAGGCGACCGTTCAGAAAGTCTAACTCACCTTCAGCCAAAGCATGGCGAAATTGCCAGTTTAAGAGTTGTTGCAGAATCAACTGTTTGACCGGAAATGGGGTGAGTGCTGCGGGTAACCCTAAGATTTTAGGGCCGTTTTTTACAAAATGGGCATGTATCCGCTCTAACACTTTCGTCACTCCCTTTAGAAAATTTTACGTATATTGCCATATCCTTTTCTGCGCGCCTCCTCTGAGATCAATAAAAACGGCTGCGGTGGCAAGGAAAAAAGTGCCGCAAGGGCCGATGAACTGGAATTTCACTGCCCCAAATCAAAACACTGCCCGGATCAGATGCCTAGACTCGACGCCCATCGCATGTTGAGAGGAACATCTATGGAACTGCTCTGTCCGGCAGGAAATTTACCCGCCGTCCGCACCGCCACAGAGAATGGGGCTGATGCAGTCTATGTGGGACTGAAAGATGACACCAATGCCCGTCACTTTGCGGGCCTGAATTTCACCGATAAAAAGCTGGCTGAAGCGGCGCGCTATCTGCATCAGCATCGGCGCAAACTGCATGTGGCAATTAACACGTTTGCCCATCCGGATGGTATGGGGCGCTGGCAGCGGGCAATCGATGTAGCGGCGCAAAACGGCGCCGATGCGCTGATCCTGGCCGATATCGCCACGCTGGAATATGCCGCGAAGCACTATCCGCAGGTTGAACGTCATCTCTCTGTCCAGGCTTCCGCGACCAATCTGGAGGCAATTCGCTTTTACCATCGCCACTTCAATCTGCAACGTGTCGTGCTGCCGCGCGTGCTGTCGATTCATCAGGTTAAACAGCTGGCGCGCAGCACGCCGGTGCCGCTGGAGGTGTTCGCCTTTGGCAGCCTGTGCATTATGGCCGAAGGCCGCTGCTACCTCTCCTCCTGGCTGACTGGCGAATCACCTAACAGCGCGGGCGCCTGTTCCCCGGCGAAATTTGTGCGCTGGCAGCAGACGCCAAAGGGCATGGAGTCACGTCTCAATGAAGTGCTGATTGATCGCTACGCGCCGGATGAAAGTGCAGGTTACCCGACGCTATGTAAAGGGCGTTATGAGGTTAACAATCAGCGTTATCACGTGCTGGAAGAACCCACCAGCCTCAACACTCTGGAGCTGCTGCCGGAACTGCTGCGGGCAGGCATCGCCTCAGTGAAAATCGAAGGCCGTCAGCGCAGTCCCGCCTATGTTGCTGACGTGGCGCGCGTCTGGCGTCAGGCCATCGATCGCTGCAAAGCGCAGCCGGAACAGTTTGACGTCGCGCCGCAGTGGATGCAGACGCTGGGCGACCTCTCCGAAGGCACGCAAACCACGCTGGGTGCTTATCACCGTGAATGGCAATAAGGAGTCATGATGCAATATGCCCTTGGGCCGGTGCTCTGGTACTGGCCAACCGATACGCTGGAAGATTTCTATCAACAGGCTGTCCGCAGTCGCGCAGATATTATCTATCTCGGCGAAGCGGTGTGCAGTAAACGCCGCGCCACGCCCTATGCGCGCTGGATGGATCTGGCCCGCGAAGTCGCGGCCAGCGGCAAACAGGTAGTGCTGAGCACGCTGGCATTGCTGCAGTCACCCTCTGAGCTGAAAGAGCTGCAGCGTTACGTTGAGAACGGCGAGTTTCTGATTGAAGCTAATGATATCGGCGCGGTCAATATGGCCGCTGAACGTCACCTGCCTTTTGTCGCGGGCCCGACGCTGAATGTCTATAACGCTGACACGCTACAACTGCTGGTCAAAGAGGGCATGACGCGCTGGTGTATGCCGGTGGAGATGTCCCGTGACTGGCTGCTACAGCTGCTGGAGCAGTGCGAGAGACGAGGTATCCGGCAGCAATTTGAGGTGGAGGTGCTGGGCTACGGTCATCTGCCGCTGGCGCTCTCGGCGCGCTGCTTCACCGCCCGCTCGGAAAACCGCGCGAAAGATGACTGCGAAACCTGCTGCATCAACTATCCAGCAGGCCGTCGCGTTAACTCTCAGGAGGGACAGCAGGTGTTCGTCCTCAATGGCATTCAGACCATGAGCGGCTACTGCTATAACCTGGGTAACGATCTGGCCGGTATGCGCGATCGGGTTGATTGTGTCCGGCTCTCGCCGCAGGGTGTCACGACGCTGGCGGAGATCGACCGTTTCCGCGCCAATGAAAACGGCCAGGCACCGTTAATGGTCGCGAAAGGCAGCGATTGTAACGGTTACTGGCGCAAACTGGCGGGTATGACGCTGGTCTCCTGAGTAAAAGCACATACCGGCTATATTGCTGCACAGGTTAGCAGTTTTAATAGAAGGAATGATGCGTAATACTTAATGGTGCAGGCCTTCACTTAATGCCTGCGCCATTCAACGGGAGTAGTCATGTCTGATAAAAAACCTCTTCGCCTGTCCGTACTGGATCTTGCGCCGATTCCACAGGGCGCGACCGCACGGGATGCGTTCCATAATTCACTGGCGCTGGCGCGTCAGGCGGAAAAACTGGGTTTCGAACGCTACTGGCTGGCTGAACATCACAACATGACAGGGATTGCCAGCGCCGCGACGTCAGTGCTGATTGGCTATCTGGCGGCGAATACCGAGACCCTGAGGCTGGGATCCGGCGGGATCATGCTGCCTAACCATGCGCCGCTGGTCATCGGCGAGCAGTTTGGCACGCTGGCTTCCCTTTATCCTGGGCGTATTGATCTCGGCTTAGGTCGTGCGCCAGGTTCTGACCAGCGCACCATGATGGCGCTGCGCCGTCATCAGGCCAACATGCACATCGACACCTTTCCCGAAGATGTCGCTGAACTGATTAACTGGTTCGATGCTGACGCGGATGCGCAGCTGCCAGTGCAACCCGTACCCGGTCTGGGTCTGAAAATTCCGGTCTGGCTGCTCGGCTCCAGTCTTTACAGCGCACAGTTGTCAGCAAAAATGGGCCTGCCGTTTGCGTTTGCCTCCCACTTTGCGCCTGACCAGCTGTTCCAGGCCCTGCACGTCTATCGCGAGAACTTCAAGCCATCGACGCGTCTCGATAAGCCTTACGCCATGGTCTGCATTAATGTGGTCGCCGCTGATAATGAGCGTGATGCGCGTTTCCTGTTTACCTCAATGCAGCAGCAGTTTATTAACCTGCGCCGCGGCAAACCGGGCCCGCTACCGGCACCGGTTGAAAACATGGATAACCTCTGGTCACCGTCAGAACAATATGGTGTTCAGCAGGCGCTCAGCATGTCACTGGTCGGCGATATTGATAAGGTGCGTCATGGGCTGGCCTCACTGATGCGTGAAACCCAGGCGGATGAGATTATGGTCAACGGCCAGATTTTTGACCGCGATGCGCGCCTCAAATCCTTTGCCATTGCGATGGAAGCGGCAAACAGCCTCTAATCAGTTTTGCGGTGGGCGGCGGGTCTCCGTGCTCACCGCCAGTTCACGGCTGTCCCTCGCCGGTGATTGCCCATACAGGCGGCGATACTCCCGGCTGAACTGTGACGCGCTCTGATACCCCACCCGATAACCTGCCGTACCGGCATCCAGCTTTTCTACCAACATTAAACGCCGTGCCTCATTCAGCCGAAGCTGTTTCTGGTATTGCATCGGCGTCATGGCAGTGACGGCTTTGAAGTGATGATGCAGTGAAGAGATACTCATGCCGACATTGCTGGCAAGCTGATCGATTTTCAGCGGCTGATGAAAATTCTCCCGCAGCCAGCGTGCAGCCTGTGCCACCCGACTGCCCGGCCGCTCAGCCAGCGCCATGTTTAAAATTCGCGAGCCTTCTGGCCCGGTCAGCAACCGGTAGAAAATCTCCTGCTCAATGAGCGGAGCCAGAGCATCAATATCTTCGGGATGGTCTAGCAGGCGTACCAGTCGAATGACCGCATCCACCAGCAAAGGTGAGACTTTATGTACGGTGACGCCGCGTTCATCAGGTGCGATCGCCAGCGGCAGCGCGGGAGGAAACTTTTCAAGATAGCGCCTCAGCCGGGATTCATTGATGGCAATACCAATCCCCAGATTCGGCTTTTCCGGCGTGGCGACAGTCACACAGGCGCGTACCGGCATATCGAGTGTCACCAGCAGCAGATCACCCGGCCCATAGTGCAGCACCTCATCACCCATATGCAGCGCTTTACTGCCCTGCGCCACCAGCGCAAAACTGGCCCATTGAGCAAAGTGCATGGGCTCAGTGGGCGCTGAAACCCGGCCAAAAAACAAGCAATCGATGGCACTGGAATGCCGGCCATCCTCCGGCGCATGACGGGCAATTAACTGTGCCAGCGCCTGCCACTTATCACTCTCTGTCACTCTGTTCTTCCCCCTCCTGCTCGCTGTGCTGATATTACCTGACCTCCGGCCAAATACCTGTTGCGATAAGGCACTTTTGCAGGATTGTGCAAAAAGCTTGCAGGATTGCGCTACCCGCTTCTCAGCACCAGCGCGCATAGTCTTTCGACGCAATCATTACGGCGGAGAATGACATAATGAAAGCACTGCAGAACAAAATCGCACTGGTGACCGGTGCCTCGAAAGGCATAGGTGCGGCGATTGCTATCGCCTTTGCCGCAGCGGGCGCACGCGTCGTGGTCAATTATCGTCAGGATGAAGTCGGGGCCGCTGACGTAGTCAGCGATATCATCACCCTGGGCAGTGAAGCCGTGGCAGTTCAGGCAGATATCTCTCGCCTGCGGGATGTGGAACGACTGTTCGCCACCACCGCAGACTGTTTCGGCGCACCTGATATTGTGGTGAACAATGCAGGCAGCTTTCATCACGGCGAGTTTGAGGCGCTGACACAGGAGGAGATGCAGCAGCAAATTAACGTTAACCTGCTCGGCACGCTGATGGTCTGTCAGCAGGCGATTCGCCACTTCCCCGCGCACGGCGGCAGCATTATTAACCTCAGCGCCCTTAACAGTAAAAACAGCACGCCGGGCTCCGTACTCTGGGCAGCCACCAAAGGTGCGGTGGATACCCTGACTCAGGGACTGGCGCGCGAGCTGGGTGCCAGGAACATACGGGTTAACGCCCTGGCGCCTGGCATGATCCTGACTGAGGGATTACTGGCAGCGAAGAGGATGAGTCCGCAGCTCAAAGCGCAGCTGCTGGCGGCTACGCCGTTGGGGCGTTTTGGTCTGCCAGAGGATGTCGCGCAGGTGGCGCTTTTTCTGGCCTCTGAGGAGTCCGCCTATGTCAGCGGAGAGCGCGTCATGATTAGCGGCGGTGCCTGACGGGCATAAAAAAAGGGAAGCCAGTGGCTTCCCTTTTTACTACGACGCTAAGTCGTTATGCATCACGACGACGTGGAGCGGCAGCTGCGCCTTCTTCACGACGTGGACCACGGCTACCTTCACGGTTAAATGTACGTCCACCGCCTTCACGACCACCTTCACGGCGTTCAGAAGAGAAGCGACGACCACCTTCACGGTTAGCTGCGCCCGGACCGCCAGCACCTGGACCACGACGCTCACCGCCAGCTGGACGACGATCACCACGGCCTTCGTTTGGCTGTGCATCACCCAGCAGCTGCATATTCATCGGTTTGTTCAGAATACGCGTACGGGTGAAGTGCTGCAGCACATCGCCTGGCATGCCTTTCGGCAGCTCGATAGTTGAGTGGGTGCCAAACAGCTTGATGTTACCGATATAGCGGCTGCTGATGTCGCCTTCGTTAGCGATAGCGCCAACAATGTGACGAACTTCAACACCATCATCGCGGCCTACTTCAATGCGGTACAGCTGCATTTCACCAACGTCACGACGTTCGCGACGTGGACGGTCGCCATCACGGCTTTCGCGGTTTTCACGCGGAGCACGATCGCCACGCGCTTCACGGCTGTCACGACGGCCATCACGCTCGTCACGATCGCGGTATTCGCGACGTGCAGGACGTGGTGCTTCTGGTGGCAGAATCAGAGGACGTTCGCCCTGTGCCATCTTCAGCAGTGCAGCTGCCAGAGTTTCCAGATCCATTTCATCTTCTGGCTGCATTTTAGCCAGCAGAGCACGGTACTGATCCAGATCGCTGCTTTCCAGCTGCTGCTGTACTTTCGCGGCAAATTTAGCCAGACGACGCTCACCCAGCAGTTCTGCGTTAGGCAGTTCAACTTCAGGAATGGTCAGCTTCATCGTACGTTCGATGTTACGCAGCAGACGACGCTCGCGGTTCTCAACGAACAGCAGCGCACGGCCAGCACGACCGGCACGACCGGTACGGCCGATACGGTGAACGTAAGACTCTGAATCCATCGGGATGTCGTAGTTCACAACCAGGCTGATGCGCTCAACGTCCAGGCCACGGGCCGCAACGTCGGTTGCAATCAGGATGTCGAGACGACCATTTTTCAGGCGTTCCAGCGTCTGCTCACGCAGTGCCTGGTTCATGTCACCGTTCAGCGCGGCGCTGTTATAGCCACTACGCTCCAGCGCTTCTGCCACTTCAAGCGTCGCGTTTTTAGTACGCACGAAGATAATAGCAGCATCAAAGTCTTCAGCTTCCAGGAAGCGAACCAGTGCATCGGTCTTACGACCATAAGCAGTCCAGTAGCTCTGGCTGATATCAGGACGCGTGGTCAGGCTTGACTGAATACGCACTTCCTGTGGATCTTTCATGAAGCGTTTAGTGATACGACGAATCGCTTCCGGCATAGTTGCAGAGAACAGCGCAGTCTGATGATCCGCTGGAATCTGTGCCATGATGGTTTCAACGTCTTCGATGAAGCCCATACGCAGCATTTCATCAGCTTCATCCAGCACCAGACCACGCAGGTTAGACAGGTCTAACGTACCGCGTTTCAGGTGGTCAAGCAGACGACCAGGCGTACCTACAACAACCTGTGGACCCTGACGCAGTGCGCGCAGCTGCACGTCATAACGCTGGCCGCCGTAAAGGGCGACGACGTTCAGGCCACGCATGTGTTTAGAGAATTCGGTAACTGCTTCAGCAACCTGTACCGCCAGTTCGCGGGTAGGTGCCAGCACCAGGATCTGTGGCGCTTTAACAGTAGGATCAATGTTGTGTAACAGCGGCAGAGAGAAAGCCGCAGTTTTACCACTCCCGGTCTGCGCCATGCCTAACACGTCACGGCCCGCCAGCAGGTGAGGAATACACTCAGCCTGGATTGGGGATGGCTTTACGTAGCCCATGCCATTCAGTGATTCAAGGATGTCGGCGTTCAGGCCAAGGTCAGCAAAAGTGGTTTGAATATCAGTCATGTAGTACACGTGCCTCTTAGATTGCGGCGGCCAGTCTACATAACTCGTCGTGAAAACTTTCAGTCATTTTCATCAAAAAGTGTGAACCGGCTCAAATTAAAAGTTTTGACGAACAGAAAAGCCTTCATCCTTTAAGATGATGACTTAACAGGTTTTACAGGCAAATTAAGTTCGTCAGCTATTGCTGGTCAGATTCTGATAAATCGTCTTGTGCCTGGCCGAGTTGCGCCAGTTCCAACAATGCGTATCGGTGTTCAACAAAGTTATTGACGTTGTTGGCCACCGCCAGTTTGAACAACGCTTTCGCGTCGTCCTTCTCCCCCAGACTTAGGTAGTACTTACCTAAATAGAAGTTGGTTTCACTGAGATGTTCAGCGAGCGAGGTGTTATCCGTTGCGTCCGCCTTGAGACTTTCCATCAACGTTTTCTCGTTGATATCTCCAAGGTAGAACTCGACAATATTCCATCCCCATTGATCTTTCGCCGCTTTGTCGTAACGCTGTTGAAGCGCCACTTTTGCCTTGTCAGCATCCATCTCACGTTCAACGAGATAGAGCCACAGACTGCGGAAAGGATCGTTAGGATCGTCTTGATAAAACGCCAGCAGATCATCTTGCGCTAACTTGTATCGACCGCCGTAATAGAGGGCGATACCACGGTTTAAATGCGCATAGTTGTAAGTTGGATCAAGCTCAAGTACAGAATCAAACGCGTCATAGGCGGCATCAAAGTTGCCCGCCTGCGTTAAATATATGCCTAAGTAGTTAAACACTTCGGGCATATCTGGTCTTATAGACAGCGCTTGCGAAAAATCGTTCCGCGCTAATGCCCGCAGACCTAAACTATCATACAACACTCCGCGCTCATATAACAGCTGTGCGCGTTCATCATCGGTGAGAGCGCGACTGGCAAGAATTTGTTCCATGCGCGCCAGTATCACTTCCTGCTGCAGTGTGGGCTGTAAAGGCACTGCAAGAACTTCGTTCTTACGCCAATTGGAGTTGCTGCATCCTGCCAGCGTCAAAGCTGTCGCAACAAAACACCAGCGCAGAAAAGGCTTCATTTCCCACTCCCGAATACAAACATTGGGATAACCATCCTGTCATCCGCCTGCTGTGCACAAGGATTCCCGCCCTCGCGATGATACAAACGCCCCTCTCTGCCAGGCAAAGAGGGGCAAACCAGCAACGTCTTATTCCGCGTCAGGTGTAATCACCGCTGCAGCTTCTTCAGTCTGCGGCTTAGATTCTGTCGCTTCTTTGATGCTCAGACGTACGCGGCCCTGGCGATCAACTTCCATCACCTTAACCGGCACTTCCTGACCCATCTGCAGATAATCAGTCACTTTCTCAACGCGCTTATCAGCGATTTGTGAAATGTGAACCAGACCTTCTTTACCACCACCGATAGCGACGAAGGCACCGAAGTCAACGATGCGGGTCACTTTACCACTGTAAACGCGGCCCACTTCGATTTCTGCAGTGATCTCTTCGATACGACGAATCGCTTCTTTCGCTTTCAGACCATCGGTCGCAGCAATTTTAACGGTGCCGTCATCTTCAATTTCAATCGTTGTGCCGGTCTCTTCGGTCAGTGCACGAATCACTGAGCCGCCTTTACCAATCACATCTTTGATCTTGTCAGAGCTGATTTTGATGGTGTAGATGCGTGGAGCAAATTCAGAAATCTCGGTACGCGGTGTGCTGATAGCCTGTTCCATAACGCCGAGGATGTGCAGACGCGCACCCTTAGCCTGGTTCAGCGCTTCCTGCATGATTTCACGCGTGATGCCTTCGATTTTGATGTCCATCTGCAGCGCGGTGATACCTTCACGGCTACCGGCTACTTTGAAGTCCATGTCGCCCAGGTGATCTTCATCGCCCAGGATGTCAGACAGAACCACAAACTTCTCATCTTCTTTCACCAGACCCATTGCGATACCCGCAACGGCGGCTTTGATTGGCACACCTGCATCCATCAGCGCCAGTGAAGCACCACAGACAGAGGCCATTGAAGAAGAACCGTTAGATTCGGTGATTTCAGACACTACACGCACGGTGTAAGGGAAATCTTCCGCTTTTGGCATAACGGCTAACACGCCACGTTTCGCCAGACGACCGTGACCAATTTCACGGCGCTTAGGCGAACCTACCATGCCGGTTTCGCCGACAGAGTACGGAGGGAAGTTGTAATGGAACAGGAAGCTGTCGGTACGCTCGCCCATCAGCTCATCCAGGTTCTGCGCATCGCGGGTTGTACCCAGCGTGGCCGTAACCAGCGCCTGCGTCTCACCACGGGTGAACAGTGATGAACCATGGGTACGTGGCAATACGCCAGTACGCACGTCCAGACCGCGGATCATATCTTTTTCACGGCCATCGATACGTGGCTCGCCATTCAGGATACGGGTACGAACGACGGTTTTTTCGAGGCTATGCACGATATCGCCGATTTCTGAACCATCCAGCGTTTCATCTTCAGCCAGCAGAGCAGCAATGGTTTCGTCTTTAATGACGCCAACCTGCGTGTAACGCTCCTGCTTGTCAGTGATGCGGTAAGCATCGCTGATGCGCGCTTCTGCCAGGGCAGCAACACGAGAAATCAGTGCGGTGTTAGCCGCTTCTGGCTGCCAGTCCCAGCGTGGTTTGCCAGCTTCTGCAACCAGGGCATTGATGTTTTCGATAACAATCTGCTGCTGATCGTGGCCAAAGACCACAGCGCCCAGCATCTGCTCTTCTGACAGGATCTCAGCTTCAGATTCAACCATCAGAACGGCATTCTGCGTACCCGCAACAACCAGATCCAGACGAGACTGTTTCAGCTCATCTGCAGTTGGGTTCAGAACATATTGATCGTTAATATACCCTACGCGCGCTGCACCGATTGGGCCATTGAACGGCAGACCTGACAGCGCCAGCGCGGCAGAAGCACCCATCATCGCAACGATGTCCGGGTGAACCTGTGGGTTAACAGAAACCACGGTTGCAATAACCTGGACTTCATTAACAAAGCCTTCCGGGAACAGTGGACGAATCGGGCGGTCAATCAGACGCGAAATCAGCGTTTCGCCTTCGCTTGGACGGCCTTCACGACGGAAGAAGCTGCCTGGGATACGACCAGCAGCGTAAGTACGCTCCTGATAGTTTACGGTCAGTGGAAAGAAGTCCTGACCTGGTTTAGATTTTTTCTGACCTACAACAGTGACGAACACTGCAGTATCGTCCATGCTCACCATTACAGCGGCAGTCGCCTGGCGAGCCATCATGCCGGTTTCCAGCGTGACGGTATGTTGACCATATTGGAATTTGCGTACGATCGGATTCAGCAAAGTCAAAGTCCTTAACTTCGGGGCATGGCTATCTGTAGCCCGCCATTGATTACCAATCTTCAGCTGCATCCTCGCGACTAATGACAACCCTCGACCGCCTCTGCGGTAAAGCCTCTCATTAGCCGCGCGAAATTCTGCAAACTAAAGATCACACTAAGCAACAATACATCAGTTTGGACCGGATTGCTGCCGATTGCTCGAAAAAAGGGGCCATAAAGGCCCCCTCTTCACGAAACTCGCACAAATCTGATCGTAAGCTGCACACAGTGCAAAAAACCACATAATGCCCCGACGATCAGATTTTTCAGACTTAGCGACGCAGACCGAGACTTTCGATCAGGCTGCTGTAGCGTGCAACGTCTTTACGCTTCAGGTAGTCCAGCAGCTTACGACGCTGAGATACCATGCGCAGCAGACCGCGGCGGCTGTGGTGGTCTTTTTTGTGCTCAGAGAAGTGACCCTGCAGATGGGTAATCTGCGCGGTCAACAGGGCAACCTGAACTTCGGTTGAACCGCTGTCGTTAGCACCACGGCCATATTTAGCAACGATCTCTGCTTTAGCTTCTACGCTTAGAGACATAATAAACTCCGGTAATAAATGAATGTATGGGTGCCGATCTCTAATTCAGCATCCCGCTTTAAAGCCGCACTATTCTACTCTGCGCCTGATAGCAACGCAAATGCCCCATCAGCGAAAAGTGGCCGCACGACTTAATCCTGATACTCAACCACTAAACGACGCGGCGCAAGACGCCCATCAGCGGCAATTTCTGCCATGCCGATAAACTTACGCGCTTCGCCTTCTGATACCCTGACCAGTCCCTGTGCAGGCGCATTACTCGCCTGTACTGGCTGTCCCAGACGGAACAAATCTGCCACGGCAGTCGGGATATTCACTTCAGGGAAATCAGAGGCCGGGCTGTCCATTGGCAGCAGCAGCGGATCAAGCTGCGATTCCAGTGAGATGCCAGCGTCAGTGGCTTCCGCCAGCAGGGTATTGAGCTGCTCCAGCGTCACCATCCTTTCATAGGGATAACGGGCAACCTGCACACGACGCAGCATGGTGACATGCGCACCGCATCCCAGCTTTTCACCCAGATCATCAATGATGGTGCGGATATAGGTGCCTTTGGAGCAGTGAATTTCCAGCTCCAGCTCATTATCCTGCCAGCGAATAAACTGCAGCTCATAGACCGTAATCGGACGCGGTTCACGCTCGATCACAATGCCCTGACGCGCATACTCATACAGCGGACGACCCTGATGCTTCAGCGCCGAAAACATTGAGGGCACCTGCAGCGTATCGCCGCGGAAGCTCTCCAGGGCGCTATCGAGTTCGGCCTGACTGAAGCTGACCGGACGCGTCTGCACGATGTTGCCATCGGCGTCTGACGTGTCAGTCCTCTCGCCCAGTCGGGCTATCACACGGTAGCGTTTGTCGGAATCCAGCAGATATTGAGAAAACTTGGTTGCTTCACCCAGGCAAATTGGCAACATGCCAGTGGCCAGGGGATCAAGCGCGCCGGTATGTCCTGCGCGATTAGCGTTGAAGATACGCTTTACTTTCTGCAGGACATCATTCGACGAGACGCCTTGTGGCTTATCCAGCAACAACACGCCATGGACGTCGCGACCGCGACGACGCGGACGACTCATTACGCCTCCTCGTCATCGCCAGTGGCGTCAGGACCACGACGTTCAGCATCATTCTTCACAACGCTGGTGACGAGATTGGACATACGCATCCCTTCAACTAACGAGTTATCGTAGAAGAAGGTCAGCTCAGGCACGATGCGCAGACGCATCGCTTTACCCAGCAGAATGCGAATATAACCTGACGCTTCTTTCAGCGCTTTCAGGCCATGTTTAATGGCATCTTCATCTTTGTCGTTGAGGAAAGTGACGAACACTTTTGCGTAGGCAAGATCGCGTGACACTTCAACGCCAGACACCGTGACCATCATGCCGAGACGTGGATCTTTAATCTCACGCTGCAGGATCATCGCAATCTCTTTTTGCAGCTCTTGTGAAACGCGCTGCGGGCGACCAAATTCTTTCGCCATCATTATTTCTCCCAAATAATTCGGGAGGCCAGAGGCCTCCCAAATTGCAACACATCAGCAGTCTATTACTCGATGGTGCGTTTAATTTCGATGATTTCAAACACTTCGATCATATCGCCAACGCGAACGTCGTTGTAGTTCTTCACGCCGATACCGCACTCCATGCCGTTACGCACTTCGTTGACGTCATCTTTAAAGCGACGCAGAGATTCCAGCTCGCCTTCGTAAATCACCACGTTGTCACGCAGGACACGGATTGGATTGTGACGTTTGATGTTACCTTCCGTCACCATACAACCGGCAATGGCGCCAAACTTCGGTGATTTGAATACGTCGCGGACCGCAGCCAGACCAATGATCTGCTGTTTGTACTCTGGTGCCAGCATACCGCTCATCGCCGCTTTAACTTCGTCAATCAGGTTATAGATGACAGAGTAGTAGCGCAGATCCAGGCTTTCTGCGTCAATGACGCGACGCGCAGAGGCATCGGCACGAACGTTGAAGCCAAGCAGAATGGCGTTAGAAGCAGCCGCCAGGGTCGCATCGGTTTCGGTAATCCCGCCGACGCCTGAACCCACAATCTTCACCTTCACTTCATCGGTGGAGAGTTTCTGCAGAGAATCAGAGATGGCTTCGACAGAACCCTGAACGTCAGCTTTCAGAACGATGTTCAGTTCAGATACTTCGCCTTCGGTCATGTTAGCAAACATGTTCTCGAGCTTAGATTTCTGCTGGCGAGCCAGTTTAACTTCGCGGAATTTGCCCTGACGATAGAGTGCAACTTCGCGTGCTTTCTTCTCGTCACGTACCACAGTCGCTTCATCACCCGCAGCCGGCACACCGGACAGGCCCAGAATCTCAACCGGGATAGACGGACCCGCTTCCATGACTTCGCGACCCAGCTCGTCACGCATTGCACGAACACGGCCATATTCGAAACCACAAAGAACGATGTCGCCTTTATTCAGCGTACCTTCACGTACCAGCACGGTGGCAACCGGACCACGACCTTTGTCGAGGAACGATTCAATCACCACGCCGCTCGCCATACCTTCACGGATAGCGGTCAGTTCCAGAACTTCCGCCTGCAGCAGGATAGCGTTTAACAGATCATCAATGCCGGTACCCGCTTTCGCAGAGACATTCACGAACATGTTTTCGCCGCCCCACTCTTCCGGAATGATACCGTACTGAGTCAGTTCGTTTTTAACACGATCCGGATCCGCTTCTGGCTTATCGCACTTGTTCACGGCAACCACAACCGGCACTTTCGCGGCTTTGGCGTGCTGAATAGCTTCAACAGTCTGTGGCATTACGCCATCGTCTGCTGCAACCACCAGGATAACGATGTCGGTAGCCTGCGCACCACGTGCACGCATCGCGGTAAACGCGGCGTGGCCCGGGGTATCCAGGAAGGTGACCATACCGTTGTCAGTTTCAACGTGGTAAGCACCGATGTGCTGTGTAATGCCGCCCGCTTCGCCAGAGGCGATTTTAGTGGAGCGGATATAGTCCAGCAGAGACGTTTTACCGTGGTCGACGTGGCCCATGATGGTGACAACCGGCGCACGAGACTCCTGCGCAGCATCGGTATCACGATCGTCCATTACCGCTTCTTCCAGCTCGTTTTCACGACGCAGGGTTACTTTGTGGCCCATCTCTTCGGCAACGAGCTGTGCAGTTTCCTGATCGATCACCTGGTTGATAGTCGCCATTGCGCCCATCTTCATCATCGCTTTGATGACCAGAGAACCTTTCACTGCCATTTTGTTAGCCAGTTCGGCTACGGTAATGGTTTCGCCAATCACAACATCACGGTTAACAGCCTGCGCTGGCTTGTTGAAGCCCTGCTGCAGTGCGCTAGGTTTGCGATGCTTGCCGCCTTTACCACCACGAACCTGCGCACGCGCTTCTTCACGGTCAGTTTTGGCTTCAGAGTGTTTGTTGCCTTTTTTCGCCGGACGCGCAGCTTTAGCAGTCGTCCGCGCACGCGCACGACCTGCTTCAACCTGACGGTCGTTTTCATCTTCCGCCTGACGGGCATGGGTAGAAGTGGTGACGTGATAGTCGCCTTTATCCTCTTCTTCCGGTTTTTCCCATTCAGCTGATTTCTCTTCAGCCAGACGGCGGGCTTCTTCGGCTACGAGGCGGGCAGCCTCTTCCAGCTTACGGCGCGCTTCTTCTTCAGCTTTACGCTTCAGTTCAGCAGCTTCTGCTTCGCGACGGGCTTTGTCTGATTGCGCAGCCTTTGTCACTTCGTCGGTAGGTTGATTTGTCACTTTGTCATTTTCCGCTGCTGCACGTTTGGCCTTATCAGCGGCTTCGCGCCTTGCTTTGTCTTCGGCTTCACGTTGCGCTTTCTGTTCAGCTTCGCGACGGGCTTTTTCTTCAGCCTCGCGTTGCGCCTGCTCTTCCGCTTCACGCTGCGCCTCGGCTTCAGCTTCTGCCTGAGCTTGCTCAGACTCTGCATCACCTTTCACATAGGTACGCTTTTTGCGGACTTCAATTTGCACCGACTTACTTTTACCCCCGGTGCCTGGAATATTCAAGGTGCTGCGCGTTTTACGCTGCAATGTCAGCTTAGCTGAACCGACCTGACCGTGTTCACGGTTCAGATGAGATAGTAAGGTTTCTTTCTCTTGCTGGCTCACCGCGTCATTTTCAGACTTAGGGATACCCGCATCAGCAAATTGCTGTACCAGGCGATCGACCGGAGTCTGAATTTCTGCGGCCAGCGATTTTACGGTTACATCTGTCATGCTGTTCCTTCCTGTTATTACGCGTCATCGCCGAACCAGCAGATATTACGTGCGGCCATAATCAGCGCGCCGGCTTGTTCATCAGACAGGCCTTCAATATCCGTCAGATCGTCAACACCTTGCTCAGCGAGATCTTCCAGCGTGCAAACGCCTTTCGACGCCAGGCGGAACGCCAGCGCACGATCGAGGCCTTCAAGATTCAGAAGATCCTCAGCGGGCTCCTGATTTCCAAGACTCTCTTCTTTCGCCAGTGCCAGGGTGGTTAACGCATTTTTTGCTCGTTCACGCAGGGCTTCAATGGTCTCTTCGTCGAGGCCGTCGACTTCCAGCAGCTCGTTGATTGGCACGTATGCCAGCTCTTCCAGCGAGGAGAAGCCCTCTTCCACCAGTACGGTGGCGAACTCTTCGTCGATGTCGAGATGTTTAGTGAACATATCGATCGCTGCATGTGCTTCAGCCTGATGCTTAGCCTGCAGATCATCGACGGTCATCACGTTCAGCTCCCAGCCACTCAGCTGCGAAGCGAGACGCACGTTTTGGCCGTTACGGCCGATCGCCTGAGCCAGATTGCCAGCTTCTACGGCGATATCCATGGTGTGATTATCTTCATCAACCACGATTGACGCCACATCGGCCGGAGCCATGGCGTTGATAACAAACTGTGCCGGGTTATCGTCCCACAGCACGATATCAATACGCTCGCCACCCAGTTCACTGGAAACTGCCTGAACACGCGCGCCGCGCATGCCCACACAGGCACCGACCGGATCGATACGTTTGTCGTTGGTTTTGACTGCAATTTTAGCGCGCGAACCCGGATCACGGGCGGCTGCTTTAATTTCAATCAGTTCTTCGCCAATTTCTGGCACCTCGATCCGGAACAGTTCAATCAGCATTTCGGGTTTGGAACGCGTGACGAACAGCTGCGCGCCACGCGCTTCCGGACGTACAGAGTAGAGTACGCCACGAATACGATCGCCCGGGCGGAAGTTTTCACGCGGCAGCATATCTTCGCGCAGAATGACTGCTTCGGCATTGCTGCCTAAATCGAGGGAAATGTTGTCGCGGTTAACTTTTTTCACCACACCGGTGATGATTTCGCCTTCCTGCTCACGGAACTGATCAACCACCATTGCGCGCTCAGCTTCGCGCACTTTTTGCACGATAACCTGCTTAGCAGTCTGGGTGGTGATACGGTCAAAGGTGACCGATTCAATCTGATCTTCGACATATTCGCCCAGATTGAATGCTTCATCTTCGAAGCGGGCCGCATCCAGCGTGATCTCGCGCGTCGGCTGTGTTACCTCTTCAACGATTTCCCAGCGGCGGAAAGTATCGAAATCGCCACTGCGGCGATCAATGCTGACGCGTACCTCA
Organism: Pantoea sp. MHSD4; assembly: GCF_021043305.1. Lineage (NCBI taxonomy): Bacteria > Pseudomonadati > Pseudomonadota > Gammaproteobacteria > Enterobacterales > Erwiniaceae > Pantoea > Pantoea sp. MHSD4. The sequence continues at coordinate 190,632 of NZ_JAJNDH010000003.1, read as the reverse complement.
ATTTCCTGCTCGTACTTTTTCTTGGTCGCAGTCGCCAGCGCGCTCTCCAGCGCTTCGAAGATTTTCTCACGCGGCAGGGCTTTTTCGTTAGAAACGGCTTCTACAACAGCTAAGATCTCTTTGTTCATCCTGGTTAGCCTCAATCCGGACTTTTAAAAGTGGGGGACCAGGTTCGCTTTCTGAATATTACTCAGCGCGAACACTTCATCGCTACCCTCAACGTGCACCGTGATCATCTCGCCATCAACTGACTTGATGGTTCCCTGCCATTTACGGCGGTTCTGAACGGCCATACGCAACACCAGGCTCACTTCTTCACCCATAAAGCGGGTGTAGTGTTCAGCGGTGAACAGAGGACGATCGAGTCCCGGTGAAGAGACTTCAAGGTTGTAAGGAACAGTAATAGGATCTTCAACATCCATTACCGCACTTACCTGGTGGCTGACATCGGCGCAATCATCGACATTGATGCCATCTTCACTATCAATATAGATGCGCAGGATAGATGTGCGACTACGAACGAATTCAATTCCAACCAGTTCGTAACCCAGCGCTTCTACGGGAGCCGATACCAACTCTGTCAATTTTTGCTCTAATGTGGACAAGCCCACCCCCAAGACATAAAAAAAGGGCCTATAGCCCAGTATTACGATTCGCTAATAACAAAAAACCCCGAATATTCGGGGCTTTTAATCACTGGACCCTGTATGCCGCAATGCGGCCCGGACTCCATCCAAAGAATTTTCTTTCAAAAAATAGCCGTGAATGCGTCCGTCGATGCATACAGTATATTTGAAAAAGAACTCAAAGGGAAAGTGGTTGCGGGGGCCGGATTTGAACCGACGACCTTCGGGTTATGAGCCCGACGAGCTACCAGGCTGCTCCACCCCGCGTCCGAAAACGTGGCGAATAATACGCCAGACCTGCAAAAAATGCAAGTGATACTACGATTTGGTACCGAGGACGGGACTTGAACCCGTAAGCCCAATCGGGCACTACCACCTCAAGGTAGCGTGTCTACCAATTCCACCACCACGGCACTGCACTGACCACAACGATTCGTTGTGCTGACGACCTTACTTAGGAATATCGCTGCCCGGTGTAACCGGTTGAGCTGGCTTTTCAGTCTGTTGAGAAGACTGCGCCGGCGCAGAAAGATTTTCCCACTCACTTCCTTTTGACGCTTTATTGCTGTTCAGATTACCCAGAACCAGGCTGATGATGAAGAACAATGCCGCTAAAATGCCAGTAGTACGGGTCATGAAATTACCTGAACCCGACGAACCAAACACTGTACCGGATGCGCCTGCACCGAATGAGGCTCCCATATCAGCGCCTTTGCCTTGCTGCAGCATGATCATACCCACGAGGGCGATAGCTACAATAAGGAAAACAACTAAAAGAGCTTCGTACATATTCAACCTGTTCCTTGCACGATAATCGTACAGTTAAAGCTTCACCAGTATTGATGGGGAGTCTCGTCATCACCCATCAGAAGCGGGTGTGAATACTAACCAAAGGCGCATATCTCTGCAAGTGCAATTTTTACTACCCGAACTGATTGCAGAAAAAAGCGCCATCCCGGTGATTTTACAGGCAGTTCCACACTCTGCAGACTGCCTGTTGCGGTTTTAAACGGCCTTGACCTGATCGGCGATGCGATTCGCCAGTTCGGTGACCTGCGCCTCATTTTCGCCTTCGACCATCACACGAATCAATGGCTCGGTGCCGGACTTACGCAGCAGAACACGTCCGCGACCTGCCAGCGCTTTTTCCACTTCCGCGGTCACGGTTTTGACGGCATCGCTTTGCAGCGGATCATGTTCACCTGAAAAGCGCACGTTGACCAGAACCTGCGGCAGCATTTTCATACCACTGCAGAGATCGTGCAGGCTCATGTGGTTGCGCACCATTGCAGTAAGTACTTGCAAACTTGCAACGATACCGTCGCCGGTCGTGGTTTTATCGAGCAGGATCACATGACCGGAGTTCTCAGCACCGAGACGCCAGCCCTTCTCCTGCATCTTCTCCAGCACATAACGGTCACCCACTTTGGCGCGGGTAAACGGAATGCCAAGCTGCTTCAGCGCTAACTCCAGTCCCATGTTACTCATCAGCGTACCCACTACACCGCCGCGTAACTGTCCCTGGCGCAATGCTTCACGTGCAATGATATAGAGGATCTGGTCACCATCCACTTTGTCGCCCAGATGGTCAATCATCATGATACGGTCGCCGTCGCCGTCGTAGGCCAGACCAATATCAGCTTTCTCGGCCAGCACACGCTGCTGCAGCAGTTTGAGATCGGTTGCACCGCACTCTTTATTAATGTTCATGCCATCTGGCTGGACACCAATAGCAATGACGGTCGCACCCAGTTCACGCAATACATTCGGCGCGATGTGGTAGGTGGCACCATTGGCACAGTCGACCACAATCTTCAGGCCATTCAGATTCAGTTCGCTGGGGAATGTCCCTTTGCAAAACTCAATGTAACGCCCTGCGGCATCCACGATGCGGCTGGCACGGCCTAACTGCGCTGATTCAACACAGGTAATCGGCTTTTCCATCTCCAGCTCAATCGCTTCTTCAACGTCATCAGGCAATTTGGTGCCTTCGGAGGAAAAGAACTTAATCCCGTTGTCGTCAAACGGGTTGTGCGACGCCGAAATCACAATGCCCGCCTCTGCGCGGAAGGTGCGGGTCAGATAGGCGATGGCGGGCGTCGGCATTGGGCCGGTAAACGCCGCTGTCAGGCCTGCCGCAGCGAGGCCTGCTTCCAGCGCGGACTCCAGCATGTAGCCAGAGATACGGGTATCTTTACCAATAATGATCTTCTTAGAACCATGGCGCGCCAGCACTTTACCTGCGGCCCAGCCGAGCTTCAGGACAAAATCGGGGGTAATGGGGGTTTCACCGACTTTGCCGCGAATGCCGTCTGTACCGAAATATTTACGATTACTCATGATACTCCTTTTGCTCTTCGGGTCGCTTCGACCACGCGCATCGCTTCGGCCGTCTCTTTTACGTCATGCGCGCGAATAATCTGCGCGCCCTGCATGGCAGCAATCACCGCGCAGCTCAGGCTGCCGGTTAAACGCTGTGATGGGCCGACATTTAACAGCTGACCAATCATTGATTTACGCGACATCCCAACCAGCAGCGGCAGACCGAAGTGGTGAAAATCGCCCAGATGAGCCAGCAGTTCATAATTGTGGCTGAGATTTTTACCGAAACCGAAGCCCGGGTCGAGTATCAGCCGCTTTTTTTTAATTCCCGCCGCTTCACAGCGTGCAATCTGCTGAGCGAAGTAAGTGTCCACTTCGCTTAAGATGTTTTCGTAAACCGGTGCCTGCTGCATGGTGCGCGGCTCGCCCTGCATATGCATTAAACAGACGGGAAGTCCGGTAGCGGCTGCAGCATCGAGCGCGCCTGGTTCAGTGAGTGAACGAACGTCATTAATGATGTGAGCACCCACTCGCGCAGCTTCCCGGATAACCTCGGCTTTAGAGGTGTCCACTGAGATCCAGACTTCGAAACGCTGGGCGATGGCTTCGACCACCGGAATCACCCGCTCCAGCTCTTCCTCCACACTCACTTCATCAGCGCCAGGACGGGTTGATTCACCGCCCACATCGATAATGGTGGCACCTGCATTAACCATCTCATTGGTATGCGTCAGCGCATCAACCAGCGCGTTATGTTTACCACCATCTGAAAAGGAGTCCGGCGTGACATTCAGAATGCCCATCACATGAGGAAAAGATAAATCGAGATGGGAATCACGGGCAAACAACTTCATGGTGAAAACTCCTTGCTGATCAATATCTGGATGTAAAAAACCCCGGACCAGCCGGGGTTTTGTCTGACGATGTTGCGTCTTATTTGTTGTACTGCTCTGACATGGTATTGCCTGGGTTTGGCGTACGCGGTTCATCAACCGGACGTGGCGCCTTTGGCGTACCGTTGCTGTCTGAGTTGCTGCCTGGATCTTCCCAGCCTGCTGGCGGACGCACTTCGCGGCGTGCCATCAGATCGTCGATCTGCGGTGCATCAATGGTTTCATACTTCATCAGCGCGTCTTTCATCGCGTGAAGGATGTCCATGTTCTCACCCAGAATGCGGCGAGCACGCTGGTAGTTGCTGTCGATCAGGTGTTTGACTTCCTGGTCGATGATGCGGGCAGTTTCATCAGACATGTGTTTCGCTTTCGCGACAGAACGTCCAAGGAACACTTCACCCTCTTCTTCTGCATACAGCAACGGACCCAGTTTTTCAGAGAAGCCCCACTGCGTCACCATGTTACGTGCCAGGTTAGTCGCGACTTTGATGTCGTTAGACGCACCGGTAGAAACACGTTCTGCACCGTAGATGATCTCTTCTGCCAGACGACCGCCGTAAAGCGTTGAAATCTGGCTTTCCAGTTTCTGACGGCTGGCGCTGATCGCGTCGCCTTCAGGCAGGAAGAAGGTCACACCCAGCGCACGGCCGCGCGGGATAATCGTAACTTTATGGACCGGATCATGCTCTGGTACCAGGCGACCAATAATCGCGTGGCCGGCTTCGTGGTAAGCCGTTGACTCTTTCTGCGATTCCGTCATCACCATGGAGCGACGTTCCGCACCCATCATGATTTTATCTTTCGCTTTCTCGAACTCAACCATCGACACCACACGCTTGTTTGAACGGGCGGCGAACAGCGCTGCTTCGTTGACAAGGTTGGCCAGATCGGCACCGGAGAAGCCTGGGGTACCACGTGCAATGATCGCTGCATCAATATCAGTAGCCAGTGGCACACGACGCATATGCACTTTCAGGATCTGCTCACGACCGCGTACATCGGGCAGGCCTACAACAACCTGACGGTCAAAGCGGCCCGGACGCAGCAGCGCAGGGTCCAGTACGTCAGGACGGTTAGTCGCGGCGATAACGATAATACCTTCGTTACCTTCGAAACCATCCATCTCAACCAGCATCTGGTTCAGCGTCTGCTCACGTTCATCATGACCACCGCCTAAACCGGCGCCACGCTGACGACCAACGGCATCGATTTCATCGATGAAGATGATGCACGGTGCCGCTTTCTTAGCCTGTTCGAACATGTCGCGCACACGGGATGCACCAACACCGACAAACATTTCCACAAAGTCAGAACCGGAGATAGTGAAGAAAGGCACCTTCGCTTCGCCAGCAATCGCTTTGGCGAGCAAGGTTTTACCGGTACCCGGTGGCCCCACCATCAGAACGCCTTTTGGAATTTTACCGCCCAGCTTCTGGAAACGGCTCGGCTCACGCAGATATTCCACCAGCTCAGCCACTTCATCTTTCGCTTCGTCACAACCTGCGACGTCAGCGAAAGTGGTTTTAATCTGGTCTTCCGTCAACATGCGGGCTTTGCTTTTGCCGAAGGACATCGCGCCCTTTCCGCCACCGCCCTGCATCTGACGCATAAAGAAGATCCACACACCGATCAGCAGCAGCATCGGGAACCACGAAATGAAGATTGAAGCCAGCAGGCTTGGTTCTTCCGGCGGTTCGCCAACCACTTTGACGTTTTTGGTCAAGAGGTTATCGAGCAACTTAGGATCATTGACAGGAATGTAGGTGGTATATTTATTGCTGTCTTTTTTGACAACGTTAATTTCACGCCCGTTAATGCGTGCCTCGCGGACCTGATCCTGGTTCACTTCCGACAGGAAGGTTGAATAATCAACCCGACGGCCATTCGACTCGCTGGGCCCAAAGCTCTGGAATACTGACATCAGCACGACCGCGATGACTAACCAGAGAATCAGGTTTTTCGCCATGTCACTCAAGGGATTAACCTCATATTACATCGGTGTTAACAGATAGCGTAGGGTACTATAGTTCCTGCATACATGGAATCGCAGCAACGCTGCGGACTTCTCCAGCAATTTGGTTATAGTTTGCGCCCAGTCGCCACAATGTACACTTCACGTGAACGAGAACGTGAAGCGTCCGGCTTACGAATTTTTACTTTCGTAAACAGGGAGCGAATTTCCCGCAGGTATTCATCGAAGCCATCTCCCTGAAACACTTTCACTACAAAACTGCCGCCAGGTGCCAGGATATCCCGACACATCTCCAGCGCCAGCTCCACTAAATACATCGACCGGGGAATATCTACGGCAGGTGTACCACTCATATTCGGCGCCATGTCGGACATGACAACCTGAACTTTCTGATCGCCAACGCGCTCAAGCAGCGCATTGATCACCGATTCTTCACGAAAATCGCCCTGAAGGAAATCGACACCGACTATTGGATCCATTGGCAGGATATCACAGGCAATGACGCGCCCTTTGTTCCCGATTTGCTGTACCACATATTGCGACCAGCCACCGGGTGCGGCACCCAGATCTACCACGGTCATACCGGGTTTGAACAGCTTGTCACCCTGTTGTATTTCATCAAGTTTAAACCAGGCGCGCGAGCGCAACCCTTTTTTATGCGCCTGGAGCACATATTTATCGCTAAAGTGTTCCTGAAGCCAGCGGCCGGAGCTGGCTGAACGCTTTTTACCCGTCATATTATTTCCAACTAAATCGTCATCGTAGCGATAAACCTGCACGCAATGGGTTGCGTCGATTTGGTGATATACCCGAGATGGCGGTAGAATGAACCGTTTTCAATCCCTGAGTAAGTAAAAAACTACGATGAATCTAAGTACCAAACAAAAACAGCACCTCAAGGGCCTCGCCCATCCACTCAAGCCAGTGGTTATGCTGGGTGGCAACGGCCTGACTGAAGGCGTGCTGGCCGAAATCGAGCAGGCTCTGGCGCATCACGAACTGATCAAGGTAAAAATCGCCTCAGAAGATCGTGAAACGAAACAGCTGATCGTTGAGGCTATCGTGCGTGAGACCGGTGCCAGCAACGTACAGGTGATCGGCAAAACGCTGGTGCTGTATCGCCCCTCTAAAGAGAGCAAAATTTCTCTGCCACGTTAAGTGGGCAAAGAAAGTGACATGCTCTTACCTCAGATAAAAGGCCGCGATGCGGCCTTTTTCTTTTCTTTACATTGTGCTTTAACGCTTTTCAAAGCGTAGCAACATCTTAAAGGTATTCCACCTTCAGGATTTCGTACTCAACGTCGCCGCCTGGGGTTTTAACAATAGCCACATCATCGGCCTCTTTTCCCACCAGGCCACGCGCCATTGGCGAATTGACCGAAATCAGATTTTGCTTAAAGTCCGCTTCGTCATCGCCCACGATACGATAAGTCGACTCTTCGTCGGTCTCGACATTCAGTACGGTCACCGTTGCGCCGAAAATTACGCGGCCAGTTTTAGGCATCTGGGTGACGTCGATCACCTGCGCATTGGAGAGTTTGGCTTCAATCTCCTGAATACGCCCTTCACAAAAACCCTGCTCTTCACGCGCAGCATGGTATTCCGCGTTCTCTTTTAAATCGCCGTGTTCGCGTGCGTCAGCGATAGAGGCGATAATGCGCGGGCGCTTCACGGTTTTCAGCTCGTTCAGCTCTTCGCGCAATCTTTCAGCGCCTCTTAACGTCATCGGAATCTGATTCATTTAAGCTCCTCGCCCTCTTTCCTGTTAACGATGTCATCCTGACCGGTGACTGCAGAAAAAAGCGTTCTGCGGCACATTAGCCCGTTTTTGCAAATAAAAGAATCCTGACCCGGAGATGCTTCCAGGCCAGAAAAGAGTTTTGCAATTTGATACGTATTTTACCCCAGAGTTCACTGCGGGTCATCGTTTACTTTGCACCGTCCGGCAACGTAGTATTGACGCCCTCACCTGCCAGTTACCGCGAGATTATGCGATTTTCACGACTTGTTACCGGATTAAGCTGTGCATTTATGCTGCAGGCACACGCAGCGCCAGTTGATGAATACATGCAGTACCTGCCAGATGGTGCCAATCTGGCGCTGATGGTCCAGAAAGTGGGTGCTTCAACACCGATCATTGATTATCACGGAAAACAGATGGCCCTGCCCGCCAGTACCATGAAAGTGGTGACGGCGCTGGCGGCATTACTGGAACTGGGTGGCGATTTCCGTTTTCAGACCACTTTTGAGACTCGCGGCGCCATTATAGATGGCACCCTGAACGGCGATTTAGTCGCACGTTTCGGCGGTGATCCCACTTTAACCCGTCAGGATCTGCGCAACATGGTCGCGGCGATTAAGAAGCAGGGTATTAACCATATCAAAGGCAATCTGGTTATCGACACGTCCGTGTTTGCCAGTCACGACATGGCGCCGGGCTGGCCGTGGAACGATATGACTCAGTGCTTCAGCGCCCCGCCGGGTGCAGCGATTGTTGATAAGAACTGTTTCTCGGTATCGCTCTACAGCGCGAATACGCCGGGTGAAAATGCCTTTGTTCGCATCGCCTCCTATTATCCGGCGCATATGTACAGCCAGGTCCGCACCATCGGCCGCAACAGCGGCGAAGGGCAATATTGTGAACTGGATGTGGTGCCGGGCGAGTTGAACCGCTACACGCTGACTGGCTGTATGCGTCAGCGTGCCGAACCGCTGCCGCTGGCCTTTGCCGTGCAGGATGGTGCGGCCTGGGCTGGCGAGATTCTCAAGGCGGAACTGCGGTCGTCAGAGATTGATTACAGCGGGCATCTGGTGCGTCAGACGCAGGTCACGGAGCCAGGCACCGTACTGGCATCGACCCAGTCCGCGCCGCTGCATACGCTGCTGCACACCATGCTGAAGAAGTCAGACAACATGATTGCCGACACGGTGTTCCGCACTATTGGTCATCACTACTTCAACGTACCAGGAACCTTCCGTGCCGGGCAGGATGCGGTTCGTCGTATCCTGAAAGCGAAAGCCAACGTCGATATGGGCAACAGCATCCAGGTCGATGGTTCCGGCCTGTCGCGCCACGACCTGATTTCGCCGCAAACCATGATGCAGGTGTTGCAGTTCATTGCGAAGAATGACAACACGCTGGATTATATTTCGATGCTGCCGCTGGCTGGCTATGATGGCACGCTGCAATATCGGGGCGGACTGCATGAAGCAGGACTGGATGGCAAAGTCTCGGCGAAAACCGGTTCACTGCAGGGCGTCTATAACCTGGCGGGCTTTATCACTACCTCCAGTGGCGCGCGGGTGGCGTTCGTTCAGTTCCTTTCCGGGTATGCGGTACCGCCGGAAGATCAACGTACCCGTCGTATTCCCCTGGTGCGTTTCGAGAGCCGACTCTACCGCGATATCAATCAGAACAACTGATTACGCAGTAATAAAAACGCAGCAGGTGATCAACCTGCTGCGTTTTTTTATGGCTGAACGCTTCAGAAGCAGATATCAGCGTCGCCCTGAAGAGCAGGCTCCAGAAAGAACAATGCCCCCTTTCATTCCTGAAAGGGGGCATCCTATATCACGCTGTAGCAGACGCGCGGTTAACGCTGATAGATGATTTCAACACCTTCGTCGTCTTCATCATCCCAGTCGTCATCCCACTCTTCATCTTCCACTTCGACCGTGTTTTCAATGGTTTCTTTGTGGTAATCGTCCCACATAAACTCCACTTTTTCCGGCTGTTTCTCTTCAAGCTCGGCTTCTTTCGGGTTGGCATTGATGAAGCTCATCACGTCCCAGCAGAGTTCGTTGACACCAGTACGGCTTGCGGCAGAGATCAGGTAATACTTATCTTCCCAGCCCAGCGCTTCAGCAACGGCTTTTGCCCGTGACTGCGCTTCTTCTTCGCTAATCAGATCAATCTTGTTGAAGACCAGCCAGCGTGGCTTGTTGAACAGCTTCTCGCTGTACTTTTCGAGCTCGCCGAGAATAATGCGGGCATTTTCAACCGGATCGCTTTCATCGATCGGATCGATGTCGATCAGGTGCAGCAATACGCGGCAACGCTCAAGGTGTTTCAGGAAGCGGATACCGAGGCCAGCACCGTCTGCTGCGCCTTCAATCAGGCCAGGAATATCAGCCACGACGAAGCTCTGCTCGCTGTCCATACGGACTACGCCCAGGCTCGGCACAAGCGTGGTAAATGGATAGTCCGCCACTTTTGGTTTGGCAGCTGAAACAGCACGGATAAAGGTTGATTTACCGGCGTTCGGTAAGCCCAGCATCCCAACATCTGCCAGCAGCATCAGCTCCAGCTGCAGGTCACGTTTTTCACCTGGAGTACCCATCGTTTTCTGACGAGGACTGCGGTTCACTGAGGATTTGAAGCGCGTGTTGCCCAGACCATGCCAGCCGCCCTTGCCGACCATCAGTTTCTGGCCGTGACGCGTCATGTCACCGAGTGTCTCACCGGTACCCTGATCGATAACCCGGGTGCCGACCGGCACTTTAACTTCGATATCTTTACCGCGTTTGCCTGTACAGTCGCGGCTCTGGCCGTTCTGTCCGCGCTCTGCCCGGAAAGATTTTTCGAAACGATAATCGATAAGGGTATTGAGGTTTTCATCAGCGATCAGATAAACATCACCGCCGTCACCGCCATCACCGCCATCAGGGCCGCCTCTCGGGATATATTTTTCGCGGCGGAAGCTCACGCAACCATTACCGCCATCACCGGCGACGACCAAAATTGTCGCTTCATCTACAAACTTCATTTTCTATCTCCGTCACACAATCGTCTGCAGCACTCTGCAGACGGGTCCGCCAGGGTCTTCTGCGCTGACCAGCGGCGGATAAATCAGGATTGGCTTTCGCCAGTGCGTACACAAAGTGTACAGCAAACTTTTGTGATGCGTCGCTTTTACCGCAACAGACCGCAGAATGTAAAAAGCCCCGCAGGAGCTGCGGGGCCTTCAATTCGTGCGTTCAGACGTTAAACGTCTGCGTCACGACAACCTTACTCAGCAACGATGCTGATGTATTTACGGTTGTTCGGACCTTTAACTTCGAACTGTACTTTACCGTCTGCGGTAGCAAACAGGGTGTGGTCACGACCACAACCTACATTGGTACCGGCGTGGAATTTGGTGCCACGCTGACGAACGATGATGCTACCTGCCAGAACAGATTCGCCACCGAAACGCTTTACACCCAGACGTTTTGCATTGGAGTCACGACCATTTCGAGTCGAACCACCAGCCTTTTTATGTGCCATTTGTCAGATCTCCTCTTACGCCGTGATACCAGTGATTTTCACATCAGTGAACCACTGGCGATGGCCTGCTTGCTTACGGTAGTGCTTACGACGACGAAACTTAACAATCTTAATTTTCTCGCCACGACCGTGAGCAACAACTTCTGCCTTGATCATTCCGCCTGAAACCAGTGGCGCGCCGATTTTCACGTCTTCGCCATTAGCAATCATCAGAACCTGGTCAAACTCAATCGTTTCACCGGTTGCGATGTCCAGCTTTTCCAGGCGAACGGTCTGACCTTCGCTAACTCGGTGTTGTTTACCACCACTTTGGAAAACCGCGTACATATAAAACTCCGCTTCTGCGCTTGCCTTTTAGTTCATCAGGCGGCGCGCTAAATATTCACAATAGGGCGCGAATTCTACGCAAAACTCCAGAAGAAGACAAGAGCACTTTGCACACTCTTGCAGAAAAAAAACACAGGCTGAATGCAACCGTTTCTCAGGCACAAAATTCAAGTACAATCAGTAACAGATTACCTGAACGCTGGCTGAGTAAACCACTTACCATGGCAGAGATAACGAGTCATAGCTGAAAAGACGAATGAACTTAGAACAGATTAATGAATTAACCGCACAGGATATGGCTGCCGTTAACCAGACCATCCTCGACCAGCTGAATTCAGATGTCTCGCTCATCAACCAGTTGGGCTATTACATCATCAGTGGTGGGGGCAAGCGTATCCGTCCCATGATTGCCGTGCTCTCCGCACGTGCCATGGGCTACAAGGGCGACCTGCACGTGACCAATGCGGCGCTGATCGAATTTATCCACACCGCCACGCTGCTGCATGACGATGTCGTGGATGAATCCGATATGCGTCGTGGCAAAGCGACCGCTAACGCGGCGTTTGGCAATGCGGCAAGCGTGCTGGTCGGTGACTTTATTTATACCCGCGCCTTCCAGATGATGACCAGCATGGGTTCGCTGCGTATCCTGGCGCTGATGTCAGAGGCAGTAAACGTCATTGCTGAAGGTGAAGTCCTGCAGCTGATGAACGTCAATGATCCCGACATCACTGAAGAGAGCTACATGCGCGTCATTTACAGCAAGACAGCGCGTCTGTTTGAAGCCGCCTCGCAGGCTTCTGCAATTCTGGCTGAAGCCACACCTGAAGAGGAAAAAGCCCTGCAGGATTATGGGCGCTATCTGGGTACGGCTTTCCAGTTAATTGACGACTTACTGGATTACAGTGCTGATGGTGAAACGCTGGGTAAAAATACTGGCGATGACCTGAGTGAAGGCAAACCCACCCTGCCACTGCTGCATGCGATGCAGCACGGCTCGCCTGAACAGGCGAAGATGATCCGTGAAGCCATTGAACAGGGAAATGGCCGCCATCTGCTGGAACCCGTACTGGAAGCGATGAATCAGTGTGGTTCTCTGGAGTGGACGCGCAGTCGTGCCGAACAGGAAGCGGATAAAGCCATTGAAGCCCTGAGAATTCTGCCGGAATCGCCATGGCGCAGTGCCCTGGAGTCGCTGGCGCACATGTCAGTTCAGCGCGATTTTTGATCCCTCACGGAGCCTTCCGGGCTCCGTTTTCATCTCATCCGTCCCCATTATTCTTATTTCCTGCAAGCATTTGCACACCTTTTGCGAGTCATCCCACAGACCCGGCGCTGGATCTAAAAATAACTGGAAATTAATGGAAACTTTTTGCTATAAAACCCCTGTTCTTTCCAGATGGCACTAAAAAGGAAAGCCAACGTCCTGCTGGACGACGCAATGACAAGGAAAAGGAGAACAGGTTATGGAAAAAATAAAGGAAGACTGGCATCCGGCTGACATTATCGCGGCGCTGCACAAACGCGGTATGACGCTGGCAGCACTATCACGCGCATCGGGTCTGAGTTCGTCAACACTGGCTAATGCGCTGACGCGCCCGTGGCCCAAAGGAGAATGGCTGATCGCCGACGCGCTAACGATTCACCCGAGTGAGATCTGGCCCAGTCGATATTATGATCCCCACACCCACCGCCTGCTGGATCGCAGAAAACGTATCCGGACGCCTGCAGCGCATTCCGACAGCAACTGAGACCGCAGGCTATTTTCAGGCGAAAAAAAAACCAGCCCTGAAGGGGGCTGGCTTTTTGAGTGCATCAGCAGACTTACTCTTCGCTGACACGCTCGATGTTCGCGCCCATTGCTTTCAGTTTATCTTCGATGTGCTCATAGCCACGATCGATGTGATAAATGCGATCAACGAACGTCGTGCCTTCCGCAATACAACCCGCCAGAACCAGGCTGGCAGAAGCACGCAGATCGGTCGCCATCACCTGCGCACCTGACAGGGTTTCAACCCCATGACAGATTGCCGTGTTGCTCTCAATCTCAGCATGTCCGCCCATGCGAATCAGTTCAGGGATATGCATAAAACGGTTTTCGAAAATGGTTTCGGTAATCAGACCCGTGCCTTCCGCAACCATGTTTAACAGGGTGAACTGTGCCTGCATATCTGTCGGGAACCCCGGATGCGGAGCGGTGCGCACGTTAACCGCTTTTGGTCGCTTGCCGTGCATGTCCAGACTGATCCAGTCTTCACCGGTTTCAATATCGGCACCCGCATCACGCAGCTTAGCCAATACAGCATCCATGGTATCTGGCTGGGTTTTGTGGCACATCACTTTGCCGCCTGAAATGGCAGCAGCCACCAGGAAGGTACCGGTTTCGATACGATCGGGCAGAACGCGATAAACACCGCCACCCAGACGCTCAACGCCTTCAATGGTGATTTTGTCGCTACCTGCGCCACTGATTTTGGCACCCAGGGTGTTAAGGAAGTTGGCGGTATCGACAATTTCCGGCTCACGTGCCGCATTCTCAATCACAGTGGTGCCCGTCGCCAGCGTCGCTGCACTCATGATAGTGACCGTTGCGCCAACGCTGATTTTGTCCATGACAATCAGCGCGCCTTTCAGGCGTCCATTGACTGAGGCTTTAACGTAGCCCTCTTCCAGTTTGATCTCAGCACCCAGCTGTTCCAGACCGGTGATATGCAGATCAACCGGACGCGCGCCGATAGCGCAGCCACCCGGCAGAGAAACCTGACCCTGACCAAAACGCGCCACCAGCGGACCCAGCGCCCAGATTGAGGCACGCATGGTTTTGACCAGGTCATAAGGCGCACAAAACACATCTACCGCACTGGCATCGACATGCACAGAACCGTTGCGTTCGACCTTCGCACCCAGCTGGCTCAGCAGTTTCATGGTGGTATCAATGTCGCGCAGCTTTGGCACGTTCTTAATCTCTACCGGCTCTTCAGCCAGCAGGGCAGCAAACAGAATAGGAAGTGCGGCGTTCTTTGCCCCGGAAATGGTGACTTCACCACTTAAACGGGTGGGGCCTTGCACACGAAATTTTTCCATCAACACGGCTCTCGATTAACTAGCTAAAAATTGGACTCGCTCACGGCGAGTTCACCACGCAGAAGGATCAGAAACCGTTGAGTTTACGGTCACGTGCCCATTCAGCGGGAGTATAAGTTTTGATAGAGACAGCATGCATGCGGTTATCCGCGATGAATTCCATCAGCGGCGCATAGACAGCCTGCTGCTTTTTCACGCGGCTCAGTTCGCCAAACAGTTCGCCTACGGCGATCACCTGAAAATGGCTGCCATCGTTGCTCATCACATGAACTTCGTCTAAAGGCAATGCGGCCATCAGCACGGCCTGAATTTCACTGTTTTCCATTGGGCTTAACTTCACTTAATAATAATAAGGCTGACATAGTAGAGGAAAGCGGCTGACTCTTAAATACGCAAAAGCCCCTGCTGGAAACAGGGGCTTAGCATAACAACCGGAAATCAGGCGCTTTTATCCGCAGAAACAATAATCTGTTGCAGATTGTAAAGGGTAATCAGCGAGCGCAGTTTGTCACTGATGCCTGTAAAGCATGGGGTTATACCCTGTGCACGCGCGATTTCCCGCAAGTGCACCAGCAGGGCGAGACCGGAAGAGTCCACCCGCTCCAGCCCCGCGACGTCGATAGTATCGACATCTTTGATCAGCGTCTCGCGTTGCTGCCACAGGCTCATCAGCGTGTCGCGATCCAGTTCGCCTTTAAGTAATAGCGTGCTGGCTTCCCGCTCCCAGCGTAACGATTCGTGCATTATTGTTGTTTATCCAGCGTGATCGGCTGTGCCGCAGAAGACTTCAGTTGTGCCGTCAGACCATCAATACCTTTGGTACGCAACAAATCGCTCCACTCATTTTGTTTCGTGGTGATCATGCTGACGCCTTCGGCGATCATGTCATAAGCCTGCCATTTCCCGCTCTGGCTATTTTTACGCCACTGGAAATCGAGGCGTACCGGCGGACGTCCATTTGGGTCAATAATGGTGACACGAATAGCGACAATCTGGGCGTCGCCTAACGGCTGTTCGGGCTGAATCTGGTAGCTCTGGCCGTTATAGAGTGCCAGTGCCTGACCATACGCCTGCGCCAGGTAATCACCAAAGGCGCTGAAATAGGCTTCACGCTGAGCAGGTGTTGAGTCACGATAGTAGCGTCCCAGCACTAACGCGCCTGCATATTTAATCTGCACATATGGCAGGAGCTCCTGACGCACAATCTCACGCAGGTAGTTGGGATCCTGCTTGATTTTCGGCTGCTCATTTTTCAGACGGGTGAATGTCTTCTGCGCCGCTTCGTTCATCAGCTTGTAAGGATTGCTCTGATCGGCTGCGGTCGCCGTCAGCGGTACCGCTACCACCAGCATGGCAATCATCAATAAACGTTTAAACATGGTAAACCCTCTTCTTTAAGGTTGAGCCGGTGCCGCAGGCGCAGCACTGTCGCCTTCCTGCGCGTCTTTGGAGTCAGTTTTTTGTTTGTTATCGCCGCTCTTATAAAGGAACTGGCCAATCAGGTCTTCGAGCACCATGGCTGACTTCGTATCACGCAGCGTATCGCCATCTTTCAGCATCGCCGAGCCGAGCTCAGGATCGTCAAAGCCTAAGTTCAGCGCCAGGAACTGCTCACCCAGCAGGCCCTGAGTACGGACAGCCAGCGAGCTGGTATCTGAAATTTTATTCGCATACTGATCGCTGATCTCCATGGTGACACGCGGCAGCAGCGTTTTCGGCTCAAGCGCTATTTCTGTCACCCGGCCAATGACCACACCACCAATTTTGACCGGCGAACTGGCTTTCAGGCCGCCGATATTGTCAAAGGTCGCGTAGAGTTTCCACGTCGGCTCTGTGCCCATCGACTTTAAATCGGCGACGCGCAGACAGAGAAACAATGCGGCGATCAACGCCATAATCATAAAAATGCCAACCCAGATTTCGCTTTTTTTGCTTTGCATTGCATCAATTCCCAAACATCAGTGCTGTCAGCACAAAATCCAACCCGAGCACCGCCAGTGAAGCATGTACTACGGTACGCGTTGTCGCGCGACTGATCCCTTCAGAAGTGGGAATCGCGTCATAGCCATTAAAAAGAGCAATCCAGGTGACCGTTACGGCAAAGACGGCGCTTTTGATGATGCAGTTAACGATATCGGTTCGGAAATCGACCGCGTTCTGCATAGCTGACCAGAAGAAACCGGGATCGATCCCCTTCCAGCTCACGCCAACCAGTGCACCGCCTGCAATACCGACCGCAGTGAAGATCATGGTCAGTAGCGGCATGCTGATAAAACCGGCCCAGAAGCGCGGCGAGACTACCCGGCGCAACGGATCCACCGCCATCATCTCCATACTGGAGAGCTGTTCAGTGGCTTTCATCAGGCCGATTTCAGCCGTCAGTGCCGATCCTGCCCGTCCGGCAAACAGCAGCGCGGTAACAACCGGCCCCAGTTCACGCAGCAAGGAGAGCGCCACCAGCATACCCAGACTGGTTTCTGCACCATAGGTGTTCAGCACCAGATAGCCCTGCAGTCCGAGTACCATGCCGATAAACAGACCTGAAACCACAATAATCAGTAACGACAGTACGCCAACACTATAGAGTTGTTTGATCAGTAGCGGCGTATGTCTGCGGAACGCGGGTTTTCCCACCAGCGCGTGAAACAGCATTAATCCTGCGCGTCCAAAACTGGCGCACGTTTCAATTCCCTGACGACCGAATGACGCCAGCGCCTTCAAGACCATCTGTTTAGTTACTCCCTGAGCCGGTTAAATCAGCGAGATAGTCGCCGGCAGGAAAACGGAAGGGAACCGGACCATCCGCATGGCCATCAATAAACTGGCGCACGCGCGGGTCATTATTCTCTCGCAGTTCCGGCGTGGTGCCGTGTGCGATAATTTTTTGTCCGGCCACGATATAGGCATAGTCCGCAATACTCAGTACTTCCGGTACGTCGTGCGAGACCACAATACAGGTCAGGCCCAGAGCATGGTTAAGTTCGTCGATTAATTTTACCAGCACGCCCATGGTAATGGGATCCTGTCCGACAAAAGGTTCGTCGAACATGATCAGCTCCGGCTCAAGCGCAATTGCACGCGCCAGTGCCACACGGCGTGCCATCCCGCCCGACAGCTCAGCTGGTTTCAGCTGGGCAGCACCGCGCAGACCCACCGCTTCCAGCTTCATTAATACGGTGCTGTGCAGAATCGGTGCAGGCAGACGGGTATGTTCACGCAGCGGCCAGGCCACATTTTCATAGACCGTTAAGTCAGTAAACAGGGCACCAGACTGGAACAGCATGCTCATTTTCTTGCGCGCTTCGTACAATTTAGCGCGTGACAATGACGGAATGTTTTCGCCACGGAAAAAGATTTCACCGCTGGTTGGCTGAAGTTGCCCCCCAATCAGGCGTAGCAGAGTGGTTTTTCCTATCCCCGATGGCCCCATTATCGCCGTGACTTTCCCTTTCGGCACGGTCAGCGAAATGTCGTCGAAGATAGTGCGATCTCCGCGCGAAAAACTCACGCCACGAACCTCAACCAGATTCGTTTGCTGCTGGATCATTATTACCTCTTGTAAGGATCGGGCGTAAACATGGGGTACGATGGTAGCCTGTTCGGTCCTGATTCACGATAGCTTTACAGAAACTTACCGCTAAGATTTGGCGAAAATGGTCATTAAATTTACTTTTGCCGTTCAGGCGGTCAAAATCAGCGCCTGTCTCGCCAAACAGAACCTTAAACCGGTCGGGAAAAGCATTGCCGGCCCGGGTTTTTACGCAAGGATTTTTCATGTTCTTAGCTTCTGCACTGCTGATTATCGGTTTGCTTTTACTGGCATATGGTGCCGATCGTCTGGTGTTTAGCGCCTCAATATTGTGTCGATCTTTTGGCATCCCGCCACTGATTATCGGCATGACCGTTGTCAGCATCGGCACCTCGCTGCCCGAGATGATCCTCTCCTTTTCAGCGGCGCAGCATGGCCAGATGGATCTTGCTGTGGGTACCGCGCTCGGCTCGAATATTACCAACATTTTACTGATCCTCGGTGCCGCTGCGCTCATGCACCCGCTTTACGTCCATTCTAATCTGATACGCCGCGAACTTCCGTTAATGTTGCTGGTTACCCTGCTCAGCGGATTCATGCTGTTTGACAATCAGCTTAGTCGACTGGATGGAATTGGCCTGATCGCCATAGCCGCTATTTATCTGATGGTGGTGATTCGCATTGCACGGAAAGCGGAACAGGACAATAACGACACCCTGACCCGCGAACAGCTGGCCGAACTGCCTCGCGAAGAGAGCGGAAATACAGTGGCCTTTCTCTGGCTGGCCGTCGCGCTGATTATACTGCCGATGTCGACGCGGATGGTGATCGATAATGCGACCGCTTTTGCCGACTACTTTGGCGTCAGTGAACTGGTCATGGGCCTGACGCTTATCGCCGTGGGAACCAGCCTGCCTGAGCTGGCAACGGTCATTGCTGGCGCGCTGAAAGGTGAAGATGATATCGCAATCGGCAATCTGATCGGCGCCAACATTTATAATATTGCCATCGTGCTGGGCCTGCCGGCGCTGATTCATCCTGGCAGCATCGACTATCACGCTTTTGCCCGTGATTATTGGGTGATGCTGGGCGTCAGCGTGCTGTTCGCCCTGCTTTGCCTGCTTCGTCGCCGTCGGGTTGGTCGCACGGCAGGCTTAATTTTACTCTGTGGTTTCTTCGTCTGGGTGACGCTGCTCTGGATGCAGCCGGCATTTATGGACGGTTAACAAGGACAGACTCACTATGTCATATCAGCAACCAACAGCATTTGATTTTCAGCAGGCGGGAAAAACTGTCCTGCGCATCGAGCGTGAAGGACTGGAACAACTCGATCAATATATCAATGACGATTTCGCCCGCGCCTGCGCCCTCATTTATGCCTGTCAGGGAAAAGTGGTGGTCATGGGCATGGGCAAGTCTGGCCATATCGGCAAAAAAATGGCGGCGACCTTTGCCAGTACCGGCACGCCCGCCTTTTTTGTGCATCCGGCTGAAGCCAGCCATGGCGATCTGGGGATGGTGAGCAAAAATGATGTGGTCATCGCCATCTCTAACAGCGGTGAGTCCAGCGAAATTCTTGCGCTGATCCCAGTGTTAAAACGTCAGCATATTTCGCTGATCTGCATCACCGGACGGCCTGACAGCGCGATGGGACGGGTTGCCGATGTGCATCTTTGTGTTCATGTTCCGCAGGAAGCGTGTCCGCTGGGTCTGGCGCCCACCTCCAGCACGACGGCCACGCTGGTGATGGGTGACGCGCTTGCGGTTTCGCTGCTGGAAGCGCGTGGATTCACGGCGGAAGACTTTGCCCTCTCCCATCCTGGCGGTGCGCTGGGCCGCAAGTTGCTGCTGCATGTGGCTGATATCATGCACAGCGGCGATGAGCTGCCGCACGTCACGCGGGATGCTTCACTGCGCGATGCGCTGCTGGAAATTACGCGCAAAAACCTGGGACTGACGGTGATCGTCGACGGTCTGATGAAAATTGAAGGCATCTTTACCGATGGCGACCTGCGCCGCATTTTTGATATGGGCATCGATTTTCAGCGCGCCACCATTGGCGAAGTGATGACGCCGGGTGGCATCCGCGTCCGGCCAAATATGCTGGCGGTTGAAGCCCTGAACCTGATGCAGACCAAAAACATTACCTCGATTCTGGTGGCCGATGACGACCGTCTGCTCGGTGTGGTACATATGCATGACATGCTGCGCGCTGGCGTAGTCTGAACAGGAAGAGAAAATGCAACAGGCAACTCCCCCGATTGAAACCTGCTATGGCCCGGTCAGCGCTGATGTTATGGCACGCGCCAGCAACATTCGTCTGCTGATCTGCGACGTCGACGGCGTGATGTCCGACGGGGTGATCTACATGGGAAATAATGGCGAAGAGCTGAAGGCATTCAACGTGCGGGACGGTTATGGTGTGCGGTGTTTGCTGACCTCTGATGTAGAAGTGGCTATTATTACCGGCCGTAATGCCCGTCTGATGGAAGATCGCTGCAAAACGCTCGGCATCCGTCATCTTTATCAGGGACAATCGGATAAGCTTTTGGCCTATCGTGAACTTCTGGATAAACTGTCTCTTTCCGACGACCAGGTCGCCTATATTGGTGACGATCTGATTGACTGGCCGGTTATGGCGAAGGTGGGATTAAGTGTGGCAGTGGCGGATGCACACCCGATCCTGTTGCCACGCGCCCACTACGTCACGCGGATCGCCGGTGGACGCGGCGCGGTACGCGAAGTATGTGACCTGATATTAATGGCGCAGAACAAATTTGAGGATGCCAAAGGGCAATCAGTATGAGTAAAAGCAGGCGTTGGATAACGCTGATTCTGACCTTGATTGCACTGGTTTTGATCGGCTGGAATCTTACTAACCAGGATGACAATGGCACGCCCGTCGGGCCCGACAGTCAGTCGCCGACCTACACCAGTGCTGATTCACACACTGTGGTTTATAACCCGCAGGGCGCGCTGTCATATAAACTGGTCTCAGACAAAGTGACCTATTTCTCGGATGACGAGCTGAGCTGGTTCGAAAATCCGGTGATGACCACTTATGATGAGAATAAAATCCCTACCTGGACGTTACGCGCCGATAAAGCAAAGCTCACCAAAGATCGTATGCTTTATCTGTATGGCCATGTTGAGCTGAATACGCTGACGCAGGATTCTCAGCTTGAGCGCATTAAAACTGATAACGCACAGATCAACCTTGTCACTCAGGATGTTACCTCTGATGATCAGGTAACATTGTATGGACGCAGTTTTAACTCCACCGGCATGAAAATGCGCGGCAATTTACGGACAAAAAACGCCGAGTTAATCGAGAAGGTCAAAACCTCATATGAAATTCAAAATGAACAAAAATAGCCTGAAGCTTTTACTGGCCAGCATGTTGCTGGCAACCAGCGTTCCGGCGCTTGCCCTGACCGGTGACTCGGATAAGCCCGTCAACATTGACTCGCAGAATCAGGCACTCGATTTGCAGGGCAATGTCGCGACCTTTACCGGCAATGTCATCGTGACGCAGGGTTCAATCAAAATCACGGCGGATAAAGTCGTGGTGACCCGTCCCGGTGGCGACAGCAAGAAAACCATCGTTGATGCCTACGGCAACCCCGCTACGTTCTATCAGATGCAGGACAGCGGCAAGCCGGTTCAGGGCCATGCCTCAAAGCTGCACTACGAACTGGCTAACGACTTCGTTGAACTGACCGGCAATGCGTTCATTGAGCAGCAGGACAGCAACATCAAAGGCGATCGTATTACCTATCTGGTAAAAGAGCAGAAAATGCAGGCTTACAGCCAGGGCCAGAACAAGCGCGTCACTACCGTCCTGGTGCCGTCGCAACTTCAGGATAAAGGTTCGTCCAACAGCGGAAAGAAGAGTAACTGATAGCTATGGCCACATTAATCGCAGAAAACCTGGCGAAGGCATATAAAGGCCGTCGCGTGGTAGAAGATGTCAGTCTGCAGGTAAAGTCCGGCGAGATTGTCGGCCTGCTGGGTCCGAACGGCGCCGGTAAGACCACCACCTTTTACATGGTGGTCGGTATTGTCCCGCGTGACGCTGGCCGTATCATTATTGATGATGAAGATATCAGTATCCTGCCGCTGCATGCCCGAGCGCGTCGTGGCATCGGCTATCTGCCGCAGGAGGCCTCCATTTTCCGTCGCCTCAGCGTCTACGATAACCTGATGGCGGTACTGCAGATTCGTGATGATCTGACAGAAGAGCAACGCCAGGATCGCGCCCGTGAGCTGATGGAAGAGTTTCACATCGAGCACCTGCGCGACAGCATGGGTCAGGCGCTGTCGGGTGGTGAGCGACGTCGTGTTGAGATCGCACGCGCACTGGCCGCTAATCCTAAATTTATCCTGCTGGATGAGCCTTTTGCCGGTGTTGACCCGATCTCCGTTATCGACATCAAGAAAATCATTGAGCATCTGCGTGACAGCGGCCTCGGCGTGCTGATTACCGACCATAACGTGCGTGAAACCTTAGCGGTCTGTGAGCGGGCTTATATTGTCAGCCAGGGACACCTGATTGCGCATGGCACACCCAATGAAATTCTTGCGGATGAGCAGGTTAAGCGGGTTTATTTGGGTGAAGAGTTCAGACTCTGATAAGGTGTCGTTAATACCGATGTTTACCTGGGAACTACCATCCTGTCTATGAAGCAAGGTCTACAACTCAGGTTCAGCCAACAGCTGGCAATGACTCCACAGTTGCAACAGGCGATTCGTCTGCTGCAACTCTCTACGCTTGAACTCCAGCAGGAGTTACAGCTTGCACTCGAAAGCAATCCGCTGCTTGAGCAGACTGATCTGCATGAAGAGATCGACTCCAGGGAATCGCCGGAGTCTGAGGCGCTGGATACACGCGAAGCGCTTGAGCAGAAAGAGATGCCCGATGAACTGCCGCTGGATGCCACCTGGGATGAGATCTACACGGCGGGCACGCCTTCCGGCACTGGCACCGATTATCAGGATGATGAATTACCGGTTTATCAGGGTGAAACGACACAGTCACTGCAGGACTACCTGATGTGGCAGGTTGGATTGACGCCTTTCAGTGATACCGATCGCGCTATTGCCACCTCTATCGTCGATGCTATCGATGACACCGGATATCTCACCGTTTCGCTTGAGGAGATCCTGGACAGTATCGGCAACGATGATCTCGAAGTGGATGAAGTTGAGGCGGTGCTGAAACGCATCCAGCGTTTTGACCCGATGGGTGTTGGTGCGCGCGACCTGCGTGACTGTCTGCTGGTGCAGCTGTCGCAATATGCGCCTGACACACCGATGCTGGCAGAAGCACGCCTGATCGTCAGCGAGCATCTCGACCTGCTGGCCAATCACGATTTCCGTAGCCTGATGCGAGTGACGCGCCTCAAAGAGGATGTACTGAAAGAAGCGATGGTGCTGATTCAGTCGCTGGACCCGCGTCCGGGTCAGTCGATCAATACCAGCGAGCCAGAATATGTCATTCCCGATGTCCTGGTGCGTAAAGTTGGCAGTCGCTGGACGGTTGAACTCAATGCCGACAGCTTGCCACGCCTCAAGATCAATCAGCACTATGCGGCAATGGGCAGTTCAGCGCGCAACGACAGCGACAGTCAGTTTATCCGCAGTAATCTGCAGGAAGCCCGCTGGCTGATTAAGAGTCTGGAAAGCCGCAATGATACGCTGCTGAAAGTAACGCGCTGCATTGTTGAACAACAGCAGGCGTTTTTCGAGCAGGGTGAAGAATTTATGCGTCCGATGGTGCTGGCAGATATCGCCCAGGCTGTTGAGATGCATGAATCGACCATTTCTCGCGTGACTACGCAGAAGTATCTGCACAGTCCCCGTGGCATTTTTGAACTAAAGTACTTTTTCTCCAGTCATGTGAATACGGAAGGTGGAGGCGAAGCCTCCTCAACCGCGATTCGTGCGCTGGTGAAAAAATTAATTTCGGCGGAAAATCCAGCCAAACCCTTGAGCGACAGTAAACTGACCTCAATGTTATCTGATCAGGGGATTATGGTGGCACGGCGTACCGTCGCCAAATATCGTGAGTCTTTATCCATCCCGCCATCGAACCAGCGTAAACAACTGGTTTGAAAGAAATGAGAAGGAAGACCTATGCAGCTGAACCTGACCGGGCAACATGTTGAAATCACACCGCCTCTGCGTGAGTTCGTCAACGGGAAATTTGCCAAACTGGAACACTATTTTGAACATATCAATCAGGTCTATATTGTCCTGAAAGTTGAGAAAGTCACTCAGGTGGCTGATGCAACACTTCACGTGAATGGTGGCGAGCTGCACGCTACATCGGAAGCGGAAGATATGTATGCGGCAATTGATGGGCTGATCGACAAGCTGGCCCGTCAGCTGACCAAACACAAAGATAAACTGAAAAAACACTAATCTTCACGCTAGCAACGCGCGCCTGGCGCGCAGAGCCGACAGGATGGGGCGGATAATCCGCCCCGTTTTGTCATCTGAGTAAGCGCAGCTTGTCTCAGAGGTAATGACGCGCTGGCGGCGAATGGCCTGGTGAACACGCAAGTGAAATGATAATGAACAACGATCTTACACTGGAATTGAGCACAGTGCTTTCGCCAGACTGCACCCGCAGCGGCGTACACTGCCAGAGCAAAAAACGTGCGCTGGAAATCATCAGCGAACTGGCCGCTAAGCAGCTCAACCTGCCGCACCAGACGCTTTTCGAAGCGATCCTGACCCGCGAACGCATGGGCAGTACCGGTATTGGCAATGGGATCGCAATCCCTCACGGCAAGCTGGAAGAGGATACGCTGCGCGCGGTTGGGGTCTTTATCAGCCTCGAACAGCCGATTGCATTTGATGCCGTCGACAACCAGCCGGTCGATCTGTTGTTTGCTTTACTGGTCCCGGCCGACCAGTGCAAAACACACCTGCACACCCTGTCACTGGTGGCGAAACGTCTGGCAGATAAAACGGTCTGCCGTCGTCTGCGCGCTGCCCAAAGTGATGAAGAGCTCTACGCCATTATTACGGAAATCCAGACAGAGCAGTAACACGTCTTTACCGGCCAGGTGCCGGTTTTAAAACGGGAGAAAAGGTCATGGTGCTGATGATCGTTAGCGGTCGTTCAGGCTCGGGGAAGTCAGTGGCGCTCCGTGCGCTGGAAGATATGGGGTTCTACTGTGTTGATAACCTGCCGGTCGTGCTACTGCCCGAGTTAGCTAACTCGCTGGCGGAGCGTAATATTTCGGCAGCAGTCAGCATTGATGTGCGTAACATGCCAGAATCTCCGGAAATTTTTGAAACCGCGCTGAATAACCTGCCTGACTCATTTTCACCTCAGCTGCTGTTCCTGGACGCCGATCGTAATACGCTGATTCGTCGGTACAGCGATACGCGCCGTCTGCATCCCCTTTCCAGCAAGAATCTGTCGCTGGAGAGCGCGATTGACGAAGAGAGCGATCTGCTGGAGCCATTGCGTTCGCGGGCCGATCTCATCATCGACACCTCAGAGATGTCAGTGCACGAGCTGGCCGAGATGCTGCGTACCCGCCTGCTGGGTAAACGTGAACGTGAGCTGACCATGGTGTTTGAATCCTTTGGCTTCAAACATGGCATCCCTATTGACGCTGACTATGTGTTTGACGTGCGCTTTCTGCCCAATCCCCATTGGGATCCCAAGCTGCGGCCGATGACTGGCCTCGATCGCCCGGTGGCGGCCTTTCTTGATCGCCATACAGAAGTGCATAACTTTATCTACCAGACGCGCAGCTACCTTGAACTCTGGTTGCCGATGCTGGAAACCAACAACCGTAGCTATCTTACCGTAGCGATTGGCTGCACTGGTGGCAAACACCGCTCAGTCTATATCGCTGAACAGCTTGCGGATTACTTCCGTTCGCGTGGTAAGAATGTACAGTCACGCCATCGTACGCTGGAAAAGCGCAAATCATGACCGTCAGACAAACTGTAGAAATTAAAAATAAGCTGGGCATGCACGCCCGTCCGGCAATGAAGTTATTTGAGCTGGTGCAGAGCTTTGATGCCGAAGTGTTGCTGCGCAATGAAGCGGGCACGGAAGCTGAAGCCAGCAGCGTGATTGCGCTGCTGATGCTCGACTCAGCCAAAGGCGGACACATCGAAATTGAAGCCAGCGGGCCGGAGGAAGTCCCGGCGCTGGCTGCGGTCATTGAGCTATTTGAAGCGGGTTTCGACGAAGATTAAGGCCTAGTCGAGTTTGTTACGCTGTAAAAAACCTTCTCCGCCAAGCTGGCGCATCTGACGCAGTATCCACTGTTGCCGTTCTCTGACATAACCTGAGGGGGCAGCAGCACGATAACGAATCGGATTGGGCAAAACCGCCGCCAGCAAAGCAGCATCTGCTGCCGTAAGCCGGCTGGCAGGTTTATGGAAATAGTGCTGTGAAGCCGCTTCAACGCCAAAGATACCCGGCCCGAACTCCGCGATATTGAGATAGACGGTCAGAATGCGTCGCTTAGTCCAGGCCGTCTCAATCCCGACTGTCAAACCCGCCTCCAGACCTTTGCGGATCCAGCTGCGGCCATCCCAGAGAAACAGATTTTTCGCCGTCTGTTGTGACAGCGTGGACGCTCCGCGCATCCGGCTGTCGCTGTTATCCAGTACAGATTCAATTGCCGCAACATCGAAGCCCCAATGCTCAGGAAACTTTTGATCTTCTGAGGCGATAACCGCCAGTCCCATCCAGGGCGACATTTCGTCATGGCCGACCCAGTCTGAATGGGCGACATAACTAAAATCACCGTATAACCAGGCACCTATCTGTCGTTCAGCCATCACGGCTGAAAACGGCACCGGCAGGAATGAAAAGAGTAAAATACCTGCCAGCCATGCGCCCAGCCATACCAATACGATTCGACCAACAATCCGTCTGATACGCTGTCCGACGCTTCCTTTATGCTTGTTCATGCAATCTTCCCACACTTGTTCCAGACGTTAATCAATCACTCATGTAATCACTGCCACTAACACAGGCTTTTTACGATTATCGCTGAAAACGGGACGACAGTTTCCAGACTTTATTCAATCATTTTGCATCAAAATGCTGCAACAGTTCGAAATAGTTCAAGGACTTCCGTAAAAAAGGAATCGGTTCCATTGCTTACCTTTGCTTAGGCGCTTTCCAGATAAACAGTTAATAAAGAGTAATAAGCGCCGGATTGAATCATTCGCTACATTTAACTATTATTTTTTTCTTAATCAGATGCAGTTTAAACCTTAATCAGAATCTTCGTTATAACGCTCAAATAAACAGCGCTTAACTGACTCCCTCCTGGCCATTATGGCACTGTTGGCTTCCTTTAAAGCCTCAGGTGTGCAGACGGGAAAAGGAGAAAGTTTTAGATTCTTTTTAATCATTCCAAATCGTTTTGGATAATTCGTATCATTTCAGGCTGTGTGCTTGCAATATCAGCGCGTTAGCCACACTGGAGAGGTGAATGTTAACGCGGCTTCACTTTACTGCAGCGCAGACTCTGCGTCCCAGTCTGACAGCCTTAAAACTACACGAAAAAGAGCAAATATGGTCAAAACACCATCAATACAGCGTGTAAAATGATTCCTTACTTGACTGTGTTGGCAAATTAATGTTTTCTGTATTTAAACGCTGCTCAATATCACAAATTTTAATGAATCTTGTCGCACGAGAAGATGAATTTGCTAAGGTGATAACAGTGTTAACCAATACCCTGCGGCTGCATTAATTATTCATATCATAGCGGTCGCAATGATTTCCCTGGTGTTGGCGCAGTATTCGCGCACCCCGGCCTCGGCTGGGGTCATTTTTTTCCGGGATATCACTTCTCCTGCTCTGATACCCAGTCACGCAGTACCTGCACATCATGTCGCCACTCCTGTTTCAACTCATCGATCCATTCAACAACATTGTCCCACCATGCCGGTAACTCCGGACTCTGAATCTGTTTCGCCAGCATCTGCAAACGCTGCAGCCCTACTGAACCCGCCGCACCTTTAATTTTGTGGCCTTCTTCAGCAATCCCTTTCTGATCTCGGGCCATCAGATTGGATTCCAGAACCGCAAGATAGTCTGGCATCATTTTTTCAAACATCGTCAGACTTTGGGTTATCAGACCGGGGCCGACCAGTTCGATATACTGTTCGAGCATGGCAACATCCAGCAGCATCCGACTTTTGTCGTCGCTGACATCAAGCGTTTCTTCTTCCGCTTCTGCCTGATAATTCCAGTACTTTTTAATCATCGCAGTCAGTGCTGGCACCGCAAGAGGCTTGCTAAGCACGTCATCCATGCCTGCGTCGAAGTACTCTTTTTTGTCTTTGAGAACATTGGCGGTAAGTGCAACCAGCGGTGGCAGATGTGTTCCCTGATACTGCTGGCGAATCGCACGCGAGACATCCAGCCCGGTCATATCAGGCAATTGAATATCCAGCAGCACCAGATCAAACTCCAGCGGGTCAAACATCGCCAGCGCCTCACTGCCGGTCATGGCGACCTCAACGCTACAGCCCAGCTTTTCCAGTACTGAGCGCGCCACAATCACGTTGAGCTCAATATCTTCGACTAACAGTACGTGCAGTGCAGGCAGTGGCAGGCTGTCATCCACACCTTCGTCCTCCACCTCTTCAGCAATACGCGGGGCTTTGATTTCAACGGTGAAGCATGAACCTTGTCCTGGTGCACTGTGAACCCGGATATCCCCGCCCATCGCCTGCGCCAGTCGGCGTGATACCGCCAGCCCGATACCGGTACCAGTTGCGGGTTTGCCGCCATGCTGGTCTTTAACCTGATAGTACATGGCAAAAATCTTGTCCTGCTCGTCCTGGCGAATCCCCATGCCGGAGTCCTGCACCTCGAAGCGCAGCGTCTCGTCCTGCTCATAGGTGACCCGCACGACAATTTCACCCTGTTGGGTAAATTTCACTGCGTTACCAATCAGGTTCCACAGAATCTGGCGCAAGCGGGTCCCGTCGGTGGAAATCATATGCGGCAGTGGCAGTTGCGGCGCGAGCACAAATTTCAGCCCTTTTGGCTGTGCCAGCAGGCCGGAAAGATTTTCCAAATCGGCCAGGAAGCCGGTGAAATCAAGCGGCTGATTATCCAGTTGCACTTTACGGCGTTCGATTTTGTCCACCTCAATGACATCATTAAAGATGTTGCCCAGCGTGATAGCAGAGACGTGGATGGTTTTCAGGTATTTCAGCTGTTCCTGATTAAGGTCGGTATCCAGCAGAATACGGCTCAGGCCAACAATGCCATTAAGCGGCGTACGAAGCTCGTGGCTGATCGTAGAGATAAAGGTGGTCTTCTCCCGGCTGGCGTTCTCTAACGCGTCCTGATAGCGCTTACGCTCGGTTATATCGCGGCCAAAACCCATTAGCCCGCTGCGCTTACCCACCCGGTCGTAATAAGGCACTTTACGGATCTCGAAACAGGCTTTGCGCCCGTCGGGATATTGCAGCCACTGTTCATAGGTCAGCGAGACGTTGTGGCGGAATACTTTTTCATCTGTTTCAAGCACCTTCGTTGCCGCTTCATCATCGTAGATATCACGTGGAGTCAGGCCGATCAGCTGCTTTTCGCTTTTGCCGGTCAGTAATTCCATTGCACGGTTACAGCCGGAGAACTGTTTATCGATGTTGCGATAGAAAACCAGGTCTGGCGAAGCATCCAGGAATGAGCGCAGGAAGGAAGATTGCTGCTCCAGCTCAATCTGTGCCTGCTCACGACGCGTCACCTCTTCACGCAACTTGTCCATCACCTGCTCACGAGCCAGCTCCGCCTTTTTACGGTCGCTGATCTCCTGATTCAGCTGCGTAATGGTCTCTTTCATCTGCTGATTGAGTTCCAGATCACGTGTGCGCATCTCTTCCAGCTTGTCCACCAGCCTGGCCAGTCGTTGTCGTGACTCTTCAAGCTGATCGACCACGACGGACAGGAAATAGACTGCCCAGGGCGTAATCAGCAGCCCGAAGAAGACCGAACGCACCACGTCAATACTCTCAACATGGCCCCGCAGCACCATCGTGACCGCCATCTGGACAATCATCGCCAGCACCACCAGCGCAGACGCCAGCAGCAGCGAAAACCTCACCAAACCCAGCTTGACCATTAAATCAACGTAGTACTGCGCCAACAGACGAATTTGTTTCATAACAACTCCCCGGATGAGAAACAGCCTCATAATAGCGCAGTTACCCTGCTGACGTCGCAGCACGTCGCAGGGAGAAGCGGGATAAAACGCCCTGTTATGGTGCATCCGCGCGGCCGATCGGCGACGTTAAGGACAAAGCGGTTAAAACCCTTGACTGACTGTGCCAAATGAATAATCTGTAAGGCCGCCAGCGAATCACCGATTTCTCTGTCCGGCCTTTTTTCAATATCCTGGCAGCCTCCTGCTGCGCAGGCACACCTTTCATATATGCATACTCATTCATCTTTAATGATGTTTTACGCACGCTCATCCTGATTAATTTTTCTTATAACCAATGGCTGTTTCATTCAAATAGTCGGACATAAGAAAAACAGATACATGCTATGCATCAACGGTGTTGAACAGCATTTAATGCTGTCTAACACCCCGTCACCAGCATGGTGCAGAGATCTGATGCCTGCACTACAGTGAGTCAGTTCACATTTATCGGCCGATCGACGGGTGCCAAAGTGATACATTTTAAACCATAAAAATCATTTAATTCATAAAGTTATATACATTAAACACCTGATTACCCCGTCTGACCACGCCATTTGACCTCATTACGCTTTCCCGATAAGTTGGAAATCCGCTGAAAGCTTTCCAGACGGGCCATTGTCTCGGCATATCTATGCAACAAGAAGACTCCCGCGTGGTTTAAGTCATCTCCTTTAAGAGACCGGAAATCAGAGAGCAGCTCAATTAAGGACGTTTTACCGATGTCTGGAGAGAAATGCTCAGGGCTATGACGCGCGCTCGACAGAGCATGGCGATGAAAATGATAGCGCCCCAGTGCGCCCAGACCCTGAATCAGTGCAGGTAATGTCAAAGCAGTTTAAGGAGACCCTCAATGTCCACTAAAAAACCTCAATCCTATGGCTTGTATGATCCGACAGCAGGCAGTGACAGCTGTGGTGTAGGTTTCATTACGCGTAAGGACGGCGAGCAGACCCACGAGATTCTGCAGATGGCACACAGCGCTCTGTGTACCGTGCCTCACCGCGGCGGTATGTCCGCGGAAGGCGTCGGCGATGGCGCGGGGGTCAACGTTGATCTGTCGCTGCACTTCTTCCGCAAAATTACCGGCCAGCCGCTGGAAGCGGGTCGCTTTGGTGTCGGCAACTTCTTCGTGCCAAAAGATGCCGGGCTGCGCGCGAATGCCGAACGTCTGGTGGATGAGGCACTCAGCAGCTTTGGCCTGCCGGTGATCATGAAACGCGACATGCCGCTCGACAGTAGCGTGACGCGCCCGGCCGCCGTGCAGTTTCAGCTACCGATTTTGCAGTGGATTTTCACTGCGCCAGAGGACGTGGTCGACCAGAACGACTTCGAAAAACGTATCTACCGCGCCCTGCTGACCATTGAAGCCCGTGCGTTTACCGAAAGCGAATTTGGCGGTCTTTATCCGCTGTCGCTGTCATCACGCACCCAGGTGTTTAAAGCCCGTCTGAATTCCAATGAAGTGATCCCTTACTTCAAAGATCTGACCGATCCGGACCATCAGGTACGCGGGCTGTTCTTCCATACCCGCTTCTCCACTAACACCGATCCGCATACCACCATGGCACAACCGTTCCGCCTGATGGCGCATAACGGTGAACTGAACACTGACCGCAAAAACCGCATCGCCGAGTCGGCGCTGGCGCTGGCGCGTGGCAAGAAAATCGTCCGGCCAAAAGGCCAGTCTGACAGTTCGCGTCTGGATCAGAGCATCCACAGCCGTCTGATGGAAGATAACCTCGATCTGATCACGGCCGTTGTCTCGATGATGCCGCCCGCCTGGGAAAACGACAGTTCACTGCCGACAGAAGTGCGCGACATGCTGGAGTATTTCTCGCTGTATGAAGAGAAGAACGACGGCCCTGCAGCATTAATCTTTGGCAATGGCGAAGTCATTGGTGCTCGTCTGGACCGTCTTGGCCTGCGTCCACTGCGTTCAGTCGAAACGGCTGAGTATATCGGTGCAATGTCAGAAGCCGGACAGATCGCGTTTCCACCTGAAAGCGTGTTGCGTCGTGGCCGAATCGAAGCGGGCGGCATGCTCTATTTCGATCATCGTGAAAAACGCAGCTACACCACGCTGCAGGCGCTGGAAAAACTGGCTGCAGAGAAAGATTATTCTGCGTTGCTTCGCGAAGCGCGCGTCGGTCTTGACGATCTGCCTGAGATCCCGGCAGAACAGCAGGGTTCACCGTTGCGTTATCGTGGCGACCTGAAAACCTATCAGCGCTTTGTTGCCTACTACTACAACCAGGAAAGCTTCAAGTTCATGATGGACCCGATGCTGAACACTGGCGCAGAGAAGATCTCTGCGATGGGTTACGGTAACGCCATCAATGGCTTATCCGATCATGAAGGCGGCATGGCGCACTACTTCTCTCAGCGCTTTGCTCAGGTGACCAACCCACCGCTGGACTCTATCCGCGAAGTGGACGGTATGACGCTGCGCGTCGCGCTGGGCGCAAAACCGCATCTGGGCCGCAGCAAAGGCCGTCAGATTGTGGTGCCGAGCCCCATCCTCAGCCACCTTGATATGCTGCGTTTACGTGAGCAGAAAATCGCGCCTTATGCCCGCTTTGAAATGCTCTATGAGCCCGTGATCGGTAAAGATTTGCTGAGCACCACGGCTAACGCGAATGCGCTGGAAAAAGCGATTGATGACCTGGCGCAACAGGTAGTGGATTTTGCCCGCTCTCAGGGTGGCATTGCCGTACTGACCGATCGCCACATCTCGTCGAAACACGCTGCAATCCCGATGTTGCTGGTGGTATCCGCCATTAACCAGCGTCTGGTGCAGGAAGGCCTGCGTCTGGATGTTTCTCTGGTGGTGGAGAGCGGCCAGAGCATCTCTTCGCACCACATTGCCGCCACACTTGGTTTCGGCGCTTCCGCTATCTACCCACTGGGCGTACAGATGCGCGCAGAGGAGAAATTTGGTGAAGGTGAAGAAGGCAACAAAGCCTTTAAACGCTATGCCAAAGCGGCTGAAAAAGCGCTGATGAAAACCATGGGCAAAGTGGGCCTCTGTACCGTTGAGAGCTACAGCAGCGGCGAGTTCTTTGAGCCAAACTTCCTCAACACCGATGATCCGGTGTTGAAAAAGTATTTCCCGAATATCAGAACACCGGTGGGTGGCGCAGGCTTCGCAGCAATCGCGGCGATGGCAGTAGACTGGCACCAGAGCGCACTGAAGATTCAGGGTGAATCTGAAGTGCCATTGCTGGGCCTGTTTAAAGAGCGTGCAGAAGGCGCGGGGCACTCTTACGGCACCATCGCCGTACGTACTTTCATCGACATGACTGAAGAGCCGATTCGCTTTGCCGACAAAGCGCGCGAAGAGGACAACTTTATCCGCCTGATGACGCTGGCAAAACTGGATAACGCGTTTGGCATCAAGCCCGAAACGTTCAAAGACAGCAGCTTCGAGCGCATCCCGGATGACGTCATCAACAATTTTGCCATTACTGCCGATTATCGTCAGTTCTCAAGCCTGATGTACGAAGAGCGTAAACGTCGTCCGGCGGCCCTGCGCGACATCCTGACCTTCCCGGCTGATTTGACACACATCGACAGCGAAGCGGAGTTCCGTCGCAAACTGGGACGCTACTCACTGACCAACAACGGCTTTGCGATTCGCGGCATGGTGTGTGAAGCGGTGGATGGCAGCCTGAATCACTTCATGCTGCGTCTGACCGATGCCATTGAAGGGCTGAAGCCAGAGAGTGAGCGCCTGCAGAACCTGTCACGCGCCCTGAAGTTCCGCTTCGGCGATGATATTGAGAGCAGCGAAGTGGTTGAAGGGGGTCTGAAAGTGACCGCGTACGGTAAAGCGGCTGATTATCTGTCACGTATCTTCACCACCCTGCCCTCACTGCCCCTGAGCGACGTACAGCCAGCCTGTGAAATTACCCGTACCTTTGCCTCCGGCGCGATGAGCCACGGTGCGCTGGTCGCGCCTGCTCATGAAGCGGTTGCACACGGCACAAATATGGTCGGCGGCATGAGTAACTGCGGTGAAGGCGGTGAGCACTACTCCCGCCATGGCACTATTCGTGCCTCCCGTATCAAACAGCTGGCTTCCGGTCGTTTCGGCGTCTGGGCTGCCTATCTGGCAGATCCAATGCTGGAAGAGCTGGAGATCAAAATTGGTCAGGGTGCGAAGCCTGGCGAAGGCGGACAGTTACCGGCAGCCAAAGTCACGGTAGAGATTGCGGCTGCGCGTGGCGGCACGCCTGGCGTTGAGCTGGTTTCTCCACCGCCACACCATGACACCTACTCCATCGAAGATCTGGCGCAGTTAATCCACGACTGTAAAGCCGCGCGGGTGCGCGTTATCGTCAAACTGGTCTCGTCTGAAGGCATCGGCACCATCGCGGTTGGCGTAGCCAAAGCCGGTGCAGATGTGATTAACGTGGCGGGTAACACCGGCGGTACCGGCGCAGCGTCTGTCACCAGTCTGAAATACACTGGACGTGTAGCCGAAATCGGCATCGCTGAAGTCCACCAGGCGCTGTGCGCCAATGGTCTGCGCGATAAAGTCCTGCTGCGCTGCTCTGGCGCGCAACAAACCGGCAGCGATGTCGTGAAATCTGCCCTGCTGGGCGGCGACAGTTTCGAGTTCGGCACGACCGCGCTGATGATGCTGAAATGCGTGATGGCGAAGAACTGTAATGTGAAGTGCCCGGCTGGCTTAACCACCAATGCCGAAGCCTTTGATGGCGATCCACGTCAGCTGGCGCAGTACTTCCTCAACGTGGCGCATGAAGTGCGTGAGATCCTGGCACGTATGGGTCTGCGTTCTTTGCGTGAAGCGCGCGGTCGCTCTGACCTGCTGCACCTGATGGATCACCCGCTGGAAGTGGGCAAACTCGACTTACGCGCCATGCTCACCGTGGTGCCTGAACTGAAAATCGACAAGCCGGTTTATCTGGAAAAAGATTTTGAACTGGATGATGGCTGGATTGAGCAGCTGAAACTGTCGCTGGTGGAGCAGGGAAATCCTGACGTCGCACTGGGCGATGGCATCGTGCTGAATAACCGCAACAAAAGTGTCGGTGGTCAGCTGGCTATCGATATCGAACGCATGCTGAACCATCAGTTGAGCGCGGAGCAGTTAAACCTGATGCCTGCTGTCATGACTGACGATCGCGGTCGCCGCTATCTGGCGCCTGAGAGCGTAAAAATTTCCACAACCGGCTCTGCCGGCCAGTCATTTGGCGCATTCTGCAACGATGGCATGCAGCTGGCCCACTATGGCACCTGTAATGATGGTGTCGGCAAAGGACAGTGTGGCGGCGAACTGATTGTGATGTCGCCGGGTGGCGGCGCGCAGGATGCTGATGGCAACGTGCTGATTGGTAACTTTGCGCTGTTCGGTGCAACCGGCGGACGTCTGTTCGTACAGGGCCAGGCCGGTGACCGCTTCGCGGTGCGTAACTCAGGTGCAACCGCCGTCGTTGAAGGCGTGGGTGACTTCTGCTGTGAATATATGACCAACGGCGCCATTCTTAACCTGGGCACCTTTGGTAAAGGATTTGGCAACGGCATGAGTGGCGGCTTTGCCTACCAGTACGATCCCTACGGATCGCTGGCAAGCCACGCTGCCGGGGACTCTGTGCGGTTTGGCTCCATTGCCGATCAGGATGAGATGGCGCAGGTGCACAAGCAGGCGGTACTGACCATGCTCAACTGGCATCTTGAGGCAACGAAATCGCCACGTGCTGCCTGGCTGCTGGAAAACTGGGAAACAGAGTGTCATCACTTTGTTTATGTGATGCCACGTTCGCTGCTGCTCTATCAGGATGGCGGTGAGATCCTGAAAGCCAAGAGCCGTAAAGATCTGCTCGAAGAGCTATCAACGGCGCTGGCAGGCCATCAGGTTGCCAAGTTTAAAGCCGCGTGGCGTCAGGGTAAAACCATCGCCAACGGTGCCGTACCAGCCTATGGCGCGACCGATACGCAGGAGATGTTTGTCCTGCTGAACAACTACACCGTGCTGAGCTTTGCCCAGCAACTGGCACTGGCAAAATTGCCGAAAGGCACGCCGGTTGAAGATCCGGCGGTAGAAAAAGCGGTGCGTAATCTGCTGATGACAGAAGACTTTTCGCTGGTCAGTAAGCTGCAGCGTCATGCCCGTTCCGCCATCGAGAGTTACAGCGATGACGAACTGGCGAGTCTGATTGGGACCAAACGCATGTCAGATTATAAAGCGGCGCTGACGCAACGTAACATCCGCTCCATGGACAGCCTGGCAACCTACGGCTGGATCATGTATCAGGATGCCTGTAACCGGGAAGTGCTGGGTCATCTGCCTGACTTTGAAGAGCTGTTTGCACGTGCGGCATTGCCGGAAATCGCTGCTGCGGTGGGTAAACTCTCCTGACAGTGATACTGATCAGGCTGAACTGAATATTATTAATTGATCATTGCCCGGATTAATCGTTGTACCGGACAGATGCCGAACCGCTCTCCCCTGCTGCAAAATCTGCGGCACGGGAAAGCGGAACGGCTGTCACACCGGACAACGCCACTGATATCGGGCGAGAACGGGATTGAGTAAACGTACCCATGAAAATTCCTTATATTCCAGAAGATGCACCTTTTAATGGCGATCAGAAGTACTGGCTGGCTGGCTTTCTTGCGGGGCTTCACTCCCGTTTGCTGGTGTTAGAAGACAAACAGCAACCTGCCGCAGGTACGGGTGCAGCCGCGACCACGCAACTGCACATTCTGTATGGCTCGCAGACCGGCAATGCCGAAGCGCTGGCGCAGACCGCAGCAAAATCTGCCCGCGCGAAAGGGCTGGTTCCGGTGGTTCAGGCGCTGGGCGATGTCGATCTTGATGTGTTCGCCACCATGCGCCATGTGCTGATTGTTACCTCGACCTATGGCGAAGGGGAAATGCCGGACAACGCACAGCTATTCTGGGATGCGATTTCTGCCAGTACCGCACCGCGTCTGGAGCAGATGCATTTTGCCGTGCTGGCGATTGGCGATACCGGTTACGACGGCTTCTGTCAGGCGGGCAAGTTCATTGATATGCGCCTTGAGCAGCTGGGCGCGAAACGCGTGGTTGATCGTATCGATTGTGATATTGATTATGAAGAGCCTTCCAGCGAATGGCTGAACAGCTCAATGCCACAGTTTGCTGCCAGCGCGGGCAGCAGCGGCACCGTGCTGGAGAGTGCACCTGAAGCGCCTGTGATTCCTGGCAGCAATAAATCGAATCCGTATGCCGCCGCACTGATCACCAACAAGCGTTTGTCAGGCGAGCAGTCAGCAAAAGATATCCGTCATTTCGAATTCGACCTGTCGGACAGCGGTCTGAAGTATGAAGCGGGCGATGCGCTGGGCGTGATTCCGGTCAATGAACCGTCGCTGGTCAGCCTGCTCCTGACTCAGCTTAATGCTGATTACCAGACACCGGTGCCCGGCTTCGACCGCAGCCTCGGCGACCTGCTGACCTACCAGTTTGAGATTTCAGAGCCGTCGCGCAAGTTGATCGAATGGGTCGGACAGAACACCACCAACCAGGAACTGCGTCATGTGTTACAGCATGATGATAAAGATGCGCTGGGCGTGTGGCTGTGGGGCAAAGATACGCTCGACCTGCTGCAACTTGAACTGACGCGCTCGCTGGCGGTACCTGAATTCGTCGCTCTGCTGCGTCCGTTGCAGCATCGTGCTTACTCCATTTCGTCCAGTTCTAAAGCCCATCCTAACCAGGTGCATCTGACTGTTGCCTCAGTGCGTTATCACAGCGGCGGCCGTAATCGCGGTGGCGTCTGCTCCACCTATCTGGCCGAGCGTGTGCGTCGTGGCGAGAAACCCGCCATTTTTATTTCACCCAATAAATCGTTCCGCGTGCCGGCTAACAACAGCGCACCGCTGATCATGGTGGGACCCGGTACCGGCATCGCCCCATTCCGGGCCTTCCTGCAGGAGCGTCAGGCAACCGGCGCGCAGGGAAAAAACTGGCTGTTCTTCGGCGATCAGCATCAGGAACATGACTTTATCTATCAGGATGAATTACTTGCCTGGCGGGATAAT
This sequence comes from Pantoea sp. MHSD4, assembly GCF_021043305.1. Lineage (NCBI taxonomy): Bacteria > Pseudomonadati > Pseudomonadota > Gammaproteobacteria > Enterobacterales > Erwiniaceae > Pantoea > Pantoea sp. MHSD4. The sequence continues at coordinate 152,355 of NZ_JAJNDH010000003.1, read as the reverse complement.
GGCTTGCTGACCCGCCTGGATCTGGCGTTCTCACGCGATCAGGAGAAGAAGATCTACGTGCAGAGCCGGATGCTTGAGCAGGGTGCAGAACTCTATGCCTGGCTGCAGGAAGGGGCTTACTTCTACGTCTGCGGCGATGCATCGCGCATGGCGAAGGATGTGGATAACGCGCTGTATGAAGTGGTTCGCCAGTTTGGTGGGCTCTCCACCGAGCGCGCTGCAGACTACGTGGATCAGCTGAAGAAAGAGAAACGCTACCTGCGCGACGTCTACTGATAGCAAAGGTGTGCTGAAAGAAATCCGGCTTGCGCAGGCAGCCGGATTTTTTTTATCTCTTTTTTATGAATAACAGGCAAAAAAATACCCGTCGGATGGACGGGTATTCACGGCTATTTCACTACACGGAGTGAAGGGCGTCCGCCACGAGGCGGTGGATCGTCGTCAGGCGGTGTCTCGTCATCGCGGGCATCGTCAGGACGATCGCCATCAATCACGGACATCATGGTCTCTTCCTGACCCTCTGACGTCTCCTGCGTACCCAGCTCGTAAGCAGGTTCAGGCTCAAACATCGTCCCGGCACCGTTTTCACGCGCGTAGATTGCCAGAATCGCCGCCATCGGCACATTAACCTGGCGAGGAACACCACCAAAGCGCGCATTGAACGACACCTGATCATTCGCCAAATCAAGGTTACCCACCGCGCGTGGCGCGATGTTCAGGACAATCTGACCATCACGCGCATACTCCAGCGGCACCTGCACACCGGGCAGATTAATATCGACCACGAGGTGCGGCGTCAGCTGATTGTCGAGCAACCAGTCATAGAAGGCGCGAAGCAGGTAGGGACGACGTGCAGTAAGTTGCGACATTTCCATACGTTAAGCCCGGGCTTGCAGGCGCATTTCACGTTCAGCTTCAGTTAATGAAGCAAGGAAAGAGTCACGCTCAAATACGCGGTTCATGTAGCCTTTCAGCTCTTTTGAACCTGAGCCAATCAAATCGATGCCCATTGACGGCAAACGCCATAACAGCGGTGCCAGGTAGCAATCGACCAGACTGAACTCTTCGCTCATGAAGTAAGGGGTACGACCAAACAGGGGTGCGATAGCCAGCAGCTCTTCACGCAGTTGCTTGCGTGCTGCTTCAGCTTCCTGACCCGTGCTGTTCTCAACTTTCCGCATCAGGCTATACCAGTCCTGCTCGATGCGATGCATCATCAGGCGGCTATCACCACGGGCAACCGGATAAACCGGCATCAGTGGCGGATGCGGGAAGCGCTCATCTAAGTATTCCATGATGATGCGTGATTCATACAGCGTCAGCTCACGATCTACCAGCGTCGGTACCGTGCGATACGGATTGAGGTCAATCAGATCCTGCGGCAGGTTATCCATTTCGACCTGCTCGATCTCTACGCTGACACCCTTCTCCGCCAGGACGATACGTACCTGATGGCTGAAAATGTCAGTAGGACCAGAAAACAGCGTCATTACCGAACGTTTGTTGGCAGCGACAGCCATGAAAACCTCCAAGTTTGTTCACAAAAAGATACTGCAAATAGCCAACCACACGGCGACTCACTTGCTTATCGAACTCGCACGCAACCTGGTTAGCCGCGCCGTAGATACTGACGCCCCGACAGTGGGAAGGCGCATAACGCACCGGCCTGCGGGCGCAAAGTGACACAGAGTTTACCAGATTTTAGGCTACTTGTGGGCGTGGAATGAATGTTTGCAGGTAAATTGAGCGCGACGTTACGGTTTTCGCCGGGAGTTGAGGGGACGGCAGCAAATAAAAAACCCGCCGAAGCGGGTTTTTTGAGCCAATTGTCGCAGCCGGAGCTGCAAACAATTAACGCTTGGAGAACTGAGGACGACGACGTGCTTTACGCAGGCCGACTTTCTTACGTTCAACCTGACGCGCATCACGAGTAACGAAGCCTGCTTTACGCAGTTCGCCACGCAGTGATTCGTCGTATTCCATCAGAGCGCGGGTGATACCGTGACGGATCGCACCAGCCTGACCAGAAATACCGCCACCTTTAACAGTGACATACAGATCGAATTTACCAACCAGGTCCAGCAGCTCAAGCGGCTGACGAACTACCATGCGGGCAGTTTCGCGACCGAAGTACTGTTCCAGAGAACGTTGGTTAATTACGATGTTACCGCTACCCGGCTTAATGAATACGCGAGCGGTAGAGCTTTTGCGGCGACCAGTGCCGTAGTTTTGAGTTTCAGCCATTGCCTTTAATCCCGATTAAATGTCAAGAACTTGCGGTTGCTGTGCCGCATGGGTGTGCTCGTTGCCTGCGTAAACTTTCAGTTTACGATACATAGCACGACCCAGCGGGCCCTTCGGCAGCATGCCTTTAACCGCGATCTCAATCACACGCTCAGGACGGCGAGCAATCATCTCTTCAAAGGTCGCCTGTTTGATACCACCGATGTGACCAGTGTGGTGATAGTAGATCTTGTCAGTACGCTTGTTGCCGGTTACAGCAACTTTTTCTGCGTTCAGAACGATGATGTAATCACCAGTATCAACGTGCGGAGTGTATTCCGCTTTATGCTTACCACGCAGACGGCGCGCCAGTTCAGTCGCCAGGCGACCCAAAGTTTTGCCCGTTGCGTCAACTACAAACCAGTCACGTTGGACGGTTTCTGGTTTAGCTGTAAAAGTTTTCATCGAAAAGCTTACCCAAATTAAGTTACACGTTGGTGAAATCCCAAACGCTTAAGTAAACGAATGAGGCTCACACGACCATTTTGACCAGCAAGCCACCCCTTCGGATAGAGTTACTGGAACACAGAGGATTTGGGAAAAAAATCCTTTGCTGTAACGTGGGGTCGCAAGATTATAGAGAAGTCGGTTACAAAAATCGAACCCTATTTCGGTATTTATCCTGTTTATTCTCACGGCAGGTGCGGCAAACGCAGATACTCTTCGCTCTGCATCTCCTGAAGCCGGGATAAACAGCGCTGATATTCGAATTTCAGCCGCGTGCCCTGATAAATCTCGGTCAGTGACGTCTCCGCCGCGACTACCAGCTTCACATGACGTTCATAGAACTCATCGACCAGCGCCAGGAAACGGCGCGCCTGATCTTCGGTTTTATAGATCATTACCGGCACGTCATACAGCAGCACGCTGTGAAAACGGCGCGACAGCGCAATATAGTCATGCTGACTACGCCCTTCACCGCACAGGGTCTTGAAGTTAATCGCCAGCACGCCTTCGCTGACACCCAGTGTCGGCATCTGGCGGTGATTAATCTCCAGCACCGGCGCCGCTTCTGGCTGGCTGCCCGACAGCGCTTTAAACATCCGCGTCATTTCAGCGTGCGTTTCCGGGTTCAGCGGATAGTTCCACAAGTGTGCGGAGGTCAGCGTGCGCAACCGATAGTCGATACCGGCATCCACGTTCATCACATCACAGTGGCGTTTTATCTGCTCAATGGCTGGCAGGAAGCGTGCACGCTGCAGACCATTGCGATAGAGATCGTCGGGCGGAATGTTCGAGGTGGCCACCAGTGCGATACCGCGTTCAAACAGCGCTTCCATCAGCGTGCCCAGCAGCATCGCATCTGTGATATCAGAGACAAAAAACTCATCAAAACAGAGGATGTCCGTTTCGGCTTTAAATTTGTCCGCGATAATCAGCAAGGGATCGCTCTGACCCTGGAGCTGCGTCAGCTCTTCATGCACCCGCAACATAAAGCGGTGAAAGTGCAGGCGCAGTTTTCGGTCGCCAGGAATAGACTGAAAAAAGAGATCCATGACCCAGGTCTTACCGCGCCCGACACCGCCCCACATATAGAGTCCACGTACCGGTTGCGGCGTCTCGTTTTTTTCTTTGCCGATCAATTTTGACAGGCGACCCAGCAGGCCAGATGCGGCTGGCGCGGCAGATTGTTGCCGGGCAACCAGCGCCTGCTGCAGCGCGTCTAAACGGGTAATTGCTTCGCGTTGTACGTCATCGGGCCTGAATTCGCCCTGCGACAGCGCCTGCTCATAGCGTGCAAGCGGAGTTGAGGTTTGCATTGTTGTTTCAAAGTCCCTGAATGGTGTCTGATTCATACCACGGTTGCTGAAAAAAAGGCCGTTCTACACTAAGCCATGCTGCTCCAGAGTTCCACATCCATAAGATTAACGGGTATAGTGACTATTATTGAAATGGTGCAATGCCCTACGGAACAATGGAAATAACACGGGAGTCATTATGACCTGGGAATACGGGCTAATTGGTTTAGTGGTAGGTATTATTGTCGGCGCAGTCGCCATGCGTTTTGGCAACAAAAAGCTGCGTGAGCAGCGCAGCATGCAGTATGAGCTGGAAAAATCGAAAGCGGAGCTGGCTGATTATCGCGAAGAACTGACCAACCACTTCGCGCAGAGCGCGGAGCTGCTGGACAACATGGCGCGTGATTATCGTCAGCTCTATCAGCACATGGCAAAAGGCTCCAATGACCTGCTGCCAAATCTGCCTGGGCAGAAAAATCCGTTTGCGTATCAGCTGACTGAAGCTGAAGCGGATAACGATCAGGTCCCGGTGCAGATGCCGCGCGACTACTCTGAAGGCGCATCGGGTTTACTGCGTGGCGAGCGCCCTGCCCGCGACTAATCTTTTTGGGGCGCAGCCTGTCTGCGCCCACTGAATTTGCGAACCCTGACCGCAAACGACTGTCACATTGATTAATTCCTCCCACCTTTTGCAGCGAGAGCGTTGTAGCAATGAAAAAACAAGCACGCCTGTTTAGCGCATTAGCCCTGAGTATTGGGATGAGTCTTGCCGCCGCGCCAGACGCGATGGCAACGCTGCCAGCACAAATTGCGGGCCAGCCGCTGCCGAGTCTGGCGCCGATGCTGGAGAAAGTGTTACCCGCCGTGGTCAGTGTTCACGTGGAAGGCACCGATTCAGGTGCACAGGCTCAGGATATTCCTGAACCGCTTAAGCGCTTTTTCGGCCAGATGCCTGGCGGGAATAGCCAGCCTCAACCGTTTGAAGGTCTGGGATCTGGCGTCATTATTGATGCCGCCAAAGGTTACGTACTGACCAACAATCATGTGGTTAACGGTGCTGATAAGATCAGCGTACAGCTTGGCGACGGCAGCGAATATGACGCCAAACTGATCGGCCATGATGAGCAGACCGATATCGCGCTGATTCAGATTCAGGGCGCGAAAAACCTTACGCAGGTGAAAGTTGCGGATTCTGATCAGCTGAAAGTGGGCGACTTCGCGGTGGCGATCGGTAACCCGTTTGGTCTGGGACAGACCGCCACGTCCGGGATTATCTCTGCGCTGGGCCGTAGCGGCCTGAACCTGGAAGGGCTGGAAAACTTTATTCAGACCGATGCTGCGATTAACCGCGGTAACTCAGGCGGTGCGCTGGTCAATCTTAACGGCGAGCTGATCGGTATCAATACCGCTATTCTCGCCTCCAGCGGCGGAAACATCGGTATCGGCTTCGCCATTCCCAGTGATATGGCGATGAACCTCGCGCAGCAGCTGATCAAGTTCGGTGAAGTGAAGCGTGGTCAGCTGGGTATTAAAGGCACTGAAATGACGGCCGATATGGCGAAGGCCTTTAATGTCGATGCGCAGCGCGGTGCCTTTGTTTCTGAAGTCTTACCGCAGTCTGCCGCACAGAAAGCGGGCGTGAAGTCAGGCGATATTATTACGTCCATCAACGATAAGCCGATTACCAGCTTCGCTGAGTTGCGCGTAAAAGTCGGCACCACACCGCCAGGCGAACAGGTCAAACTTGGCCTGCTGCGTGAAGGGAAACCGTTAACGGTTACCGTCACGCTGGAGCAGAGCGCCCAGACTACCGCGAGCGCACAGCTGATGTCCCCTGCGCTTCAGGGCGCAACCCTGAGTGATGGACAGACGAAAACCGGGGATAAAGGCGTGAAGGTCGATACCATCGAGAAAGGCACACCCGCTGAGCAGGTGGGTCTGCAGAAAGATGATGTGATTATCGGTGTTAACCGCAACCGGGTTCAGACCATTGCTGAAATGCGTAAAATACTGGAGGGTAAACCGCCGGTGCTGGCTCTGAATGTAGTGCGTGGCGATGAAAGTATCTATCTGTTGTTGAGATAAACCTCGCATTACGGCGGACACAAGCACGTGTGTGTCCGCCGCTCTCATGCTATTCTCCCCTGCGATCTCCCCTGGCGTGATTTAACACCATGTTTCTTAAACTCTTGCGTGCCGTGGTGCTGGGCCTGATTGTGGCGGGTATTTTGCTCGCAGCACTGCCTGCACTGCGTATGGGCAGCGACGCCCTTTATAACCACGAAAATATTACCGACGAAACGCCCTTTAGCTTCAATCAAGGGGTGCGACGCGCCGTGCCTGCTGTCGTGAATGTTTACAATCGCAGCGCCCACACCAACAACAATCGTGGGATCACTACCCTGGGTTCAGGGGTGATCATGAATGTTAAAGGCTACATCCTTACCAACAAGCATGTTATCAACAATGCTGATCAGATCATCGTGGCGCTGCAGGATGGCCGCTTCTTTGAAGCGACGCTGGTGGGTTCCGATGGAATGACCGACCTGGCGGTTCTCAAGATTACGGCCTCCGGCCTGCCGGTTATCCCGATTAATCCAAACCGTCAGCCGCACATTGGTGATGTGGTGATGGCGATCGGCAATCCTTACAACCTCGGTCAGACGGTGACGCAGGGCATTATCAGCGCCACGGGCCGCGTAGGTCTGAGTTCGTCAGGCCGACAGAACTTCCTGCAGACCGATGCCTCAATCAACCAGGGTAACTCCGGCGGTGCGCTGATTAACTCGCTCGGCGAGCTGATGGGTATTAATACCCTGACCTTTGATAAGAGCAATGATGGTGAAACACCGGAAGGAATTGGTTTCGCCATTCCAACGGTCTTAGCCTCAAAAATCATGGATAAGCTGATTCGTGATGGTCGGGTCATCCGCGGCTATATCGGCATTACCGGGCGTGAGTTACCGCCGCTGCATGGACAGGGCAGCAATCTGGATCGGGTTCAGGGCATCATTGTCAGTGTGGTCACACCAGACGGGCCCGCAGATAAAGCCGGGATTCAGGCCAACGATGTGCTGCTCAGTGTAAACGGCAAGCCGGCCATTTCCGCACAGGAGACGATGGATCAGGTGGCAGAAATTCGCCCGGGTTCAGTGATTGAGGTGCAGGTGCTGCGCAACGATCAGAAACTGACGCTGCCGGTGACCATTCAGGAATTCCCGGACAATAGTAACTAGCTAAAACCGGAGCCAGGTCAGGGATGGCCCAGCTGATCGCAAAGAAGGCCGCCATCCATGGCGGTCGGCCTCGCCATCCTGGCTCGGACGCTTTGCTCTTCATCCGGGCCAACCCTTCCCCACTATTCCGTCACCGTTTGTGAATAACCGATTAGCAGCGATCCACCGGAAACGCGATTACGTCACTCAATGACTCCGCTTTCAACGCCAGCATGATCAGGCGATCAATACCCAGCGCGACCCCCGAACAGGCTGGCATACCATGCGCCAGTGCATCCAGCAGATAAGTATCAATAGGATGTACAGGCAGGCCACGCGCCGCTCGACGCCGGTTATCCTGTTCGAAGCGCTGACGCTGCTCACGGCTATCGGTCAGTTCACGAAAACCGTTCGCCAGCTCAATGCCCTTGTAATAGACCTCGAAGCGCTCAGCCACACGGTGATCTTCAGTACTGATCTCCGCCAGTGCTGCCTGGCTGGCCGGGAAATGATAAACGAAGCAGGGTTTATCCTGACCAATCTTCGGTTCCACGCCCAGCATAAACAGCAGCATCAGTAAGGTATCGCGATCTTCTTCTGCGCGCGCCAGCTCGCCTTCACCCAGCTTCTCAGCCGCTTCACGTAACTGCGCTTTATCCGCAGACAGCGGGTCCAGCTCCAGATGACGGATAAACGCCTGCTGATAAGAGAGCGACTCTGCGCTGTCACACTCCAGCACCTGCTGCATCAGATCGTCGACTTCATTCATCAGGCGGTACATGTCGTAATGCGGACGATACCACTCCAGCATGGTGAATTCGGGGTTGTGGTGACGTCCCGCCTCTTCATTGCGGAAGCTGCGCGCCATCTGGTAAATCGGGCCACTGCCTGCCGCCAGCAGGCGCTTCATATGATATTCCGGGCTGGTCATCAGCCAGAGATCGCGCCCCTGCGCCGCGCCAGGCCCGACAAAACGCGTCTGGAATGGCACCAGATGGATATCGGTAATCGTTGCCTGACTCATCGCCGGCGTATCCACTTCCAGCACGCCGCGATCGGCAAAGAAACGACGCACTTCAGCTAAAATAGCGGCGCGTTTTAACAAATTGGCGATGGATGCGCTTGGTTGCCAGCTTGCCGTTTCGCTCATGGTGATGACTCCTGATACAAATTAGGGTGGGAAGTCTACCTGCAATGCATGTGGCAAACAATCTCGCGCCCATGCTGCCAATAACAGCGTTTCAGCTTCTATACTTAAGCGGTTAAATCACAAAGGAATCCCACTATGTCTCCATGGAAAACAGTTGTTGCCAGCCTGAGTGCTTTTCTCTCAGTCGCCTGCAGTACTACGCCGCCAAAAAACGTCACGGTCATAGATAACTTCGACAGCCAGCGCTACCTTGGTCAGTGGTATGAGATTGCCCGCCTTAATCACCCTTTTGAGCGCGGCCTTGAACAGGTAACGGCAAACTACAGCCCACGTGAAGATGGCGGTCTGAAAGTGATCAATCGTGGCTACAACGTTAAAAAGCAGCGCTGGCAGGAGAGCGTGGGCAAAGCCTATTTCACTGGTGAGCCACAGCGTGCATCCCTGAAGGTCTCTTTCTTTGGCCCCTTCTATGGCGGCTACAACGTTATCGCACTGGATCCCGATTATCGCTATGCGATGGTGTGCGGCCCGAATCGCCACTATCTCTGGATACTGTCACGCACACCGCAGCTGGAGCCGGGCGTTAAAGAGAAACTGGTTGAACAGGCACGTCAGAACGGTTTCCCGGTGGAAGAGTTAATCTGGGTAAAACAGAAATAGTGCAAAAGCTGGCAAGCCGGTACGAAAAGCATTTCGTACCGGTTGGAATAACAGGTTACTTCGTGCTGTTCTGAATCGCCTGGCCACCCGCTTCGACATCTTCACCGACGCCACGTGTTGTATTACACGCCGTCAGCAGAGAAGAGAGCACCAGTACAGAGAAGATTGCGGCAATACTTTTCTTTAACATAACAATGTCCTTTTTGATGGATGTAAAGTACAGCGCTTTAAGCATAGCCGGATTTACGGCAGTTGCTGCTGGCGCGACTCTAAAAAAGACAATCCGTTAGGTCATTTTGCCGCACGGGAAATAGCACCACCTAAGTGGGAGACGTCTTCGCCAAAACCGTGGAATGTGTTGCAGGCGCTTAACGCAGAAGAGACCAGCAACGCGAACGCGATTAATTTTGCCAGCTTGATCATTTTTTTCTCTCAGACAAGAAAAAGGCGCATCCGGAGATGCGCCTGCGAATCTTATTTCACGCGTGACACGTATTCGCCAGAGCGGGTGTCAACTTTGACCACTTCGCCCTCTTGCACGAACAATGGCACTTTCACCACGGCGCCGGTAGACAGCTTGGCTGGCTTGCCGCCAGTACCCGCAGTATCACCTTTCAGGCCGGGATCGGTTTCGATAACTTCAGCTTCGATAAAGTTCGGCGGCTGAACGGCGATCGGGCGACCGTTCCACAGCGTAACGATACACTCAGCGTTATCCTGCAGCCATTTCGCTGCATCGTTTACCGTTTTCTCTTCAACCTGGAACTGCTCAAAGCTTTCCGGGTGCATGAAGTGATAGAACTCACCGTCGTTGTACAGGTAGTTCAGGTTGGTATCTACAACGTCTGCGCCTTCGGCGGAGTCGGTAGATTTAAAAGTTTTCTCAACGCGAGAACCCGTCAGCAGGCGACGCATTTTAACGCGTGCGAATGCCTGACCTTTACCCGGTTTAACGAACTCACTGGATTCGATGGCATACGGCTCGCCTTCGAACATGATTTTAAGACCGGGACGGAAATCGTTGCTAGAATAAGTCGCCATGAAGGCCCTCTACGAAAATTGACACTGGTACTAAGCCAAAAAAATGGCACACATTGTAACCCTAAAAACACCTTCCAGAGAAGATTGGTTGCAGCAACTTGCGGATGTTGTCACCGAACCTGATGAATTACTGCGGATTTTAGCCCTGGATCAGCACACCGAGCTGGCTGAAGGTGCGGATGCGCGGCGTCTTTTCGCCTTACGGGTACCGCATGCGTTCATCCGCCGGATGAAAAAAGGCGATGCGCACGACCCACTGCTGCTTCAGGTACTGACCCGTCGCCAGGAATTCATCGATGCGCCAGGTTATAGCACCGATCCGCTCGATGAACAAAGCAACGTTGTGCCTGGATTGCTGCATAAATACCGAAACCGGGCATTATTGCTGGTAAAAGGCGGTTGTGCCGTTAACTGCCGCTACTGCTTCCGCCGTCATTTTCCCTATCAGGATAATCCCGGCAATAAGCGTAGCTGGCAGGCTGCACTGGACTATATCGCCGAACATCCCGAGCTGGATGAGATCATTTTTTCCGGCGGCGATCCTCTGATGGCCAAAGATCATGAGCTCGCCTGGCTGATCGCCGCGCTGGAACAGATCCCGCATCTCAAACGTCTGCGCATTCACAGCCGCTTACCGGTCGTTATACCAGCGCGTATTACCGATCAGCTCTGTCAGATGCTAAGCGATACCCGTCTGCAGGTGATTATGGTGACGCATATTAACCATGCGCAGGAGATTGATGAGGCGCTGCGTGAGTCGATGACCAGGCTGAAGCGTGCCGGTGTGACCCTGCTGAATCAGAGCGTGCTGCTGCGTGGCATCAATGATAATGCCCAGACGCTGGCTACTCTGAGCAATGCGCTGTTTGATGCCGGTATTCTGCCCTACTATCTGCACGTGCTGGACAAAGTCCAGGGCGCCGCGCATTTCTTTGTCTCAGACGACGAGGCACGCCAGCTGGTTCGGTCCCTGCTCTCACAGGTCTCCGGCTATCTGGTGCCAAAGCTGGCGCGTGAAATTGGCGGTGAGCCGAGTAAAACACCGTTAGATTTGCAGTTACGTCAGGAATAAAAACGGCCAGCACAAGGCTGGCCGGTTGAATACGGTAGGATGCCCGACTCACATTATGGGCACTTATAAACCTGGCCAGTCATTTTGCTGTCGAGTGGCGCGAACGCGGACAACAGATTCTGCGTCGGGCTGGTGGCACCATAAATCACGTTGCCGCCCATCTCGGCTGCACGATTGCGCAGATCATTGGCCGCACCACGCAGTGCGCTGGTTTCACCGCCTGCACCGCTCAGCCAGTTGCTCTGTGAGCCGGTGATATTGCCCAGAAGCTGACAGTTATTGCCAGGCTGCTGATCGGTAAACGTCACACGCTGCCCCGCTGAAGAGAGTTGCGTAGAGCTGCTGCAGCCCGCCAGCAATAACGCGCCAGCCGTCAGTCCGAGCAAGAGGTTAATCCGCATTGTAATCCCCATTTATTATCATCAGAGTCGGGTGGCAGCGTAGCAGAAAAAGATCTCTTTTTTCTGAACATTCATTGCCTTAATCCCGTTATATCATCTTCATATTTCATACTGTATTCAGGCCAGCAGAGTGGCGCGTCCCGGTAACTTACGATAATAAGTCCATCCGGCGAGGCGGCAGCAGTCAGCGTGCAGACAGCGGAAGATATCAAGAGGAAAGACGAACGATTGCGACATTACTTATACTATTTTCCCGCCCAAAAGAAAAACCCCCGACCGTTTCCGATCGGGGGTTCTGTGATGACTTAAGCAGTCAACGGCAATTACATCATGCCGCCCATACCGCCCATGCCACCCATACCGCCAGCGCCGCCGCCTAAATCAGGTGCGTCGCCTTTAGGCATGTCAGTGACCATACATTCGGTGGTGATCATCAGACCTGCAACTGAGGCCGCGTACTGCAGAGCAGAACGGGTCACTTTGGTTGGGTCCAGGATACCGAAGTCGATCATGTTGCCATACTCTTCAGTCTGCGCGTTGTAACCGTAGTTACCGTCGCCCGCTTTCACGTTGTTAGCAACAACAGATGGCTCTTCACCGGCGTTAGACACGATCTGACGCAGTGGAGATTCCATCGCGCGCAGCGCAACTTTGATACCGACGTTCTGATCTTCGTTCTGACCACGCAGATCCGCCAGCTGTGCTGCAACGCGAACCAGCGCCACACCACCACCTGCAACCACGCCTTCTTCTACAGCAGCACGGGTTGCGTGCAGCGCATCTTCAACGCGGGCTTTCTTCTCTTTCATTTCAACTTCAGTTGCTGCGCCTACTTTCAGAACGGCTACGCCGCCTGCCAGTTTCGCTACGCGCTCCTGCAGTTTTTCTTTGTCGTAGTCAGAGGTTGCTTCTTCGATCTGCTGACGAATCTGGGTGACACGGCCCTGGATTGTCGCTTCTTCACCCACACCGTCGATGATGGTGGTGGTGTCTTTGTTAATCACAACGCGTTTAGCCTGGCCCAGATCTTCCAGAGCCGCTTTTTCCAGCTCCATACCGATCTCTTCAGAGATCACGGTACCACCGGTCAGGATAGCGATATCCTGCAGCATCGCTTTACGACGGTCGCCGAAGCCTGGTGCTTTCACAGCAGCCACTTTCACGATGCCACGCATGGTGTTAACCACCAGCGTTGCCAGCGCTTCGCCTTCAACATCTTCCGCGATGATCAGCAGTGGTTTGCCTGCTTTCGCAACGGCTTCCAGCACTGGCAGCATTTCACGGATGTTAGAAATTTTCTTGTCAGCCAGCAGGATGAACGGAGATTCCAGTTCAATCGCACCGGTTTCTGGCTTGTTGATGAAGTAAGGAGAGAGGTAGCCGCGATCAAACTGCATACCTTCAACCACATCCAGCTCATCCTGCAGGCCGGTGCCTTCTTCAACGGTGATCACGCCTTCTTTACCGACTTTTTCCATCGCCTGAGCAATCAGCTGGCCTACAGTTTCATCGGAGTTAGCAGAGATGGTACCCACCTGCGCAATGGCTTTAGAGTCTGAGCAAGGCACAGACAGCGCTTTCAGTTTCTCAACTGCAGCGATAACCGCCTGGTCGATACCGCGCTTCAGATCCATCGGGTTCATACCCGCTGCGACCGCTTTCAGGCCTTCGGTGATGATAGACTGAGCCAGTACGGTTGCAGTGGTGGTACCGTCGCCTGCAGCGTCGTTCGCTTTAGAGGCCACTTCTTTCACCATCTGCGCGCCCATGTTCTCGAACTTGTCTTCCAGCTCGATTTCACGTGCCACAGAAACACCATCTTTAGTGATGGTCGGTGCACCAAAAGATTTATCCAGAACCACGTTACGGCCTTTCGGGCCCAGGGTAACTTTTACTGCATCTGCCAGTACGTTCACGCCACGCAGCATTTTTACGCGTGCGTCATTACCGAATTTTACGTCTTTAGCTGCCATCTTTAAATATCCCTTAAATTCGTTTCGTTCAGTGAATTACGCGTAAAAATTACGCTTCAACAACGGCCAGAATGTCGCTCTCAGAGATGATAAGCACCTCTTCGTTGTCGATTTTCTCGGTTTTAGCACCGTAACCTTCATTGAAGATCACGACGTCACCAACCTTCACGTCCAGCGGCTTAACGTCGCCACTCTCAAGGATGCGACCATTGCCGACAGCCAGAACTTCACCACGGGTGGATTTACCGGCTGCAGAACCGGTCAGCACGATGCCGCCAGCTGATTTAGCTTCAACTTCTTTACGCTTGACGATGACGCGATCGTGCAATGGACGAATTTTCATTTGATAGCTCTCCTTTGAGAAGTCCAATCATTCAGTTTTGGGGTTGAACACCGGGCTGCATGGCTTCCGGCCTCGTGACCAGAGAGATAGGGCCGCCACCACCCACTTTCAAGGGGGCGGACAACAAATTTTTTTATCCGGATGTGATAAGTGGTGACTTTTTAAACAGATGATGGGGTAAATAAAAAACGCAACCCGGAGGTTGCGCTTTCAGAGGCTTAAACTGCGGTTAACGATCCTTGTGATCGTCATGGTGCTCAAGGCGATCGCTATTTTTACGCTCGAACTCGCCATCCATGGTATAGCCGCTGTCAGGGCCAGCACCCGGTCCGCGCCAGACGCGCAGATGGGGCATCAGTTTCAGCGTCAGATGCTTCTGCACCGGTGGCAGCAACAGCAACAGACCCAGCAGATCAGTGAAGAAGCCAGGCAACAGCAGCAGGAAGCCCGCGATGATCAGTGACACGCTTTTGATCATCTCACTGGCCGGGCTTTCATTACGCGCCAGCTTCTCCTGCATCAGCATAAAGTTCTTCATGCCCTGATTTTTGACCAGCGACACTCCGATGCACGAGGTGAACACCACCAGAAGCATGGTAAGCAGCACGCCCATGACGTGTGCCACCTGAATGAAGAGTGAAATCTCAATCCAGGCCAGAATAAAAAAGACTAATAACGGTATCCAGCGCACCGTACTCTCCTGTAAGTAGGGGCTGAACGGCAGCGTGCCGGTCAGCAGAAAGCATTCATCCTGAGGATGATAAGAAAAGAGATGGGCACCCGCGCCGCCATTTTCAACCGATCGTATCAAATTTATCCTGCGGGGTTAATTTTGTAACCAACTTCACATATCGTTAACCAGACTGCAGCATTAAGTGATCTGCATGCGTGCTTTTCTTAAGCATCAGAATATGATCGCACACGCCCCTTTGAAGACGGATAATATGTCGGCACGGGCACACCACGACAAAATAAACACATCCTTTGTGATGGTTAGCGGCAACAATAAGAAGGTTATCATGGCGAACAACATTCGTATCGAAGAAGACCTGTTAGGCATGCGCGAAGTTCCGGCGGATGCCTACTATGGCGTTCATACTCTGCGTGCGATTGAGAACTTTTATATCAGCAACAGCAAAATCAGTGACATTCCTGAATTTGTCCGTGGCATGGTGATGGTCAAAAAAGCAGCGGCGATGGCCAATAAAGAGCTGCAGACTATTCCGCGCAACATTGCCGATACCATCATTAAAGCCTGCGACGAAGTGCTGAACAACGGCCGCTGTATGGACCAGTTCCCTGTTGATGTCTATCAGGGCGGTGCCGGAACCTCGGTCAACATGAACACCAATGAGGTGCTGGCGAACATCGGCCTGGAGCTGATGGGCCACCAGAAAGGGGAATATCAGTACCTCAACCCCAACGATCATGTGAACAAATGCCAGTCTACCAACGACGCCTATCCAACCGGTTTCCGCATCGCGGTCTACAGCTCGCTGCTGAAACTGCTTGATGGCATCAGCCAGCTGGCCGAAGGCTTCCAGCACAAAGCTGATGAATTCCAGACCATCCTGAAAATGGGCCGCACCCAGCTACAGGATGCCGTGCCGATGACTCTCGGTCAGGAGTTTCACGCGTTCAGCGTACTGCTGAACGAAGAAACCAAAAGTATTCTGCGCACCGCTGAACTGCTGCTGGAAGTGAACCTGGGCGCGACTGCCATCGGTACCCGTCTCAATACGCCGGATGGCTATCAGCATCTGGCTGTACAGCGTCTGGCGGAAGTCAGCAACCTGCCAGTAGTACCGGCGGAAGATCTGATTGAAGCCACCTCTGACTGCGGCGCTTATGTGATGGTCCATTCGTCACTCAAACGTCTGGCCGTGAAGCTCTCCAAAATCTGTAACGACCTGCGCCTGCTCTCATCCGGTCCGCGCGCGGGTCTGAACGAAATCAACCTGCCAGAGCTGCAGGCGGGCTCCTCCATCATGCCAGCCAAGGTCAATCCGGTGGTGCCGGAAGTGGTAAACCAGGTTTGCTTTAAAGTGATTGGCAATGACATCACCGTCACGATGGCCTCTGAAGCGGGCCAGCTGCAGCTCAACGTGATGGAGCCAGTTATTGGCCAGGCGCTGTTTGAGTCAATCAGCATCCTGACTAACGCCTGCTACAACCTGCTGGAGAAGTGCGTCAACGGCATTACCGCCAACCGCGCGGTGTGCGAAGCCTATGTCTTTAACTCGATTGGTATCGTCACTTACCTCAACCCTTACATCGGCCACCACAATGGCGACATCGTCGGCAAAATCTGTGCGGAAACCGGTAAAAGCGTGCGCGAGGTCGTGCTGGAGCGTGGTCTGCTGACGGAAAGTGAACTGGACGATATCTTCTCGGTACAGAACCTGATGTACCCGGTTTATAAAGCCAAACGTTATACCGATGAAAACGAACAGTAAGGCTTAACCGACGCTGGTTAACCAAAGGCACACCGCGATCAAAACGGTGTGCCTTTTTTTTTGGTACACAGCACACCCCGGTTTTACCGATTTAATGTTCAGGAGTGATTCATGTTTGTGGTTGAGCTGATTATCGTCTTGATGGCGATCTGGTTGGGCGCACGTCTTGGCGGCATTGGCATTGGCTTTGCTGGCGGGATGGGCGTGTTGATCCTGACGCTGGGATTTGGCATGGCACCCGGCGCTATCCCGTTCGATGTGATTGAAATCATCATGGCGGTGATCGCGGCTATCGCTGCGATGCAGGTGGCCGGCGGCATGGATTATCTCGTCAGCCTGGCTGAACGCCTGCTGCGGCGTCATCCGCGCCATGTCACGCTGCTGGCCCCGCTGGTCACCTACCTGATGACGCTGCTGGCCGGTACGGGTCATACTGCGTTCTCGACGCTGCCAGTGATTGCGGAAGTGGCGAAGGAGCAAGGCGTACGCCCTTCCCGGCCGCTGTCGATTGCAGTAGTGGCTTCACAAATAGCGATTACTGCGTCACCGATTTCAGCCGCCGTGGTCTTCTTCGCCACACTGCTTGAACCGCGCGGTATCGGCTATATCACCCTGCTGGCGATTGCCATCCCCTCAACCATGGTGGGTCTCTTCCTGGCCGCGCTGGTGACTAACTTCTTAGGCCGTGAGCTGAAAGATGATGAGGTTTATCAGGCCCGCCTCGCCAAAGGTGAAGTCACGCTGCGCGGCGCCAGCCGTTACCAGGCAAAACCGGGCGCGAAAAAATCGGTGCTGCTGTTTCTGACTGGCATTGTGGCTGTGGTGCTCTATGCCACCGCAACCAGCGCCAGCGTCGGGTTAATCGTCAATCCACCGCTGCCGCGCAATGAAGCGATTGTGGTGTTTATGCTGACCATCGCCACACTCATCAGCCTGACCTGCAAACTCGACACCAGTGAGATCCTCAGTGCCAGCACCTTTAAATCCGGCATGAGCGCCTGTATCTGCGTAATGGGCGTCGCCTGGCTGGGTGATACCTTTGTAAAAGCGCATCTGGCCGAGATTCAGATGCTGGCAGGTGATACGCTAAAAACCTATCCATGGATGCTGGCACTGGTGCTCTTCTTCGCTTCGATGCTGCTCTATTCGCAGGCCGCCACCACCAAAGCCCTGATGCCCGCCGCGCTGCTGCTGGGCGTGACGCCGCTGACGGCCATCGCCTCCTTCGCCGCCGTTTCGGCGCTGTTTGTGCTGCCGACCTACCCGACCCTGCTGGCCGCCGTTGAGATGGATGACACGGGCTCAACCCGGATTGGCAAGTTTGTCTTTAACCATGCCTTTATCATTCCAGGGGTAATTGCCATTGCGCTGTCGGTGCTCTCTGGCTTCGTCTTCGGTGGGTTGTTGTTATAGCCCGCTCATCGTGTTACGGATGGAGCGTGCTATCATCGCCGCTCTTTTAAACAGGAGTCTCAGGATGAATGCTGTCGTTATCCTCTGCACTGCGCCTGATCAGGCCACGGCAGACCATCTTGCCGCCTTAGCGCTGGAGGCCAGACTGGCAGCCTGCGTGACACTGCTGCCGGGTGCCACATCCTGGTATCTCTGGCAGGGCAAAATGGAGAAGAGCAGCGAAATCCAGATGCTGCTGAAGTGCGACAGCGATCATCAGCAGGCGCTGTGTGAATTGCTTAAAGAAGCACACCCTTACGATGTCCCCGAATTGCTGGCGCTGCCGGTTCAACATGGAGATAGTGAATACTTGTCATGGCTGCACGCATCTCTCGCTTAATTACGCTTCTGCTGACGCTGTTTATCTGTCTGCAGGCGCACGCATCCCTCTTTTCTAATCCGGCGACCAGCCGCTTTGTGCCCGTTGATCAGGCGTTTACGTTTGACTTCGACCAGCAGGGCGCTCAGCTTAATCTGCACTGGAAAGTGAAATCGGGCTATTACCTCTATCGCCAGCAAATCCACATCACGCCGCAGAACGCGACCCTCGCGCCGCTGACGCTACCGGCTGGTCAGCCGCATGAGGATGAATTCTTTGGCAAAAGTGAGATCTATCCGCAGGACCTGACGCTGCCTGTGATACTGCAACAGGCGGGCACCGGTGCCACACTCAGCGTGACATATCAGGGTTGTGCCGCCGCCGGGTTCTGTTATCCCCCCGAGACGCGCAGCGTACCGGTGAGTGCGGTAGCAGCCAGCAGCGCACCTGCGCCGGTCAGTGCACAGCCCACGCCCGCTAATCCGCTGCCCTTTTCCCCGCTCTGGGCGCTGCTGATCGGCATCGGCGTGGCATTTACGCCCTGTGTGCTGCCGATGTATCCGCTGATCTCCGGCATTATCCTGGGCGGAAATCGCCACTATTCGCTGGGCCGGCTATTTGCGCTGGCGATGGTTTATGTTCAGGGAATGGCGCTGACCTATACGCTGCTGGGCCTGGTGGTCGCGGCCGCGGGCCTGCGCTTCCAGGCCGCGTTGCAGCACCCATATGTGCTGTTGACGCTCTCCGTGCTGTTTATCGTGCTGGCCCTGTCGATGTTCGGCCTGTTTACGCTGCAACTGCCCTCGAGCCTGCAAACCCGTCTGACACTGTGGAGCAATCGTCAGCAGGGGGGATCGCTGCCCGGCGTCTTTCTGATGGGCGCGCTGGCCGGCTTGATCTGCTCGCCCTGCACCACTGCCCCGCTTAGCGCTATTTTGCTTTATATCGCGCAGAGCGGAAATCTTTGGGCCGGTGCCGGGACGCTGTGGCTCTACGCGGTCGGCATGGGATTACCGCTGATCGCTGTAACCCTGTCTGGAAATCGACTGCTGCCGAAAAGCGGTCCGTGGATGCAAACCGTCAAAGAGGGCTTTGGTTTTGTCATCCTGGCGTTGCCAGTCTTCCTGCTTGAGCGGGTACTGGGCGACGTGTGGGGATTGCGACTCTGGAGTCTGCTTGGCGTGGCGTTCTTTGGCTGGGCGTTCAGCGTCAGCCTGCGTGCCAGCAGCGGTAAGTGGCGCGTGGTGCAGATTGTCATGCTGGCTGCGGCGTTAATCAGCGCACGTCCGTTACAGGACTGGGCATTTGGCGGTCAGGCGGTACAGCATGCTGTGGCACCGCTGCCGTTCCAGTCCCTCCAGACGCCGCAACAACTCGATAGCGCGCTGCAGCAGGCACATGGTCGCATCACTATGGTCGATCTCTACGCAGACTGGTGCGTCGCCTGCAAGGAGTTTGAAAAATATACCTTTAGTGATAGCGCCGTGCGCGATAGCCTGAGCAAGGTACAGCTACTACAGGCTAACGTCACAGCCAACAGCGCCAGCGACAACGCGCTGTTGCAGCACCTTCGGGTGCTGGGCTTACCGACCATTTTGTTCTTTGATGCGCAGGGCCGTGAAATCCCCGACTCGCGCATCACCGGGTTTCTCAATGCCGCCGATTTCCAGGCGCATTTGCAGAAACTTACCCCATAAACAACACTGGACAGGTCATTGCCCGGCGAAATTGCCGGGCCTGCATACCAGAGGAGAGTCACTTGCAGCGTGAACAGATACTCGAGCATGCATTGAATGTGCTTGAACAGAACGGCCTCGCCGCCACCCTCTCATTGGAAACCCTGGCGGGAGAGACTGAATTAACGCTTGATCGGCTTCAGCAGTTCTGGCCCGATCGCGACGCGCTGCTTTATGATGCGCTCCGCTATCACGGCCAGCAGATTGAAACCTGGCGCCGTCAGATTCTGCTGGATGAATCTCTGTCGCCGGATCAGAAACTGATGGCACGCTATGAAGTCCTGAGTGAGCAGGTCAGCAAAGGCCGTTTCCCGGGCTGCCTGTTTATCGCCGCCTGTAGCTTCTACCCTCAGCCCGATCAGCCCATCCATCAACTGGCCGAGCAGCAAAAACGCGGCTCATGGCAGTTCACCCATGACATTCTGGTGCAACAGGAGCTGGATAACCCAGGTATGGTGGCCGATCAGATGGAACTGATCCTTGAAGGTTGTCTGAGCAGGCTACTGGTGAAGCGTAATGTGCAGGATGTCGCCACCGCTCAGCGGCTGGCGGAGGATGTCTACAGCATCGCGCTGTGCCGCAAAAATGGCGCGCTGGCCTGAGGTTTTACCCGCTTTGACTGAAATTCAGGCAATCAGTCACGTTTCCTGGGGTTTTTTAGTGAAAGCCGTTGACGACCCGCGGCCTTTACGGTTTAATGCGCCCCGTTGCCCGAATAGCTCAGTCGGTAGAGCAGGGGATTGAAAATCCCCGTGTCCCTGGTTCGATTCCGGGTTCGGGCACCACAATTTAAAGAAACCCGCCTCTGGCGGGTTTTTTGCGTTCTGGAGCGAACCCGTTATCGAAGGTTCGATACACTCGCCACATCCTGTGGCTCGCCCTACGGGTCGCGCAGGCGCGCGATGCAAAAATGCTCCGGGCATTTTTGTCCGGGTTCGGGCACCAAAATTTAAAGAAACCCGCCTCTGGCGGGTTTTTTGCGTTCTGAAGCGAACCCGTTATCGAAGGTTCGATATACTCGCCACATCCTGTGGCTCGCCCTACGGGTCGCGCAGGCGCGCGATGCAAAAATGCTCCCGGCATTTTTATCCGGGTTCGGGCACCAAAATTTAAAGAAACCCGCCTCTGGCGGGTTTTTTGCGTTCTGGAGCGCCAGATTCTACACCTCAGCAATACTTTTTTATGCCACTCATCTTCGCTAAAGCCGATCCGCATTTCGTGCCTGACTCCGTTTGATGGTCAGTGATCTCTGGTGGTGGGTCAGATCGCCCGCCATATTTCTTTGGGTAAACGGATGAATTAACGAGTTTCTCCCGCGCTTACTCTTTAGCGGTCTGTTTAATTGCCGCATAGCGGGCTATCAATTGTTTCAGGTGCATCTCCAGTTGAACTCTGGCTGTGACAGGCAAGGGTAAAACGGCAGGATTTGCGGACAACTCGCGCAGTTGCTCCTCAGCCGGTATGGATCGATTAAATGACTGCATTGAGGAAAAGACCACTGACTTCAGCTCACTCACCGTCATATATTTTCCCTTCTTCTCATCCAGCCCGTTTAGCCTGTCACTCAATTTCTGTAGCGTCGTCATGTTCGCTGAGTGCACTGACAAGTTTCTGGCGCTCCGGGTCACTCAGCGATCGGAAACTGCCGAGAAATCCCAGTATCATGACGCGCTGGAAGCAGGTCACGACAGCATGGTCAGGATCGGGCTCACGCAGCACATCCCGCATCCGATCACAGAGCGTATCGCCAGCGTCCATGGTGCCAAGGAAATGTCCCTGCAGGGGAATGTCATACCACTGCACACAGGCATCATCCTCCACACCGCGACCTTTGACTGCCTCATCAAGCAGCGCACACTGCGCAGTGAGAATATGCTGACAGCTGACTTCATCGAGTTCCTTCGCTTTCAGCGCCTGCTGCACCCGTTCGACATCAGCAATGCAGTACTCCCACAACAGGCGTCCCTCTCCCTCCTGGAATATCGGACCGTGACACAGGCTAATCACCTGCAACCAGGTATTCTGCAGCAGGGCATCAATATCAATGGACGCGGACACGCCACGTTTACGCTTACTCATGTTCTCAGTACCGCAAAGAGTTCAAGTTCAGGCTCGCCGAGCATGCCCGGAACGTAAAACATGCAGGTGCCGCCCTGAAGCATTTCAATAGCCAGAGGATGAGAGACATCAAGGCTGAAATACTGGTTTTCCAGACGCAGTGGAATGGCGGCAGGCACATGGCGCAGTGGCGTCAGCGGTACGCCTGTCCGTGATGAATTGACGATACTCCTGACGTGATCGGGACTGCCGGCCTTGCACTGGCGCGGGAACTGTTCCTGCAACCGGGCCACCGGCATGGGTGAACGCACGGAGAGATAGTAATCAGCCCCTTCGCGCAGCCGTGGGTCATGCAGCCGGGCCTGCCAGAAGTGAAGCCGGGCATCATGCTCAAGCTCAATAGCCACCACCCGCGACGGCAGACTGGCCTCAAGCAGATCGCCCAGTAAATCAAACAGTGGCGGGAAGACGTTATTCAGCTGCTCATGCTGCCAGACCGGAATGGCACTGACCTGGTGTTCCAGCGAGAAGGTCAGAAGACTTCCCGCAAGCCGCGCCAGCTCCGGATACAGACGTTCAGCCGGGCTTTGCGGGTGACGCTGAAACTGACCGAGTACCGGTTCAGCGCTGTTCAGGGCATTGAGCAGCCAGAAAAGGGAGACGTCAGCCACGGCAAAATCGGCCATGCGTTCGTTACTTTCACGACGCAAATTCATCAGGCGACTCAGACGAGCACGCAGTTGCGTCATCAGCTGCTCCAGCTGAGTCACCAGCCAGCGGCTGCCCTGCAGAGCCAGCAGGGGCGGAAGCCAGGTGTCATCAAGTGCCCAGCCTCCCTGCGAATCCTGCTGGAGACGGGCAACCGGACAGGTCAGGTAATCGCTGTTGTTCTGATGGGCGAAACGCAGCGTCAGCACTGGCTGCATCACCGCAATCTGACGGGTGTCTTCCCCGAATATATTCCGGACATCCCGCCAGCACTGGCGGTAGCGCACCGGACGCTCGGCCACCTCATCAGGTTTAAGGCAGTTACCGCCATTCGCGCGCATCAGCGGAAGAGCCAGAACGACCACCACGTCCTGTGATTCATCCTCAAGTGCCAGTACCGGTGGCAGATCGTCAGCATTATCCGTGTCGATAAGCGTGCCGTCCGGGAACCGAAGGTGCAGATGGCGGGCCTGCAGTCGGCCCAGCCTCAGCGTTTCTGATTCAAAAGCGACATTTATCACGCCCCAGGGGTGTGATAACCCCATTCGGGCGATACCTTCGGCAGACCAGGCCGCATACGCGACCTGTTGCTGGAAGTGCTGGGGAGAGACCATCACGCCTCTTCCCCATAACGGCTGTTCCGTTCTCATTGGCTTCCTGCCTTAGCTTACGATTTTGCCTTCGGCATCCGGGAAACCAGTGACAGGTTGACGTCCATCCCTTCCACCTGAAAATGCGGCACCGCATACAGCTTCACGCGGAAGAAGCCCGGGTTATCCTCAATGTCTTCCACCACCACTTTCGCATCGCGCAGCGGGTGTGAGGCCTGCAGCTCGTCGCCCGGATCGGTCATCTCCGTGACCAGACTGCGAACCCAGGTATTGAGCTCCAGCTCCAGCAGCCGGCGGTCTTTGGTGGTGCCGATGTTTTCGCGCTGGATCAGCTTCAGGTAGTGGGCAATACGCGACAGCAGGAAGATGTACGGCAGACGGGCATTGATGCGGCTGTTGGCCGTCGCATCGGCGGTGTCATACAGGGCCGGCTTCTGCGTGGAGTTTGCCGAGAAGAAGCAGGAGTAATCGCGGTTCTTATAGTAAGAGAGCGGAATGAAGCCCAGGTTTGCGAACTCAAATTCGCGGGTTTCCGGGATCATCACCTCTGACGGGATCTTCACCTGATTACCCGTACCCAGATCGTACAGATGAATCGGCAGGTCCTGAACGGCGCCCCCGGCCTGCGGGCCACGGATCTGCACACACCAGCCGTTGCTGATGAAGCTGCGCACCATGTTGGACGCAAAGGCAAACGCGGCGCTGGTCCACAGGTATTTGTCGTGATCCGGGCCTTTCACTTCCTCCACGTAGCTGAAGCTGCGCACCGGCACGGTGTCCGGGCCGTACGGCAGCCGGCCCAGCACGCGCGGCATCACCAGACCGATGTAGCGGGCATCGTCCGTCTCGCGGAACGATTTCCACTTGATGTATTCGGCGCGGTCAAAGTAGTTGCCGATGTCCCTGATGGACGCCACCTCCTCCATGCTCTCTTTCAGGAAGAATTTCGGGCCGGCAGAGCCGATAAACGGCATGTGCGCGGCGGCAGACACTTTGGAAATACTGCGCAGCAGGGCGACATCCTGCGCAGACGCATCAAATTCGTAAGCGGAAATCAGCGCGGCAACCGGCTCCCCGCCCGGCGTGTCATACTCATCGATATAGGTGTGTTTATAGAGGCCGCTCTGGATGATTTCCGGGCTGTCTTCGAAGTCCTGACGCAGGTCTTCTTTGGACATATCCAGCAGCTCAATCTTCACGTTCTGGCGAAAATCGGTTTTGTCGACAAGGGATTTGACGCCGCGCCACAGGCTCTCTGTTGCCTGAAAGGCCTCATGGTGCATGACGGCGTCAAGCTGGCGGCTAATCTGCCAGTCCAGCTCCGCGATATGGTGGTCAATCAGGTGTTTGTCGAGTTTTTCAACCTTTGAGCCCGCCTTGGTCAGGCACTCCAGAAAAACCTGCATGCCCGCCGTCAGCCGCTCGTCCGCCGTGGCCTCCGACATCGCCTGCGCGTCCTGCCAGGTGTCCAGCGCACTCAGCGCGGCGACCGGCGTCAGATTGATTTTTTCAAACAGCGAGGCATAAATCCCGCCGGCTGCAGGACGTTCCTGCACCACACCTTCGCCAGCCGCGGCACTGCCGTTTTGTACAGACATCAGCATCTTCCTTATTAATCCGTTAAATCGTTATGGCTGTTCAGGGGCCAGGGCTGAAAGTTCGGCTCTGAGCTCTGCGCTTAGCGTCGGGTCGAGCAGGATGTTTTCCAGTGCTTTGCGGAACGTCTGGTTGTCCAGCAGGTTCGCCTTTAAATCACGCAGTAAACTTCGCATGGAAAGCATGGCTTTCAGCTGGGGAATCTGGCAGGAGACCTGCTCCGGGGTGAAATCCTTCATGCTACGGAAGGTCAGGCTGATGTTGTCTTCGCTGCCGTCACCGGCCAGCGTGTTTTTAACCGTCAGGTTTACTTTCGGGGAATATTCAGAAAGCACGGCGTCAAAGTTATTTTTATTCAGGTTAATTTTTTTGCGCTCGGACAGGGGCGCAGACGCCTGACCGTTACTGAAGTCGCCCGCCACCAGTAATTTCAGCGGGAGCTCGGTTTTTTTGCCTGCGCCTCCCGTGTGCAAATCAAGTTTTAAATTAATGCGCGCTTTGGGTATTTCGGACTGAAAGGAAGAGTCAGACATGGTTGTCCCTGTTCTATGAATTGACAGAAGCGGTCAGTGCCAGTGAGAAATAAACGGAAAAGTAAGACCCGGCCAGAACAGCTTCACGTTTCACGTCATCCGACGTAAATCAGAAATCCGGAATTAAAAGCGGGCGTATTCCCTTCACCAGCATGTCGACACGGTATTTCTGAGTCATTTGTCTGAAATGAAAAAATTCAGATAAAACCCAGTAGACGGAGTGTAGGAACGTTGAATGCCTGAGCGTAAACGGAAATATGTAACAGAATATTACCGATGCTGATTTTAACAAGCCCGAATCATCATGATGATTTATAAGAATTTTCCTGCGAATCCCGATAAGGTCTTACAGAATAAGGGTGTGCAGTAAGCGGCTGATTTACATTAATCACTAAGCAGTACGATTTTCCATCAGTTGCGCGAAATATCTGATTTATGGCTTTATTCAATAAACGGGAAGCAGGAGAAGATAAATATTTAAAAAAACAAACAGCATTTACTGTGTTTCAATAAAAATTAATCGCTTGGTTAAATCGGTGTTATTTATTTTGCTGAACTAAAATGACAACGCTGGTTAACAGATTGTTTCCGGAATAGTGAAATGACGCGTGCAATGACACGATATGAATGAGGGGGAAATAGAAATCACGTCTGCGACCTGCACATGTTAGCCGCTGCTGAATAAACATGAGCAGGAACAACAATCGTTCGGATGCAGACAGAGTGAGTCAGACAATGATGAGATGTGCAGCGTTTAACAGAATTATTTAATGCTCCGGCGGTCATGCGTCCAGGTACTATATCTCTGCACAGGTAATCGGATTTCTGGAACTCCTCATGCTCTGCTGCTTACTTTTCCTGTCAGTCATCGTTCCGGGCTTTAAGTAAATTAACCGGCCAATACGGGCTGTCTGGCCCGGATCCAACCGGTTTATGCTCAGTCACAGGAGATAGCGCTTAACTTTATACCGCAGCCGTAAAGTCTGCTCGCTCACGTTATATTCGCTTCAGCACGCCACCCACACCGCTCCGGCATCCGCTGATTTCACGCATTGCGCCACCCAGCGCACGCCCGCTAATCCGGCATGCACATCGGGATACCAGAAATCCTCAAGGAAGGCAGAGTCGTGGCGATCGGTCGCATCCATAGCCAGTGCGAAGCGGCGATAAAGATTCGACCAGGCTTCAAATAATCCCTCGGAGTGCCCTCCGCCAATGCGGTCCTCTTCCAGCGCGCGCGGGCTGAGATAGCCCATGCCGCGCTCCAGAATCCGCACGGGTTCGCCCTGCACTTCGTATCGCAGCTGGTTTGGCTGCTCATCCCACCACTCCAGACTGGCTTTCGATCCAACCACGCGGATCTTCTGCCCATGCATCGATCCGGCATTTACCGCCGACGCCCAGAGCGTGCCGACCGCGCCGTTGTCATACTCCATCATCACAAAGGCGTTATCCTCCAGTGGTGCACGCGACGTGACAAAGCTCTGGCGGGAACAGAGCAGACGCGTCACTTTTAACTGCGGCAACATCGTTTCAGCGATAAATAGCGGATGCGTCGCCAGATCGCCTAACACGTAACTCGGGCCAACAAAACGCGGATCGACCCGCCAGCGGGTGCTTTCACTCTGTAGCTCCACCGCTTCATTATGGAAGCCATGAGCAAACTGCATATTCACGATGCGGATCTCTCCCAGGGCCCCTTCGGCAATCATCTCTCTGGCCTGATGAACCAACTGATGCCCGGCATAACCATAAGTGACGCCAATAATTTTCTGCTTCTCACGACTTAGCTGCTCCAGCTCATCGGCCTCTTCGACCGTAAAACAGAGCGGCTTCTCGCATACAACATGTAGCCCGGCATTGAGTGCCGCCCGACAGATGGCGAAATGGGTATTGTTAGGTGTGGCGATCGACACCGCTTCTATGCCATCTTCGCGCCCTGCTTCCCCGGCGAACAGGCTGGCATAATCAGGATAACAGCGTTCAGGTGCCACACCCAGCGCCTGACCGAACTCGCGCCCACGTACCGCATCAAGATCAAACGCGCCCGCCAGCAGCACAAAGTTACCGTCACGCTGTGCCGCCGAACGATGGATATAACCAATCTGACTGGTGCCGCCGCCACCGATCATGCCCCAGCGAAGTGAGCGATTAGCCGCTTTTTTACCGTTAATCATGCTGTTGTCCTCAGAATCCGGTTGATCGGAGATAGTCCAGGCTGGCTTTAACATCCCGCAGGCTGGTGTCGGCATGGCGCGGATCACGCTCCTGTTCGATGGTGATCCAGCCCTGATAATTACGCTCAGTCAGCAGCCTACGCACCGCCGGATAGTCGATTGCGCCCTGCCCGAGCGGACACATCACGCCCTGTGCGCAGGCGGTGAAAAAGTCGAGTCCGCGAGAGCGCGCGTCACGCCAGATCTGCTGATTGACGTCTTTAAAATGAAGGTAATCGATGCGCGACCAGTACTGTTCCAGCGACGCCACCGGATCCATGCCGGCGTAATAGAGATGGCCCGTATCCAGGCATAAACCAGCGACCTCATGCGGAATGTCAGAGACCAGCTGCGCCAGCTCATCGGCAAACTCTATGCAGCCACCCGCATGCGGATGGATCACTGGCCGCACGCCATACTCCTGCCAGGCAATCTCGCTCAGAATAGTGATGTGCTGCATCATGCACTGCCAGTCATCCGCGGAAAGGCGTGGCGCTTTTTCTGACTGACCCGCATATTTCGCCCGCTCCGGATTGCCGAAGTCGATGATCACCAGATAAGGCGCGCTGGCTCCAGGTGTTCTGGCGGCTGTCGGCACGCTGGCGAGCGTGCGACACAAATTGTGAGTCAGCGTCACCAGCGCCGGAAAATGCGCCTCACTGACTAAATCATCAAAAATCGTCCCCGCCACCAGCGAAAGCGAGTGGGCATTAAGCTGCCGGGTCAGCTCATCGGCATTCACTGGCAGATAACCCCAGGGGCCGAGTTCGATGCTGGGGTAGCCAGCCTGCGCGGCCTCGGTCAGGACTTTGTGAAACGGCGGTAGCCAGGGATTAGCGGGATCATCCACGCCCCAGCTACAGGGCGCATTAGCAATATGAAAGGTCATGATATCTGCCTGTGCAGTGAGAACTGCGGGCAGTATCAAATAAAAATTTCATCCTGGACAACAATGAAAGCTTCATTTTTTGATAGAGATCGCGTTTAAAAATTGCGATAAATGATAGATTACTATCAAATATAGGCTAACCTGCTCTTTTTACAGGTTTTCACGCGTCACGATCTCAAACGGCACGGTGACCTGCGCAAAATGGTCGTGCTGCTCCGATCGGCTGTGGAGACAAGTATGTATGACCGCCTCTGCCATGGCATCAAGGCGATGACGCAGCATCAGCGTGATGGTGCCGTCAATCAGCGCCAGTTCATCACCCGGCAGCGGACCGTGGCACAGCAGATCGATCTCCCGGCGCCCGCTCTCACGCAGCGCCCGCACCACACCCTCTATGCCGCCGCAGGGCGCATAAATCATCACCAGATCATCATGGGTCTCCAGCAGTTGGCGGGTTGCCTGATAGCCACCCTCTGACGACTCAAAAGTCTTTAACGGTTCCAGTACCCGCTGACTGATGCCCGACTCACGCAGATAGGAGCGAAAACTGATCTCGCTGCTCTCCTGGCAGGTAAAGCGGTGATCGCCCAGCAGTACTCCGACGCATCCCGGCTTACGCAGCAGATGCTGCGCCATCCATGCGGCAGTGCGCCCCGCTTTTTGATTATCAATGCCGATAAACCCCGCATGCTCACAGGGCGAGAAATCGGAGAATAGCGCGTAAACCCGAACACCCAGTCGTGACACATCCTGAATGGCATGACGAATCAGCGGATGATCCAGCGCCACCAGCGCAATCACATCACTGCACTGAGCCAGCTGACGCAGCGACTGCGCCACCGCGTCCACTTCGTGAATGTCATGCCAGCAGAATTCAGGCTCGCGGCCCTGTGGCTGATGCATCTTAAGCTGCTGTTTCAGCGCTTCGCCCAGTTGCTGATAAAATGAATAGCGGGCAGGCAGCAGGATAAAGCTCACGCGCAGTGGAGCCTCAGCCAGCGTCGGGATGGCCTGACTGTGTGCCTGCGTCAGGCGATAACCCAGCTCGCGCGCCGCCGCCAGCACCTTCTGCTCAGTCAAGCTGCGAACCGGCGCACGGCGGTTCAGCACCCGGTCTACCGTCGCCACACCCACGCCCGCCGCCTGCGCGATCGCGGTCATCGTCACTTTAGACATTATCCTTCTCCCTGCTGCTATCGGTAGCGTTAGCTGACGGCTACGCTTTTAGATTCTGTTAAATAAGCCATCAACACTTTATCGTGACACGGCCATTTCCTCTCATTTTTTTGATAGAAAATCAGTGCTAACCTTGATCACCCTCGCAAAATGAAACATTCATTTCTTTCTGCATTCTCTTCAAAACATCTATTTGCTAAAACGGATAAAAATCCCACACCGATTCGGTTGATGGGATCACATCATTAAAAGGTTAGAGCGACGACGGCGGGCTTTCTATAGTGGAGTCCTGAGCACCACCTGCCCGTACGTAAAAAAGGAAAAGCTATGTTCCCTTCAACGCTTCCGGCTCCACGCATAACGGATGCCAGCCAGGTTCCGCGTCTGCGCTGGGGCATTATCGGGCCGGGCTGGATAGCCGATCATTTTGCCCATGCTCTGCGTCGGCATACCCGGCAGCAGATCACGGCAGTCGCCGCACGTGACCCGGTAAAAGCACAGACCTTTGCTGCCAAATGGGCAATCGGCCATGCCACAGGCAGCCTGGATGCGCTGCTGGCGCGGGAGGATGTTGATGCGGTCTATATCGCTACGCCTCACAACCACCATTTCCCCGACGGTCTGCGCGCGATTGCCGCCGGAAAGTCTCTGCTGATTGAAAAGCCGCTGGCGCTGAATGCGCAGCAGGCAACGCAGCTTAAACAGGCCGCCGCTGCCGCGAACCTGCTCTGCATGGAGGCGATGTGGTGCAACTTCACGCCGAAGTATGACGTCATCCGTCAGTTGCTGGAGGATGGCGTACCCGGTGAGGTCCACACCCTGATTGCCGATCATGGTGAGTTTTTCACGCCGGATCATCGCATTTTCAATGCCGATCTGGCGGGCGGCCCAATGCTTGACCTCGGCAGTTATCTGGTGGCGCTGAGTGTGTTTGTGGGCGGCGGTGCGCCTGAAACGATCGTCGCCCGTGGTCAGCCCGTCCCGAATGGCCGCGTTAATGGTCAGACGTCGATGCTGTTTACCCATCGGCACGGCATGCAGTCGGTACTGAATACCACGCTGTTCAGCAACACGCCAGGCGGTGCGGTGATCGCCGGTCGCGACGCCACGCTGGAGCTGACGGGCCAGTTCTATGCGCCTGGTAACTTCACCCTGACCTCCAGCGACCGGCGTCACTGCCTGCAATGGCAGGAACCCACTAACCGCTATGAACAGCTCAGCCATGAAATTAACCACTTCGCCTGGTGTATCGGCCAGAACCTGACCGACTCCCCTGTCCATTCGCTTGACCAGGCGATTATCACCCTGGCTGCGATGGACAACGTCAGGCAGCAGATTGGCATCACCTTCAATGAAGAACAGCAACTTTAATGTGCCCGGAGCAGAAAGATGAAAATCGCTTTTGATGTGGATGTAATCAAAGATTTAGGCATCACCCGTATGGTTCATCAGGTAGCCGACTGGGGATACAAATATATCGAACAGTCGCCACATCCGCAGATCAACCCGTTTTATAAACATCCTAAAGCCAGCCGTGAAATCATCACCGAGTATAAAAATGCGTTAAGCGCCACCGGGCTGGAGATCTCCTCGTTTATCGTTGTTTACCGCTGGTCAGGTCCGGATGAGCTGCGCCGTCAGGCAGCGGTGAAGAACTGGAAGCGGATGATTGAGATTGCGGTTGAGATGGGTGTGCAGGTGATTAACACCGAACTCTCCGGCACCCCTAACGAACCGGAAATCTGTGAAGAGATGTTCTATCGCTCGATGGAAGAGCTGTTGCCGATCATCGAACGTGAAGGCATCCGCGTCGAAATTCAGGCGCATCCGTGGGATTTCTGCGAAGAGAACAACGAAACCGTGGATATCGTGAAGTCGTTCCGCAGCGATAACGTAAAGTATATCTACAGCGCGCCACACACTTTCTTCTATGACAAAGGCAAAGGGGATGTGAAACCGATGCTGGAGTACGCGGGTGACGATCTGTCGCACATGCTGATCGCCGATACCATGAACCATACAAAACACTGTCGCTATATCGTTAACCCGCCAGGCGTGGATGCCACCATCCACCAGCATGTTGGCGTGGGCGAAGGCGAAGTGGACTTCGATACCCTGTTCAAAACGCTGCGCGACACCGGCTTTGCTACCCGCACCCATAAAGTCGGCGGTGAACCGATCATCGCAGCGTCTCTGTTTGGCTATCCGGAAAAGATGAAAGTTCAGGCGATTGAAACCCGCGAACTGATTGAGCGCGAACTGCTGTAACCGACCTGCCGTGCAGTCATGGCTGGCTGCACGGTAATGTCTGTTCAGGACAACAAACGCCCCGCCTGACACACTTTTATTCACTTTTCTCTGATGCCGCGACCCGCCTGAGCTCGCCCCGTTTTAGCACACCCTCGCACAGCCAGCAGAGTTAAACCCCCTTTGCAGCACCTGCTACACTCCAGACCAATACCACACCATAAGGCGAACTTTCATTATGTCGGAAAATGCATATCAGCCCGCAAAAGTCTGGACCTGGGACCCTGAAGCCAAAGGTAACGGCGCGAAAACTAATCGTCCGTTTGCAGGTCCCACCCATGAAAAAGCGTTGCCGGTCGGTAAACATCCTTTACAGCTCTATTCGCTCGGCACGCCTAACGGCCAGAAAGTCACCATCCTGCTGGAAGAGCTGCTGGCACTTAACGTCAACGATGCTGAATATGATGCCTGGCTGATCCGTATCGGCGAAGGTGATCAGTTCTCCAGCGGTTTTGTCGATGTGAACCCGAACTCGAAAATCCCTGCGCTGAGCGACCACTCCGCAACGCCGCCGATTCGGGTATTTGAATCCGGCAATATCCTGCTCTATCTGGCGGAAAAGTTTGGCTACTTCCTGCCGAAAGATATCGCTGGCCGTACTGAAACCCTGAACTGGCTGTTCTGGCTGCAGGGCTCAGCGCCTTATCTCGGCGGCGGTTTCGGTCATTTCTATCACTACGCGCCAGAAAAAATTGAGTACGCCATCAACCGCTTCACACTGGAAGCGAAGCGTCAGTTTGATGTGCTGGATCGTCGGCTGGCTGATAACCGCTATCTGGCGGGTGATGACTACACCATCGCTGACATCGCCACCTGGCCGTGGTACGGCAACATGGTGCTGAATGACCAGTATGGCGCAGCCGAATTCCTGGATGTGCAGTCCTATAAAAATGTGGTTCGCTGGGCGAAAGAGATCGCACAGCGTCCTGCCGTTATTCGTGGCCGCAAGGTCAACCGCGTCATGGGCGACCCGGCCGATCAGCTGCATGAGCGTCATGATGCGGCTGACTTCGATACCAAAACCCAGGATAAAAAAGCGTAAGGAGAGACCTGTGAGTGCATACGTTGTATTTATTCGTGATAACACCCTGAACCAGGACGAAATGGCGATCTACGCCGAGAAAGCGGGCCAGGCGCGCGGCGATCATCAGATCAACCCTCTCGCCTTTTATGGCGAGCTGGAAACGCTGGAAGGTCAGGAAGCAGAAGGTGTGGTAATTCTGGAATTCGCGAGCCGTGAAGAAGCACATGCATGGTATGACAGCCCGGAATATCAGGCTGCCAAAGCGCACCGTCTGAAAGGCGCGAACTATCGCGTGGTGCTGGTCGAGGGTGTAGCTAAGTAAGACTTCAGGCGGCAGCGATGCCGCCTTTTTTATTGCAGCGTGATACGCGCCACGCCATCCAGAAGCTGATGGCTGTGGTCGTCATTGAAGCCCTGCTTCAGAGTCACATACAGTGTCTGGCCGTCCGGTGAGACCAGCAGGCTTTCTGGATGCCCCTCAAACGACCAGCTGTTTTTCACTTCATACGTGGTGCCATCCAGCTGCAGCACCTTCTTCGATTCGCGCTGGCTGATATAAATCTCATTGCGCTTACCGTTAAACTTAATCCCCACTGAATCGCCTGGATCAAGGCGCTGAATCACCTTGCCGCTGCGCTCATCAAACACCAGGGTATTTTTCTCTTTGGCGTTATCCGTGACAAACAGGCGACCGGTTGCCGGATCTTCTGCCATATTCAGGAACTGAGTGTCCTGCCCATCACCTGCCGTCAGGCGCTGCTCGATTTTGTGATTGCGCGGATTGATCACCAGGATTTCACCGCTGCCGTTCGCCGCATAAATGCGATCGCTGACTGGCGAGAAGATAATGCCTGTAACACCTTTGCCAGCATTTTTAATCCGGGCTTTCAGCGTCAGGGTTTTCGCATCAACGACCCAGATCACGCCAGGTTCGTCTGCGCCGCCGACATAGAGCAGCCCGTCATGCAGAAAGATCTCGCGGGTTTTCACCGGCGATCCTTTCTCATTCTTCTCGTCAAACATCAGGCGCTTCAGCACGTTGCCGGTATCGGGATCGATCTTAGCGATGCCACCATCCACTGATTGGGTGGTGTAAAGCGCGCTGCCATCCTGTCCACTGCTCAGACCCGCATTTTTCAGATCGTAATGCCCCGCCCCGGTGCTTTGCAGCGTGGTGCCATCAAGACGATAGATCATACCGCCACTGATATCCTTGCCCTCGGGCGCACTGGCCACATAGAGCGTATTTTTGGCGGGCAGATACGCCATCTCATATAATCCGTCGCCCAGCTCGCGCTGAATCAGATTGTCGGGGCTGGAGGGCTGCATCACCATCAGCGCATTGCCATCCACTTTTTTCGCTCTCATCTGGCACGCCGTCAGGCTGAAGGTGGTGACTATCGCCAGTGCGAGTGCCGCTTTACGCGAGCTGAACAACGCTTTCATAGTTAACTCCCCTATCCATCTGCTGCTCCCGGCAGGCCGCAACACAGCGGGCAGGCAGGGAAGAAAAAGAATGAGAATCATACGCATCACTAAAAAGGGTGTAAACGCAACGGCACCCTGAAGCAACCGAATCAGCTTAATGCGGTATATTTATTGTCCACAGGCGCTTTTCTGTGCCCGTCAATCAATTTATAACCTCGACTAATCAACAACCTGAAGATTATTCTGCAAAAACGCCACAAACGCGGTAATACGAGCCGGAAGCTGGCGTTGCGCCTGCCAGACCGCAAAGATATCACCATCAGGTGCCTGCCAGTCCGGTAGCACCGGCAACAATTCGCCCACAGCCAGGCTGTGTTGCGCATCCCACCAGGAACGCAGCAGAATGCCATGTCCATCCATCGCCAGCCGCATCGCTACTTCACCATCGTTGGTGATCAGGCTGCCGCGCACTTTCTGGCTGATGCTCTGTTCACCGCAGGTCAGCCGCCACAGGGTAAAATCGCTGTCGTGCTGACGCAGTAAAATGCAGTTGTGCTGCGCCAGATCGCGCACAGTGGCAGGCAGGCCGTGCCGGGCAGCATAGGCGGGCGAACAGCAGAGGATACGCGGATTGGTTCGCAGCTTACGTGCCACCAGCCGCGAGTCAGGCGGCTCCCCAACGCGGATATCGATATCCATGTGCGCATCAAGAAAATTTAGCGGCTGGCTGCTGAGTTGTAACGACAGTGAGAGCTGCGGATGCAGCGCGGCAAAAGCCGAGACGCAGGGCGCGATATGGCGACGGCCAAAACCAAAGGAGGCGTTGATGTTGAGGGTGCCGCGCAGCTGGGCTGTTTCACCGCTGACCGCCTCTTCCAGCGCCGCAAGCTGATCCAGCAGCGGACGCGCGCCCGCCAGATAACGGCGGCCTTCCGGCGTCAGTTCCAGCCGGCGTGTGGTGCGGCGCAGCAATTGCACACCAAGGCGCTGCTCCAGCTGGCTCAGACGTTTGCTTACCGCTGCCAGTGACAGGCCCAGTTCGCGCGCCGCCGCAGTCAGACTATCCAGCGCGGCCAGGCGAACAAAGAAGGCTAAGTCATCAGTGGAGGTGCGGGATTCTCTACTTTGATTCAACAATGGATTGCCTTTCAGGCTCATTATTTCCCCGGAATCGACAGTTATACTGCGTACACAATTCGAACATCAACCGGAAAGGTGCCCTGTGACTGATAAAATCTACTCTATTGCTGTGATCCCTGGCGATGGCATCGGCAAAGAAGTGATGCCGGAAGGCGTCCGTGTAATGAATGCGGCTGCTGAGAAATTTAACATTCCGCTGCGCTGGGAGTGGTTCGATTACGCCAGCGCTGACTACTGGCAGCAGCATGGCAAAATGCTGCCTGACGACTGGTTTCCGCAACTGAAAGCCTTTGACGCGATTTATTTTGGCGCGGTCGGCTGGCCCGATGTGGTGCCCGACCATGTTTCACTGTGGGGCTCGCTGCTACAGTTCCGCCGTGAGTTCGACCAGTACGTCAATCTGCGTCCGGTGCGACTGATGCCAGGGGTGAAAGCGCCGCTGGCAAACCGTCAGCCTGGCGACATCGACTTCTATGTGGTGCGTGAAAACACCGAAGGTGAATACTCCAGCGTGGGTGGCACCATGTTCCCTGGCACCGACCGTGAAGTGGTGATTCAGGAGACGGTGATGACGCGCACTGGTGTTGATCGCATCCTGAAGTTTGCTTATCAGCTGGCGCAGAGCCGGCCGAAGAAGCACCTGACCTCCGCCACCAAATCCAACGGCATCGCTATCACCATGCCTTACTGGGACAGCCGCGTCGAAGCGATGTCCGGCCAGTTCCCCGAGGTTCGCGTCGACAAGTATCATATTGATATTCTTACCGCCAACTTCGTGCTGCACCCGGACTGGTTTGATGTAGTGGTGGCCAGCAACCTGTTTGGGGATATCCTCTCCGATCTCGGCCCGGCCTGTACCGGCACCATTGGCATTGCGCCCTCCGCCAATATTAACCCGGAAGGCCTGTTTCCCAGCCTGTTTGAGCCGGTTCACGGTTCTGCGCCGGATATCGCAGGCAAAGGCATCGCCAATCCTATCGGGCAGATCTGGTGTGGGGCGATGATGCTGGAGCATCTCGGCTACAAAGCGGCGGGTGATGCGGTGTTAAATGCAATTGAACGTACGCTGGCGGCGGGAGAGCATCTGACGCGCGACCTCGGCGGCAACGCCAGCACCGAAGAGCTCGGCGCGGTCATCGCCGCCGCGCTGTAAATCAGTCCGGCAACTGCACCACGCATTCAGCATGCCAGCCTGGCGGTAACGGCGCGGGCCTGTTGATCACCAGGTTGTGCAGTTGCAGGTTCTCTACCCCGCGCGCAAACAGGCCCGGCAAACCGCCGGGATAGCGCTCTACGCCAAAGGCTTCACCGGTTTTCGGGTCAAGTTTGTAGGCGTTATCCAGCCCCATGCCGGTCGGTGAGTCGGGGTTACAGGGTGGTCGCACGTCATAGTGTCCCTGCGTCATCGGCGACACGGTCTGCCGCATCTGAAGCTGGCTGATAACCACATCGCGTATCCAGCCCGGTTCTGCCGCATGCAGATTAATCGCCCCTTCCGCCACGCCCGTCATGTTGCTGAACTGCACCTGCTCCACGACGCCAGGCGTGATGGCGGGATCGCGATGGCGCACAGAAATATGCAGCGGATCGGCTTTGCCCCAGTGACAGGGCGGCGCATGGTGACAGGCAAAGGTCAGGTTACTGAACAGCAGACGCCGCATTGCACCGCCGTCACGCGACAGAATGCCGATACCCCGGTTGGAATCAAAAATGGTGCAGCCGGTCACCGTGACATCTTCCACATCATCCCAGGTTTCGGTGCCGATTTTAAAGGCACAGCTGTAACTGCGAAGCAGGCAGTTGGTGATCATAATCTGCCGCGCCGGACGCCGCAGCGCAGCCGGTTTGTGGGTGGTTTTAATGCAGATAGCGTCATCAGCGGCACTGAGGTAGCTGTTGCTGACAAACACCGCCTCGCATCCGTCAATATCCAGCGCATCGGTATTCGGCATAGTCATCGCGTTGTCGATAGTGAGATGGTCGATATGCACATGGCGACAGCTCACCAGATGCACCGTCCACATTGGCGCCTGCACGATGGTAAAGGCGGTCAGCGTCACCTGCTCGCAATCTTCAAACACGATAATGCGCGGCCGGTCAGGACGCGGCAGGCGATAACCCTGCTCATCCCGCTCAGCGGCGAACCAGGCTTCACCCTCGCCATCGATGCGGCCAGTGCCGCTGATAGTGATATTGCGCTGGCCCAGCGCATAGAGCAGCACGTTATGGGACTTCTCAGCACAGCTGAGTGCCTGCACCGCCTGGTAGTCAGCCAGCCGCGGACTGGCGATCAGCACCGCACCCGCTTCCAGGTGCAGTTCAAAATCAGATGGCAGATTCAGGCAGCCGCTGCGATAACGCCCGGCAGGCAGGGTAAGACGCCCCCCGCCGGCCGCCGCAATCTGATCCATGGCGCGCTGCAGCACGGCCGTGTCCGGGGTTTCGCCATCGGCGACAGGATGAAAATCAGCAAGGGAAAGGTGCATCATGCGTCTCCCGCAGGATTGAGGAGGAGAAATTCCAGCACGACACGGCGCGGGAAACCTTTGTCTGGTCGCCAGTACGCCGTTTCGTGCGGGATATCACAAATTACTTCACGGCCCCTTCAGTGACGCCGCTGATAAACTTGCGCTGGAAAATCAGGAACACCACGATCAGCGGCATAATCACAATCATTGCGCCCGCCATCAGCACCGGAATGTCGATGGTGTTTTTGTTCTGGAAAAACATCATGCCAATCGGCAGCGTGCGCAGCTCATCCTTGTTGACCAGAATCAGTGGGATCAGAAACTCGTTCCAGGTCCAGATAAACAGCAGCAGCCCCAGCGTCGACAGCGTTGGCCAGATTGCCGGCACCAGAATGCCCCACAGAATTTTGACCCGCGACGCCCCATCCATCACCGCCGCTTCTACCAGCTCTTTCGGCACCTGCTGAAACGCGCTGGCGATCATCAGCGTGGTAAAGGGCAGCGACAGGGCAATCTGCGGCAGGATCAGCGCCAGATAGGTGTTGGTGAGCCCCATCCAGCGCAGCTCGTGATAGAGCGGAATGATAAAGGCTTCACTCGGCAGCACCATCCCCAGGGCCAGCATCGCCCCAATCACTTTTTTACCGGGGATCTTCAGCCAGGCGAAACCAAAACCAGCCAGAATACCCAGCAGCACGCTGAACAGTACGACCGGAATCACCACCAGCACCGAGTTGAGGAAGTAGACGTTAAAGTGTCCCTGCTGCCACGCGGTCACGTAGTTTTTGAAATTCAGCGAGGCTGGCAGCGTGAAGATGCCCTGAAACAGCTCCATCTGGGTTTTAAACGAGGTCATCAGCGCCATCAGAAACGGCAGAATCGTCATCAGCGCCACGATCCAGATCAGCGCGCGTGAAATCACCGGCGTGCTTCGCATCAGTAACGCTCCTTTAAGGCCAGATGAATCAGATAGTTGATCCCTAAAACAATAATCATGCTGAACACCGCCACCGACGAGGCGTAGCCAAAATAGTGCAGGTCAAAGCCCTGCTTATACATAAAGATGTTGGTGACCATGGTGGAGGTGCCAGGGCCGCCCTGCGTCATCACATAGACCAGGTCAAAGGCTTTCAGGCTGGCGATCACCGTCAGCAGCAGCGCAATCCGCAGCTCGGGCCGCAGGCCGGGCAACGTAATACGCATAAATTTCTGACGGCGCGATGAGCCATCCAGATCGGCGGCTTCCAGCAGTGAGGGATCCATACGCTGCAGGCCTGCCATAAACAGCACCAGACAGAAGCCGAAGAAGTACCAGGTCGCGACCAGACCGACAGCGGGCAGCGCCCAGGTAAAATCACCCAGCCAGGAGAGCGCCAGCTGGGGCAATCCGATCGCGCGTAATATCTGGTCGATGGGGCCAAACGCCGGGTTATAGAGCCAGCGCCATACTACACCCAGCACCGCCATTGGCATGATATAGGGCAGGAAGAAGAGAATGCGCAGCACGCTACGTTCGTTATTGTTGCGCGTGTCATACAGAAAGCTGCAGAGCAGCAGGCCGACGCCAATCGGCAACAGGGTATAGAACAGCATC
The DNA here is from genome assembly GCF_021043305.1 of Pantoea sp. MHSD4. Lineage (NCBI taxonomy): Bacteria > Pseudomonadati > Pseudomonadota > Gammaproteobacteria > Enterobacterales > Erwiniaceae > Pantoea > Pantoea sp. MHSD4. The sequence goes on along the minus strand of NZ_JAJNDH010000003.1, from coordinate 112,767 downwards.
AGGATGGCGTTATTGCCCAGCGCAATCCAGAACACCGGATCGCTGAACATCCGCATGTAGTTGCTGATGCCACTAAACACCGGCAGTGAGGTGCCGTCCCATTCGGTAAAACTGATGCCCAGCGAGGCCAGCAGCGGGAACAGCAGAAACACCGCATAGACCAGCACCGCAGGCAGAACATAGAGGAAATTACGCCAGCTGCTTAAATTCAACATAACCCTACTCGTGGTTCAGAACGATGCTCAGGCCCGGCTGTTCGCCGGGCCTCCGGCTTAATGCTTCAGGGTTTTCAGGTAACGCTGATAGTTGTTATCAAAATTCACCACCATCTGATCGGGGGTCTGACGACCCGCCAGCAGCAGCTGGACGTTCTGATTCAGCTCGGCGTTCATGGTCGGTGTTGCCCAGTCCACGTAGTGGCCTAAACCGTCGTAGTCGTTGAGCGTCAGCCAGACCTGATATGCTTCCGCCAGCAGCGGATTATCCGCTGGCATTTTGGCCGCTTTGTTCGTGCTGGCCGGCAGGAAGCCCACTTTCAGCCAGCGGTTCGCCATGGCATCAGAGACCATATAGTTGATGAACTTCGCTGCACCCTCCTGCTGATCTTTGCCTTTGGCGGTGCTGGTAATTGAGAACGCCAGATCGGTCCCGCCCACCATCAGCGGCTGTTTCACGCCTTCACCGGCAGGCATCGCGGCGAAGTGAATATCTTTGTTGTCTTTAAACTGGCCGAGATACCAGGTGCCGCTGACCAGGAACGCAGCCTGACCGTTCTGGAACAGCGTCGCCGCATCGTCGTGACCAATGCCCTGGAAGCCAGGGAAGAAGTAGCCTTTGTCGGTCCAGCTCTTCATCATCGTGGCGGCATTGACCAGCTTGCTGTCTTTGAAGGTGCCGCCCACATCGTAAATCAGATTATCCAGCGTCTTGCGGTCATGGCTTTCAATCTGCGCCTGCCATAGCGTGCTAAGCAGTTGCTGGCCCATGTTGCCATCCAGCAGGCCGAGCATCATCGGCGCGGTGCCCTGCTGTTTCAGCTTCGCCATGGCACTCTCCAGCTCAGCCAGCGTTTTCGGCACCGCAATGCCCGCTTTGTCCAGCACCGCTTTGTTGTAATAGAGCCCGACCATTTCGCCCAGGCTGGCGATGCCATACAGCTTGCCGCTACCAAACTCGCCGCTGTCTGACCAGCGGTTACGTTTCAGAATCGAGTCCGGGAAGCGGGTAGTCCAGCCGTCGCTGGCGGCATAGCTATCGAGCGGCAGCAACAGCTTATCTTTAACCAGCGAACCCATATCGCCGCCGCCCTGGTTGACCTGGGCGATCTGCGGGCCATCACCGGCAGTCAGTGCCAGCTTCAGCGGAATACGGGTATCTTCAAAGGAGTGAACCGAGCGGTTAATCACGATGCCGGGATTCTGCTGTGAGAACTCTTTAATCCCTTCATCCACCGCAGCGGTCTGCTCAGGGTAGTTGTAGATATCCCACTCATTCAGAGTGACAGCAGCGTGGGCGGCATGAGAGACGCTGCCCGCCAGCAGGCCCGCTACCAGCAGCCGACCCACATTGCGAATTCGGAACGAACGAACGGAAGAAACAGACATTATGCTCACCTTCTTCAGACCAGGGTCGGCATCCTTTCATCTCACCGCCTGACATCCTGCAGGCTGCAGCCGCACACAAACGCACTCACTCATACTTACTTTAATAAAAAAATAAAGTCAAACAGCCTGCCGACCGAATTGTCAGGCTGTGAGCACGCGCAAATAATCAGCGACATGGCGCGAAAATCAGCACGCCGCGCTGGCTTTTACGCCATTAACCGTGGCGGCACGTCGCCAGCCGCTTTTTCTGCAGCAGGAGATGCCAGAGGAATAATCGCAAAATAACGTCCTGATAAAACATATGAAAATCCTATCACGCTCACACTTTTCTCTTTTGACCGGCCGTGAATCTGCCGCCAGCCGCCCTGTTCCGGGCGTGTTGGCGATCACAGTTGTGCATCCCGATGCCGGTAAACATTGCCGAACCGCCTGCGTTAGTGCGATAAGGTAATTATTCTATCTTGAAAACTAAGTCCACTTTCATTAACGTAACTTTTACCTGCGGAGCTGTTCAATCCCTGACCGGTTCCCTCACTCACGAGAACTCACCATGGCGAATCAAGGTGTCATTCGTCCGGCCACACCGGCGGACTACCCGGCGCTCTACCGCATCTGCCTGGAAACAGCCGATGCGGGCGGCGATGCCCGCGCGCTCTACTCCGATCCTGACTATCCCGGCCAGCGTTTTGCCGTGCCCTATGCGCATTTTGCGCCGGACTTTGCTTTTGTACTGGAGCAGGACGGTGAGGTGCAGGGTTACGTGGTCGCCGCGCCGGATACCCGCGCGTTTGAAGCGCAGCTTCAGGCCGAATGGTGGCCGCAGTTGCAGGAGAAATATCGCGATCGCAGCGCCAGTGCCCCGCTCGACAGCAAAGTGCTCGATTCGATACGCCATCCCGACCAGGCCGCTGAGATCCTGGTGACGCAGTGGCCTGCTCATCTGCATATCAACCTGCTGCCGGCGGCACAGAAAGGCGGCTGGGGTCGCCGGATGATTGAGCATGAACTGGCGGCGCTCCGCGCTGCTGGCGTCAGTGGTGTTCATCTTGGCGTCAGCCTGCAGAACGAGCAGGTTTGTGCCTTCTATGCGCGCATGGGGTTTACCCCAATCATGCGCAGCAATGCCATCTACATGGGCCAGTTACTCTGAGTGAGGTAGCCGATGACCAGCCTGCGCTTGCAGAATGTGAAGAAGTCGTATGAACACGTCAATGTCATTCATGGCATCGATCTGACGATAAACAGTGGCGAATTTGTCGTGTTTGTTGGGCCATCTGGCTGCGGCAAGTCGACGCTGCTGCGGATGATCGCCGGGCTGGAGGAGATCAGCAGCGGGCAGTTGCTGATTGAGGAGCAGGACATGACACAGCAGCCCGCCACTGAGCGCGGCATTGCTATGGTGTTTCAGTCTTATGCGCTCTACCCCAACATGACGGTGCGCGGCAACCTGGCGTATCCGCTGGAGGTAATGAAAAAGTCCAAAGCGGAGATTAACGAGGCGATAGCCCAGACGGCCGCCCGCCTGCATCTCACCGAACTGCTCGACCGCCTGCCGCGTGCGCTCTCTGGCGGACAGCGGCAGCGCGTGGCAATTGGCCGGGCGATTATCCGTCATCCGCGCATCTTCCTGTTTGATGAGCCACTCTCTAACCTTGATGCAGAGCTGCGCCTGCAGATGCGCATTGAGATTGCCCGGCTGCACGCCTCGCTTGGCAACACCATGATTTATGTCACCCACGATCAGCTGGAGGCAATGACGCTGGCTGACCGCATCGTGGTGCTGCGTCAGGGCCGCATTGAGCAGGTCGGTGCACCGCTGACGCTTTATCACGACCCGGATAATCTGTTTGTCGCCGGTTTTATCGGCTCACCAAAAATGAACTTTCTGCGGGCGGAAATCAGCGCCACGGGTGCGGGGGAAGTGCAACTGCGGGTGCCGGAACTGAAGATTGAGGGGCTGGTGCTGAAAATCGCCGCCGACTGCCGCGAGGGACAAACCGTCACGCTGGGCATTCGTCCTGAACATTTCCAGCCTGCCGCGCAGACGCCGGACGCATTGCGCTTTCACGGCGAGCTGGCTTATGGCGAGATGCTGGGTCACACCAACTATCTCTACCTGGATATCGGGCGTGAACAGATGCTGGTCGTGGAAGAGCGCGAGGCGACGACGCGCGAGCTCGGAACCCAGGTTGAACTGGGCTTTTCTGCCGCGCACTGCCTGCTGTTTGATGAGCAGGGACTGCGCCTGCGCTAAGAACGCGTGGAAACAAAAACGGGCGCCGCAGTGTCCGTTTTTTTATTTGAGAGATCACTCAGGTGACCGGCTCTTCATCGGCCTGCGCTGCCAGCAGATCAAGCAGCCGGTTGACGGCAAAACCCGCCGCACCCAGCGCCCACATCCGGTTCGATTCCGTCAGGAACTGCAGCGGCGTCATCTGTGGCGTCAGTTTAAGCCGGTAGGCCTGGAAGCTCTGAGTGATGTGATCGAGCAGAATGCGCGACGCCATGTGCGGCTCCATCGCCAGATAAACCACATCCGGATCGTAGGCCACTGACAGGTTCGCCAGCGAAATGCCCAGCTCACGTCCTGCTTCTTCCAGCACCGCCAGTACCTCAGGCGCAGGACGCTGATCCAGCGCCTGCAACGTGAGGCCTTCCACCGGTTCCTGCGCTGCAAGCCGCTGCAGAATGGCACGCGATGAGGCGACATCCTCCAGCAGACGCAGCGAGCCGTCCCCCACCAGCCCATTGCCAATCTCGCCCGCTTTGCCGTGACGACCACGGTAGAGTTGACGATTCAGGATGATGCCCGCACCAATCCCTTTGCCATAGGTGGCGATCACCGCCGACTGTGCATTGCCAAGCTGACCAAACACCAGCGCCGCCATTGCCATCGCGTTGGCGTCGTTCTCGATAAATACCGGCAGTGAGAAACGTTCTTCCAACAGACGCGCAATCGGGACGTTGTCCCAGTCGAGCACTTTAGAGCGGATGCAGTAGCCATTTTCAGCATCCACCAGACCCGACAGTGCCAGACCAATCGCACCGACCCGCTTCTCCTCCACGCCGCGCAGGAATTTCGCCAGCGCATCGCCAAGCTGGCGGGGTGTCAGCGTGCCAGTGGGCATCTGCTGTTCGCCCAGCAGATTGCCGCTGAGATCGGTCATGACGATAAGATTACGTTCCGCATTGAGCTGAATGCCAATCACGCTGGCGCGATCGGGATTGAGGCCCAGCAGGGTTTTTGGCCGCCCCATCGATACGCGACGCAGCCCCAGCTCCTGCACAATCTCCTGCGCCAGCAGGCGATTAGTGGCCTGCGACACGGTCGACATGCTGAGTCCGCTTCGGACTTTCAGGTCTGACTGGCTGATCGGCGCATTTTCAACAATCAACCGCAGAATGCGCGCGGTTACGTTGGGAGCGGTCATAAGTTCCTCGGGTTATCTGGCGGAAGAGGCTCCGCCAGCGTCAGATCGGTAATCGGACAGGCGCCAGCTGCTGCGCCAGTATCAGCGCGCCGCTCAGGGCATCGCCCTGCGGCGTCACCAGCCGGGCCTGAATATCGTCGTCCAGCCAGCGCTGAATCGGCGTGGCCAGGCCACCCATCAGCGCCACCCGCCCGCTGCTCAGCGCAATCAGACGGCGCACCATCAGGCCGATATCGGCGGCAGTCTGATGCAGCAGATCCTGAGCGTGGCGGTCGCCCGCGTCGGCGGATGCAAAAATTCGCGGCACTACGCGGGCCCAGTCTGCAGGCGTCGCTGAGCGCGTCCAGAGCAGCATGGTTTCCGGGCTGTCGTCAAACTGCGTCATCAGCTGCTGTGTAAAGGCGCTCTGTGGAATGATCGCCTCATGGGCCAGCAGCGCCAGACGCAGCGCACGACGACCCAGCTCAGCACCCGATCCCTGATCAGAGAGAGCAAAGCCCCAGCCACCCAGCAATGTAAACTGCTCGCCATCCCACGCGGCTCCCTGACTGCCGGTGCCGATAATAAAGACAGCGCCCGGTGCGCCGGAATGTGCGCCCGCACAGGCGATTTCCACATCGCTGACCACCTGTAACGCCGCACAGGCAGGCTGCCAGCTGGCAAGCCTTGCCTGCACCGAGGCGACATTGGCCCCCGCTAATCCGGCAACCAGCGCGGTCTGCGCCAGAGCCTCCGGGGCTAATCCCGCCTGTGACAATATCCGGTCAATCAGTTGCCCGACGCAGGTCAGCGCCGCGTCGTAATCTGACCAGACGTTAGCTGGACCGCCAGTGGCTTCCGCCAGCACACGGCCCTGCAGGTCGGTTAACCGCGCACGACACTGTGTACCGCCGCCATCAATGCCAAGGAGATAGTGTGGTTGCACGCGCTTCCTTCCCTGATTAAGGGTTATAGCCATAATGAGCGAACGATAGGATAAAAAAACTTAAATCGCAATAACAAATAAATATGGCAAAAACATATCGACACTTTTCCCTTATCTTACATGGTTATAACAAAAATCACCCTCGCAAAATGCGCAGCACGTTATTGACATTAGTTTTTCTGTCGTAATAAGTTGGTGGTCAGATTATCAACAGGCGCGTCCGGACACAGGCGGGCTATGCATCATCCGATTTCAGGAGCAGGGGTTTAACATGAAAGTAGGCATTATCGGTCTCGGCTTTCGTCTGTCCCACGTGATCAAAGAGTTCAGCAAAGCCGACGACGCCTTCTCGGTAGTGGGTTATTACGATCCGGCACCCGCCGGACTGCCTAATCTGCACAGCTTTGGTATCGCGCCCGGCCAGTCCTTTGCGTCCATCGACGCGCTGCTTGAACACGGCGGAATGGATGTGGTGCTGGTTGGCTCACCCAACTTCCTGCATCTGGAACATGTGGGTCAGGCGCTGGCGGCGGGCTACACCGTGTTTACCGAAAAGCCGGTGGTGATTAATGAAGAGCAGACCATGGAGATGGCGAAACTGGTGCGCCAGTATGGCGAGGCACGCATTCTGGTTGGTCTGGTGCTGCGTTACTCCCCGCTCTATCACGATCTGCTGGCGGCACGCGATGCCGGTCAGTTGGGTGAGATCACCTCGATCGAGGCGACAGAACATATCAAGCCTTACCACGGCGCATTCTTCCAGCGCGACTGGCGACGTCTGGAGAAGTACGCCGGTCCCTACATTCTGGAAAAGTGTTGCCACGACATTGACCTCTACCAGGGGCTGTTACAGGAGCGCCCGATCCGCGTCGCCAGCTTTGGTGGCCGGAAATCCTTTACCCCCGCGCATGCGCCGCAGGGTGCGATCACCGCGGAGTCAGAGCTCTACCACGTGAAACCCAGCGGCTGGTCGAGCACCGATGCCGTCTTCGACAGCGACGCGGATATCGTCGACTACCAGACTGCCCTGATTGAGTACGAAGGCGGCGCAACACTCGCCTTCCACGCAAACCTGAACGTGCCGGATGAGTTCCGCCGTTTCTGTGTCATGGGCACTGACGGCATGGCGGAAGGCGACTTCGTACGAAACTACTTCCGTGTACATAACGCGCGCAGCGGTGAGAAAGAGGTCGACACCGCCTACAGCGGCAACGCTTATGATGGCCACTATGGCGCAGATGCGCTGATGGCCGAAGAGATTGTTAAACATATTAAACAGGGAACACCGCTGAAAGTTTCAGTCGTGGACGCGCTGGAAGCGGGCCTCACCGCCATAAAAATCGATGAGGCGCGTAAAACCCGCAGCGTAGTGGATATGCGTGAAAGCTGGCTAACATTTGACGCCAACCTGGGAAAAACCGGGGCCTGATAGCCCCATCCTGCGGGTCAGCCTCCCCCTCTGATCCCGGGATTTGAATGGCAGTATGACTGGTAACTTCCTGTACTGGCCTTCGGGCCAGTTACAACCTTTGTACTGAGCCAGCTAATAAAACCTGCGCCAGCGACCACGCACTCACCGCACAAATCCCCACAACCAGCCAAACAAACCGCTCCTCAGCCCGAGGAAACTTACGCACTTATAGTGATGGGAGCATACGCCTGTAGCAAAGCATCGCGCCGCCCGGATAAAAACGCCGGGAGCGTTTTTGAACAACGCAACGCGTTGGACCGGCAACGGGCGCACCTCAGGGATGTGGTGCGTAATCGCCCGCGCTGAGCCTGCAAGGGATGGCGCTTTTGCGTCTTTGCGAAAGGCGTATGTTCCCTGAGCGTGCACCGCAGACCATAACCGCACACATCTCCTCAGCCAACCCAACCCGCTACAACGCTAGTCCTGAACCGGATCCACCTCATTCTCAAGCTTCTGACGCCGCCGCAGATGCGGAAACAACTTCATCCACAACGCCACCACAATCAGCGTACCGATGCCGCCAATTGCTGCCGCAGGTGCTGCGCCCACCCAGGCGGCCAGCAACCCCGACTCAAATTCACCCAGCTGATTCGAGGTATTAATAAATATCGCGTTAACCGCATTCACCCGCCCGCGCATGGTATCCGGCGTATCCAGCTGCACCAGCGCACCGCGAATCACCATACTCACCATATCAAAGCCGCCGAGGGCGCAAAGCGCCAGCAGTGACAGCCAGAGTTGCGTGGAAAGCGCGAATAGCAGGGTCGCAACGCCAAAGCCTGCTACTGAGCCAAACATAATCATCCCGACATGTTTTTCCAGTTTATGACGGCTCAGCCAGATACCCACCAGCAACGCCCCCACCGATGGCGCACCGCGCAACATCCCCAGCCCCCAGGGCCCGGTGTGCAGAATATCTTTGGCAAAAATCGGCAGCAGCGCCGTCGCGCCGCCCAGTAACACCGCGAACAGATCGAGTGAAATCACCCCAAGCACATCTTTACGGTCACGGATAAAGTGAATACCGGCAAACAGATTCTTTAAATTCATTGGCAAACGGGCCTGCACCGGGCGCTCATAGCGCAGCAGACTCACCAGCGTCAGCGAAATCAGATAAAAGAGTCCGGAAACGCCATACACCACATGCGGGCCAGCAACATAAAGCAGCCCGCCAAGCGTTGGCCCGACAATCACAGCCGCCTGCCCGCCAACTGAATTCATCGCCATAGCACGTGCCAGAATCGAAGGAGGCACCAGTGAGGGCAACATCGAAGACATCGCCGGCCACTCCAGCGCTTTTGCCACCGCAATCATAAAGACCAGCCCCCAAAGCGCGGTCTTATCGGCAGTATGAAATAAGGTAAGCACCACTAATGCCAGCAGTGCGACAAATTCCACCAGTTGGCCGAACAGGACGATGCGCCGCCGGTCATACTGATCCGCCAGATGACCCGCTGGCAGCGCCAGCAACACCGACGGCAGAAACTGCATCAGGCCAATCATCCCTAACGCCATTGCGCTGTTGGTCAGCGCATAGATCTGCCAGCTGATCGCCACCGAGAACATCTGAAAACCAAATGATGAGCAGGTGCGCGCTAGCCAGAAGGCGACAAAAGTCCGATGTCGCCACAGCGACTCTTCCGCTGCGGATGCCATAAATCCCATGTCTTATCCCAAATCAGGTGAGAAAACCCGCGTCGTTGCGCGGTGTTATTGGTGTAAATGTTGACGATACCCGGTTAACAGACCCGGATGAGAGCGCAGGGTCTTCGGCTCCAGCCCTGTCTTACTGCGCAATACACTGCATTACTTTGCAGTAACGGTGTGTCAGCCCCATCCTGATTATTAACAACCTATTGATACCGACCATTGAATATATTCCAGCACATCATCAGATACCAAAGGAATTATCATCTCACTGTTAATAGGTATATTTACTTTCTAATCCAACAAAAGGGTGATTTGGATTATGCAGTTGATCTATATTTATTCACGCGTTTAAAAAAATGCGATTTTTTATATGCTTAATTATCAATAAATCCTTTTTATTGCATTTCGTAGAGATAATGAAAAACAGTTTATATAACCCTTATGTTACTGAACCTATTCATCACGTTAAGCGTAATGTCACAGGCATTTGCTATAGCGTGCCTTATCTTGAGCAAAACCAGGACCGCGGAAATATACTTAATACAAACAACATTGTTTCATTGCACAACAAAATTGCAAGTGAAGAAGCATTAATGATTGTTCCGGTTGGCGATATTCGTTTGCAGGAAATGATCGCGATTCCGGACGCCTATGCACATTTACAAAATGAGCGCGTCCGGATTGGAATAAATTATTCCAGCTTAGCTGCGAACAGTGCGTCACTGCTTGAATTAACAACGAAATTTGATTTCTGGCTTTATGATTTTGCACCGCCGGGAGCAGACTGGCGACTACTTGAATCCTTTCCTTTTTCAGGTATTGTTTTAACTGAATCGTTCTTCAGTGATAATTACGAAAAATTTACCTTTCCCTTTTTTATGGCGACATTCCGTGAAAAAGGTGCAGAGGTCATCGTGCGATGTCATACGCCGCCTTTAACCGCTGAACAGTTTACTGAGATAAACATCAGCGGCTGGCAACAGCAACGCTCGGATGGCGATCTTATTAGCGGCTGATTCATAAATCCTGCCTTCCGGCGTTAAGGGCACATGGCGGTGCGCTTAACGTCCTTTAATCCCTCATAAAATGTCGTATTACTCCAATTGTTAAGCGCTTTAAGCTAAAAAAATCAAACCTCGATCTAATTTTGCTATAACATTTAACACAAAGGGACCGTCTGTCTTATCGGAAGAGATACTCAAGAACACCTTTAATCATTTGTACTTGATAACTGGAAACAGCCTATCTGGTTGTTTTCGTGTGTTTTATGGCAACGAAACGAGGTCGATATTATGGGGAAAAACTCCTCATCTTTTGGCGTAATTCGTTTCCTGACAGTACTGTTCGCAGTGCTGACGGGCGCGTTTATGCTGATTGGCGGTGGCTGGTTAGCCGCCATTGGTGGTTCCTGGTATTACGTTTTCGGCGGTGTGATTATGCTTATCACCGCTTATCTGCTTTCCCGTCGCAAAAGCACCGCGCTGGTTCTTTATGCGCTGCTGCTGATCGGCACCCTGATTTGGGGCGTGTGGGAAGTGGGTACCGACTTCTGGGCACTGGCACCACGCACTGATGTGCTGGTGATCTTCGGTGTCTGGCTGATCCTGCCGTTTGTTTATCGCAGCTTCAATGCCGGCAGCAAAGCGGCACTGGGTTCGATGGCTGTCGCGCTGATTGCCAGTGCCATCGTGCTGGCTTATGCGGTATTCAACGATCCGCAGGTTATCAACGGGTCTGTACCAGAAACCGCTGACAACGCTCCGCAGGCTACGCCGCTGAGCAACATCCCGGATGCTGACTGGCCCGCGTATGCGCGCGATCAGCAGGGAACCCGTTTCTCGCCGCTGAAGCAGATTAATCACCAGAACGTGAAAGAGTTGCAGGTTGCCTGGCAGTTCCAGACAGGCGACATGAAAACCCCTAACGATCCGGGTGAAATCACCGACGAAGTGACCCCGATTAAAATCCGCGACACGCTTTATCTCTGTTCGCCACACCAGATTCTGTTTGCGCTGGATGCGGCAACCGGTAAGCAGAAGTGGAAGTTCGATCCGGGCATGAAGGTGAACCCGACCTTCCAGCACGTGACCTGTCGCGGTGTCTCTTACCACGAAGTGCCCGCAGCAGCCGATGCCGCGAACACTCAGCCTGCTATCTGCTCACGTCGTATTTATCTGCCTGTGAACGATGGCCGTCTGTTTGCGCTGGACGCAGAGACTGGCGAACGCTGCCCGTCCTTTGGTGTCAACGGCGAGCTGGATCTCCAGCATAAACAGCCTGTCACCACAGCGGGTATGTACGAGCCAACTTCTCCGCCGGTGATTACCAATACCACCATCGTGATGGCGGGTGCGGTTACCGATAACTTCTCGACTCGCGAGCCATCAGGCGTGATTCGTGGCTTTGATGTGAATACCGGCAAACTGCTGTGGGTATTTGATCCGGGCGCGAAAGACCCGAATGCTATTCCGGCTGATGAACACACCTTCACCATGAACTCTCCTAACTCATGGGCCCCGGCAGTTTACGATCCGAAACTGGATACCGTTTACCTGCCAATGGGTGTGACCACGCCGGATATCTGGGGCGGCAACCGCAAGCCAGAGCAGGAACGTTATGCGAGCAGCGTACTGGCCCTGAACGCCACGACCGGTAAGCTGGTCTGGTCTTATCAGACCGTGCATCACGACCTGTGGGATATGGATCTGCCGTCTCAGCCGACACTGGCTGATATCACCGATAAAGATGGCAACACCGTACCGGTTGTTTACGCGCCAGCGAAAACCGGCAATATCTTTGTGCTGGATCGTCGCACCGGCAAGCCAGTAGTTCCCGCGCCAGAAACGCCAGTGCCACAGGGTGCCGCTAAAGGCGACCACGTTGCTGCCACTCAGCCCTACTCTGAGCTGACCTTCCGTCCGAAACAGAACCTGACGGACAAGGACATGTGGGGCGCGACGATGTTCGACCAGCTGGTGTGCCGCGTGATCTTCAAGCGTCTGCGCTATGAAGGTCCGTTCACACCGCCATCTGAGCAGGGCACGCTGGTCTTCCCGGGTAACCTCGGTATGTTCGAATGGGGCGGCATCGCAGTCGATCCTAATCGTCAGATCGCAATTGCTAACCCAATGGCGCTGCCGTTTGTCTCTAAGCTGGTTCCACGTGGCCCGGGCAACCCGATTGAGCCGCCGAAAGGCGCTGAGGGTGGTTCAGGTACGGAAACCGGTATTCAGCCACAGTATGGCGTGCCGTATGGCGTCGAGCTGAACCCGTTCCTGTCACCGTTTGGTCTGCCTTGCAAACAGCCTGCCTGGGGTTATGTCTCCGCGGTGGATCTGAAGACCAACAACGTGGTCTGGAAACAGCGTATCGGTACCGTTCGCGACAGCGCACCGGTTCCGCTGCCGTTCAAAATGGGTATGCCAATGCTGGGTGGTCCTGTCACCACCGCAGGTAAGGTGTTCTTCATTGGTGCGACCGCAGATAACTACCTGCGTGCTTTCAGCACCGACACCGGCGAGCTGTTATGGCAGGCACGTCTTCCAGCAGGCGGTCAGGCGACGCCGATGACCTATGAAGTGAATGGCAAGCAGTACGTTGTCATCGCGGCGGGTGGTCATGGCTCATTTGGTACCAAGCTGGGTGACTATGTGATTGCCTACGCATTACCTGATCAGAAGTAATTCACTGGAAAGTGAATAACAAAAGGCGGACTCCGGTCCGCCTTTTTTGATCGCGCTATTTCTGCATTCCGCGCCAGTTAAGCCACGCGCAAAATAACATTACTCCGCAGGTTGCCAGAAACACGGGTCGCATCCCAAACGCACCGGCGATCACCCCACCAAACAGCGGGCCGCTCACCTGGCCGATATATTGCGCCGAGGTCGAAAACCCCAGCATCCGCCCCAGCTGTGAGGCCGGCACGTTATGGCGAATAATTGCCGTGATGCACGGCATCAATCCGCCCAGGGCCATCCCCATCAGAAAACGTAATAACACCAGTTGCCAGGCTGCCGTGATAAATGCCTGTGGAATCAGCAGCAGCCCGCTGATTACCAGACCGCCAGTCAGTACCCGCCAGTGCCCCACCCGATCGGCCAGACGACCCAGTCGGGGTGCCGCCAGGATCGTGCCCAGCGCCGCAGCAGACATCACCAGTCCGGCTACCACTGTGACCTGATGGTCACCCCGCACAAACTCGCCCACATAGAGCGTGATAATCGGCTCAATCGACATGCTGGCGAAAATCAGCAACATGCCGGAGAGCCACATCAGCCGCACCAGATTGTGGTTAACCGGCTGCTCTGCAGGCAGCTGTTGCGGATTGCCGCGCGACGTCGCCGCAGCACGTGGCAACTCTCTGAGTAAAAAGGTGGTGGCGAGGAAAGCGAGAAAAATTACCGCGCCCGTCAGCCAGAAAGTCTGACGGATGCCAATCAGCGGCGGCAAGACGCCCCCAAGCAGCGGCCCGACCACGTTGCCCGCCATAATGCCCGAGGAGAGGATGCCCAGCGCCCAGCCGGTCTGCGCTTTAGGGGTTTGCGCTGCCACCAGAATGGTCGATCCCGATGCGTAGCCGCCCAGCAGCCCCGCCAGCAGGCGCAGCGCCACCAGTTGCCACGGCGCCGTCGCCATGCCAATCAGCGACATCGCAATCGCCATTCCGAGACTGGCCCGAATCAGCATCAGTTTACGACCATAACGATCAGCCAGCCGGCCCCACAACGGTGCCGTCAGCGCGGCGCTGAAAAAGGTTGCGCCATAGGCCAGGCCGGACCAGCGGGCAATAGCCGCAGGCTGCTCAACACCCAGTTGCTGAATATAGAGCGGCAGAAACGGCAGCAGCAGCGTCATCGCCACGATAGTGGTAAAAGAGCCAGCGACGCAGACTGCTAAATTCCGTTTCCAGTGTTGAAACTCTGCCGTTTCGGGTAACTGTTGCATGGTGATATCCGTTGAATGATCAGGGATACAGGCTAACCGGAGTCGCACAGCAACAACAGTCCTGGCAGAATAGTTACTCTATGGCGCTGATTGTTGTCAGCAGGCAACAATCAACCTGGATTTAGGGCCTCAACCAGTGCATCACACAGTAGCGTCACCGGTGACACCGGGTCGGGATGGTCGTGAAGCAGGAGATAGCTTTGCAGGCGATCCATCTGCCACTCCGGCAGCAGCTGCTGGATATCCCCACGCGCCATCGCCTCCTGCGCCATGTAGGAAGGCAAATAGGCGATGCCACTGCCCGCCAGCGCGGCATTAAGCAGCGCCATGCTGTTGTTGGCGCGAAAACGACTGCGCACGTCCAGCGCCAGTCGCTGTTTATCCCGGCGGAACGGCAGCGCGGCGGTGTGTGCCGGACCATGGAACATCAGCAGGTCGTGGCGCGGCAGCATTTCGGGGTGGGTGATGGCGGGCCGCTGCGCCAGATAAGCGGGCGCGGCATAGAGTCCCCAGTCGATATCGCTCAATACCCGGAAATTGCCCTGCTGCGGGGATCGGGATCGGATCACAATCGCCAGATCCGTCTGATCGTCCAGCCGATCATGATTGCGATCGGTCAGATCAAGATCAACGTTGATATGCAGATGACGACGCAGAAAACGGTTCAGAACAGGAACGACACACTGGCAGCCGAAGGTGACGGGTGCCTGAAGTCGGATATGGCCGGCGGGCTGCTGATGCAACTGCTGCACAAAGGCTTCGGCACGCTGCACTTCAGCCAGCATTCGCACACAGTAGGGATAGTATGCCTGGCCCATCTCGGTGAGTGCCAGCCGCCGCGTAGTGCGCTGCAATAACCGGATACCGAGCCGCAACTCCAGCCGGGCGATCTCCCGACTGACATGGGATTTGGACCAGCCCAGTGCGCGGGCCGCTTCACTGAAACTCTGTAATTCTACTACCCGAGCAAATACCAGCATGGCGGTTAAATTCGCGCCGTTTTCCATGTTTCCCGACTCCGAAAATAAAGGGATGCTGGCAACAAACTAACACGTTCAGGCTGGGACGCTGTGGCGGGCGGGAAAAAAAGCGAGGCAGAGGCAGGAGGAGAATGGTGCAGAGCGCGGGCCGACCTTCCCGTCTGCTGGCTGTGACGGGAAGATCTTATCAGGCATCAGCTGGCCATCGCCAGGGGGAACAGCAGCCGATCCGGCTCGACGCGACGCTGACGGCGCAACTGGCCCGGCGTCATCATGAAATAGTTTTTAAAGGTGCGGGTGTAGGCCTGCTGGGTATCGAAGCCGTAGTTCATCGCCACCTGCAGTATCGCTTCGTTGCTGCTCAGCAACGTGAGCGCAGACTCGGTCAGGCGGCGCTGACGGATATATTCTGCCAGTGAAAAACCAGTATGCTGTCGAAACAGGCGTTGCAGATGCCAGCGCGAATAGCCTGAGCGGCGCGCCACTTCATCCAGGTGCAGATCGTGTCCTAAGTTATTCTCAATCCAGTCCAGCAAACTCCGAATAAACTCGCGCTGATTCATGGTTCCTCCTGTCGATTCTGATGTGCAGTGGAACCACTTTACTTGTTTAAATTTATCCCTTAATTAGCAGAAAATTAGCGCAGAATTAGCAAGGACGGAAACGGGTGCCGCATTGCGCGGCCAGACGCGACTCCAGCAAAACGTTAAGGCCGGCAGACTGCCAAAATAATTTGTGCTGAGGCAAGGGCGAATCCCCAAGAGCTGACATCAGTCAGTGAATGGGGTGAGCAAAAGCAGCCAGTGCCGCCACAGTGCGAAGTATGACGGCTGCGGTCCGCCAAAATAATTCGTGCTGTAGCAAGGCGGCCAGACGCAGCCGTCCCAGAGAGCTGACATCAGTCAGTGACCTGGGCGGTAAGTCGCAGCCAACGCCGCCATAGTGCGAAGTATGACGGCGGAAGGATAATTCTGGCCTAACAATTAGTGAGTAAACTCTCTCTTATCTTTATGAAGGAGATCAGCCATGCGCGTGTTACTGGTTGAAGATGATGAAATGATCGGCGCTAACCTGCAGCAGGCACTGCAGGGCGCGGGCTGGTCGGTGGATTGGGTGCGCGATGGCGTCTATGCCCAGAACGCCTGGAGCGAAGGCGGCTACAGCTGCGTGCTGCTCGATCTCGGCTTACCACGGGATGATGGCCTGCAGGTCCTGCGCCGGGCGCGCGGGCGCGGCGACGCGACGCCAGTACTCATTCTTACTGCACGCGACACGGTGGCGCAGCGGATTCAGGGACTCGACAGCGGTGCTGACGACTACCTGCTTAAACCGTTCGATTTACAGGAAGTCATGGCCCGGATGCGCGCCATTACCCGACGCAGCCACGGCGCGGCAGATTCCGTATTGGGCAGCGGCGATGTGCAGCTGGATATGATGACCCGTGAAGTGCTCTACAAAGGCCAGCGTGAGCAGCTTACGGCGCGCGAATATGCCCTGCTCTACGCCCTGCTGGAGCGGCCGGGCGCTATTCTGTCACGCGAGCAGCTGGAAAACCGTATCTATGGCTGGGGCGATGAAGTCAGCAGCAACGCGGTGGATGTGTTGATCCACGGGATGCGCCGCAAGCTGGATAACGACGTGATCCGCAACGTGCGCGGTCTGGGCTGGCGGGTGCCGGCAATATGAAACCTTTTCGCTTTATGCGCTCACTGCGCAACAAATTACTCTCTACGCTGCTGATTATTCATCTGCTGATGATCGGTGGCGTCACCTGGTATTTCTTCAGCTGCTACGGCGATATGGTCGGCACCATGAAGGACGATCAGCTGGCCAAAATCGCGGATGCCTGGTCCACCAATAAACAGATGCCCGCCCTGATGCCGATGCTTATTGCGCCTGACAAGGCGAAAAGCGCCTTTGTGGTGCAGCTATGGGACGATCAGGGCCAGTTGCGCGCCAGCTCATGGCCGGAGCTGCAGGCCCCGCTGCAAAACCAGCGTGGCTATCGCGACGTCCATATCGGTCAGTGCGACGACTGTGAATGGCGCATCTATACCCGGCCCGGCTTGCCTGGCAGTGAGATTAAAACCATTCAGGTGATGCACAATCTCAGCTACATGAAGGCATTGATGGTCAAACGGGCGCTGTCAGCGATCATTCCAATGATCCTGATGATGCCGCTGTCGCTGCTGGTGATCTGGCTGGTCGTACGCAAGATCACCCGTGATCTGCAGGTCGCTTCGCGTCAGATTGCCGCGCAGGAGACGCATCATCCGCACAACGTCTCACCGGAAGGTTTACCGGATGAGATCCTGCCGCTGGTGGCCGCCTATAACTCGCTGCTGAGTAAACTGCGTGAGGCCTGGTCGTCACAGCGTCAGTTTTTGGAAGATGCCGCTCATGAACTGCGCACGCCGGTAACGGCCGTGACGTTACAGCTGGAAAACCTGCGTCAGCATATTCAGCCAGGCGAAGCGAGCCGGCAGTTCAGCCAGCTGGAAGCGGGCGTGACACGTACCCGTCACCTGGTCACGCAATTACTCAATGTCTCACGCCAGGATGACCAGAGCGTGGTCGCCAGCGTTGAGCATATCGAACTGGAAGATCTGCTGAAAGAGAGCATTGAGCAGCTGATGGTCGTGGCGGATAAACGCGGCATCGATATCGGCTTTAATGGCTCCACGCAGTACCGTCTGCAGGCCAGCCGTTCCGAGCTGCGAAGCCTGTTCGATAATCTGATTGGTAACGCCATGCTACACACCCCGGAAGGTAGCCTGGTCGATGTACTGCTGCATCGGGTTGCCGGAAAGACCGTGGTCGATATTGTGGATAACGGGCCGGGCATGCCGGAATCCTTTATCGAGCGCGCATTTGATCGCTTTACCCGTTCGCCTGATGTTAAAGCTCAGGGTAGCGGCCTGGGATTATCCATTGTGCGCAACGTCGCTCAAAAGCATCAGATTCACGTCGCCCTTTCTAATTGCCTCTCGCCACAGGGTGCAATTTGTGGTTTGCAGGTTCGCGTTACACTTCCCTGATTCCCGCTGTTTGATCACGAACCAGACAACGTAAACGGTTGCCTGGTTCCGTTCGATCCACGCCGTTATTGTGAAGCTCATCACATTTTAGCTGAATTGTAATGCAACACTTTTTGACAAACGTGAGCAAAATCTATTTTCTATCGATCTGTTACAGGCACGCTACGCGGGCTGAAGAACTGGCTGTTATTTGCTGTGAAACCCTCATTCCCATCAAGGGACCGATTTTTCTCTGACTGCGTCTGCTGTGCGGCGGTCAAAAGCATGTGGCTGATAATAATGAAATATAAAACGTTGATAGCAGGTGCCGTGCTGGCATGTTCATTGAGTGGTGCTGCGCAGGCAGCGGAAAGCGATCCGCAGTATGTCTCCGACTGGTGGCATCAGAGCGTAAACGTGGTCGGTAGTTACCACACGCGTTTCGGACCGCAGTTTAACAACGACGTTTATCTGGAATATGAAGCGTTTGCCAGGAAAGACTGGTTTGATTTCTACGGCTATCTCGACGTGCCTAACTTCTTCGGCGTGGGCAACAGCAATGCCAATGGCGTGTTCGACCACGGTTCACCGATGTTTATGGAGATTGAACCACGCTTCTCTATCGACAAGCTGACCGGCACCAGCCTGGCCTTTGGCCCGTTCAAAGAGTGGTATTTCGCCAACAACTACATTTACGACATGGGCCGTAACAGCGATAACCGCCAGAACACCTGGTACATGGGTCTGGGCACCGATATCGATACGCACAGCGATGTCGGCCTGTCGCTGAACGTCTATGCCAAATATCAGTGGGAAAACTACGGCGCGGCGAACGAAAACAGCTGGGATGGCTATCGCTTTAAGGTGAAATACTTCGTGCCAATCACCACGCTGTGGGGTGGTAACCTGGGCTATGTGGGCTTCACCAACTTCGACTGGGGTTCCGATCTCAATGAGAAAGGCGGTTCATCACGCACCAGCAACTCTATTGCCTCCAGCCACATTCTGTCCCTGGGTTACGATCACTGGCACTTCTCTGCGGTGGCGCGTTACTTCCATAACGGCGGACAGTGGGCGGATGGCCAGGAGCTGAACTTCGGCAAGGGTCCGTTTGAAGTGAAATCGACCGGCTGGGGTTACTACCTGGTGGCGGGTTATAACTTCTGATAATAGCGGGCGGTTGCAACAACCGCCCGTTTAGTCGGTGAGCTGGCCCAGGACATCACGCATCAGGGCCAGCTTTTCAGCTGCAGGCTAATCTGATAAGCACTGCATCTGCTCTGCATTTAATTCTGCGGCTTCTCAACATTAATGCGCCATGGAATGTTGAATTTATCAATGAACATCGCGAATCCGTTCGACCAGAACGTCTCCTGCCATGGCGTCGTCACTTTGCCGCCTGCCGATAATTTCTCAAACCAGGCTTTGCCCTTTTCAACATCATGGGTAGAGAGGCTGACCGCGTAACCCGCATGCTCTGACGCTGGAGGCTGTTCGGTATTGCCATCGCTGAGCATCAGCTCACCGTCACCAATGCGTAATTGCGCATGCATGATCTTTTCTGGCGGCTGTGGCGCTGCGGACTCATCGCCGACCTGCTCACCCTGATCCGGCATATCACCGAATTTCATTTTAGAGAGTAACTCTCCACCGGTTGCCTGCAGGTAAAAGTCGATAGCCTCTTCACAACGGCCATAGAGAAACAGATAAGGACTAACTTGCATCGTAACCTCTATTTGTCGGTTGGATTTTTTCAGTACCTTAACAGTGTAGACGATCGACTTTACGTACTGATTTTACTGACAATAACGGCGAAAGAGTTGTGCCATATAACTGCTCATTGGGGTCAGCGTCGTGTCTTTGCGCTGAATCAGATAGAAGATCGCTTTCGGCAAAGGGTCATCGAGCGACAGTGCCACAAGCGAACGGCCCAGAATGGGATCGTCAATCACGTCGACCGACAGAATACTGATGAAATCACTTTGTGCCACCAGGCTGGTGCAGGCCATAAAGGTTTCACAGGTCACCACGATTTTAGGTGCCATGCCGCGCTCGCCAAACAGATCGTGCAGCAAGCGATAGTAACTGCCTTTCGGGGTTGGCATCGTCCAGTCTGCCTGCTGTAATTCTGCCAGAGAACGGGCTTTCTCCAGCGGATGGCCTTTGCGCACCACCACTTTGTACTCGCGTTCCATTACCCGCTCATACATCAGCTCCTGATCGAGATGGCTCTGGTCATACGTATTGATAGTGAAATCAAGCGCTCCCTGACGCAGCTCATGCACCATTGAGACCAGCTGGCCTTCAACAATGCGCACCTTCACGAGTGGGTATTCGCGATGAAACTGGTTTATCACCTGCGGCATGATGGTGCGGGCCACGCTGCCACCCACGCCAATATTCACCTGACCGCCGCCCAGCCCCAATCGCTGCTGGATATCCTCTTCGGCGACCCGCAGCTCTGCCAGTACCAGGCTGGCATGACGAAAAAAGTTATCACCGATATCGGTCAGCACGACACCCTGCTGACGGCGGATAAACAGCTTTGCCCCCAACTCGCGCTCCAGCTCCTGAATCGCTTTGGTTAACGCCGGTTGCGACAGCCCGGAAAGTCGGCTTGCCGCCCGGATACTGCCCTGTCGCGCCACGTCAGTGAAAGCGCGCAGCTGATGAAGTTTGAGATTGGCAGACATAGTTTTTCGATAACCGTTGTTTATCAGTCACAAGATATTCGCATCTTATGCCGCCCAACTCCATTGTGTAGATTCGATGCAGTGCATAAAAAATCAACAACGAGGAGAGAGCCGATGAGACCCCTTTCAGAGCACGTCTGCGCCCTGCTGCCAAAGCTGCAACAGTGGCGTCGCGACTTCCATCACTACGCCGAATCGGGCTGGCTGGAGTTCCGCACCGCGACGTTAGTCGCAGAAGAACTGCATAAGCTCGGTTATCAACTGAAGCTGGGCCGTGAAGTGATCGACGCCGATGCGCGGATGGGCTTACCTGACGAAGCCGTACTGAAGCAGCAGGAGGCGCGCGCGCTAAAGCAGGGCGCGCTACCGCAGTGGATCAGCCACTTCTCCGGCGGATTCTGCGGCATTGTGGCGACACTTGAGACCGGTCGCCCCGGTCCGGTGATGGGCTTTCGCGTCGATATGGATGCACTGGATCTCAATGAAAGCCAGGCCGGCGATCATCTGCCACAGCGTGAAGGGTTCGCCTCCTGCAACGCCGGCATGATGCACGCCTGCGCCCATGACGGTCACACCACCATTAGTCTGGGCCTCGCTTCCGTGCTGATGGCGATGAAAGATGAACTCAGCGGCACAATTAAACTGATCTTCCAGCCCGCCGAAGAGGGTGTGCGTGGTGCCAAAGCGATGGTCGCGGCGGGCGCAGTCGATGACGTTGATCGTTTCACCGCAATTCATATCGGTACCGGCGTGCCGGCAGGCGAAGTGGTATGCGGCAGCGACAGCTTCCTGGCTACTACCAAGCTGGATGTTCACTTCACCGGCGTCGGTGCTCATGCGGGCGGTCGCCCGGAAGAGGGGCGCAACGCCCTGCTGGCTGCCGCACAGGCGACGCTGGCGCTGCATGGCTTAACACAGCACAGCGGCGGCGTGGCGCGGGTTAACGTTGGCGTGCTACAGGCAGGAACCGGCCGCAATGTGGTGGCCGACTGCGCCCTGCTGAAAGTCGAAACCCGTGGCGTCACTAATCAGGTGAATGACGATATTTATCAGCAGGCGCTGCGAGTGATTGCCGGTGCAGCCGCGATGTATGGCGTTGAGCAGCAGGTTTCATTAATGGGTGCTGCACGCAGCTGTACCCCGACACAGCCGTGGGTCGATTTTATCCATCAGCAGGCAGATGCACTCGGCATATTCGACTCTGTGGTCGATCGTAAAGCGCAGGCGGCAGGTTCGGAGGATGCCACTTACATGATGGAGCGCGTAAAGCAGCGTGGCGGTCAGGCCTCTTACGTCATTTTTGGCTGTGAACTGGCGGCGGGTCACCACAATGCGAAATTCGACTTTGATGAGCGGGTCATGCCAGACGCCATCACGTTGCTGGCAACGCTGGCGCTGAATCAGGCACAGTTCGGAGGATCACAATGATTGAAGCATTTATTGCCGGGTATATCGATCGCCATCAGCTCCGCTTCAGCACGCTCAGTGACGCCATCTGGGACACGCCGGAAACCCGTTTTGCCGAAACCCGATCCTCTGCTCTGCTGGCTGACGCGCTGGAAAAAGAAGGATTCACTGTGGAACGCGGTGTGGGTGGCATCGACACCGCCTTTATCGCCAGCGTGGGCAGCGGCAAGCCGGTGCTCGCTATCCTCGGCGAGTTCGATGCGCTGGCTGGTCTGAGCCAGCAGTCGGGCTGTGCACGGCCGCAGCCGCTGGAGGCTAACGGCAACGGACACGGCTGCGGCCACAACCTGCTCGGTACAGCAGGTGTAGCCGCGGTGTGCGCCGTAAAAGCCTGGATGGAACAGCATCACACGGGCGGCACGGTTCGCTTTTACGGTTGCCCTGGCGAAGAAGGCGGATCGGGCAAAACTTTTATGGTGCGCGAAGGGCTGTTTGACGACGTTGATGCCGCGGTGACCTGGCATCCTGAAGGCTTCAGCGGCATGTTCAATTTGCGCACGCTCGCCAATATCCAGGCGGCGTTCAGCTTTAAAGGCATCGCGGCGCACGCGGCCAACTCTCCCCACCTGGGCCGCAGCGCGCTGGATGCCGTCACGCTGATGAATACCGGTGCCAACTTTCTGCGCGAGCATATCGTGCAGGAAGCGCGTCTGCACTACGCCATCACCAATAGCGGTGGCGTTTCACCGAATGTGGTGCAGGCCGATGCAGAGGTGCTTTACCTGATTCGCGCCCCGGAACTGCCGCAGGCGCAGGCGATCTACGAACGGGTGATTAACATCGCCAGGGGCGCTGCACTGATGACCGACACCACGCTGACCGTGCGTTTTGACAAAGCCTGTTCAGACTACGTGCCTAATCGTGCACTTGAAGCGGTCATGGAGCGCTATTTGCATCAGTTTGGTTTGCCCGACTACAGCGACGAAGAGCGCGCGTTTGCGGCGGAACTGCGTGCCACTCTGACCGATGACGATCTGCGCAACGCCCGGCTCAATGCCGCCCGTACGGGTGGCGAAGCCGGTCATGCCTGGGCTGCGCAACTGGGCAATAAGCTGTTCATGGATGAGGTCGCGCCCTATGCGGTTACGCGTGAGCTGCTGTATGGCTCCACCGATGTCGGCGATGTCAGCTGGGTGACGCCGACCGCACAGTGCTTTGCGCCCTGTTTTACCTTCGGCACGCCGCTGCACACCTGGCAACTGGTGGCGCAGGGCCGCACCACTATCGGGCATAAGGGGATGTTTCTGGCAGGCAAAGTGATGGCGGCCACGGTGTTAACACTGCTAACGGATCCGCAGGCGCTGGCTGGCTGCCGGGCCGAGTTTGAACGGGTGCGCGCCGCGCAGCCTTATATCTGTCCGATCCCGGCGGGGATCACACCAACAAAACTGGCCGAATGAGCCACCGGCCGTGTCTCTGACACGGACCACTATAAAAATAGTGCAAACACATCCCTGCTTCAGCGGAGCCGACTCTGAACTCACCGTCGGTCATATACCATGACCGACGCCAGACCGGGCCTGCGCCGATAAGGGAAACACAAGACGAGAACCCATACCATGGAAGCAACATCCGAGAACCGAAGCCCCGGCAGGCTCTTCAGCTGGATCGAGCGTGTGGGCAATAAAGTGCCCAACCCGTTCTTACTGTTTGTTTATTTGATCGTGGTGCTGATGGTGGCAACCGCCATTATCAGTGCACTGGATCTGGCGGTAAAGAACCCCAGTAACGGTGAAATGGTGCGGGTGAACAACCTGCTGAGCGTCGCAGGCATTCAGTGGATCCTGCCCAATATCATCAAAAACTTCAGCAGCTTCACCCCGCTGGGATCGATTCTGGCGCTGGTGATTGGTGCCGGTCTGGCGGAAAAAGTCGGCCTGCTACAGTCACTGATGGTGAAGATGGCGTCGCGCGTCAGCCGTCGTTACGCCAGCTATATGGTGCTGTTTATCGCCTTCTTCAGCCATATTTCCTCGGATGCTGCGCTGGTGGTGATGCCGCCACTCGGTGCGCTGATCTTCCTGGCAGTGGGCCGTCATCCGGTTGCAGGCCTGCTGGCGGCCATTGCCGGCGTCGCCTCTGGCTTTACCGCCAATCTGCTGATTGTCACCACCGATGTGCTGCTCTCGGGCATCAGCACCGAAGCGGCTAAAGCCGTCAGCGATACGGTGCATGTCAGCGTCATCGACAACTGGTTCTTTATGGCGACCTCGGTGATTGTGCTGACGATAGTGGGCGCGCTGCTCACTGATAAATTCGTCGAGCCGCGCCTGCCGCAGTGGCAGGGCAACGGTGAGAAGCTGGCGGCACTGACCCCTCTGGAGAACCGCGGTTTGCGGGCCGCCGGGATCGCCGCGCTGCTGTTTATCGCCCTGATGGCGTTGCTGGTGGTGCCCGAAAATGCACCGCTACGCAATCCCACCACCGGCGCCATCATTCCTTCGCCTTTTATTCAGGGCATTGTGCCCATCATCATTCTGTTCTTCTTTGTGGTGGCGATTGCTTACGGCGTGGTGACACGGCAGATCCGCCGTCCGGATGATATCCCGCAGCTGCTGGTCGATCCGATGAAGGGCATGGCGGGCTTTATTGTGATGGTGTTTCCGCTGTCGCAGTTCGTGGCGTTCTTCAACTGGAGCAACATGGGAAAATTCATGGCAATCGGGCTGACCGATGTGCTGGAAAGCGCAGGCGTCAGCGGCGCGCCCGCCTTTCTGGGCCTGATGTTCCTGTCGGCGTTTCTCTGTATGTTTATCGCCAGCGGCTCAGCAATCTGGTCAATTCTGGCGCCGGTCTTTGTGCCGATGTTTATGCTGCTCGGCTTTCATCCCGCCTTCGCTCAGATGATTTTCCGCATCGCTGACTCCGCCGTACTGCCGCTGGCACCCATGTCGCCCTTCCTGCCGCTGTTCCTGGCCTTTTTGCAGCGTTATCAGAAAGATGCGCAGCTCGGCACCTATTACGTGCTGATTTTCCCCTATCCGCTGGTGTTCTTTATCAGCTGGATAGCGCTGCTGATGGTGTGGTATCTGCTGGGTCTGCCAATTGGGCCGGGTGTCTGGCCGAAACTGCCTTAAGTCTCAGTGCCACCGATGCAGGCATTATCGGTGGCGCTTTCTCTCTTTTCCGGCTGGGGGATATCGGGGCATGGGTTGAGTGCCCGAATAGCCTTCACATCGGCCACCGTATAGCGCGTAACACGACCAGGCACCCGGACGCCGTTTTTGATCTCAACAGCTTCTTCCAGCGATGCTTTCAGCTCGTCAAAAAAACTCACGTTAACCTCATCTTTCCGTAATTGGGTCTGCTTCTTCAGCTCAGCTTTTTTCGCGTCCGTGAAGAAAGTGTCACAAAGCGGGACTATGCTAGCGCAAGGACGCCATTTGCATCCATGCGGACCTGCCCTCACGTGACCGGGCTGAGAGACAGCCCGGAATTTGCGGCATGCAGATCCTGCTCCAGTCGTCGCTGCCGGAGTACGTGCGCCACAGATGGCAAAACCTGCAACGTACATTGCTAAATCGTCAGCAACGCCCCGCTCGGCAACGGCGGATGAATTGATTATTCTGCTATTTCTTCGCTTGCTAACGGTTAACTCTGTTAATCCTTATCTGACCGGCTGCGAGTCGTCTCACACTGCCTGAGGTTCATGCTGAAATGACCACTACCTCCACCAGCCTGCCGCCACTGCACGCTTCACCGGCGGCCCGCAACAGCTTAGCCGCACGGGTTGATGCGCTGCCCTCCTCCACGGGTTTGTGGCGCTTTATTACGCTGCTGGCGCTGGGCGGTTTTTTTGAGCTTTATGACCTGTTTGAAACCGGCTATATCAGCACCGGCCTGCTATCCGCAGGCGTATTTCACACCGGCGCGGCAGGCGTGCTGGGCTTCTCCGATCAGGCGGCATTCGCCTCGGCCACTTTTCTCGGCCTGTTTTTCGGTGCCAGCCTGCTGGCGCCCTACGCTGACCGCTTTGGTCGCCGTCTGACCTTTATGTGTGCGCTGCTGTGGTATGGGCTGTTTTCACTGCTGATGGCGTTCCAGCAGAGTGCGGAGATGATTATTCTGTTCCGATTCCTGGTGGGGATCGGGCTGGGCGTCGAGCTGGTGACCATTGACACCTATCTGTCGGAGTGGGTGCCGACCCATCTTCGCAGCCGCGCCTTTGCCTTCTCTTTTTTCGTGCAGTTTTTGTCGGTACCCGCCGTGGCGCTGATGTCCTGGTGGCTGATTCCGCAAACGCTGCTCAGTCTTGAAGGCTGGCGCTGGGTGGTGATCGCAGGCGCGGTCTGTTCACTGGTGATCTGGCTGGTGCGCAGAAATCTGCCGGAGTCGGCACGCTGGCTGGCGCAGCAGGGCCGTCATCAGGAGGCGCATCAGGTATTGTCCACGATGGAGCAGCGCTGTGGTATCCCGGCTGGCCCCGCTGTTCAGCCCGATGACGCCGCAGGGCAGCTGCCAAAACGAGGGCGTTTCAGCGAGATATGGTCACCCGCTTACCGCAAGCGCACCCTGATGCTGGTGGTGATGAACTTTTTCCAGGCGATCGGCTTTTTCGGCTTTGGTAACTGGCTGCCTGCGCTGCTGTCAGGCAACGGTGCCACGGTGACGCACAGTTTGCTTTATGCCTTCTTCATCACGCTGGCCTATCCGCTCGGTTCGCTGATCTGCAGCCGCTACGCTGACAAGCTGGAGAATAAGTGGCAGATCGTCCTGTCGTCGCTGATGACGGTGGTGTTCGGCACGCTGTTCGCCTTCCAGACGCAGCCAGTATTGCTGATTCTCTGCGGCTTCCTGATCACCTGGTCCAACGCCTGGCTGACCTTCAGCTTCCACGCCTATCAGACCGAGATCTTCCCGACCCATATCCGCGCGCGGGCAGTCGGCTTCTGCTACTCCTTCAGTCGCCTTTCTACGGTCTTCAGCAGTATTCTGATTGGGGTGATATTGCAGTATGCCGGCACGCCAGGCGTAATCACCTTTATCGTGCTGAGCATGGTGATGGTGATGCTGTCGGTAGGGATTTACGGGCCGAAAACACGCGGAATCGATCTGGAGAATATTTAAAAAAAAGGCCGTCATCCTGTTGATGACGGCCTCTGTTACTGTCGGTTATTTACCTTCCAGTACGCTGATATCCGCACTGCCCAGCCGATCTTTCTCATCTTTACGCAGCTCAGCGACCTGTTTCGCGCTGACCTGTTTCGACGCCGTGTTGCCCCAGCTGTTGCGCACGAAGTTCACCACGTCCGCCACCTGCTGATCGTTCAGACGCCAGCCAAATGCTGGCATAGTAATGGTCGACGGCGCGCCATTCACGCCAGGCAACTGCCCGCCCACCAGCACGATATGGATCAGGGAGGTGGGATCGTCCGCCAGAACGACCGGATTACCGCGCAGCACTGGATAGAAGCGTTTATAGCCACTGCCATCGGTTTTATGACATGCCGCGCAGCTGTCAACGTAGGTTGCAGCACCCGTCTGGCTGTCATCACCACGCCACAGCGCTTTTGCCGTGGCATCATCCACGCTGAACGCTGCCTGATGGGGATCTTTCGCACCCAGTGACTTCAGATAGCGCGCAATTGCCGTGATATCAGACTCGCTCAGGTGCTGCAGACTGTGTTCCACCACATCGGTCATGCCACCGAACGCGGCAGTCTGGTCGTTGCGGCCATAACGCAGGAACTGACGCAGATCGTCTTCGCTCCAGCGCCCCAGCCCATCGCGGTTATCGCCGCGCAGGTTGCTGGCGGTCCAGCCATCAATAGGAGCACTGCTGCCCGCCAGATAGTCGCTGCCCTCTTCGTTAGTCAGCGCCTTCTCCTGCATGGTGATGCTACGCGGTGTATGACAGGCCCCGCAGTGGCCCAGTCCTTCAACCAGATAGCGACCGCGTGCCAGCACCGGATCTTCCTCTGCTGCAGGCTGGAATGCTTTCACGTCGGGCGCAAAAATCCCGCGCCAGACCGCCAGCGGCCAGCGCATCGATAGCGGCCAGGGAATGTCGCTCTCCCGGTTTGGCTGATTAACCGCCGCAACGCCATGCATGAAGTAAGCGTAAAGCGCCTTCATGTCTTCATCGCTGACCACGGCGTAAGAGGGATAGGGCATCGCCGGATAGAGCGTATCGCCGTTTTTCGCTACGCCGTGACGCACCGCTTTCTGGAAGTCGTCGTAGCTGTATTCACCAATGCCGGTGTCGCGATCGGGCGTAATGTTGGTGGAGTAGATGGTACCAATGGGTGTCGCCATCGGCAGACCACCGGCAAACGCCGCGCCGCCTTTGCTGGTGTGGCAGGCAACACAGTCCCCGGCACGCGCCAGATACTCACCCCGTTTAACCAGATCGTCCTGGTTGCTCTCCGCCAGTGCGGCAAACGTCAGGGAGCCAAGAATCAGAGCCAGAATGCTATTTTTCATCGCCATATCCTTATGCCTGCACCAGTGGGCCGGGGTTTTTCAGGTAGTGTTCGCGAATCGCTTTGGCTGACCAGTAAGTCAGCG
Source organism: Pantoea sp. MHSD4 (assembly GCF_021043305.1). Lineage (NCBI taxonomy): Bacteria > Pseudomonadati > Pseudomonadota > Gammaproteobacteria > Enterobacterales > Erwiniaceae > Pantoea > Pantoea sp. MHSD4. The sequence goes on along the minus strand of NZ_JAJNDH010000003.1, from coordinate 84,078 downwards.
CCGCCACCATGCCGGTCGGGTTGTAACCCAGTCCCTGCGGGAAGGCAGATGCGCCTGGAACAAAGACATTCGGCACATCCCAGCTTTGCAGATAACGGTTAACCGCACTGGTTTTGGGATCGTCGCCCATGATCGCCCCGCCGCTGATATGGGTGGTCTGATACACCGTGGAGTCAAAATGGGTGCCCGGCTTTTTCGCGCCGCCGATGATCATCTTTGGATTCATCGCTTCAGCAATATTGCGCATCTTACCGACCATAAACTGCGCCATTTTGATGTCGTTATCCTGCCAGTCAAAGGTCATGCGCAGCAGCGGCTGCCCATAGGCATCCTTGTAGTTAGGATCGAGATCGAGGTAATTGGCGCGATAGGACTGGTGAGCGCCATGCGCATCCATCGACAGGTGATGCGTGTAGGTGTCCGCTACCGCCGCTTTCCATTTGCTGCCCCAGTTAGGCGTACCCGCAGGCACTGGCAGGCCGGAGATCGGTTTGGTGCCCGCCTGATTGACCCAGAATGGCGAACCGCCGACAAAGCCCAGTGGCCCATGGTCGAAGTTATCCGCGTTGAAATCATCCACCGCGACGCCTGCACCACCCGCACCGATAAACGGATTGGTGGTGGTGTTTTTATCAAACAACGCCTTGAGCGTAGAGAGGTTCTGATAGGCGAAGTTACGGCCCACAGTGCCTTCGTTGGTCATCGGATTGTACGGTTTGCCGATGCCCGACAGCAGCATCAGATGCACATTGTGGAACTGGAAGGCGGAAAGTATGACCAGATCTGCGGGCTGAACCTGCTCACGGCCCTGTCCATCCACATAGGTCACGCCGGTGGCACGCGTTTTGTCATCGCTGAGATTGACCCGCAGTACATAGGAGTTGTTGCGCAGCTCAAACTTCGGCTCCTGACGCAGCGCGGGCAGGATATTGACGTTCGGCGACGCTTTGGAATACATGTAGCAGGCGTAGCCGCTGCAGTAACCGCAGAAGTTGCACGGCCCCATCTGCGCGCCATAGGTATTGGTGTACGGACCTGACGTATTGGCGGAGGGCAGATCATAAGGATGATAACCCACTGACTCTGCCGCCTGAGCAAACAACTGCGCCGAGTAAGTACGCTTCTGCGCGGGCAGCGGGAAGTTATCTGAGCGGTCGGGCGCAAACGGGTTACCACCTTTATCTTTGCCGACCACTTTACCTTTGATACTCCAGGCGCTGCCTGAGGTGCCAAAGACTTTTTCCGCCTTGTCGAAGAACGGCTCCAGTTCATCGTAGCTGACGCCAAAATCCTGAATCGTCATGCCTTCCGGAATGAAGTTTTTACCGTAGCGCTCTTCGTAATGGCTGCGCATCCGCAGCTCAACGGGATCAACACGGAAATGGACGCCTGACCAGTGCAGGCCTGCGCCACCGGTACCGGTGCCGGGCAAAAACGCGGCCAGCTGGCGATAAGGTACCGCCGTCTGAGAAGCGTCATGGCGAATCGTCACGGTGCTTTTGGAGAGGTCCTGGAAGAGCTTTTTGCGGACGTTATAGGTCAGCTCATCAATGGACTGCGGATAGGATCCATCGGGATAGGTATCACGATGCGGCCCGCGCTCCAGCGCCAGTACGTTAAGGCCCGCTTCAGTCAGCTCTTTCGCCATAATCGCGCCTGCCCAGCCGAAGCCGACAATGACCGCATCCACTTTTTTCATTTCGTTTGCCATGCTTAGCTTCTCTCTCCGCGAATCGACACTGACGGGAACGGATACCGTTCGCCGCGCTCTACCCAATCCATAAAGTCGGCGCGGGCGCCAGGGAAGTTGATCAGCTTCCAGCCGACCATGCCCTGATTCCCGCCGTGGATAGGATCGCTAAAGAAGCCTTCACGGGTGTTCTGCAGCAGGAAGCTGAAGAAGACTTTTGCCGGCAGCTGGCTGAATTCCGCGCTGCCACTCTCCATCGCCTGCAATAAGGCATCCTGCTGCTCACCGCTGAGCTGAGCAAAGACCTTGCCGTGCTGCTTTTTGCTGTAATTATCGGCATCGGCCAGACCAAGGCGGTAAATCTGCTGTGGCACCAGCGGCAGCTGATAGCCCAGCTCTTTCGGCAGGTCGGGATTAAACGGACCCTGCATATACCAGTTCGATCCCGTGGCATACGGCGTATTCATTTGACGATCGATAAATTCCGGCACGCCCGCTTCCAGCGCTCCCGGTCCGCGTTCATCGCTGGGAATCAGGCGTGCCACGGCGGCGGTAATAAAGGCAAACTCTTCGGCGGTAAACCAGTTCGGCTGGTAATCACGTGCCTGCTGCGGTGCGGCCGGGGTTTCAGCCGCCTGCGCGGCCAGCGGAAGGGAGAGCGCGCCCATTGCGGTGGAGCCTACCGCCATCGCAGGCGCCAGGGTAATTGTCTTCAGCAAAAAATCCCTGCGTGAATGACCCTTTTTTTGTTCTGACATGACATTGCCTCATTCCCGCACTCACTGGCGGTATGAAAAAGTGGTGGTTGCGTTGTAATGGTTTTTATCAGCAGATACAGGCGTGGCGCCTGCTTGTTACCGGTAACAAACATGCATATTGTATCACTGCCATTCACAAAGATTTAGTTCAAAGAAACAAAATCGCACAATTTCATTAACATCTATCTTCTTCCTGTCATGAGCAGAAACAACAGACTACAGACAGCGACACATCAAAAACGTTATAACAAGCAATACACAACAGCGGAGTACCTATGTTTAAGTCTTTTTTTCCGCGGCCAGCGCTGTTTTTCAGCTCTGCGGCTGTCTGGAGCTTATTAGCAATTTTTGCCTGGTTCGGCTTTGCCAGCGATTTGCCTGCCCATTTTTGGCCTGCGTTTGAGGCTGCGATAAAGCAGCCTTTGCCTACGACAGTGATGCGCTTCATTGCACCAGGGGAGGTATGGTTTTATTCCTATTACTGGATAATCGCTACCCTGTTCGCACTTGCCTGGCGAGTGATTGATAATCACCCGTGGCAGCGTTGGTCGGTGTGGGGCTCTGCGCTGATTATCTTTGTTACCTGGTTCGGGGTTCAGGTCGGCGTAGCAATTAACGCCTGGTATCAACCGTTTTACGACTTGATCCAAAAGGCACTGACAAAAGCCGGTGCTGTATCGATTAGCCAGCTCTATTCTGAAGTTGTAGGCGTAGCAGGCATTGTTATGGTTGCTGTGACTATTGGCGTCATTAACGCCTTTTTTATCAGCCACTGGGTATTCCGCTGGCGTACCGCAATGAATAATTATTATATGCACCACTGGCAGCGATTACGTCATATTGAAGGCGCAGCGCAGCGTGTGCAGGAAGATACGATGCGCTTTGCTCAAACACTGGAGGGCTGGGGAGTCAGTTTTATACAAGCTATTATGACGCTCATCGCTTTTTTGCCAGTACTTGTTCAGCTATCACACCACGTAAAAAGCGTACCTATTCTTGGGTCCATACCTTATGCATTAGTCATTGCCGCCATTGTCTGGTCTATACTGGGAACAGGATTGTTAGCAGTAGTAGGATTAAAATTACCGGGCCTGGAGTTTCGTAACCAGCGAGTAGAAGCAGCTTATCGTAAAGAACTGGTTTACGGCGAAGACAATGCTGACCGCGCTACGCCGCCGACGGTAAGAGTGCTTTTTGACAACGTCAGGCTGAATTACTTTCGTCTCTATTTTCATTATCTGTACTTCAATATCGCCAGAATGTTCTATTTGCAAATAGATAATCTCTTTGGCCTGGTCATGTTGTTCCCATCAATTGCCGCAGGAACGATAACGCTGGGTCTGCTCAACCAAATTAGCAACGTGTTCGATCAGGTTCGTGGTTCTTTTCAGTATCTGATCACCTCGTGGTCAACACTGGTTGAGCTGATGTCGATCTACAAACGTCTGCGCAGCTTTGAGCAGGTTCTGGATGATGTACCCCACCATGAGATGATGCGCGAGGCATCGGAAGAGGTGTAACGGGTGAGGATTGCCGTTTTTTGAAATAAAAAAGCCACTCGTCAGAGTGGCTTTTTCGTTTACAGGTTTTGGCTACATTAAACTCGTTCATCACCACACAACGCCGCCAGGACGCCCGAAGGCGTCCTGTCAACATCAGAGGGTAAATTGCAGCTTATTTCAGCAGCTCAGCAGTCATGTGAACGCCGTTGTTGGTGTAGGCTTCAGTGATTTTATATGAAGCACCAGCATCCTGAGCCTGCGCAGCGATTTTCGCTTCAGCACCGTCCAGCGTAGAGTCGACAGCGGTCACAGATTGGGCGAAGCTGGCGAATGGCAGAACAGAAAGGGCGATAACAGCTGCAAAAGTTTTGATAGATTTCATGGTCAATTCCTCGGTTAATTTTTATCAGGTAAGGCGTGCTGCCTTGTTGATAGATATATTAGCCCTGAAGTTGATCAGTAAAAAGCGGAGGGTTTTGCTTAACTCATTCAATAAAACTGATGATAAAAAGCACATTTCGCACAGTTATCACTCAAAAGGTTAATAATCCAGATTCAATAAAAAAGGCAGCATAACGCGCTGCCTTCAGAGAATTATCCGTGATGCCTTACCCGGCTGAAGATAGTTAGCGCAGCCAGCAGCATCAGTACGCCGCTGGCAACAAACACACCGCCTGCGCCGCGCAGGTCATACATCCAGCCGCCTGCCGCCGCACCAACGGTAATCGCCAGCTGGATAGTGGCAACCAGTAAACCGCCGCCCGATTCCGCATCATCCGGCACCGCGCGTGAAATCCACGTAGACCAGCCGGTTGGCATCGAACCAAACGCCATCCCCCAGATCGCCACGCCCGCGCCGACCAGCCAGCTGACATCACCAAAGCTCACCAGCAGCAGCGCGGTGATACTCATTAACAGCGCCATGCCACTCAGCGTCAGCGACACACTGCGGGTGACCAGATAACCGGCCAGCGAGGTGCCAAAGAAGTTCGCTACGCCAAAGGCCAGCAGCGCCAGCGACAGCTGATTGAGGTTGAGCTGCGCGACACCTTCCAGGAACGGACGCAGATAAGTAAAGAAGGCGAAGTGGCCGGTAAACATCATGATCACGGCCAGCATGCCCCACCGCATCACACCGATACGCAACAGTGCCAGCACCCCGCCGTTGCGGGCTTTGCTCTCTGCCGGCATGGCGGGCAGCGTAAAGAATTGCCACAGCAGCGCCACCGCGCCCAGCCCGGCGGTCAGCATAAAGATGTTGCGCCAGCCGACCAGTCCACCGAGATAGCTGCCAAGCGGCGTAGCGATAATTGTCGCCAGCGAGATACCACTAAACACAATAGAGAGTGCACGTGGCACCTGATCGCTGGGCACCAGACGCATTGTGATAGCGGTTGAAAGTGTCCAGAAGCCACCAATGGCCATACCCAGCAGCACCCGCGCCAGCAGGATTACCGTCAGGTCAGCCGCAAAGGCCACCATCAGCGCAGAGGCGATCAGCAACAGTGAAAAAACCAGCATCACAATACGGCGGTCAATTCGCCGCGTGACGCTGCCGGTCACCAGGCTGGTAAACAGCGCGACCAGTGCAGTAATGGTGACGGTCTGTCCCGCCTGCCCTTCGGACACACCGAGACTGTGCGCCATCGGCGTCAACAGACTCACAGGTAAAAATTCGGCGGTGATGAGGCTGAACACCCCAAATGCCATGGCAAATACCGCACCCCACGCGGGACGGGTCGGCGAGGAAACCTCATCAGCCACTTCGGTTGTCAGACTCATGCTGCTTCTCCGGAAGATAAAAAAAGTGAGTGTGAGCATAGAGTGTCGCATCAGGACGATCTATGATGCTTACACCTTCATTTTTGATAATTCGTCTGGAATCACATGAGCCACTATGGAGATCTGACCAGTGAACTGCTGATGGGGATGCGCCTGTATGGCGTGAACTACCAGCGCATCGCGGTAAGCGCGCCATTCGGGTTGCGCTACGAGCACGCACCGGGCCGGGCGCAGTTCCACTTTGTCGGGCGTGGCTCACTGCTGGTGCGCAGCGCCTCCGGCGAGGTGTTTCAGCTCAACAGCGGCGATGCGCTGCTGGTGCCACACGGTAAACCGCACAGCCTGATCTCCAGTGAAGAGGCGGACTGCCAGTGCATTAAAAACATGGCGAGCAAGCCGCTCTGCGACAGCGTCTGCGCCATCGCCGCCCCGGAAGATGCCGGTGAGGACGAGCACAGCGTACTGCTGTTCAGCGCCTGCATGGCGTTTGAGCTTGGCGGCATGCAGCCGCTGATCAATACCATGCCGGATGTGATGCTGGTGAGCACTCTGCTGTCGCAGTACCCGGAGATTCAGCCGATCCTGGCCGCAATGGAGCGGGAGTCACGCACGCGTCAGGCGGGGTTTGCCGGCATTCTGTCGCGTCTGGCGGATGTCGTTGCCGCGCTGATTGTGCGCGGCTGGGTAGAAAACGGCTGCGGCCAGAGTAGCGGGCTGGTGCAGGCAATGCGCGACCCGCGTCTGAGTCAGGCGATTGCCGCGATGCATCGGGAGCCGGGCGAAAACTGGACGGTAGCGCGACTGGCCAGCGTGGCAGGCTGTTCGCGCTCGGTGTTTGCCGGACGTTTTCTCAATGCCACCGGTATGACGCCGCTGCGTTATCTTACGGAGTTGCGGATGCGGCTGGCGGTGCAGCGGATTGTGAACAATGGGGAAGCGGTGGAAGCCGTGGCCTATCATCTCGGCTACGGCTCGATTGCGGCGTTCAGTCGCGCGTTTAAGCGGATCGTTGGTCAGTCGCCTGGCGCGCTGCGTGCCGGACGCGAAGGCACGCAGGCGCTGGCTTCTTAGCGAAAGACGCTGATCGCTTCCACCAGACGGTTAGCCTGATGGGTCATGCGACCAGACGCCTCAGCGCTTTCTGTCACGCGGGCAGCGTTCTGATGGGTGATATCATCGAGATCTTCTACTGCTGAGCTGACCTCGCTGAGCGCCGTCGCCTGTTCGGCCGTGGCGGCACTGATCTGGGCGATTAGCGCAGTGACATTCTGCACCTGCGACACGATATCCTGCATCGTCCGGCCCGCCGCGCTGGCATGCTCATTGCCCGATTTGACCCGGCTGCTGCTGGTTTCAACCAGCATTTTAATCTCGCTGGCGGCTTTAGCGCTGCGTTGCGCCAGGCTGCGAACTTCACCCGCGACCACGGCAAAGCCTTTACCCTGCTCACCTGCCCGCGCCGCTTCCACCGCAGCATTCAACGCCAGAATATTAGTCTGGAAGGCAATGCCGTCGATCACGCTGGTTATATTGGCGATACGCGTTGAGCTGTCGGCAATTTCGCCCATCATGCCCATCATATCCGTCATCACATCGCCGCCTTTGCTGGCGGCGTGACTGGTGCTGGCTGAGAGGCTATTCGCCTCATGTGCAGTTTCGGTGTTGCTCTTCACCGTCGCGGTCATTTCGTTCATGGTCGCCGCGGTTTGCTGCACGTTAGCCGCCGCCTGTTCAGTACGGCGACTCAGTTCGTTGTTACTGCGGGCGATGGCATCGCTGGCACTCAGCACATTGATCGCCTGGCCGCTGACATCATCCACCAGCCAGCGGAACATCAATCCGAGCTGGCCAATGGCGCGGAGTGTGACGCCGACCTCATCCACACGATCCATCTGTTCAACCTGATGGCTGGCACCGGTCGCTACGCGGAGCGCCTGTTTGCACATCCGCTCAATAGGACGTGAAATCTGCTGCTCCAGCCACACACTGCAGAGCAGAAGCAGCGCAGCCATTCCCGCAGAAAAGCCTGCCAGTGCAGTGTGGGTCATGCCCAGTGCCCAGACGCCCGCCACCGAGAGAGGCAGTAACGCCATCAGCGTGCTGCGAATCCGCCAGCGAAGAGGCAGCGTCTTCAGGATTGAGGCGGGACGACGCCAGCCGCTAAGCACCAGCAGGCCTTTGTGAAAACGTCGCCCTCTGGCGCGGCCTTCACGAAAATCCTGATAGAGCACTTCTGTCTGACGCACCTCTTCAGCCGTAGGTTTGGTGCGCACGGACATATAACCCTGCACTTTACCGTCGCGTACGACCGGAATGGCATTGGCACGCACCCAGTAGTGGTCGCCGTTTTTCCGGCGGTTTTTGACCAGCGCAGTCCAGGGTTCGCCCTGCTTCAGCGTCGCCCACATATCGGCAAAGGCTTCTGGCGGCATATCGGGGTGACGCACCATGTTATGCGGCTGCCCGTTGATCTCGTCAGCAGTGAATCCGCTTGCTTCGATAAACGCGTCGTTGGCGTAGGTAATGTGGCTGTTGAGATCGGTGGTCGACATCAGTGTCGCATGATCATCGAACAGATATTCACGCTGAGAGACAGGCTGGTTGTTACGCATCAAAAGTCCTTGGAGACCCGACGTCCTGCACGCAACAGTCTGAGGCGCAGCGTGAAAACGGCGGGCTGAGAAATAACGATTACCCTTTTTTATGTTTTCGGCATGCCCGCGCCTACTCTTTAGTAATACGCTTTAATTTCTGCCGCGAAAAAAGCCACTTTGCAGCGGCTTTCACACTTTTGATCTGTTTTTATCCGTTAGCCAGACTGGAGAATTCCGGCAGTGGCTTAACTGAGGTCAACATTACGGGTGCCAAACCACCAGGTGAGCAGAAAACCGCCGGTCCATGCGACGATCAGCCCGGCCAGGTAAACTGCCATCCCGGCGAAGATGCCCTGGCTGGAGGTCATCAGTGGCAGAGTGACCAGCCCGGACGGCCCGAATACCGTGTTCATCCCCACTGGCAAACCCAGCCACGCGACCAATCCAATAAAAAAGCCGCCCAGTGCTCCGCCGCCACAGGCGGTGATAAAGGGCTTGAGGCGGGGCAGCGTGACACCATAGATCAGCGGCTCGCCCACCCCAAGCAGGCCGGGGACAATTGCACCTTTGATCTGCGCCCGCAGCAGCGCGCCTTTTTCTGCTTTGCACCAGAGTGCCAGTGATGCGCCGACCTGGCCTGCGCCCGCCATTGCCAGAATCGGAAACAGCGAGTTAAATCCCTGGGTTTCCATCAGCGCAAAATAGACAGGAATAAAGCCCTGATGAATACCGAACATCACCGCAATCAGGAACAGTCCAGCCAGCAGCGCGCAGCCAAAGGGATTGTTATTGAGGTGGATAAACAGCCACGACATTCCCTTAAACAGTTCGCCGCCCAGCGGCATAATCAGCAGATAGGTGATGGCGCCCGTGATCACCAGCGTAAACAGCGAGGTGAGGATCATATCCAGGTTGTCAGGAATGATTTTGCGCAGCTGTTTCTCTATCCACGCCCCGATAATCGCCGCCATCAGCACACCGATAATGTTGCCGCGCGGATCGATCGTCAGACCAAAGAAGCTCTCCATACCGCTGTAGTAGCCGGTGGTGGCCGTGGGCACATAGCCGAGCACAAACAGCGAGGCGATGATGGCGCCGTTTACGCCGCTGCCGCCAAAGGCTTTCTGTGCGTTATAGCCGATCAGAATACTGAGAAAGGTGAACAGCCCTTTGCCGAACACCTTCATGTAGGCCACGGTGTGCAGCAGCCAGGGCGCGTGATCGCCGGGCGCATTAAGATGGAGACTCTGTTCAATCAGCGTGGCAAATCCCAGCAGCAGTCCCGCGCCGATAAAGCCTGGGATTAGCGGCGTGAAGATAGTGGCGAAGCGCGACAGGAACTGATGCACCCCACTGGTCTGTTTCGCCTTTAGCTGCTGCTTCTGCTGCGCTGCCAGCTGGCTAAGCGCCGCCGTTTCGCCCTGCGAAGCCATTGCAGTATCACCCTGCGACAGCAGGTTTTGCATTCCCTCGGCGGCGGTTTGCGCTTTTCCTGGCCCCACGACAATCTGTAACTGCGCATCGCTGTCGATGACCCCCAGCACGCCCGGCAGGCTTTTTAACCTGGAAAGATCAGCCTGTTCTGGCTGATTCAGCGTCAGGCGGAGCCGTGTCATGCAGTGACCGCAGGCCGCGATATTCTGCGCACCACCGACCGCCTGCAGGATGTCGCGTAACAGTGCCTCGGTGATTTTCGCCATCAGCGTGCCCCCGCTGCCTGTAGCGCCTGACGGATAAAGCCCTGATGCTGACCGAGCAGCGCTTTGGCCTCATCGGCGTTCAGGTCAGCCAGTACCATCAGGATGGCGGTTTTGCAGTGTCCGCCACAGCCGGTCAGCGCCGCACGAGCAGTCGCGTCATCACAATCCGTAGCCTGCATGACGATGTTGACCTGGCGCTGCACCAGTTTCTGGTTAGTGGCTTCCACATCGACCATCAGGTTGCCATAGACTTTTCCGCTGCGGATCATTGATCCGGTGGTGAGCATGTTGAGCACCAGTTTCTGCGCCGTGCCCGCTTTCATGCGGGAGGAGCCGGTGACCACTTCCGGACCGACCACGGGTGTGAGCGCAATGGCGGCAACCTGTGACATCGCGCTGTCCGGATTACAGCTAAGCGACACAGTGGTCGCGCCCAGTTCATTCGCGTAAGCCAGCGCACCCAGCACATAAGGTGTGCGACCACTGGCGGCGATACCGACCAGCACGTCATGGCGGCTAAAGTGGATATCTTTCAGATCCTGCGCGCCCTGTTCCCGGTTATCTTCGGCGTTTTCAACCGCCTGTAGTATTGCGGTGTGGCCGCCGGCAATCAGGCCAATCACCTGATCACGCGGCGTGCCAAAGGTAGGCGGGCATTCGCTGGCATCCAGGATGCCCAGCCGCCCGGAGGTGCCCGCACCGCAATAGATCAGTCGTCCACCTGCACGAAACGCGGCACAGATGGCGTCAACGGCGGTGGCGATTTGCGGCACGATGGCCTCAACCGCCAGCGCCACCTTTTTATCTTCGTCATTAATGACGCGCAGCATCGCTTCGGTGGAGAGTTCATCAATGTTCTGGCTGGCCGGGTTGCGGCCTTCGGTGAGCATCTGGCTGAGGTCGAGTTTCATGGCGGGCTCCGCTAAGGAATAAATTATTCGATTTACTCACTATCATAACGAATGATTAATTCATTGAGTGAGATCTTTTTTCAATGGCTGTGGGGTGGGTTATGTTGCGGGGGATTGGGCTGGTTAGCGTTGAGCTTAAGCAGGGTGCCTGGGATTCGGGGCTTAATGGCTTTGTGATCAGAGCCAGTCAGAAAAGGTTCACCTGATCGTAAAGACGCATTCGTCATCCATGACGCTCGGCCCACGCCATCCCTGGCGGTGGGACGCTTTACTCTTCAGGTGAACCTTTTCTTCCTTTAGGCTGTTTTATTGCTGTTTGTAAAGGGCTTGAGCTTGCCGATAAGATTTAAAAATCCGTGCTGTATCGCAAATAAATCCTTCGATACGATCTTTTGATTTTCTTAAAATACAGCGCATAGCTGGCATAAAGGCGGATACAAAGGGGGAGCGGAGTAAAGCGTCCGCCGCATGGATGCGGCGGCCGAGGCCCCAGGGATGGGTTTACGCCGACTTTACGTAGCCACCCTTTGTGTCCGACTGAAAGGCACAATGCGGTTTAAAAGCACGTTGATTTAATCAATATAAAGTTGTGACGTTCTGCAGTCATATAAGGCTGCCAGCTTCTCAAGCGTTTGTTTTTGAGGTTTCTTTCTCGACTCTAACTTCGAAACGCCAGCCTGCGTGATGCCTAATTTGTTCGCGACCTCTTCCTGCGACATTTGCCGATGTAAACGCCAGGCAACATGCAAAGGAACAGATTGCCTCCGGCTGATTTTCATTACGTCATGGGGAATCGTTTCGTCATCATCCGGTCCCGCTTTATAGGTGAGAGGCTCAAATACGTCGTCTAAGTGACGCCCGGCCATGAGCCGGTTAAACAACTCAATGGGGATGACGGCACCCGTGCGGTTCCCGCGCTCGTCTGTCAGAAACTGTATCGCATTCATGGTTAATCACTCCTTACTGCCGCAACAGTCCAGACCTGATCATCTGCTGGCGCGACTTAGCTATGTTCTTATCTGCTCTTAACTCAGTGGTGACGCAGGCTAACTCCAACCGCTTGCTAACGCTTTTTATACGTGGTCGATGTTCTTCTTACGACTTCTAGAATAGCGATAACCACTGGCTGACCTTTCTCTATCTTCCACAGCACGCGGTAGTGACCCACCACCAACTTCATTCGCTTCTCTTTATCATCCGTCAGCTTTTCGACCTTCAGATGGGAATATCAGGCCACTTAGCCAGCGCCTCTACAGCATCTTCGATGGCGTTACCTTCTTTCTGAGGCAGCCTATATAGCTGTTTCAATGCCCTTTTCGTCCAGTTAATTTCTGGCATCCGTCAACACTCCTTGTTGTCAAAGCACGCTTTCAATCCACCTTTAAAAATAACCAAATTCAGTCATAAAAGCAACGAAAAAGCTATCAAAAGCGTTATTTAGTTATATTTATATAACTAATTTTTTGAATGCTCATCCTGCTAAGAACGATGACAAAGCCACACAAACAAAAAGGGCCCAACTTTCGTTGAGCCCCTCTTTACGTTAACGCTGTTCTCAGCTTGCGGTCTGTGTACGCAACTGCAGCTCATACTCTTTTGCCTGTTCAGCGTCGAACTGGTTTTCCCAGCGGGCAATCACCAGCACCGCCAGCGCGTTACCGACCACGTTCAGCGCAGTACGCGCCATATCCATGATGCGGTCAACACCGGCGATAAACGCCAGACCTTCAAGAGGAATACCAACGCTGCCCAGCGTGGCCAGCAGCACCACGAACGACACGCCTGGCACACCCGCGATCCCTTTCGAGGTCACCATCAGCGTCAGGACCAGCACAATCTCATCGGTCAGCGACAGGTCAATGCCGTACAGCTGGGCAATAAAGATCGCCGCGATACTCTGATACAGCGTCGAACCATCCAGATTGAACGAATAACCGGTCGGCACCACGAAGCTGGTTATCGCTTTTGGTGCGCCGTAGGCTTCCATCTTCTCCATGATGCGTGGCAACACGGTTTCTGAGCTGGAGGTAGAGTAAGAGAGAATCAGCTCATCCTTCAGGATACGCATCAGCGTAGTAATCCGCAGCTTACAGAAGCGCGCGACTCCGCCCAGCACCACAAAAGCGAAGAACAGAATTGCCGCGTAAACCAGCAGCACCAGCTTAGCCAGCGGCCACAGCGAGGCAAATCCGAAGTTAGCGATGGTCACCGCAATCAGCGCAAACACACCGACCGGCGCATAACGCATGATCATGTGCGTCACTTTAAACATCGTTTCAGAAATGCCACGGAACAGGTTTACCAGCGGATCGCGCTGTTCCGACGGCAGTGACGACAGACCTAAGCCAAACAGCACCGAGAAAAAGATAATCGGCAGCATGTCGCCCTTCGCCATGGAAGCGAAGATATTCTGCGGGATCAGCGACAGAATGGTGGTGACCAGGCTGTGCGGACCGCCCTGTACCTCTGCCGTTGTCGCTTCATATTTAGAGATGTCCACCGTTGCCAGCGTTGACATATCAATGCCGGTGCCGGGTTGAAATACGTTGGCCAGCGTAATACCGACCACAATGGCAAGGGTGGTGATCACTTCAAAGTAGAGAATCGTTTTGACGCCGATGCGTCCCAGCTTTTTTGCATCACCCACGCCAGCGATGCCGACAACCAGGGATGAAATCACAATCGGTACCACAATCATCTTGATAAGATGAATAAAGATATCGCCTGCAGGATTGAGAATGTTAGCGACTAACCATTCACGATTGTCTGGCTGATTATGCAATACAGCACCCACAACGATGCCAAGCACCAGGGCTGTCAGAATCTGCCAGGCCAGGCTGATTTTAAAACCTTTCATAACGCGTAATTTCCTCAGTCAAAACCCGTTTCTCTCTACTGCGAAGGTGCAGAAGACAATACACACAGGGAGTGAGCAAAAAGCCCGGTAAATTAGAGGGTGTTTAGAAACAGCGCCTCGTATGAAAATCTGATGATTCCCATACCCATTTTCAGACGCGGTCTGAGTTGATACCTGCAGAACAGGGGCGAGATAAGTACCATTTTCACTGTGGTAAATGCAACCCCTGGCAGATCCGATTAAAAGTTAGCCACCTAAGCAGCATAAAGTGCTGCCGGAAGTAAAAATACCTAACCTGCTGTTATGAAAAGTAATACTTAGATGAATTTACGCATAGCTATTCACTACTGGTTAAAAAGGCTGCCGGCGCGTTTGCTTGCTTTTTATCCAGCCCATTCCCTTTTCATACCCCTTCTTAATTCCCCATCGCCGTCAGAGCGTTAAACGAAAGTAGCAATCCGGCTTCACGTTTTGCGGCGGAAGCGCTATCACGTGATCTGTGGCGCAAAAAAGAAACAAAGACTCAGGGCAGGCTTTAATTAACCATTGATTGACATATCATTAACATCTTCAAGGAGATCCGCCATGAGCCAAAATCACATTCATCCTGTTCCAGAGAATATTGCAGCAAACACCCTGATTACAGCAGAGCAGTATCAGGCGATGTATCAGCAATCTGTCGACGATCCAGACAGCTTCTGGGGCGAACAGGGCAAAATCCTTGACTGGATTAAGCCTTACAGCAAAGTGAAAAACTGCTCGTTTGCGCCAGGTAACATTAACATTCGCTGGTACGAAGATGGCACGCTCAACCTGGCGGCAAACTGCCTTGACCGTCATCTCGCCACGCGCGGCGATCACCCGGCGATTATCTGGGAAGGCGATGACGCCAGCGAAAGCAAAACCCTGACCTTCCGCCAGCTGCATGCTGAAGTCTGTCGCTTCGCCAACGTGCTGGAGCTGCTGGACGTGAAAAAAGGCGACGTGGTGGCGATCTATATGCCGATGGTGCCGGAAGCCGCGGTGGCAATGCTGGCCTGCGCGCGTATTGGTGCCGTCCACTCGGTGATTTTTGGCGGCTTCTCACCGGAAGCGGTCGCTGGCCGTATCGTCGATTCCAGCGCTTCGCTGGTGATTACGGCCGATGAAGGCATTCGCGCCGGCCGCAGCATTCCGCTGAAGAAAAATGTCGATGACGCATTAAAAAATCCCAACGTCACCAGCGTGAAAAACGTGGTGGTGTTCCAGCGCACCGGTAAAGATGTGGGCTGGGTTGAAGGCCGCGATCAGTGGTGGCATGACCTGATGCTCAACGCCAGCACCAACCATTCTGCAGCCGAAGTCGGCGCGGAAGATCCATTGTTTATCCTTTATACGTCGGGTTCAACCGGTAAACCTAAAGGTGTGCTGCATACCACTGGCGGGTATCTGGTCTATGCCGCCACCACCTTTAAGTTCGTCTTTGATTATCATCAGGATGATATCTACTGGTGCACCGCAGACGTCGGCTGGGTAACCGGTCACAGCTATCTGGTGTATGGTCCGCTGGCCTGTGGTGCCACCACCCTGATGTTTGAAGGGGTGCCGAACTGGCCAACACCGAGCCGCATGGCGGAAGTGGTTGATAAACACAAAGTCACCCTGCTTTACACCGCGCCGACCGCCATCCGTGCGCTGATGGCGGAAGGGGACAAAGCGATTGCCGGCACCGACCGCAGCAGCCTGCGCATTATGGGTTCGGTCGGCGAGCCGATTAACCCGGAAGCCTGGGAGTGGTACTACAAGAAAATTGGTAACAGCCGCTGTCCGATTGTGGATACCTGGTGGCAGACCGAAACCGGCGGCTTCATGATCACGCCGCTGCCGGGTGCGACCGAACTGAAAGCCGGTTCCGCCACCCGACCGTTCTTTGGCGTGCAACCGGCGCTGGTGGACAACGAAGGTCAGCCACAGGAAGGTGCCTGTGAAGGCAATCTGGTGATCACCGAGTCGTGGCCGGGACAGGCACGTACCCTCTTTGGCGATCACGACCGTTTTGAGCAGACTTACTTCTCTACCTTTAAAAATGTTTAC
This sequence comes from Pantoea sp. MHSD4, assembly GCF_021043305.1. Classification (NCBI taxonomy): domain Bacteria; kingdom Pseudomonadati; phylum Pseudomonadota; class Gammaproteobacteria; order Enterobacterales; family Erwiniaceae; genus Pantoea; species Pantoea sp. MHSD4. The sequence continues at coordinate 68,211 of NZ_JAJNDH010000003.1, read as the reverse complement.
TTCAGTGGAGACGGTGCCCGTCGCGATGAAGATGGCTACTACTGGATCACGGGACGCGTTGATGACGTGCTCAACGTCTCCGGTCACCGCCTGGGAACCGCTGAGATTGAATCGGCGCTGGTGTCGCACCCTAAAATTGCCGAAGCGGCCGTGGTGGGGATACCTCACAGCATCAAAGGCCAGGCGATTTATGCCTATATCACGCTGAATCACGGCGAAGAGCCTTCGCCAGAGCTGTACACCGAAGTGCGCCAGTGGGTCCGCAAAGAGATTGGCCCCATTGCCACGCCTGATGTGCTGCACTGGACCGACTCACTGCCGAAAACCCGCTCCGGCAAAATCATGCGCCGTATTCTGCGCAAAATTGCCACCGGTGATACCAGCAACCTGGGTGATACCTCTACCCTCGCCGATCCTGGCGTAGTTGAAAAACTGCTTGAGGAGAAACAGTCGATCAAAATGCCTTAAGCGCACGCTGTCCGGCGGGAAGATCGCTTCCCGCCACCCCCGCCCTACGCAGTCTGTTCCGGTAGTCACAAATATTATAACCAGCTGAATCCACGCCCTGTCGTGAGGTTCTTGCCTGCAAGCCCTCTGGAGAAAATGTGATGAATGACGCCCTTTCGAATCAGGATGCAATCAATCAGCAGATTGAACGTAATCCGCTTTTTCATGAGTTAGTCCATAAGCGCCAGGCGTTCGCGACGCTGCTGTCGCTGATTATGCTGGTGCTCTATGTCGGTTTTATCCTGCTGATTGCGTTTGCGCCCGGCTGGCTCGGTACGCCGCTGCATGCCGGAACCAATGTGACGCGCGGCATCCCGATTGGCGTCGGGCTGATTGTGATGTCATTTGTGCTGACCGGTGTCTATGTCTGGCGCGCCAACGGGGAATTTGACCGTTTAACCAAAGCGATCCTCCGCGAGGTGAAATCATGACCCGTCTCACCTTATGGCTACTGGCCCTGATGTTGCCGTTTTCAGCGCTGGCCGCCGATGCGATTACCGGTGCGGTCCAGCGCCAGGCGACCAACTATCAGGCGATTATCATGTTTACGATTTTCGTCGGCGCCACGCTGGGGATTACTTACTGGGCGTCAAAGCGCACCCGTTCGCGCAACGACTACTACACTGCGGGCGGCAATATCACCGGCTTTCAGAATGGCCTGGCGATGGCGGGTGACTTCATGTCAGCAGCCTCGTTCCTGGGCATTTCGGCGCTGGTTTACACCTCCGGCTATGACGGACTGATCTACTCGCTCGGCTTCCTGGTCGGCTGGCCGATGATTCTGTTTTTAATTGCCGAGCGCCTGCGCAACCTGGGTCGTTATACCTTTGCTGACGTCGCCTCCTATCGTCTGAAGCAGATGCCGATTCGCACCCTGTCAGCCTGCGGTTCGCTGGTGGTGGTGGCGCTCTACCTGATCGCGCAGATGGTGGGTGCCGGTAAGCTTATCCAGCTGCTGTTTGGCCTGAACTATCATGTGGCGGTGGTTCTGGTGGGCATTCTGATGGTGATGTACGTGCTGTTTGGCGGCATGCTGGCAACCACCTGGGTGCAGATCATCAAGGCGGTGCTGCTGCTGTTTGGTGCCTCTTTTATGGCCATCATGGTAATGAAAGCAGCCAATTTCAGCTTTAATACGCTGTTCACCGAAGCGATGGCAGTCCATCCAAAAGGCATCGCGATTATGCAGCCTGGCGGACTGGTGAAAGATCCTATCTCGGCGCTGTCGCTGGGGCTGGGCCTGATGTTTGGTACAGCCGGATTGCCGCACATTCTGATGCGCTTCTTCACCGTCGCGGATGCCAAAGAGGCCCGTAAAAGTGTCTTCTGGGCCACCGGCTTTATGGGTTACTTCTACTTCCTCACCTTTATTATCGGCTTCGGTGCCATCCTGCTGGTGGGCGCTAATCCGGCCTTTAAAGATGCCAGCGGCGCCTTGATTGGTGGGACCAATATGGCGGCGGTGCATCTGGCTAACGCCGTGGGCGGCAGCACCTTCCTGGGCTTTATCTCAGCGGTTGCCTTTGCCACCATTCTGGCCGTGGTCGCGGGCCTGACCCTGGCGGGTGCGTCGGCGGTTTCTCACGACCTCTATGCCAGCGTGTACCGCAAAGGTCAGGCGAGCGAGAAAGATGAGCTGCGGGTTTCTAAAATCACCGTGCTGGCGCTGGGCGTGGTCGCTATTGCGCTGGGTATTCTGTTTGAGAAGCAGAACATCGCCTTTATGGTCGGGCTGGCCTTCTCAATTGCGGCCAGCTGTAACTTCCCGATCATTCTGCTGTCGATGTACTGGTCAAAACTCACCACGCGCGGCGCGATGGTGGGCGGCTGGCTGGGTCTGCTGACTGCCGTCATTCTGATGATCCTTGGCCCAACCGTGTGGGTGCAGGTGCTGGGAAATGCGACACCGATTTTCCCGTATGAATATCCGGCGCTGTTCTCCATGGTAGTGGCATTTGTGGGCATCTGGCTCTTCTCTGTCACCGACCATTCGCAGCAGGGCGCAGAGGAACGTTCGCGCTTCCGCGCACAGTTTATTCGCTCGCAGACGGGCACCGGCATTGAACAGGGTAAGGCGCACTGATCGCCGTTTAACATTGATAACGAGCAGCCAATAAAAAAGGGCGACTACAGAAGTAGTCGCCCTTCTCTTTCACGCAACAGAATCAGAAGCGCAGAGATGCACCCACGTACGGGCCATCGACCAGCACGTTATCTTTGCGTCCATCTTTGTTGTTCAGTTCGATGTACTGATAACCCACACGCAGGTTAAGCAGTGAAACCGGCGTGAAGCTCAGGCCGCCAGCGGCTTCCTGATAGCTGTCGAGGTGATCGGTGAACGACTCTGGCGCGTAATAATACTCACCATACAGGCCCCACATGCTGTTGAAGCTGTAGTGTGCTGCACCACCCAGCGCCACCGCAAATCCATCTTTTCCATCTTCAGGATGGGTGAAAATCGCTTTTGCGGTCGGCGCCAGACGCAGCGGCCCGAAATCAACGTTGTAACCCAGACCGGCACCGTAGGTGCTGCCGTCATGGTCGCTACGCAGCCAGTTACCTTTCAGAAACAGACCGGGTGTTGTGGTGCCCAGACCCAGGTTCAGGTTGGTGTTGTGTTCGCTGACATCAACACTGCCTTCAATTGCCTGAGCGGCGCCGCTCAGTAAAACCAGCCCAAGGGCGCTCCCGGTAACAAGTTGCTTAAACATGATTCCACTCCGTGAAGGACAATTAATTCGGCCGCAAGGTTAACAGCCTGAAACGGAGAGACAACAAAATCCGGGAAACTTTACGTAAAAATACGTGTCGCGTTCAGAATTACCGCTGCCTCTGCGCTACGCAGTGTAGACTATATTGTCCACATCAGGTGTCCAATCAGCGGAGCCAGCACCACGGTCACTACGCCCGAGAGCATCATAACCAGGCTGGCGACCACGCCCTCCTGCTGCCCAAGCTGATAAGCACGCGCCGTTCCGGCACCGTGCGACGCAGCCCCAAACCCGGCCCCTTTCGCCACACCCTGCTTGATTGCGAGGCGCAGAAACAGCACGTCACCTACCGCCATGCCAAACACGCCAGTGATGACCACAAACAGCGCAACCAGATCGGGCTGACCGCCAATTGGTCCGGCTGCGGCCAGCGCAAACGGGGTAGTAATGGAGCGCACCGCCAGACTGCGCTGGATTGACTCTGGCAGCGTCAACAGCCGCGCCAGCCAGACCGAGCTGCAGACAGCGACCACCGTGGCGGTCAATACGCCCGCGCTCAGGGATAGCCAGTGCCGCTTAATAATCTCCACGTTCTCATAGACTGGCACTGCAAACGCCAGCGTAGCGGGTCCCAGCAACCAGAGCAGCCAGTGGTTTTCAGCAATGTAATCCTGCCAGCTGATGTGCGTCAGCAGCAGCAGTCCGACCAGCACCAGCGGCGTCATGACCAGTGGCATTAACAGCAGTGTCCGCCAGCGGCTATAAAGCCGTTTATTCAGCGCATACACCAGCAGCGTAACCGCGACACACAAGAGACTGATGATAAAATCACGCATCTGGATTCTGCTTACGCGCGGCGCGCGCGACTTCATACTGATAAAGCCGGTCCACGACCCAGGCGGTCGACGCCAGCACCAGCGTCGTACTGACACCAATCACCACACAGATGCGCCAGCCATCCACACGCAGCAGCGCGCCATAGTTCACGACCGCCACTACCGCCGGAATAAAAAACAGCAACATTTCGGCCAGCAGCCAGCGTGACCCGGCTTTTACCCAGTTCAGCGGCACAATCCGCGTTACGATCAACGCCAGCAGCACCAGCATCCCGACGATATTGGCAGGCAGTGGCAGGTGCAGCCAGCTCACCAGCTGTTGACTGGCGACAAACAGGCCAATATATAACCCTACCTGCAGTGGCAGGCTAAGCCATTGCACTGCGCGGTTGCTGAGTGGAGTGAGTGCTAACGCCATCGCCTGTCTCCCCGATTAAATTGATGTCGCCAGTATAAAACGCCAACAGAGTGTGAAAAAAATGAATTAAAATTATCGTAATCATGCCTGAAAGGAATAGTTATGAACGTGCGCGCCCTGCGTTACTTTACTGAAGTGGTTCGCCAGCAGAGTTTTACCCGCGCGGCACAAAAGCTGTTTGTGACGCAGCCAACCATCAGCAAAATGCTGCGCCAGCTGGAGGAGGAGCTGGGCTGTACGCTGATCCTGCGCGATGGCCGTCGTCTTCATCTTACCGACAGCGGTCAGGCGGTCTATCAGCGTGGCCTGGCGATCCTGCAGGAGTTTCATCAGCTGGAAGCGGAGATTGGTGACATCAACCAGCTTAAAACCGGCGAGCTGCGACTCGGCATTCCGCCGATGGTCGGTATGCAGATAGCCGGATCGATTTCCGCCTTTCGCCGCCGCTATCCCGGCGTTCAGCTGAAAATCTCTGAGTTCGGCGGTCTGACCGTTCAGCAGGCGGTGCTGGCGGGCAGTCTGGATATCGCCCTGACCGCACTGCCGGTCGACGCTGAGCTGCCGCTGAACACCCTGCCCCTGATGCATCATCCGCTTTGCGTGCTGCTGCCGCGTCGCCCGGAGTGGCTCAGCCGCCAGCAGATTGGACTGGCAGAACTGGCCGCGCATCCGCTGCTGATTTTCAATGAGGAGTTTTCGCTGAATCGTCAGCTAATGCAGGCGTTTCAGCGGCTTAACCTGACGCCCACGGTGGCAGTGCGGAGCGGTCAGTGGGATTTTCTGGCGGCGATGGTGCAGGCGGAAATGGGGCTGGCGATTCTGCCAGAGCCTATCTGTCAGCGGCTGGATAAGCAGTCGCTCTTGTGGCTGCCGCTGGAATCGGAACTGAAGTGGAGTCTGGGTTTAATCTGGCGGGAAGGGAGTTATCTGTCGCGCAGTGCGCAGGCGTGGATCAACTGTTGCCGGGAGCACTGGCCGGATGAGCCGCCGCGCCTGTCGGTGTGAAAGGCTGGCACGCCCGCATGAATGCGCAGGCGTGCCGGTCAGACTTACTCTTCTTTTTCGATCAGCAACGCTTCCAGTAGGTCCAAATCGTGCAGTAACGTCTGCATCGTCTCATTGGAAATTTGCTGGGTCGCGCGCAGATGATAGAGCTCCGCGCGCTCGGCACGCAATCCGGTCAGACGGAAGCGACGCTCAAGGTTCTCAGCATACAGCGCGTGTTCGAGGTCATTCTTTCCTTCGGCACGACGACGCAGGTTGCCAATCACTCGCAGACTCACCTCTTTGAGCAGTTCCGGATCGATGTTCTCTTCCGATCCGTTATCCAGTCGCTCTTCCATCTTGTGAAGGCTTTCAATCGCGGCGCCTGCCATTACCGCACGGGCATTCTGCAGCTCACGGCGGTGCGCACCTTTATCAATGGTATCCACGCCACGCAGGAGAATCGGCAGCAGCACTACGCCCACCAGCAATGAGAACAGAATCACACCGGTGGCGATAAACACCAGCTCATAACGCGCCGGGAAAGGCTCGCCATTGGTCAGGAACAGCGGAATCGACAGCACACCGGCCAGCGTAATGGCACCGCGCACTCCAGCAAAAGAGGCGATCAACAGCTCACGTAGCGAGTAGTTAGAGAACTCCATCGGCTTCTTCTTCAGCAGCCGTTTGCTGAAACGCTGCATAATCCACAGCCAGCCAAAACGCACGATCATCAGCGCGGCGTAGACCAGCCCGATATCGGCAAACAGCATCCAGAGTTCGACGTTCGGATCGGCCTGTGCCTGGTCGATTGAGGTCTGCAGAATATCCGGCAGCTGCAGGCCCAGCATCAGGAAGACCATGCCGTTGAACACGAACTCCAGCATCTGCCAGACGCTGTTTGCACGAAGACGCATCGCCAGCGGGGCCTGACGAATAATACCGGAACGGGTGATGGTCATACCGGCCGCCACCGCCGCCAGGATGCCTGAAACACCCAGATGTTCAGCAATCAGATAAGAGGCGAAAGGCAATAGCAGCAGCAGTACGGTCTGAGTGGCCGGATCGTCACCGCTCCAGCGGCTGAGCAGGCGCAACGACTTACCGTAGAGCCAGCAGATTGCCACACCCGCGACCAGGCCACCCACGGCGACCTTCAGAAACTCAATGCTGGCACCGCCCCAGGTAAACACCATCGTGCCCATGGCAACGGCCACGGCAAATTTCAGTGAAACCAGACCCGATGCATCATTCATCAGGGCTTCGCCCTGCACAATCGACATAATCTTTTTGGGAATACGGCCTTCACCCACAATGCCGGAAAGCGCCACGGCATCGGTAGGCGACAACACGGCCGCCAGCGCCAGCGCCGGAATCAACGGGATACCCGGCACCAGCCAGTAGATCAGATAGCCAATGCCGAACACCGTAATCAGCACCAGCGCCAGCGCTAAGCCAATTATCTCGCGGCCATGATGCAGGAACTCACTGATGGGCGTCTTCCAGCCATCCGCAAACAGCAACGGCGGAATGAACAGCACCAGAAACAGCTCTGGATCAAAGTCGACATGCAGACCAAACGTTGGCCAGGCCAGCATCGCACCCACGGCGATCTGAACGAGTGGCAAGGGGATCTGAAAAGGGAGAATACGAGCCGCGACGCCAGAGAGCGACACGACCAGCGTCATGATGAGAATTGTAAAAAAGATTTCCATGCTTTCCTTAGGCGTCGTTTCTTTCAATCATTGGTTAAGCATTAAAGTGTAAAACAAACTGCGGTGAAGGGTGTCAGCTACGCGTGCGCCGGGCGGGAAAAAAGTGACAAATACCGGGCGCACAAGCGCACGCCCGGTTGTGCCGTCAGATAGCCCAGCCACCGGCGTAAAATGCCACCAGCGCGACAGCAATAATGACCGTACCGACGTTGAGCTTACGCCATTCACCGGCAAAGAGGCGGCCCACCACCAGGCTGGCAAAACCGATCATGATGCCGGTTACGATGTTGCAGGTGAGCACAATGATCACGGCCGTTAGCAGGCCCGACATCGCATCGACAAAATCATTGAAGTCGACTTTTGCCACGTTGCTGAGCATCAGCAGCCCCACATACATTAAGGCGGGTGCGGTCGCGTAAGCCGGCACCAGATAAGCCAGCGGTGACATAAACAGAATAGCGAGAAACAGCAGGCCAACCACAATCGCAGTAAGACCCGTTTTGCCGCCTGCTGCGGTGCCTGCCGCCGATTCGATATAGACCGCAGCCGGTGATGCGCCCACCAGTCCCGCGAACAGGCTGCTGACAGAATCACTGGTCAGCGCACGGCCACCATTAATAATCTGCCCCTGTTTATCCAGCAGATTGGCCTGACCCGCGACCGCGCGAATCGTGCCGGTAGCGTCAAAGACCGCGGTCATCACGAGTGCCAGTACGCTGGGCAGCACCACCGGCTGCATCGCGCCCATAATGTCCAGGCTAAACAGCAGCGACTGACCGCTGGCATCACGCAGGCTTGGCAGTGCAAACAGTCCCTGCCAGGTCACCGCAGGGTCAAAGATCAGGCCCAGCAGTGAAATAGCGATAATCGTCAGCAGAATGCCGCCGGGCACCCGACGCTTCTCCAGTCCAATAATCGCGGCCAGTCCCAGCAGCGTCATCATCACCGGGAAACTGGTGAAGTGGCCCAGTGCCACCGGCAGGCCCGGTGCCGGATTTTTTACGACCAGCCCGACGCCGTCAGCCGCAATCAGCAGCAGAAAAAGGCCAATCCCGACGCCGGTTCCGTGCGCTACACCCATTGGCAGATTACGCAGGATCCAGGCGCGGATGCCGGTCACCGAGATCAGGGTAAACAGCAGGCCCATCAGAAACACTGCACCCAGCGCCACCGGCACGCTGATGTGCTGACCCAGCACCAGGCTGAAAGCGGTAAAGGCGGTTAAAGAGATCGCACAGCCAATCGCCATCGGTAGATTGGCCCATAGCCCCATAAGGAGGGAGCCAAAGCTGGCGACCAGGCAGGTGGCGACAAACACGGCGGAGGGGGAGAAACCGGCTTTGCCCAGCATTCCCGGCACCACGATGACGGAGTAGACCATCGCCAGGAAGGTGGTGAGTCCGGCCAGAATTTCCTGCCGCACGCTGCTGCCGCGCGCCGAGATCGAGAACCAGGCGTCCAGTTTTCCACTGGCCGGGCGTGATTCAGTTGACATAGTTGAGCCTCAAATTTCTTGTTGTGTGGATCGCTCTGCGACCATCGCTGTCCCTGGAATAAGCGGGTAGACGGCGTCACTGCCCGGTTTAACCTGGCAGGCAAACGTTTACCTTGCCGCAGATAGTTAGCCGCTAAAATCGGCCAGATAAAAAGGCAGGGGATTATCGGGCGTTTAGCGGCACATTTTCAACAGCAACAGGGAGATTCATCAGCATAAAAATCAGAGATAAAGAGGGGATAGGCGTCCGGTACAAGCCATGATCACTCGCTGACATCCTGAAGTTAAAGCGATTTTCCGGAGAAAAAGCGCACCGGCGCAGGCATGAGGAGATCCGACGCGCCGGTGGAAAAGAGAACTAACCTGGCAGTGAAAGCTCGCCGCCCTGATCAATCGCACGTTGCCAGGCAGCACGCTGCTGCACGGTCTGAAGCCATTTCTGCGTGGCAGGCATCTGATCGAGTCCGGCACGTTGCGCCAGCGCCAGCAGCGGAAAGCTCATCTGGATATCCGCAATCGAGAAACGCTGGCCGGCAAACCAGGGATGCGTAGCCAGATGCTGTTCGATCATCTGCATGTGCGGCTTCAGCTGTTTATCCAGGAAAGCTTTCTGCACGCCTTTGCCGAATGCTGCCCCAACCGGACGCAGCAGCCAGGGCACCGGTGCTTTGCCCATCTGACCAAAGATTAGCTTCATGACCAGCAGTGGCATCAGCGAGCCTTCGGCATAATGCAGCCAGTAGCGGCACTGTAGCCGTGATTCCTCATCACTGACTTTCAGCCGGAATGCGTGGTCATGTTTCTCTTCAAGATATTCGAGAATGGCACCGGATTCTGCCACCACCCGATTGCCATCGGTAATGACGGGCGATTTCCCCAGCGGATGCACTTTTCTTAACGCCTCCGGAGCCAGCATGGTCGGTTCGCGTTGATAGCGTTTAATCTGGTACGGCACTTCAAGCTCTTCCAGCAGCCACAGCACCCGATGTGAGCGCGATTTCTCGAGATGGTGAACGGTGATCATCATGATTCCCTGTGTTTTGACCTTCACCAAGTATAGACGTCACTCTGTATCGGTATGTTTATCATCCTGTTCCGGGTCGAGTAGCACGGCACCTGAGCCCTGCTGACCCAGCCGATCGCCGGGGTTGCGCAGCGGGCAGTCGCGCATCGACAGGCAGCCGCAGCCGATACAGCCATCGAGGTCATTGCGCAGGCGGGTCAGGGTTTCAATACGCTTATCCAGCTCTTCGCGCCAGTGCTGCGTCAGGGCATCCCACTCTGGTGTGGACATACGCTTGTTTGCGGGAATATGGTCCAGACTGTCACTCACGGTCGCCAGCGGAATACCGATGCGCTGCGCAATCTTGATAATCGCGACACGTCGCAGCACGTCACGGCTGTATCGCCGCTGATTGCCGCTATTTCGCGTGCTGGAGATCAATCCTTTTGTCTCATAGAAGTGCAGCGCCGAGACCGCCACACCGCTACGGCGCGCCACTTCACCCGGTGTTAAAACCGGTTTTGGATAGTTGCGTTCTTTTTTCATCAGGCTCTTTACCTCAAGTTAACTTGAGGAATTATACTTGCTCTCCATCGAAACCCCTAAACTCCCATTAGCGTTTATTAAACACCAGAAGGATGAGGCCATGATGCAAGAAGAGATCATTCATTCCCTGACGCACTGGATTGACCAGAACCTGGATAAGAGCTTGTCGATTGATGAAGTTGCGGCCAAATCGGGCTATTCGAAATGGCATCTGCAGCGTATGTTCCGTTCCGTAACGAAACAAACGCTGGGTGGCTATATTCGTGAGCGCCGCCTGACGCTGGCAGCTGAAGCTTTGTCACAGACACAGCGACCGGTGTTTGATATTGCGATGCAGTATGGCTATGACTCGCAGCAGACCTTTTCCCGCGTGTTTCGTCGTCAGTTTGCACAGACGCCAACCGCTTATCGGCACACCATGCGTCGTCAGGCGATTCAGCGCCCTCGCCTGCCAGGTTTTGGCTATAACGATCCAATCAATAGCTTTACCCAGCGCACCACCGGCGAGTGTTGCCCGGTTCGCTGATTCTCCGTTGCGCCCGCCCTGGGCGCATCTGACTGATTTTTCCGCCGTTCTTCTTCTGCTGCTTACCCTTCCTTCGTGTCACTGCCACACCCGTGTAAATTTTGTTCAAAATTTAAAATCGGGTGATATAATGTGACCCAAGTCACACTTTAAACCTGGTTTGACGGCAAAAAAGTCTTCCCTGACACACTTTTTTGTCGCCGGTGATGTCCGCAGATTGTCAGGATTACCTGTTGATATTGAGGTCCGGCCAATGGCTACGTTAACCACCAGTTTTCTTGTTATGCGTTGGGAATTGCTGAGCGCAGTCATGATGTTTTTTGCCAGCACCCTGAAAACCAAACTTCGTCAGGATAGCCGTCACGTAATGGCATTTATGTGTGGCGGGATTGGTTTAGGCATGACCTGCTGGTTTGTCACCGGTCTGATGGGCATTACCCTGAGTATGGATAACGTGCATAACTTCGTGGAAATCTCAAAGCATGCCTTTATTGAAGCAATGAGCCAGGCGCCTGCTGACTGGCCGATGCCCTGATTGATTGCCTGAATTTTGCGCATAAAAAACCCCGCTAAGCGGGGTTTTTTATATTGCTGTGTGTGCTTAAATTTTCTTCAACATGGCAGGAATATTAACATCCTGCACGGTAGCGCCCGGGCTCTGCGTTCCGCGGCGGTCCTGAATCCACATATCTCCCATCATCTGATTTAAACCACGATCTAAGCCGGTGACCAGTCCTGCACCTGGGGTGAAGGTCAGTTCGCCAAAGTAGATCCTTTCGTCATGGATATACCAGTCCACACGTACGTAGTCGAAATCACTGGCCAGTTTTTTACTCAGTTCGAGCGCATGTTCCAGTGACGGCATAATCGGTGACACATCCAGACCGGTATCGCGAATTTTGTGATAGGCCTCGTTGAGGTTGTTCACGTAGAAATTCATCGACAGCAGCGGCTGACAGCGGTTGTAGATCACCTGCAGCACATATTCGAACTTGCCATCCCGCTTGTTGAACATATGGAACTTGTAATCAATCGGCGCGCTCTTGCCATCACCAATGTACTTCTCAACCAGGATACGTGGCTTGATGTAGCGATAGTGAATCTCACGCGCTTCGTTGGCAAAGTCAGTCTTCAGCCAGCGATAGCAGTCATGAATGATCTGCTGCTTGCGCAGGGCATCCGGCTCTTCCAGCAAAATCTCAACCATGTTGGAGGCGTGGTTCGGCTTGATCACCGTCCCCTTCCAGCAGGGTAAGCTGTTCAGCGTTGTCGGGTCAGTGGTTTCGTGTACCAACGGAATCAGGTATTCATTACCGATTTTTTCAGCAATGAATTCGCGCACCGAGTACTTATCAGACAGACGACCGTAATTCTGGTAATCGCCGAAGATAAACTTACGGTACAGCACCTTCTCATTGAACACTTTTGGCTGACGCAGATTGGGCAGCTTTCTGAACTTGTGGAAGTAGTAAATGCGGTCCTGATAAGCCCAGGGCATCTTCTTAATAAAGTACTGCACACTTCTTCTGAGTTCTTCTTTCAACTTGAGCATATCTGACCTCATTTGTATGTTTTGTAGTTGAGTGAGGAAACCTGAATCTTTTGAATGACGCCGTTTTTAAAGAAGTAATTCATTACGGTCAGGGACAAAAGTTCTGAAAGGAAAACGCTCCACGCGGCCCCCATGATGCCGTGACCCTGGATCAACCACCAGGAGAGCGGCAGACTGATGACCATCAGGCAGATGATTTTCCTCAGTAAGTAGTTAAATCCTCCCTCTTTGACCATGTAGCGATACGCTACGGTCCCCATTGCCGAAAAGCTGGTCGCTATCGACAGCAACGTAATGAGACTTCCTGACTGTGTGTATGCCGGTCCGTACAACGCAATGATGATCCGCTCGCCATACAGCGAAATAACAAGCAGCATCAACAATGAAACACCCATAACGTAACCATTGAGCCGCGCAGCCAGCTTAATGGCGACCTCACCGCGCTCCCTGAAGATCTCAGTGAAGCAGGAGGTGATGAGCGCTACCGGGATAAAAATCCAGGAAGCGGAAATGGTATTCGCCGCCGCAAACAGACCCAGATCGCGGGCGGGAGCCGTGCCTGCCAGAAACATCTGTGCGGCTTTGACCTGCACCGAAATAAAGATGCTGGAGATGGCCAGCGGCAGTCCGGCATACATCAGATAGCGCAGATAAGCGGTACGCTTCTCGCGGGGCGGCATCTGATCCTGATGGTCCTGATAAAAGTTGCGACGCTTGATCAGGTAAGGCACCAGCGTGACGGCGACAATCGACAGCGTCAGCCAGAGTGGATTGAGACGCAGCCAGGCGACGATAAAGCTGATGCTGAAACTCAGCAGCATGCCCACGGCGTTAGCAATGGTGTTAAGACGCGAAGCAAGACGCGCGTTGTTATAAACGCTAAAGGTGTCCTGGGTGACAAAAACGGAGGCAACAAATGAGGCCAGTGCAAACGCCAGGAAATTTTCCTGCATGTTGTACCAGACCCAGATTAAGACTGGCACCGAAGTGACCAGCAATAACACCATTCGCAGCGTACGGGCAATGGTCATCAGGCGCAGGCCTTTTGACGCATTTTTGCTGACGCGCTTAAACAGAATGGTTTCGGTGCCAAAAATCGCAACGGTTTGCACCATCGCAAATAGTGAGGTTGAAAACGCCATCTGACCAAACACCGTTGGGCCAAAAGACTTCGCCACGTAAGACGTCACAAAAATGACGCCAAAAACGGAGATGATCTTCTCAGACATCATCCAGGCGGCATTAGACATTACGCTCAATTTCATCGACTCTTCCTTAGTATTACTCAACTACAACCGCTTCGGTACAACATCCCTGTAACGAATTAATAAGCGCTCAGTGGGCCTGGCGAAAATGTAAGACTTCAGACCAAACTGGTCCGAAAATTGAGATGCAAGTCATAATCCGGAGAGTGAATTCAGGATAATTCTTATTATAAATGGTGCGAATCACTTCAAATGGAAACGATTTCAGGCTGAAAATAAAACAACCCTAAAGCGCCTGACCGCCATATTAATCACATCGCTCAGGCTAAATATCCCGCATACGTTGTATTTATTTCGTATTTTGGATGCGATGAATTTATAACAAAAATGCCCCTCCAGGAAGGTACGCCCCCCCGATAAGAATAAAATAAGATTTATCCCATGATGATATTTCTTCTAAATATCTTAATTTAGGCTTCGCAATTCAATTCGCGCACTTTAATACTGCCTTAATAAAACCTTACAGTGCCAGAAATTATTAAAGTCATTCTCATCCATTAATCGATAAGAAAGGTAAGAGCATTTATGAGAAAGTCACGATACAGCGAAGATCAAATCACAAATGCCATTAAAGCTTCTGAATCGGGCGTGAAAGTCAGAGAGATCTGTGAAGAGTTAGGTATCTCTGAAGCCACGTTCTATAGCTGGAAAAAGAAGTTTTCTGGGTTGTCTTCGGAAGAAGGCAGAAAAATCAAGGAGCTGGAAGAAAAACTGCAAAACATCACGCGTGAGTTGCAGACGCTCAACTCCGATAAAGAGATGCTGCAGAGCGTTCTGAAGCACTTCTTTACGACAAATGAAAAACGTCAGGCTGTGGATTTCCTGCAGGCCACCTTCGACATCGGTACACGCCGTAGCTGCAGACTATTAGATATCAGTCGCAGTGTGTACCATTATCCGTCAGGCACGGAGAACCGCTAAACCCAATGCTACCGCGCTTTTTAGACTTAACGCTGAGATTTGTTCTTACCAGAAGAGATGAAGATCATTTAACAGGACAATTGCGGCACCCTTTTCCGCTCCATTTATAACTAATGAATGGCTTCACGGCTAAGCTTCTTTTTTTGCGGTAAAATTGATTCACAACAGCAAAAGTCTCGCATTCTACGCCTATTCTTCCCTTCCCAATCTCGTTGACACGGGATTGGGCCCTCTATTTCTTACGTAAGCCCAGCTAATCGTCGGAACTAATTCTGCTTAATACTATTAAGCTGCTTTAAACATCGTGCGAAAAACAGCCGTCGCCGTTTTAAGTTAACGGTGGCCCTGACTCAAATTCTGCGGCTGCGCTTTAATTTCCGATGATGGGTTTATTGCATAAACTTTCTCCAGGATTAATCCGGGATAAATAGTTTATTGCTCCTTATCACTAACGTTACGCGCTTCTCTTTTCACTCTCATCATTGCGCATCATTGATGCCAGAGATTAATCTTTAATTAATAACGCAAAGGCGGAATTCTCTTACTCATTTATCACTGAGTGAAGTTAATGGTGGTTTTTCGCCTCTCGTTCTCAGTGCCACCATGCAATAAAAAGCCGTGAGAGAAAGCATAACGTCCATAATGCTGCGCTATTTTTCCTGATTAATGACCGATATCTGAGCAATAAAACACTGTCAGACCCGAAAAGGCGTGTTCTCCGCAGACCGTAAGTACCGTTTTTTCACTTAAAAATGGGGGATGAGAGAGACAATTGCGGGAGACGGTACTATCACCTGGTGGAATGAAATCGATTTCGCGGCATAAATCTGTCGGAGAGCGTGCAAATCGGCATAGGGTTTAATCTTAAAAAGCCGCGCGACATGCTGTTCGCGCGGCAGAGCGATTTGGATGCACGTTGCGGTTTACTCGTTCAATGAGACCACAAGAGGTTGAGGTTTAATACGCATTGCCCACAGCACCCCAGCCAGCAGACAAACAATGCCGGTCACAGTGAGCTGCGGTGGCCAGCTTTGATACCAGAGAAAAGTCCACAACAGGCCAAAAAGAATCTCGAAAACGATCAGTGGCCCCATCAATACGGTCGGCAGACGCTGGCTGGCAGCGTTCCAGCATAAGGTGCCGAGCCAGGAGCAGAGCAGGCCAATGGTCAGCATCAGAGAGATAAACACGCCGGGACGCGGCCCAAATGGCAACGAAAAGTCGGGCTGTAGCCAGGTGAGCTGCACACTGACCAGCGCATACATGATCAACGCCATGGGCAATGTGACCAGACCCTGCGCGGTGGCCCAGGTCGACGGCCGCAGCTCGGGATGTGTGCGCAGCCAGCGGGCATTACGCAGCGGATACCAGGTCCAGCAGACTACGGCCAGTAGCGCCAGCACGATACCAGTGAGATAACGGCTCAGATCAAGCAACTGGCCCTGACTTTTTAGCTCCGCCGCGTTTACGCAGAGTAAGCCGGCCGCCATCATGACAAGCGCCGGAAACAGCCGCCGCCACGGCAATCTTCCTTCAAGATGGCCGTAACAGAGATTGGCCGTCACGGCGATCACCACCGGCAGTGTGCCAATAATCATGGTCGAGACCGGGCCGCCAGTGCGCTGAATGGCGTTCGCCAGAAACGCATAGTAGAAGAGGTTTCCCACCAGCGAGAGTTTTACGGCCTCAAGCCAGTCGGCGCGAGCCAGCTGACGCAGGCGATGACGACCATGCCAGGCCAGCGGCAGCGCAATCAATCCAAACGCCACATAGCGTCCCGCCGACTGCAGCGCGCCGGGGTAGTCAGGCACCAGCAGTGGCCCGACAAAGATCAGCCCCCACATCAGCCCGGCGGTGACGGCAAACATGACACCAGCAAACATGATTCCTTCCTTATATAGCTTTTTGACAGAGTGTGGCGGGTTCGGGCGGGGAATGCTTGTAGCAGATTGCGGTGATATCAGGATTGGCGCACCTGCTTCTGATAGCGGCCCGGCGTGATGCCGTACCGATTGGCAAAAGCGCGGGTGAGATGCGCCTGATCGGTTAATCCCACCGCCGCCGCGACGCTGGCGGCCGCTTCTCCCTGAGCCAGCCTTTGCTTGGCGTCATAGAGCCGGAAAGCCATCAGCATCTGATGGGGCGTCACGTGATAGTGCTGGCGAAAAGCGCGTAAAAAGTGCCATGGCGATAACGATGCCAGCGCTGCCAGCTCATCCAGCCGCACGGGTTCAGCAAGGTTGTCGCGCAGGAAATCTTTTACCTGATCAAAACGATGCCGGGTGTCGGGTCTGCCCTGTGAAGACATGCATGCCAGCGGACGGATCTGCAGCAGCAGTTCCGCGATCAGGCTCTGACGTGCCAGTTCAGACTCCGCCTGCCAGAGTGCGGCAAGTGTTCGGGAGAGCGGTTGCGCCACACGTGAATCGGTCAGCAGCGCCTCATTAAACCACCAGCCGCGATCGCCGGTCAGTTCGTCCATCAGCTGCGGCTGAATGTAGATCATCTGATAGCGCCAGCCCTCTTCGCAAGCGGACTCACCGGTGTGCAGCTCATCCGGATTCATCATGACCAGCGAGTTCTCCGGCGCCGTATATTCAGTGCCACGATAGCGAAAGCGCTGTGCACCCGCTTCGATAGTGCCAATTCCGAAAGCTTCATGGGTATGCGGTTCAAAGGCGTAGCGGGAGATGTGAGCCTGATAAAGCTCCACACCAGGCAGCTCTGCGAGTTGCTGAAAGCGGGCGCGATCTTTTTCATAGGGGAAACTCGCCGGAACACCGTCCACTTCTCTCTCCTTATTTAACCAGTGGGTTAAGCATGCCTGTGACCAGGGTGGAAATGCAAAAGATTGCTATCCATCACGCCGCAGGTAACACTGTTTTTTTAAACCAGATGGAGTTAAGCATGGCACAGCGGGTGGTATTGGTTGTCGATATGCAGAATGGCGTATTCAGCTCGCCACGCTTCGATAAAGCGGGACGAGTGGCGCAGATTAACCGGCTGACCGCACGCGCCGACATCACCCTCTTTATACAACATCGTGAAGGCACGATGTGTGAGGGGAATGAAGCGTTTGAGCTGCTGACGGAAATCGCTCAGCCTGCTGGCGCGCACTACATCACGAAAACCGCCTGCGACAGCTTCTGGCAAACCGAGCTGGGCGCGCTGTTAGAAAGGCTGGCGATTAAGGAATTTGTGGTGTGCGGCTGTGCCACAGACTACTGCCTGGATACCACAATAAAAGTCGGAGCCAGTGCGGGCTATGCCATCACCGTCGCTGCGGATGCACACACCACGGCAGATCGCCGCTGGGTCAGCGCCGATGCGCTGATTAACCAGCACAATGAGGTGTGGGCTTCACTGCTGATCCCCGGCAACGTGCCGCGTGTGCTGAGCACGGAGGCCATTCTGGCAGAATGGTCGTAACAGGCCGCAAAAGCCGCGCATAAAAAAAGCCCGCATAAGCGGGCTTTTTGCACTCTTTGCCAGAAGAATTCCAGCCAGCGAAATCAGAATGGAATATCGTCGTCGAAATCCATTGGGGGTTCGTTGTTGTTGCTGGCCGGCGCGCTCTGTGGCTGCTGCGGACGAGACTGCGCGCCGCCACTGAACTGGTTGTTATTGCCCTGCGGCTGCTGCGGCTGACCCCAGCCATTGTTGTTGCCACCCTGCGCGCCGCCACCTGCTGGCGCACCCGCGTTTCCACCCTGCTGACGTCCGCCCAGCATCTGCATGGTGCCGCCAACGTTAACCACGACTTCGGTGGTGTAACGTTCCTGGCCGCCCTGATCCTGCCATTTACGGGTACGCAGCTGGCCTTCGATGTAAACCTGCGAACCTTTTTTCAGGTATTCGCCTGCGACTTCAGCCAGTTTGCCAAACAGCACCACACGGTGCCACTCAGTGATCTCTTTGTTTTCACCGGTCTGCTTGTCGCGCCAGCTCTCCGATGTAGCCAGCGTAATGTTGGCAACAGCGCCACCATTTGGCATGTAACGTACTTCCGGATCCTGACCCAGATTCCCGACAAGAATCACTTTGTTAACGCCACGACTGGCCATGTTGCTGTCTCCCGATGAGTTAATGCATACAGTCTAATCTATCAATTCTAACACGTCCTGCGGACTGTTTCCCACTTTCGAGCGGGGTTCCAGTTTTAACGCTCTCTGTTCTGGCGCGCAAGAGTACTGGATATTTATTCAGTCTATTTTTTGTGCCATAATGACACGTTTATTCTGGCCGTGTCGGCAAGGCGCGGTGAGTGCTGCTAATCCGGGAAAGGTGAATGGATAAGATCGAAGTTCGTGGTGCCCGCACCCATAATTTGAAAAACATCAACCTGACCATCCCACGCGACAAACTCATTGTGGTGACCGGCCTGTCAGGTTCAGGTAAATCCTCACTGGCGTTTGATACGCTGTATGCGGAAGGTCAGCGCCGCTATGTAGAGTCGCTCTCTGCGTATGCGCGCCAGTTTCTTTCGTTGATGGAGAAGCCGGACGTCGATCATATCGAAGGTTTGTCGCCCGCCATTTCCATCGAACAGAAATCCACCTCGCATAACCCACGTTCAACCGTGGGAACCATCACTGAGATTCACGATTATCTGCGTCTGCTGTTTGCCCGCGTAGGCGAACCGCGCTGCCCGGATCATGATGTGCCGCTGGCGGCGCAGACCGTGAGCCAGATGGTGGATCAGGTGCTTTCCCAGCCGGAAGGCCGTCGCCTGATGCTGCTGGCACCGGTGGTGAAAGATCGCAAGGGTGAGCACACCAAGACGCTGGAGAATCTGGCGACGCAGGGCTACATCCGTGCGCGTATCGATGGCGAAGTGTGTGACCTCTCCGATCCGCCGAAACTTGAGCTGCAGAAGAAGCACACCATTGAAGTGGTGATTGACCGCTTTAAAGTGCGTGACGATCTGGCGACCCGTCTGGCGGAGTCGTTTGAAACCACGCTGGAGCTCTCCGGCGGCACGGCTATCGTGGCGGACATGGATGACAGCGCCGCAGAAGAGCTGCTCTTCTCGGCTAACTTCGCCTGCCCCATCTGTGGTTACAGCATGAGCGAGCTGGAGCCGCGCCTGTTCTCGTTTAACAACCCGGCAGGCGCCTGTCCAACCTGCGACGGCCTGGGCGTACAGCAATACTTCGATCCTGACCGCGTGGTGCAGAATCCTGAACTTTCTCTGGCAGGCGGCGCAATCCGTGGCTGGGATCGGCGCAATTTCTACTACTTCCAGATGCTGCGTTCGCTGGCGGAGCACCTCGATTTTGATATCGAAGCGTCGTTCGGCAGCCTGCCCGAGAACGTGCAGAAAGTAATTCTGTACGGATCAGGCAAAGAGAGCATCGAATTTAAGTACATCAACGATCGCGGCGATACGTCTGTTCGCCGTCATCCGTTTGAGGGCGTGCTCAATAACATGGAGCGCCGCTACAAAGAGACCGAGTCTTCAGCGGTACGCGAAGAGCTGGCGAAATTTATCAGCAACCGCGCCTGTGCCAGCTGTGAAGGCACCCGTCTGCGTCGTGAAGCGCGCCACGTCTTCGTCGAGAACACTACGCTGCCGACCATCTCTGAGATGAGCATCGGCCATGCGATGTCCTTCTTTGAAAACATGAAACTCAGCGGCCAGCGCGCGCAGATCGCCGAGAAGATTCTGAAAGAGATTGGCGATCGCCTGAGCTTCCTGGTCAACGTCGGCCTGAACTATCTCTCGATGTCCCGTTCCGCCGAGACCCTGTCCGGTGGAGAAGCGCAGCGTATCCGTCTGGCCAGCCAGATCGGTGCCGGCCTGGTCGGTGTCATGTATGTGCTGGATGAGCCTTCAATCGGCCTGCATCAGCGCGACAACGAACGTCTGCTTGGCACCCTGATTCATCTGCGAGACCTCGGTAACACCGTGATCGTGGTTGAGCATGATGAAGATGCGATTCGTGCCGCTGATCATGTCATCGACATCGGTCCGGGTGCAGGCGTACATGGCGGCCAGGTGGTGGCTGAAGGAACCGTCGATCAGATTATGGCGGAAGACGCGTCACTGACGGGCCAGTTCCTGAGCGGCAAGCGGGGTATTACGGTGCCAGAGGAACGCGTCAAAGGCGATCCGGCCAAAGTGCTGAAGATTACCGGCGCACGCGGCAACAACCTCAAAGATGTCACGCTGACGCTGCCGGTCGGGCTTTTCACCTGCATTACCGGTGTTTCCGGCTCGGGTAAATCGACCCTGATCAACGATACGCTGTTCCCGATTGCCCAGCGAGCGCTGAATGGTGCAACCATCGCCGAACCGGCACCTTACCGCGAAGTGGCGGGACTGGAGCACTTCGACAAAGTGATCGACATTGATCAGAGCCCGATTGGTCGTACACCGCGCTCTAACCCAGCCACCTACACCGGCATCTTCACGCCGGTGCGTGAACTGTTTGCGGGCGTGCCGGAAGCGCGTTCGCGTGGCTACAATCCGGGTCGCTTCAGCTTTAACGTTCGAGGCGGACGTTGTGAAGCCTGTCAGGGTGATGGTGTGCTGAAAGTCGAAATGCACTTCCTGCCGGACATTTATGTGCCGTGCGACCAGTGCAAAGGCAAACGCTATAACCGTGAAACGCTGGAAGTGAAGTATAAAGGCAAGAGCATTCACGAAGTGCTGGAGATGACTATCGAAGAAGCACGTGAGTTCTTCGATGCCGTGCCGGCGCTGGCGCGTAAGTTGCAGACGCTGATCGATGTGGGTCTTACCTATATCCGCCTCGGTCAGTCCGCCACGACCCTGTCCGGCGGTGAAGCCCAGCGTGTGAAGCTGGCGCGTGAACTGTCGAAGCGCGGCACCGGTCAGACACTCTATATTCTTGATGAGCCGACCACCGGTCTGCACTTTGCCGATATCCAGCAGCTGCTGGAAGTGCTGCATCAGCTGCGCAATCAGGGCAACACCATCGTGGTCATTGAGCACAATCTTGACGTGGTCAAAACCGCAGACTGGATTGTGGATCTCGGTCCGGAAGGCGGCAGCGGCGGCGGTGAAATCCTGGTTGCCGGCACGCCAGAAACCGTGGCGGAGTGTGAGAAATCCCATACTGCACGCTTCCTGAAGCCTCTGTTACAGAAGTAATTCCTGCAGGCCCGCCGCGTGCGGGCCTTTTCATGTCATCTGCTGATTCAGCCAGAAAAATGCAGAATCAGGCAAGATTCAGACATGTATAGGCATATACGCTTTTCCCCAGGCTGACTATCCTTAAGCAGTTCCTCTTTGGCACGTCCCTGGCGTCGCCCTGTTTTCGCAGCACATTAACGCTGCTGCACTTCATCGAATAACACTCACGACACATCGAAACTGGAGACACCATGAATATTACGCATGCGTATGCTGCTCAGGATGCAAAATCCAAACTGGCACCGTTCGATTTTAAGCCGCGTGAGCTGCGCGCCCATGACGTTCAGCTTGAAGTGCTGTTCTGTGGCGTTTGCCACTCAGACCTGCACCAGGCCCGTAATGAGTGGAAAAACACCATTTTCCCTGTGGTTCCGGGTCATGAAATTGTCGGTCGCGTGACCGCTGTTGGCCCGCAGACGCAGAAATATAAAGTCGGCGATCTGGTCGGCGTCGGCTGTATGGTCGATTCATGCCGCAGCTGTCCGAGCTGTCAGCAGGGTCTGGAGCAGTATTGTGAAAACGGCTTTGTCGGCACCTATAACGGCGAAGATCGTGAAACCGGCGCCATTACCTACGGCGGTTACTCAACGTCGATGGTGGTTGATGAGAGCTTTGTGCTGCGCATTCCGGAGAACCTGGAGCTGGCGGGCGTTGCACCGCTGCTGTGTGCCGGTATCACCACCTACTCACCGCTGCGTCACTGGAATGTCGGTCCTGGCAAGAAAGTGGGTATCGTCGGTTTAGGCGGCCTGGGTCATATGGGCGTGAAAATTGCCCATGCAATGGGCGCACATGTGGTGCTGTTCACCACCTCGCCGTCCAAAATTGAAGATGGCAAACGTCTGGGTGCCGATGAAGTGGTGATTTCTAAAGATCCAGAGCAGATGGCGCAGCACGCGAACAGCTTTGACTTCATTCTGAACACCGTGGCTGCTCAGCACGATCTCAACCCGTTCATCACCCTGCTGAAACTGGACGGCAACATGACGCTGGTCGGTGCACCGGAGCACGATCACCCGGCACCACAGGTGTTTAACCTGATCTTCAAGCGTCGCAGCATCGCCGGTTCACTGATTGGCGGCATCGCAGAAACCCAGGAGATGCTCGATTTCTGTGGTGAGCATGGCATTACGTCAGACATTGAACTGATCGCGATGGATCAGATTAACGAAGCCTATGAGCGCATGCTGAAAAGCGATGTGAAATACCGCTTTGTTATCGACATCAATACCCTGCGCGAGCAGCCTGCCGCGTAACCCGTCAGATCTGACACCCTCTTGCTCGGGTAAGAGGGTTTTTTTATTGCCGTTTATCGGGCAGCCGCAACCTGCTGGAATGAAGCATCGACCAGATAGTAAATCTGCGAATCTTTCAGCGAGCCGTCCAGAAACAGCGTGCTCCAGTGTGACTTGTTCAGATGCTCACTGGGAATGATGTCGCTATGCTCTTCGCGCAGTAATTCGGCCAGCGCAGGCGTCGATTTCAGCGAAACGGCTGGCCGCCCTTTTGCCTCATGCACCATTGCAAACAGCACACCGTTGCTTTTAATCTGCGTTGCCTTCCAGTCACTGTGGACGCTCTGCTCCGCGCCCGGCTTGCTCATGCAGTAGGTCAATAAATCTGAGTTATTCATTACGACTCCCCTTGTAACGTAGCGACAATCCGCCTGGCACCGCCCTCAATGCGATGCTCGCCCAGCCAGATACCCTGCCAGGTGCCCAGCACCAGACGCCCCCGCTGAACCGGCAATAACAGCGAAACGCCTACAATCGATGATTTGATATGCGCCGGCATATCGTCACGCCCTTCGTAGTCATGCTGATATGGTGCGTTCTCCGGCACATGCCGCATGAAATGCTGCTCCATGTCGCTGCGCACCGTCGGGTCACAATTCTCATTTAAGGTTAACGACGCCGAGGTGTGCTGTAACAGCAGATGCAGCAGACCGGTTTTGATATCACGCAGTCCGGAGAGCGAGTTGACGATCTCATCGGTGACCAGATGAAATCCACGCGGCTTCGCGCTCAGCGTAATAGTTTGTTGATGCCACATAGCGTATTCCTGAAACGGTTATCCCGTTTAAGTGTGCAGCATGACGCCGAAAGGTAAACCCTGACCCATAAAAAAACCGCCAGAGCGAACCCTGACGGTTTAATTTACAGCCAGACAGCCATTACATCACGGCGGCAAAGGCTTCAGCGACCTGATGCACGTTTTTGCTGTTCAGACCGGCCACACACATGCGGCCGCTGCCCACCAGATAGATGCCAAAATCGTTACGCAGACGATCGACCTGTTGCGCACTCAGGCCGGTATAGCTGAACATGCCACGCTGTTTCAGCAGGTAGTCAAAGTTTTTACCTGGCAGCGCGGTACTCAGCACATCCACCAGCGACTGACGCATCGCGAGAATACGCAGACGCATCGCTTCCACTTCAGCCAGCCAGCTGGCTTTCAGTGCCTCATCATTGAGAACGCGCGCAACCACCTGCGCACCAAAGTTAGGCGGGCTGGAGTAGTTGCGGCGAACGGTGGCTTTCAACTGGCCCAGTACGCGCGCTGACTCTTCGGCGCTGTCACAGACGATGGAGAGACCGCCTACGCGCTCGCCATAGAGCGAAAAGATTTTGGAGAAGGAGTTACTGACCAGCGCAGGCAGACCCGCCGCCGCGACCGCACGCAGTGCATAAGCGTCCTGCTGCATACCGGCACCAAAGCCCTGATAGGCGATATCAAGGAAAGGAATCAGCTGCTGTGCTTTCAGCACCTCAACGGTCTGATCCCACTGCGCATCAGTCAGGTCAGCGCCGGTCGGGTTATGGCAGCAGGGATGCAGCAGCACGATGCTCTGCGCAGGCAAGGTTTTCAGCGTGCTGATGAAGGCATCAAATCGCACACCGTGGGTCTCTGCGTCATACCAGGGATAGGTATTGACCTCAAAACCTGCGCCATTAAAGATCGCGATGTGGTTTTCCCAGGTCGGATCGCTGACCCAGACTGCAGATTGCGGGAAGTAGCGCCTCAGGAAATCCGCGCCCACTTTCAGCGCGCCAGAACCACCCAGCGTCTGAATCGATGCAATCCGGCCCGCGTTTAACACCGGATGATCGGCACCAAACAGCAGTGGTGCAATCGCACTGCGGTAACTGTTCAGCCCTTCCATCGGCAGATAGAGGGAAGCCTGATGCGGCTCAGCATAGATCTGCTCTTCGGCAGCGGCGACGGCCTTCAGCTGCGGGATGATATTCTGTTCGTCGTAATAGAGCCCGATACTCAGGTTAACTTTGTGTTCGCGTGGATCTTGTTTGAACGCTTCCATCAACGACAGAATCGGATCGCCAGCATAGGCATCAACGTTTTGAAACACGGTGTAGGTCTCCATGATTGGTCCAGAGGTCAGAGGCGGATTAAACCCGATAGCGTCCCGGACGATGGTTCATTGCAATTATCAGATTCAGGATCACCGCGCCCGCAATAGACGCAAGCAGGATGGGGCCGCTCACCACAAACAGTGAGGCCAGCACGACGCAGGTATCAACCGCCATTTGCAGTTTACCCGCGCGGATCCCAAAGCGATCCTGTAGCCACAGGGCCAGAATATTGATGCCGCCCAGGCTCGCCTTATGACGAAATAACACTATAAACCCGATTCCCATAATGACGTTACCGAACAGTGTCGCATAGAAGGGGTTAAGGTCAGAAAAGTGGACGAACAGCGGGTGCAGCTGGGTAAACAGCGACACCAGTCCGACGGCACAGAACGTTTTAAGGGTAAATTCCCAGCCCATGCGTTTTACCGCCAGCCAGTAAAAAGGGATGTTGATCAGGAAGAACGCGCTGCCAAACGAAAGCGGCGAGAGATAACTGATCAGAAAGGCGATGCCTGCGGTGCTGCCGGTCAGCGCGCCCGCCTGTTTCAGCATAATGACGCCGAACGAGACCATCAGGGTGCCGAGCACCATCGCCAGCGCATCTTCAATGCGCGAATGTGGGACGCGGGAGGGTTCTGCGATGTTATCCATGGAGGTTTTCTCAGTGCAAAAGATGCCGTTTCTATGCAAAAAACACACCAGCGTCACACCCCTTAACGGCTGTAAACGAAGTGC
This sequence comes from Pantoea sp. MHSD4, assembly GCF_021043305.1. Classification (NCBI taxonomy): domain Bacteria; kingdom Pseudomonadati; phylum Pseudomonadota; class Gammaproteobacteria; order Enterobacterales; family Erwiniaceae; genus Pantoea; species Pantoea sp. MHSD4. The sequence continues at coordinate 42,467 of NZ_JAJNDH010000003.1, read as the reverse complement.
CCGCGATATCCTGTTGATATCTAAGGCGCTTTATAACGGAAAGTTGTGCACAAATTCTGGCCTGCACCATCAACCTATGCATTAAAGTCCGTCAACATGCGCGTTATTTGCATTTATTGCCGCAAGTGTGCACCAAAACCGCACATCACGCACCTTTTTAGCGCGCCTTCTCTCCGGGGATCATCATCAGCCCGTTCTCTTTCATTCGTCCCAGTACTACCGAGGTTTTCACATGGGAAACACTCTGGTGGCCCGCGACTAACTGGCTGATTAGTGCACTGAGGGAATTGAGATCGGCCACCGCCACTTTAAGCAGATAGTCAGCGTCACCGGTCGTTTTGTAAGCGTCCACGATCGCCTGCTCCTGCTCCACCATGCGGTGAAAGCTCTCGACATATTCTGCGGTGTGGTTAATTAAGCGCACCTCGATTAATCCCACCATGCCAAGTCCGATCGCATCGGGCGACAGCCGGGCGTGATAACCCAGGATGAGATTAGCCTGTTCCAGATTGATACGGCGGCGGGAACATTGTGAGGCGGAAAGGCCGACCAGATCGCTAAGTTCCTGATTGGTCAGACGGCCGTTAGATTGTAATAAAGTGAGGATTTTAAGGTCGTAATCGTCTACGTGAGTCATTCCGTTTCCACATCGGTCCAGGCGTCGCTTTATTACAGATAACCCGATTACCCGAGAGGTTGTCCAACACTATTTTCTGATGATGGGTGCTGTCATGCACAGATCGTGCATGACAGCACAAACCGGCGATTATTCGTCGTCGTATTGCGGGCCCGCGTAGTTATCAAAGCGCGACCACTGACCGTTAAAGGTCAGGCGCACCGTACCGATGGGACCATTACGCTGTTTACCCAGAATGATCTCGGCGATCCCTTTGAGATCGCTGTTTTCGTGGTAAACCTCATCGCGGTAGATAAACATGATCAAATCCGCATCCTGCTCGATCGAGCCCGATTCACGCAGATCCGAGTTGACCGGACGCTTGTCAGCACGCTGTTCCAGTGAGCGGTTGAGCTGCGACAGCGCCACCACCGGTACATTCAGCTCTTTGGCCAGCGCTTTCAGCGAGCGGGAGATCTCCGCAATTTCCAGCGTACGGTTGTCCGACAGCGCCGGCACACGCATCAGCTGTAAGTAGTCGATCATGATCATGCTTAAGCCACCGTTTTCACGGTAGATGCGCCGGGCGCGCGAACGCACTTCGGTAGGCGTCAGGCCAGAAGAGTCATCAATGTACATGTTCTTCTTCTCCAGCAGGATGCCCATGGTGCCGGAGATTCGCGCCCAGTCCTCATCATCCAGCTGTCCGGTTCGGATGCGGGTCTGATCGACGCGAGAGAGCGAGGCCAGCATACGCATCATGATCTGCTCGCTGGGCATCTCCAGACTGAATATCAGCACCGGCTTTTCCTGCAGCATGGCGGCGTTTTCGCACAGGTTCATCGCAAAGGTGGTTTTACCCATCGACGGACGTGCGGCGACAATAATCAGGTCAGAGCCCTGCAGGCCTGCGGTCTTTTTATTCAGATCCTGATAGCCGGTATCGACGCCGGTGACACCATCGTGCGGCGTCTGATAGAGCGATTCGATACGGGAGACGGTCGATTCCAGAATCTGCTCAATGTTTTTCGGGCCAGCATCTTTATCCGCGCGCGCTTCCGCAATTTTAAAGACGTTCGACTCGGCAAAATCGAGCAGCTCTTCGCTGTTACGTCCCTGCGGATCGTAACCGGCATCGGCAATCTGGTTGGCGACGGAGATCATCTCACGCACCACCGCACGTTCACGCACGATGTCAGCATACGCGCCAATGTTTGCCGCGCTCGGGGTGTTTTTCGCCAGTTCAGCCAGATAGGCGAATCCGCCCGCCATCTCCAGTTCACCACGGGTTTCCAGCGATTCGGAGAGCGTAATCAGGTCAATGGGTTTGCTGTTTTCCAGCAGCCGCTGCATCTCGGAAAAAATCAGCCGATGCGAGCGGTTGTAAAAGTCATTCGCGACGACGCGCTCAGAGACGTTATCCCAGCGCTCGTTATCCAGCATTAACCCACCGAGCACCGACTGCTCCGCTTCCAGAGAATGCGGGGGCATTTTCACGCCTGCGAGCTGGCGATCCTGCGTTTCGTTCGATTTGTTGGTGGGTTTATTTCCTGCCATAGTGAATGCATTACCGATCTTCTGTGGGGACGCGCAAGTATACCTTAGTTGGGGTGCGTGCCTCACCCTCATGATGAAACAATCACAGGAGTCAGAATGGCAAAGCGTATTCAGTTCAGCGCACATGGCGGTCCGGACGTTTTAGCGTGGACGGATTTTGAACCTGCTGACCCCGCTGAACATGAAGTGCAGGTTGAAAATCGCGCTATCGGGATTAATTACATCGATACTTATGTTCGCAGCGGGCTCTATCCGGTTGCCGATTTTCCCTCAGGCCTGGGGACAGAAGCCGCGGGCGTGGTGTCGCGCGTAGGCCATGGTGTGACCCTGTTTAAACCCGGCGATCGCGTGGTCTACTGCATGGCGGCTATGGGTGCTTACAGTGACGTGCACAACGTGGCGGAAGATCGCCTGATGCATCTTCCGGAAGCCATCAGCTTTGAGCAGGGCGCAGCCAGCTTTCTGAAAGGACTCACCACGCAATATCTGTTGCGCCAGACCTATAAAATCAGCGCCGGTGAGACCTTCCTGTTTCATGCTGCCGCCGGCGGCGTCGGGTTAATCGCCTGTCAGTGGGCAAAAGCGCTGGGTGCGCATTTGATCGGCACCGTGGGTTCAGCGGAAAAAGCCACCATGGCGAAAAATGCCGGCGCCTGGGCGACCATTAATTACCGCGAAGAGAACATTGCACAGCGCGTCAGCGAGCTGACTGAAGGGAAAAAAGTGGCCGTGGTGTATGACTCCGTGGGTAAAGATACCTGGGAGGCGTCGCTGGACTCGCTGCGCCGTCATGGCCTGATGGTGAGTTTTGGTAACGCATCGGGGCCGGTAACCGGCGTTGATCTCAGTATTCTGAATAAAAAAGGCTCACTGTTTGTGACACGCCCTTCACTCTTTGGCTATGTCACCAACCGTCAGGAGCTGGAAATCGCCAGCGCCGAACTGTTCTCTCTGCTGGCGAGTGGCGCAATTAAAGTGGATGTGCCGGAACAGCAGAAGTTTGCGCTGAAAGAGGCCAGCAAAGCGCACCAGTTGCTGGAGAGCCGCGCCACGCAGGGATCCTGTCTGTTAATCCCGTAATTGCAGGCAACAAAAAGGGCTTCCCATGGGAAGCCCTCTTCTGTTTTTTATTTTTTGTTCGCGCTGGTGTAGGGACAGCGGCGATGAATTCATGTCGAGTCGATGGCACATCGATTTGACCTCAGGCATCCTGCCAGAAAACATAAGTAAAAAGTATGGTTAATTGCAGTTCAGCGCTGAGCAATCTCTCACAGTGTGATCATCACCGCATTTAGCGCCAGCCTTTACGGTCCAGCCTGTCGATTTTACGTCTCAGCTTACGACGCGCTCGCGCATCGCTGTCGCCAAAAAAGGCCCGATGCAGCCATACAGCGATCACCGCCAGCACCAGCCACGGCAATACTTTGATCACGAGTGCGAACAGTCCACCGACAAACATCACGATGGTTGCGACAACCAGTGCCGCCAGCACACCAATCAGCGAAACACCGGTCAGCAACAGCATCAGGAAAAACCCTAATACGAATAATATTTCCACGTCAGCGCTCCTTTTTTGAAATCGATTGTTATCGCTATTACAAGAAGCATGCCAACCATTAATTCATTGATTTTTATATAATAAAAATCAAAAGCCGCATGACGCTTTGGCGAAAAAAACCATAAAGTGGCGTAAAAAAAACCAACCCTGATGGCTGGTTTTTCAGGACGGGATTGCAGATCAGGCTTCCTGCGGGATCTTATCCGCTACCAGCGCCAGCGCGGCTTCCAGCACACGGACATCAGCACCCGGTTTGTGGGCGTTTTCACTCAGGTGGCGTCGCCATTGACGGGCGCCGGGAATGCCCTGGAACAGTCCCAGCATATGGCGCGTGACGTGCCCCAGATAGGTGCCCTTCGCCAGTTCCGCTTCAATGTAGGGGTACATGGCGCGCACCACGTCCACCGGGTTAGCCGCCGGATGCTGACGACCAAACAACGTCTGATCGACCTGCGCCAGAATGCCGGGGTTTTGATAGGCTTCACGTCCCATCATCACACCATCGAGGTGTTGCAGATGAGTCTTTGCCTCTTCCAGCGTTTTCACGCCGCCATTCAGCGCGATCGTCAGATGCGGAAAATCGCGTTTCAGCTGATAGACGCGTGGATAATCCAGCGGGGGAATTTCGCGGTTCTCTTTAGGGCTGAGGCCAGAGAGCCAGGCTTTGCGCGCATGAATGATAAATGTCTCGCACTCGCCGCGTCCCGCCACCGTGCCGATGAAATCAGTCAGGAATTCATAGCTATCCAGCTCATCAATCCCGATGCGGGTTTTCACCGTGACCGGAATGGAGACCACGTCGCGCATCGCTTTAATGGCATCCGCAACCAGATTCGCTTCGGCCATCAGGCAGGCACCGAAACGACCATTTTGTACGCGATCGGAGGGACAGCCGACATTGAGGTTCACTTCATCGTAGCCACGCTGCTCTGCCAGCTTCGCGCACTGCGCCAGCGCCGCCGGATCGCTTCCACCGAGCTGCAATGCGACCGGATGTTCCGCCTCACTGTAAGCCAGGTAATCCCCTTTGCCATGAATGATCGCGCCCGTGGTCACCATTTCGGTGTAGAGCAGCGTATCGCCGGTCAGCTGACGATGAAAATAGCGACAGTGACGATCGGTCCAGTCGAGCATAGGGGCAATAGAGAAGCGTTGCGAAGAGAAATTAGACATGAAGCGCAGGCAATCCGGTAATTAAAGATGATGGAATTCTGTGCAAGGATAACACAAGGGCGGGCGATAGTGCATCGCCCGACCCCGACAGCCTGAATAACGCGGTTAGAAGTTAAAGCCGAGCTGCATCATCGCGCCCCAGGTGTTGTTAGCACCCACTGAGCCAGCCAGATCCAGATGGACGGCTTTGTTAAACGGTGACACACCAAAACCTGCTGTGGCGACATTCTCGTCGTGAGAACGCATGTCCGCACGATAACCGCCACGCAGCTGCAGCCAGTCAAATACGCGGTATTCCGCGCCCACCGCCGCATACTGGCTGTTATCCTGGCTTTTGAAGCGTTTGGTTTCAGTCAGATCCACATCGCCCGTCACGGTAAACGGACCTTTATCCCAGGAGAGACCGGTGGTGACCAGCGGGCGAATCTGGTAGGTGTCGCGGTAACCATTGACCTCTCTGGTCTGCAGATCGCGTGAAACCAGGTTCTGTCCGGTCACGCCCAGCGTCCAGTTTTCAGCAAAGGTGGTCGCCAGACCGGCATCAACGTTAAAGCCGGTGTCGGTGCTGCGATACTTACTATTGTTGATGTCGTTCTTGTCGTAGTTGTAGATGCTGGCGGTATAGTTATAGAGCCAGGTTTTCTGCACTTTTGGCGTCACACCAACAGATACTGGCTGACCGGCGATGGTGAACTCATGCGCCACCGCGACACCGTAATCGGTGGTCAGTGCCGCCAGGCCATTGGCGCTGGAGCGCAGGTTATTTTGATCGCCAGGACGTGGGAACCGCGTACCGTCAGCAACACCGCGCAGATAGTCGATATCACCCTGTACGACATTGGCGCGGACGTGCGCGGTTCCGTAGGCTTTGGTGATAAAGGCGAAAGGCAGGGTCTCATTGGGGATGGTCACGGCCACGGCCGCACCCGCACTGCCATCCGCTTTGTTGCCACGCAAATCGCTGAGTTTGTTAGCGACATCGCCGGAGGCGGCGCGTAATTCAGGGTAGCCGCGGAAGAAATCCGCTGGCGTAAAGTTATTCAGCACTGTGCGGTAACGATCCACGGTGTCCGAAATATCATCAACTTTATCAAGCAGCTTATCTTTGTCAGTAACCTGAATACCCGCTGAAGGAACAATAATGCTGACGTTATCGTCGGGTTTAGCACGCGTCATCAATGCCGGGTTCGCCAGCACTGCGGAACCATAAAGAGAAGATGCTACGCCGGTGCCACCCATGGCGTCATTACGTGCATCGTACCAGGTCCCTGCCGCCATGGCGGAAGAAGAAAGGAAAAGCGCGGTCACTACAGCGGAGTACTTCAGCGCTGAACGTTGAGCGGATTTTTTCACCATTTGCCTGCCATCACCTGAGAAATTGTCATTGAAACATTCAACGACTGAATAGTTTGTTAGCCCTATTGTGAACCCTGGCTAACGCGTTATTGCTGTGAATTCAAAGGAAACAGTGTCTTAATTCAAAGGATTGGACGTTTTCCAATCAAAAAACCGTTGTAATAGTTCAGACTGCATCGGTGCATTTCAAACAATGCCAGACTTTTCTTAAGTCTTTCTGAACATTACTTCTTAACTCAGTGAGATGCAAAGCAAAATGCCAACAAATTCCGCTTCAGACGGTTGCAGAATGGATCTGAATTATCGTCATATTTGAGATAAAAAGCGGGCTGAATTCTAAATATGCTGCTTTATCAGGCGAATAATGCTGTTTTATCAGACAAAAACCAACCTCAGCACCGCGAAACTATGTGTGATAAAATAACATCACTTATCCAGCGGAGAATTTTCATGACCAACATGACGTCGCAGCAAATTTTGATTCAGGCCGAAAAAATGTGCCTGCAGCGCGGTGTGCGTCTGACTTCGCAGCGTGCTGAGGTTTTGCGCCTGATGGCGGAACAGCCGGGCTCTATCAGCGCCTACGACCTGCTGGATCAACTTCGCGTCAGCGAACCACAGGCTAAGCCGCCCACGGTCTATCGGGCGCTGGACTTTCTGCTGGAACAGGGTTTCATTCATCGGGTGGAATCCAACAATAGCTACGTCATGTGTCACCACTTTGAAGCACCGGCACATACGTCAGTCATGCTGGTCTGCGACCGTTGTGCAGCCGTTACAGAGAAACAGGCACAGGGCGTAGAAAAGATTATCGCGACACTGGCGGGTGAAGCGCAGTTTGCATTACGCCACAGCGTGATTGAAGCACATGGTTTATGTGAAAGTTGTGCCGTCGTTGAAGCCTGCACGCACCATGAGAGTTGCGATCATAATCATCAGGATGAGGGTAAAAAGCGGGGAAAACGCGGCTGACGGGCACATCCTTGTGCGGTTCCGTCCCTGTACTGTTCCGGTGCAGGCGCGCCGGAACGATTTTAGCGGGCTATCGGGGAATGCGCTGATTACCAGCGGTAATCTTTATTGGTGCCTTCCCAGTCTGCTACTTCGCGCTCTGCTTCATCTTTTGCATAGCCGTAGCGTTCCTGGATTTTACCGACCAGCTGATCGCGTTTACCTTCGATAACCTGCATATCATCGTCGGTCAGCTTGCCCCATTTCTCTTTCATTTTGCCTTTGAACTGCTTCCAGTTACCGCTCGCTTCATCTTTGTTCATGGCAGACCTCCAATCCTCGGGTTAAATAATTATCTTGCTGCTTAACAAAATAACGATACAAAGCGCGGGTTAACTTCGCTTGTTAGAGTTAATTGTAGTAGCCAATTTCAAAAATGCAGAATAATACAGAATAATCCGTATCCTCCCGGGTCAGCGCTGCTGGATCACGCCTCAAACCAGCTGTTCTGACGCCAGTGCTTACGCCAGATGAGCCACAGTGACAGGCCGCGCAGCGCCAGGAATACCGTCACCGCCAGCCAGAGACCGTGGTTGCCCAGCAACGGTACGCTGAGCAGCGTCAGAAAGTAGCCAGCCGCCGCCACGACCATGCTGTTACGCATCTCGCGTCCACGTGTCGCCCCGATGAACATTCCATCCAGCAGATAACACCAGACGCCGATCAGCGGCATGATTATCTGCCAGACCAGATAGCGGTCAGCTGTCTGCTGCAGTGACTCAAGCGAGGTCAGCAGGGTAACAATCTGCGGGCCAAAAATGGCATAAACCAGCGAGAAGAAGAGCGCGACTACCACCGCCTGCCGACAGGCTGAGTGCCAGACGTGCTGCAATTTACTGCCATCTTTTGCGCCATGCGCTTCGCCGGCAAAAGCTTCAACCGCGTAGGCAAAACCATCCAGCGCGTAGGCAGTAAAGGTAATGAACATCAGTAATACCGCGTTAACCGCCACCACATCCGGACCCAGCCGCGCACCCAGCACGGTCAGCGAGGCGAAACAGAGCTGCAGCATCAGAGAGCGCAACATGATATCCCGGTTCAGTCGCAGCAGTCGGCCGCTGTCACCGCGCCAGCTCTGCTTCAGCAGATTAAACGTAATACCGCGCAGCTTTAACACCCGCCAGACCATGATGCCGCCGACGCCCAGCGTGATGTACTCCGCCAGCGCCGTGGCGGTTGCTGCTCCCGCGACACCCCAGTGCAGCCCCATCACCAGCCAGAGATCGAGCACGATGTTCACCAGATTGCCCACTATCAGCAGGATTACCGGCGCCCGCGCATATTGAACGCCCAACAGCCAGCCCAGGATGACCAGGTTTGCCAGCGTGGCAGGTGCACTGAGCCAGCGAATCTGAATAAACAGCGCCGCCTGTTCCAGTACATCAGGATTGCCACCTACCAGATGGGTCGCCAGCTGAATAATCGGATAACGCAATGCGATGAACAGCACGCCGGCCAGCAGCGCAATGATCAGCGGTTGCGTCAGCGCGCGTGCCAGAGCGGTTTTATCGCCCGCACCAAACGCCTGCGCCGTCAGGCCAGTGGTACTCATTCGAAGGAAAAGCAGCAGCATAAAGAGGAAGCTGGTCACTGTGGTCCCGACCGCAACCCCGCCAAGATAGACAGGGCTGTCGAGATGACCAATAACTGCAGTATCGACCACGCCCAGTAAGGGAACGGTGATATTTGAAAGGATCATCGGCAGCGCAAGCCGCCAGAGATTTTTATCCGTTGCCGTGATAAAGCGCATTCGCCGTTCCGTGCTCAGTGTCGCTGCAGCAAAGCAGGCAACAAAATTAGGGCAGACAGAATAGCATCAGAAAAGGCGAATGCACGCAGGCCTCAGAATCAAAGCCACTCGCCGTTACGCACCACGCCAACCGCAAGACCTTCAATGGTCAGTGACTGCGCACGGGTGTCGACCACGATAGGGTCAAAATCGCTGTTTTCAGGCAGAAGATGCACGATAGCACCCTGCTTTTTCCAGCGTTTAACGGTGACTTCATCATCAATGCGTGCAACGACAACCTGACCGTTGCGCACATCTTGGGTTTTATGTACCGCGAGCAGGTCGCCGTCCATAATCCCGATATCTTTCATCGACATTCCGCTGACGCGCAGCAGGAAGTCGGCAGAAGGCTTGAACAGGCCCGGATCCACTTTGTAGTGGGTTTCGATATGTTCCTGCGCCATGATCGGCTCACCGGCAGCAACCCGGCCAATCAGCGGTAGTCCTTCTGAAACTTCTTCTTCCATTAACAGACGAATGCCGCGTGATGCACCCGAAACGATCTCAATAACGCCTTTACGCGCCAGCGCTTTCAGATGCTCTTCAGCCGCATTTGGCGAACGGAAGCCCAGTTGCGCGGCGATCTCTGCACGCGTAGGCGGCATGCCCGTTGAAGATATATGGTCGCGAATCAGGTCATAGACCTGCTGCTGCCTGCTGGTTAATGCTTTCATCCCGCCCCCTGGTTGTTTATACAGTCGCTGTGAGTATATACAGGTATTGGCGAAATGGAAACCGATTGTCAGGGAAAACGCGCCCTCAGGCGCGTTATGGAAGGCTTATCGCAAATGTGTCCAGAGCAGCGCGACCCAGACAAACAGGGCCAGTAAGATGCTGATCAGTACCGCCGCCGAGCCCATGTCTTTGGCCCGGCCCGCCAGGGGATGATGTTCCTGACCAATCCGGTCAACCACCGCTTCAATGGCGCTATTGAGGATTTCGACAATGACGACCAGCACCACGGCGCCAATCATGAGGATGCGGGCGATCACATCGACATCCAGCCAGCACGCGATAATAATAGCGGCCAGCGCAGCCAGAGCTTCCTGCCGAAAGGCGGCTTCATGCTGCCAGGCGGCACGCAGTCCCTGCCAGGAGTAACCTGCGGCTTTTACTATTCTGATAAGTCCGGTGGCATTATTTGCCATGATGTGGGAACCCTTTCATTCAATTGACGTCAATGTCTGGGCTGCGTGCAATTGGCACCACCACAGATCTTCGCTGCGCTTTCTGGTATGCTTGCGGCGCTTTGCTAACAAGAGGCTTCATGTTGTCTATGTCAGGTTGGCGTAAACTCTATTACAAATTACTTAATTTACCACTCTCCTTTTTGGTAAAAAGTAAGGCCATTCCGGCCGATCCCGTGTCTGAACATGGTCTGGATCCGACCCGACCTATTATGTATGTTTTGCCTTACGATTCGAAGGCTGACTTACTGACTTTACGCGCACAGTGTCTGCGGCATCATCTGCCCGATCCGCTGATTCCGCTGGAGATTGATGGTTCGCTGCTGCCGCGCCACGTGTTTATTCATAATGGCCCACGCGTATTTCCCTATTTTGTGCCCAGCGTTGAATCGGTAAAAATCTTTCACGATTACCTCGACCTGCATCGCAATAATCCTGAGCTGGATATTCAGATGCTGCCGGTCACCGTGATGTTTGGTCGTGCGCCAGGACGTGAAGTCCAGGGCGAAGCGACGCCGCATCTGCGTGTGCTGAATGGGGTGCAGAAATTCTTTGCGGTCATCTGGCACGGACGTGACAGTTTTGTCCGCTTCTCGCCGACCGTCTCGCTGCGCCGCATGGCAACGGAACACGGTACGGACAAGTCGATTGCCCAGAAACTGGCTCGCGTGGCACGCATCCATTTTGCCCGTCAGCGACTGGCGGCGATCGGCCCGCGTTTACCGGCGCGTCAGGATCTGTTTAATCGTCTGCTGCAATCCAAAGCGATTGAAAAAGCCGTCGAAGATGAAGCGCGCAGCAAAAAAATCTCCCATGAGAAAGCCCAGCAGAATGCTGTTGAGATGATGGAAGAGATCGCTGCTAACTTCTCCTATGAAGCCATTCGCGTCACCGACCGTGTGATGGGCTGGCTCTGGAGTCGTCTCTATCAGGGCATCAACGTCAATGGCGGTGAAAAAGTTCGCCAGCTGGCGCAGGATGGCCACGAGATTGTCTATGTACCCTGCCATCGCAGTCACATGGATTATCTGCTGCTCTCCTATGTGCTCTATCATCAGGGGCTGGTGCCGCCGCACATTGCCGCGGGTATCAATCTCAACTTCTGGCCAGCCGGACCGATTTTCCGTCGTCTGGGCGCCTTCTTTATTCGTCGTACCTTTAAAGGCAATAAGCTTTACGCCACGGTATTCCGCGAATATCTCGGCGAGCTGTTCACCCGCGGCTATTCAGTTGAATACTTTGTCGAAGGAGGCCGTTCACGTACCGGTCGCCTGCTTGACCCTAAAACCGGCACCTTAGCCATGACCTTACAGGCGATGCTGCGCGGCGGAAATCGCCCCATCACGCTGGTGCCGATCTACATCGGTTATGAGCACGTGATGGAAGTAGGCACTTACGCCAAAGAACTACGCGGTGCAGCCAAAGAGAAAGAGGGCTTCATGCAGATGGTGCGCGGCTTACGCAAGCTGCGCAATCTCGGTCAGGGTTACGTTAACTTCGGCGAACCGCTGCCGCTGGTCAACTATCTCAATAAGCGGGTGCCGGAATGGCGCGACGCGATCGATCCGATTGAGCCGCAACGTCCGAGCTGGTTAACGCCGACCGTTAATGACATCGCGGCCAGTCTGATGGTGCGTATTAATGAAGCGGGCGCGGCTAACGCGATGAACCTCTGTGTCACGGCGCTGCTGGCGTCACGTCAGCGCTCACTAACCCGTGAACAGCTGATTGAACAGCTGGAGTGCTATACCCAGTTGCTGCGTAATGTGCCTTATTCGCCCAATGCGACCGTACCCGATCTTTCCGCAGAAGCGCTGCTGGATCACGCCCTGGGTATGAACAAATTTGAGAGTGAAAAAGACAGTATTGGCGACATCATCATTCTGCCACGTGAGCAGGCAGTGTTGATGACCTACTACCGTAACAACATTCATCACATGCTGGTGATGCCGTCGCTGATTGCCGCTATTGTTCAGCAACATCAGACGCTGAGTGAAGCGGAACTGCTGCGTCAGGTGAGCCTGGTCTATCCGATGCTGAAGAGTGAACTGTTCCTGCGCTGGCAGACCGATGAGCTGCCACAACTGCTGACTGACGTAAGTCAGGAGCTGGCACGTCAGGGCCTGATTACCGTCGAAGCGGGTGAGTTGCGCTTTACCGCAGCACGCTATCGCACGCTGCAACTGCTGGCTGCTGGTGTGCGCGAAACGCTGCAGCGTTATGCCATTACCTTCTCGATTCTCAGCGCCAAGCCGACGATTAACCGTGGCACGCTGGAGAAAGAGAGCCGGACGCTGGCACAGCGTCTGTCAGTGTTGCACGGAATCAATGCGCCGGAGTTCTTCGACAAAGCGGTCTTTACCTCACTGGTACTGACGTTGCGTGATGAAGGGTATATCAGCGACAGCGGTGATGCCGATGTCGCGCAGACCCTGGCGACCTGGCATATTCTGGCTGACCTGGTCACCAGTGATGTCCGCATGACCATTGAAACCGCGGTAGCGCACGACTGACCGCCGCGCGCATTGTAAAAAGGCGACCTCATGAGGTCGCCTTTTTTATGCCCAAAACTTTCAGAACAGCTGACTGAACGGCGGCGTATTCATCAGTACGCCCAGGAACAGCACCATCCCGACGTAGTTGTTATTCAGGAAAGCCTGGAAGCAGGGCTGACGTTCGCGCCCGGCGATCAGCTTCTGCTGATAAACAAACAGCGCAGCCGCCAGCAGCAGCGTCCAGTAGAAAGCACCATTCAGATGCAGCATCATGCCCACCAGCGCCATCAGCAGCAGGGTCGCCAGTTGCAGCAGGCCAATGATCAGCTTGTCGAAACGTCCAAATAAAATCGCTGTCGATTTCACACCAATCTTCAGATCATCATCCCGGTCCACCATCGCATACTGCGTGTCATAAGCCACCGTCCAGCAGATATTAGCGATAAATACCAGCCAGCAGACCTGAGGTAAGGACTCACTAACTGCGGACCACGCCATGGGAATTGCCCAGCCAAACGCGGCACCCAAAACGACCTGCGGCAGATGGGTATAGCGCTTCATAAAGGGATAGACCCAGGCCAGCGCCAGCCCCACGACGGAGAGCATAATCGTCATCAGATTCATGGTCAGCACCAGCGCAAACGCCACCAGCGCCAGAATCACAAACAGCAGCTTAGCCTCTTTTGCACTGACCGCGCCGCTGGCCAGTGGACGGTGCTTTGTGCGCTCAACGTGACCATCGACTTTCCGATCGGCGTAGTCATTGATCACACAACCGGCTGCTCGCATCACGAAAACCCCGGCCACAAACACCGCCAGCACCGGCAGCGGCGGAATCGACATATCCGCCAGCCATAACGCCCAGAGCGTTGGCCACATCAGCAGCAGCGTACCGATCGGTTTATCAATACGCATCAGGCGAGCATAGGCCCGCCACTTATTCATACTTAAGCTATTTTGCACCACAGAATCCTCAGACCAGATCGCGATAGAGCGGCGATGCCGGCAAAAACAGTTCAGTCAGCAGCAGCGGTTTGCCGGAAAGACGCAGGCGTGAACGCCGTCCCCACAATCCCTCTACCTGGCCCGGATCAATAAAATCGCGGGTCAGCGTCGACGAGGAGAAAAGATAGCGACCCAGAGGACGGGTGCCCAGCTGTTGCAGCATCGCCTCTGGCCCGTTGAGGGTACTTTCCGGCACCAGCGTGCGGCCAGCCAGCCAGGGCTGATCGTCGCCGAACAGCAGCACTTCACGCAGCCAGAAGCGTTCGTCGTCTGGCAATAACGCCCTTTCCTCACCCAACTCGCTGGCGTCGATAAAGCCTTCACGCAGCGGCTGAACCGTGACCCGCTGACAGTGCTGTTCAAAACGGCGCGTCATTGAATCCTCCTCCATCAGCCAGTCAAGCAATGGCGGCGCAAGGGTGGCCTGCGACGGAGAAAGCCAGTTGAGCGAACGTAATAAGCTGAGTGCGTCTTGCGACATAGCACCACTCCCGATAATTTTCAGGTCGCTAGTTTAGCGCAGAGAGGCGATGCGAACACCTGCCGTCGTGTCAGACGGCAGGAGGATTACTCGCGTTTCAGCTGGTTGCTGTTTGCCAGCCACAGGGTGACGACAAGAATCAGAATCGCCGCAGAGTAGCAGAGCGTATCGAAGGGATTTTTATGGTCGACGATGATCAGGCGGATAATCGCCGTGATCCCGATATAGACAAAATAGCGCAGGGGAAAATGATAGCCCGACTGAAAGTACTTAACAATCAGGGCGATAAATTCGAAATAGAGGAAATAGATGACGATTCCATCAATCAGCAGATAGGAGGAAGCCTGCTCGCTGGTGTTAAACAGCACGTTTGCCAGATGAATCGTTTCTTTGCCTAAAAAGACGATCAGGATAATCGCCAGACTCAGTAGCCCCAGATTCAGCACCCATTGCAGTACCGTTGCAAGGTGGCGGGCCAAAGGATTTTTGTCACTCATGTTGCGCCTTTAAAAAGGAGTTATTAGCGCAGCATCATGCGCGAGTGTGACGCAAATCACAATAACGCCTCAGGCCTCCACATCAACACAGAGCGCATCGTAACGCCAGTATTCACAATCGCAGTCAATCACCTCTTTTTGCTGATTGCGGTTGATGCGGGTGATCAGCAAGCCGGGGCTGCCCGGTGCCACATTCAGTGTGGGCGCTGCGACCTCGGGTAAAGGGCCTGGCATAATCGTAAAACGCGCGCCGCCATAACGAATACCGTAGCGCTGGTCATAGAGATCGGTCAGGGAACGGGTCAGGTCTTCATCAAGCAGGCCAGGGAAAAAACGGGGATTGAGGTAGTGCTCAACATAGAGCACCGCACGTCCATCAATGCGCCGCAGGCGGCGTATGCAGTAAACCGCCGAGCCGGGTGCCAGCCGTAACGCAGTGGCTACGCTCTCGTGCGCCGCGACCTGCTCAGCGGCGATCACCTCAGTGGTTGCCTGACGCCCCTGCTGCGTCGCCATGGCATGAAAGTGGCTGTGATGCAGCGGGTTGTAGATCAGACGCGGCGGTGCGATAAACCAGCCACGACGCAGTTCACGGTAGATCATCCCCTGCGCTTCCAGCTTGCCCAGCGCTTCCCGCAGAGTAATCCGCGTGGTGCTGAACGCCTCGCTTAAGGCACGCTCTGCCGGCAGGCGTCCGCCGCTGAACTCACCTGCCTGAATGCGTGTCAGCAGTGCGCTGGCTATCGCATCCGCCGTTTTGAGTGCTATCGACTCCACAACAGTAGCCTCATTTTGGTGCGACTTCGCACTTTTACTGGTCAGATAAACACGCCTGTGGCGGGCGAACGCGCCACGTCTTTCATCGCCCATTCCCCGCACAGCGCCGCTTTGTCATAAATCGTTCATATAGAGGGGCTACATTGGCTCGGTTCTTGCTGGACTAGACCAGCCAGGCCCATCAACTTACACCCGGAGCAACTGAGATGAAAGCGTTTATCGCCTCTGTAGTAGCCAGTGCTGTAGTCCTCACCCTGCCCGTTGCGCAGGCCGCCGATAACGACCTCGCCGCGCTGGAAAAAGCGGCGCGCAGTGAAGGTCAGGTCAACAGCGTCGGGATGCCAGACAGCTGGGCCAACTGGAAAGATACCTGGAACGACATCAGCACCAAATATGGCCTTAAGCACAGCGATACCGATATGTCATCGGCGCAGGAGCTGGCGAAATTTGATGCAGAGAAAGAGAACGCCAGCGCTGACATCGGCGATGTGGGCGCCGCCTTTGGTCCAATCGCTGTCGCGAAGGGTGTAACCCAGCCCTACAAACCGACGCACTGGGATCAGATTCCGGCCTGGGCCAAAGATAAAGAGGGTAACTGGGCACTGGCTTATACCGGCACCATCGCTTTTCTGATCGACAAGCAGCAGGTTAAAGATATCCCCCACAGCTGGGCCGATCTGAAGAAAGGTAAGTATGTGGTTACTATCGGTGACGTCGGCGTGGCAGCTCAGGCGGCCAACGGCGTCCTGGCTGCCAACTACGCCTTAGGCGGTGATGAGAAGAACCTGAAACCGGCGCTGGCCTTCTTTGCCGATCTGGCAAAACAGGGGCGTCTTGGCGTGACCGATCCGGTGATTGCCAACATTGAAAAAGGTGAAGTGCAGATGGCAGTAGTGTGGGACTTTAACGCCCTTAACTACCGCGACCAGATTGACAGAAATCGCTACGAAGTGGTGATTCCGTCTGATGGCTCAGTGACCTCCGGCTACACCACCATCATCAACAAATATGCGAAACACCCTAACGCCGCAAAATTGACGCGCGAATATATCTTCTCAGACCAGGGACAGATCAATCTGGCTAAAGGCTATGCCCGCCCGATTCGTGCTGAGCATCTGACGCTGCCAGCAGACGTTCAGGCTCGCCTGCTGCCGCAATCAGAATATAAAAATGCCCGTCCGGTTAAGGATCAGGCTGCCTGGGATAAATCGTCGAAAATGCTGCCGCGCCTGTGGCAGGAAAACGTCATCATCAACATGCAGCAGTAATTCGCGGCAGGGAGAACGGAATGAAGACCATCCTGGTAGTGCTGGACGGCCTGAGCAATCAGGTCGCACAACATGCAATGGGTTACCTGCATGCCGAATGTTCACAGGGCAACGGGTTCTATTACCGTATGACCTGTGAATTGCCGTCGCTGTCGCGCCCGCTTTATGAGTGCATTCTGACCGGGGTTCCGCCGGTCAGAAGCGGCATTATTCATAATGGCGTCAGCCGGTTAAGTCGCGAGCGCAGCGTGTTTCACTTTGCGCGTGCGGCGGGCCTGACTACGGCGGCGGCGGCCTACCACTGGGTGAGTGAGCTTTACAACCGCACTCCGTTCGTTCCGGCGCGCGATCGTCACACCGATGCGCCGGACCTGCCCATTCAGTTCGGCCACTTCTACTCTGACGATAGCTATCCTGACTCGCATCTGTTTGAAGATGCGGAGAGCCTGCGGCTGCGTCACGATCCCGATTTTCTGCTGATCCACCCGATGAATATCGACGATGCCGGTCATAAGTCGGGGCTCTCTTCGCCGCAGTACCGCAACCGGGCACGTATCGCCGACGGCCTGCTGTCGCAGTGGATGCCGCTGTGGCTGGCCGAGGGCTATCAGGTGATGGTGACCGCCGATCACGGCATGAATGACGATCGCTCCCACGGCGGGATTCTGCCGGAGGAGACCACGGTGCCGCTGTTTGTCTTTGGTCATGCTTTCTCGCTGCAGCCTGACCTTGCGCCGCAGCAAACCGACCTGTGTGGCACGCTGTGTGAACTGCTTGAGGTGGCGCATGACAAGCCGGTCTGCCGCGGCCTGCTGGCGGAGTCACAAAGATGAAGGGAAAAGGCGTCGCACTGCTGCTGCTGTTACCTTTCACCCTGTTCTGGGTCGCCTTCCAGCTGGCACCGCTGTTGTGGATCGCCATCAACAGCTTCTGGAGTGACATGAACAGCCAGTGGGGCTGGGATAACTATCACGACATCCTCACCTCACCCTTCTACCAGCAGGCATTTCGATTTTCGCTGGATATCTCGCTCTGGTCCAGCGTCTGGGGATTACTGATTGCGCTGGTCACCGGCTATTCGCTGCATCAGCTCGGCGGCGGACGACTGCAGCGCTTTCTTATCTCCTTTACCAACATGACCAGTAACTTTGCCGGTGTCCCGCTGGCGTTTGCCTTTGTGATTCTGCTGGGGCTGAACGGCTGCCTGACGCTGCTGCTGCGCCATTATGGTGTGATTGAGAGCTTCAGACTCTTCTCGCGCAACGGCATGGTACTGGTCTACACCTGGTTTCAGATTCCGCTGGGCGTGCTGCTGCTCTATCCCGCCTTCGACGGGCTGAAAAAAGAGTGGCAGGAGTCGGCCGCACTACTGGGCGCCAGCCGCTGGCGCTACTGGTGGCACATCGGACTGCCAATTCTTTTCCCGGCGCTGCTCGGAACCTTTGTGATTCTGCTGGCGAATGCCCTCGGCGCTTACGCCACGATTTACGCCCTGACCACCGGTAATTTCAACGTGGTTCCGGTGCGCATCGCTGCATTGGTTTCCGGTGATATCTCGCTGGATCCCAACACCGGCAGCGCGCTGGCAATGTTGCTGGTGGCTATCATGGCGCTGATTACCCTGGTACAGCAGTATCTGGTGCGCCGCAGCTATCTCAATGCGAAACAGCCATGAAAGGAGCCGTCATGTCACGTGCTGAGCACCTCTATCATCGAATCATGGTCGGGTTACTCTTTACTCTGCTGGCGCTGCCGTTGCTGGCCACGCTGCTTTATGCAATCTCCTCCGACTGGAGCAATACCATTCTGCCGCAGGGCTACAGCCTGAAGTGGTTCATCCAGCTCTGGAGCGACCCGCGATTTTTGACGGCGCTGGGCCATTCGCTGCTGATTTGCTTTGGTGCGCTGCTGTTCTCGCTAGCGCTGGTGCTGCCTGCCATGTTTGTAATTGCTTACTACTTTCCCCGGCTGGATTCAGTAATGAACATCCTGATCCTGATGCCGTTCGCCGTGCCGCCAGTGGTGTCATCCGTGGGATTACTCCAGCTCTACTCGTCGTCACCACTGATGCTGACCGGCACGCCGTGGATCCTGATTGGCTGTTATTTCACTATCGCACTCCCCTTTATCTACCGGGCACTGTCGAACAATATGCAGGCGATCAATCTCAAAGAGCTGATTGATGCGGCACAGCTGCTGGGGGCCAGTACCTGGCAGGCAGCGATCTGGGTGGTGCTCCCCAACCTGCGCAAAGGGATGCTGATTGCCGTACTGCTCTCTTTCTCCTTTCTGATTGGTGAGTTTGTCTTCGCTAACCTGCTGGTCGGCAACCGCTATGAAACCCTGCAGGTTTACCTCTTCAACATGCGTAACGGCAGCGGTCACTTCACCAGCGCGCTGGTGATCTCCTACTTCTTTGTGGTGCTGCTGGTCACCTGGCTGGCCAACGCCCTGAATCCCGAACGAGGCTGAATATGAGTTACCTTGAGGTCAGAGAGCTGAACAAGTCCTATGGACCGACGCCCATCTTCGAGCAGATCGATTTCAGCGCCGCTGAAGGGGAATTTGTCACCCTGCTTGGCCCCAGCGGCTGCGGTAAATCAACGCTGCTGCGCTGTCTGGCGGGACTAACCAGCGTCGACAGCGGTGAAATCCGGCTGGAAGGCAAAGATATTGTGCCGCTGGCCCCGCAGAAGCGCGCCATCGGCATGGTGTTCCAGAGTTATGCGCTGTTTCCCAACATGACGGTGGAGAAGAATGTCGCGTTTGGCCTGAAGATGCAGAAACTGCCCGAAGCACAAATCCGCCAGCGGGTGCTGGAGGTGCTGGAGCTGGTTGAACTCAGCGACTATGCGCGCCGTTATCCGCACCAGCTGTCGGGCGGGCAGTGTCAGCGCGTGGCGCTGGCGCGTTCACTGGTGACGCGTCCGCGACTGCTGCTACTGGATGAGCCGCTGTCGGCGCTGGATGCGCGTATCCGTCGTCATCTGCGCGATCAGATCCGGCGCATCCAGCGTGAGCTGAATCTCACCACCCTGTTCGTGACCCATGACCAGGAGGAGGCGCTGACGCTCTCCGATCGCATCGTGCTGATGAACCGGGGCAAAATCGTGCAGAACGGCGACGCCGAAGCACTCTATACCCAGCCGGTCGATCTGTTCGCCGCCGGATTTATTGGCAACTACAACCTGTTGAGTGCTGAACAGGCAACGCGACTGACCGGTCAGCCTTTTAATAGCCAGGTGGCCATTCGTCCGGAATCGATGCTGTTCACCGCGCCAGACCAGGGCATTCCTGCGGAAATTCTCAGCCACAGTCTGCTGGGCAACGTGATCCGCTATCGGATCCGCGCGCATGACGTCGAACTTTCAGTGGATGTGCTAAACCGCTCGGCGGCGGATTTGCACCCCGCAGGCAGGAAGATTGGTCTACAATTAGAGATGTCGACTTTGCGCCAGGTTGCTTAAAACACAGGAAAAAATCACGCATAGTACGGCAATCCCCTTTCACAGATTGCTCTCTCTGTCAGGCTGGCAGTCTGTGCTGCTTGCAGCCTGACACAAGGAGCGACACCACGTGTTAACCCTGCTTAATCTACTCTCTGCAGTGGCCCTGCTGGTCTGGGGCACGCATATTGTGCGAACCGGCATCATGCGGGTCTATGGTGCCGATCTGCGCCGCGTCCTGAGCCGCAGCATAGAAAAAAAACCGATGGCGTTTCTGGCGGGCATCGGTGTGACCACCCTGGTGCAGAGCAGCAACGCCACGACCTTGCTGGTCACCTCGTTTGTGGCGCAGAATCTGGTCAGCCTGACACCCGCGCTGGTAGTGATTCTGGGTGCGGATGTCGGTACCGCCATCATGGCGCGTATCCTGACCTTTGATCTCTCCTGGCTTTCACCGCTGTTTATCTTTTTTGGCGTGGTCTTTTTCCTCAGCCGCAAGCAGACCCGCGCCGGTCAGTTAGGCCGGGCCAGCATTGGTCTGGGCCTGATTTTGCTGGCATTGCAGCTGATTGTTGAAGCGGCTCGTCCGATTACCCAGGCCGCCGGTGTCCAGGTCCTCTTCTCCAGCCTGACCGGCGACGTGATGCTTGATGCACTGCTGGGTGCGGTATTCGCCATTATCAGTTACTCCAGTCTGGCCGCCGTGCTGATCACCGCAACGCTGACCGCCACCGGGGTCATTTCGTTCAAGGTCGCGCTCTGTCTGGTGATTGGTGCCAACCTTGGGAGTGGCCTGCTGGCAATGATCAACGCCAGCGGCTCGAATGCCGCCGGTAAACGCGTGGCGCTCGGCAGCCTGCTATTTAAGTTCGTTGGCTGCATCGTAATCCTGCCGTTTGTCGATATTGTGGCTACCTGGCTTGATAAGCTGCCGGTTAACGATGAAGAGTTAGTGATTTTCTTCCATGTGTTTTACAACCTGATTCGCTGCGTGGCGATGGTGCCGTTTGCTGACCTGATGGCGCGCCTTTGCCGTCGTATGATTGCCGACGACGTCGATAACGCACTGCACCTCAAGCCTAAGCATCTCGATCGCAGCGCGCTGGATACCCCGGCGCTGGCGCTGGTGAATGCCGCCCGCGAAGCGCTGCGCATCGGTGACGTGGTGGAACAGATGCTGGAGGCGTTTAATAAAGTCGTGCATGGCGAATCCCGCGAGGAGCGCACGGTGCGTCGGCTGGATGATGATGTCGATGTGCTCTATACCGCCATCAAGCTCTATCTGGCGCGGATGCCAAAAGAGGATCTCCCCGAAGAGGATTCGCGCCGCTGGGGCGAAATTATCGAGATGTCGCTGAATCTGGAGCAGGCCGGAGACATTATTGAACGGATGAGCGGCGATGTGGCTGACAAGTCGCTGGCAGCGGGCCGCGCGTTTTCTGCCGAGGGATTAAAAGAGCTGCAGGAGCTGCAGGAGCTGTTGATTGCCAACCTCAGAATGAGCCTGTCGGTGTTTCTGTCGCATGATGTCACCAGCGCCAAACGGCTGCGCCGCGCGAAACATCGCTTCCGCCTGATGATTCGCCGCTACTCTCACGCCCATGTTGATCGCCTGCACCAGCAGAACGTGCAGAGCATTGAGACCAGCTCACTGCACCTTGGTCTACTCGGCGACATGAAGCGTCTGAATTCGCTGTTCTGCAGCGTGGCCTATACCGTGCTGGAACAGCCCGACGATGAGCGGGATTACGAATAAGGCGTGTGAACAGACCATTGCGACAGGCTGAAAACACCCGGCGCAACAATAATGAGAAGCGGCGCATCATCATGCGCCGCCACAGTTACTTCTTCTTAATCGGCTTACCGGACCAGTAACCCGCCAGCAGTGAACCTGACAGGTTGTGCCACACCGAGAACAGCGCGCCCGGCAATGCCGCCAGCGGTGAGAAGTAGAGTTTGCCCAGCGTGGCCGCCAGCCCGGAGTTCTGCATGCCAACTTCCAGCGCCAGCGTACGGCAGGTCGACTCATCGAAACCAAACAGCTTGCCACCCCAGTAACCACCAAGCAGGCCAATCGCGTTATGCAGGATTACCGCCGCGATCACCATCAGACCCACCGATCCAATAAAGCCCTGACTGCCCGCCACCACCGCACTGATGATCAGCAGAATGCAGACCATGGAAAATGCAGGCAGCCAGGGTTCCACCCGGCGAACCACGCTGTTCATGCTGTGATGAATGATCAGCCCAAGGCTAATCGGGATCACCACGATCTTCACAATACTCAGCAGCATACCCACCACATCAACCTGAATGTGGGTATCAACGTAAAAGCGGGTTAACAACGGCGTGGCGAACACCCCCACCAGCGCAGAAACTGACGAGATCGTGACCGACAGCGCCACATCCCCTTTCGCCAGATAGATCATCACGTTGCTGGCGGTGCCGCTGGCCACGGAGCCGACCAGAATCATGCCGGCTGCCAGATCGGGCGGCATATGAAACAGTTTTGCCAGTCCCCAGGCGGCTAACGGCATCACCAGATAGTGCAGGAAAGTTCCGGCAATTACCGGCGCAGGTCGGGTCAGCACCCGTTTGAAATCGTCGATATTCAGCGTCACACCCATGCCGAACATAATCAGCATCAGCAGATAGGTGACCCAGGGGCCGATGCCGAGAAAGGTACCAGGAGAGTAATACGCGGCGACAGACAACAGCACGGCCCAGAGCGGGAACAGGCGGGTTAACGTGGCGAGCATAGCCAGACTTCCTTATAAGAATGTTATGTTTTATGCAGGTTTGCCATAGAGAATCGCCAGACAGGAACGACTGCCGTGACGAAGGCGGGATCATAACATTTCATTATCATGGCGTAAGGCGAAGATGGGGCGAGGCGGCAAAATGCGGATCGACTGCTGCCGATCCGCAG
Organism: Pantoea sp. MHSD4; assembly: GCF_021043305.1. Classification (NCBI taxonomy): domain Bacteria; kingdom Pseudomonadati; phylum Pseudomonadota; class Gammaproteobacteria; order Enterobacterales; family Erwiniaceae; genus Pantoea; species Pantoea sp. MHSD4. The sequence goes on along the minus strand of NZ_JAJNDH010000003.1, from coordinate 19,322 downwards.
AATATTGGCGAAATTACGCTGCTTTTTCCTCTAAACCACGGTAGATCGAACCACCTGGCACGGCACCGATAATCGGCATTAACCAGAGGATTACTCGAACAGATTGCGATGCAGGGTACGTACCACGCTTTCCGCATCGTTGCCGGGCACCAGGAAGCAGAGATTGTAGCTGCTGGCACCGTAGCAAATCATCCGCAGGTTGAACGGATCGAGTACACCAAACACCTCTTTGCCGACACCGCATGCTTTTGACAGCTGGTTGCCGATAATCGCCACCAGCGCCAGATCTTCTTCCACCTCTACCCGGCACAGCGACGAGAGTTCAGTCAGCAAGGCCTGGGTCAGCAGACTGGCGCTGGTTGAGGTCGAGCCGGTGGTGTCGAGGGTCAGCGCCACGCTCACTTCGGAGGTGGTGATCAGGTCAACCGAGACGTTGTGACGTGCCAGAATGTTGAAGAGTTCGGCGAGGAAACCAAACGTATGCAGCATGTTAAGGCTATGCAGCGTTAACAGCGTCTGCTTGCGGCGTAAAGCCAGCGCCCGGAACAACGGCGGGTTACGGGTTTCGTTGCAGACGCGGGTTCCGCCCGCTGCCGGATCCTTGCTGGAACCGACGAAGACCGGAATACCCCGACGCACAGCAGGAAGCAGTGTCGCGGGATGCAGCACTTTCGCGCCAAACGTCGCCATTTCGGCGGCTTCTTCAAAAGTGATCTCGTCAATGCGCTTCGCCGTCGGCACCACGCGGGGATCGGTGGTGTAGATGCCTGGCACATCTGTCCAGATATCCACTCGTGCCGCATTCAGCGCTTCGCCCAGCAGCGCGGCGGTGTAATCACTGCCGCCACGCCCTAAGGTGGTGGTGCGCCCCTCACGTTCACTGCCAATGAAGCCCTGAGTAATGACCAATGCCTGCCCGATGCGCGGCTGTAACTGCGCCGTCGCCTGCTCCGCCAGCACCTCAACATCCGGTACAGCCCGGCCAAAATGATCGTCGGTGCGCATCACTTTACGGACATCGAACCACTCCGCGTTAACCTGACGTTCACGCAGAATTTCCACAAACAGCAGTGATGACATCAGCTCGCCGTGGCTGACCAGTTCATCAGTCAGGGCGTTAGAGGTGGCCAGTGAAGCCGCTTCAGAGAGCATGCTGATATTGTCGATCATCCGATCGATTTCATCGCGGATCACTTCCGGGTGCTGCAGGCGATCGACAATGGCATACTGGATACGGCGGATATCATCAAGCAGAACAGCGCGCTGCGGAGCCTGCTGGCCTTCAGCCAGCGCCACCAGCAGATTGGTAATGCCCGCCGAAGCAGAGAGCACAACCAGACGCGTACTGGCGTCCTGCAACACCACATCGGCGCTGCGGTTCATCGCTTCAAAATCGGCTACGCTGGTGCCGCCAAATTTTGCCACTATCAGAGTTTGAGACATGTAGGACCTCGTGTCAGGTTATCTTGTTCTCGCCGATGAAAGGGTCGAGAAACATTCTTTCAGCCAGGCACAAGGAAAGAGCAGAAACGGGCGGACAAGATCAGATAGACGAGTCACCCAGAAGCGCCCCACCTTGCGAAACGTCGACTGCAGACGTTTCTGGTGACAACCCAGAGGATTCAGCCCCTGTAGCCGACAGGCAGCACACCGCGTGCTGACCCACCTCGGCGTCGCTCCCCATTATGTGTTTTCACCGGATACGGTTCCTCCAACACACTACCTGGGCGACGCGCCTCTTCTGGCTTGCGCACAGGTGCGCAAGTAGGCGCATAGATTTAGCCTTTTCTGGACCTGCTGTCAATGTCAGCGATGGCTGGAGAGCCGCATCAGAAAACAAATTAACCCGCGCCGCAGCGGCTACAGTGCTTAATGGGTTCAGCACCTGCAGCAATCCCTGATACGGCACAACGTTTTGCGCAGACTTTTGCGCCACACTTTGTTGCGCGCGGGGTCTGTGCCCCGCAGGGTGTCCGCGCCAGTGAATGCTGACGATAAACCACAGCGTGCCGATCGCCTGTCCGGTGCGCGCTGACAAAATTTTTCCTTTCAGTTACAACTGTGGTCATACTGAAACGCTAAACGGGCATGATGTGCCTCCGATGGAATGACGGTTCTTAATATCAACAAGAGTGTTGCCATGAAAAATATCAATCCGACACAAACCGCAGCCTGGAAAGCGCTGCAACAGCATTTTGAGCAGATGAAATCGGTAGAAATTGCCGATCTGTTCGCCCAGGATGCCGATCGTTTTGCCAAATTCTCTGCCACCTTTGATGATCAGATGCTGGTGGATTTCTCCAAAAACCGCATCACCAAGGAAACGCTCGATAAGCTCCAGGCGCTGGCCAAAGAGACCGATCTCAGCGGTGCCATCAAGTCTATGTTCTCGGGTGAGAAGATTAACCGCACTGAAGATCGTGCGGTGTTGCATGTCGCACTGCGCAACCGGAGCAACACGCCGATTCTGGTGGATGGCAAAGATGTGATGCCAGACGTCAACGCGGTGCTGGACAAGATGAAAGGCTTCTCAGAGCGCATCATCAGCGGCGAATGGAAAGGCTATACCGGTAAAGCGATCACTGACGTGGTGAATATCGGCATCGGCGGCTCCGACCTCGGCCCATTTATGGTGACAGAGGCGCTGCGCCCGTATAAAAACCATCTGAACATGCATTTTGTCTCCAACGTTGACGGCACCCATATCGCCGAAACGCTGAAAGACCTCAGCCCGGAAACCACCCTGTTCCTGGTTGCCTCCAAGACCTTCACGACTCAGGAAACTATGACCAACGCCCACAGTGCGCGCGACTGGTTCCTGAAAACTGCTGGCGATCAGCAGCACGTAGCGAAACACTTTGCTGCGCTGTCGACCAATGCCAAAGCGGTGGGTGAATTCGGTATCGACACCAACAACATGTTTGAATTCTGGGACTGGGTTGGCGGCCGCTATTCACTGTGGTCAGCCATCGGTCTGTCGATCATTCTCTCAATTGGCTTCGAAAACTTCGAGCAGCTGCTGAGCGGCGCACATGCCATGGACCAGCATTTCGCAACGACCCCGGCTGAGCAGAACCTGCCGGTGCTGCTGGCGCTGATTGGCATCTGGTACAACAATTTCTTTGGTGCTGAAACCGAAGCGATTCTGCCTTATGACCAGTACATGCACCGCTTTGCCGCCTATTTCCAGCAGGGAAATATGGAGTCAAACGGCAAGTATGTGGATCGCGCCGGTCATCCGGTGGACTACCAGACTGGCCCCATCATCTGGGGTGAACCTGGCACTAACGGTCAGCACGCGTTTTATCAGCTGATCCATCAGGGCACCAAGCTGGTTCCGTGTGACTTTATTGCGCCGGCTATTACCCATAACGCGCTGACAGATCACCATCCGAAGCTGCTCTCTAACTTCTTTGCCCAGACCGAAGCGCTGGCGTTTGGTAAATCACGCGACGTTGTCGAGAAAGAGTTTACCGATGCCGGTAAATCTGCAGAGTCAGTGGCCCATATCGTGCCGTTCAAAGTGTTTGAAGGGAACCGCCCGACTAACTCCATCCTGCTGCGTGAGATCACCCCATACAGCCTGGGTGCGCTGATTGCCCTGTATGAGCACAAAATCTTCACTCAGGGCGCCATCCTGAATATCTACACTTTCGATCAGTGGGGTGTGGAATTAGGTAAGCAGCTGGCAAACCGTATTCTGCCGGAACTGGAAAATGAGGATGAAATTACCACTCACGACAGTTCCACCAATGCCTTAATTAATCGTTATAAATCCTGGCGTTAATCGGCATTAATTTTACCGGGCGGCAACCTTGTCGCCCTTTTTTTGTCTGTTTTAACATCTTATTGGGTAATTCATCAGGACAGAGATGCCTGCCAGCACGGGAAAAGTCTTAAAATACCCCAGGATAATTCTGAACATCACGCTCCGGAACAGCGTTTAATCCAGTATAAAGTGGATCTGATAATAGCGACTTTACGAGGTTAACTATTGATTCATAGCCATATTTAATTTAAGACCTTCTGAGTAAATTCTGATTATTCTTATTCCGTACCATTTATAAATAAAAAAGAACATTACGCTTTGCATTCCCCTTAGCAGCAGCGAAATATAGGGTATCAACCGGAAATACTCCGATATAAAAAGCAGTTATCCCCAATATTACTGATTAAATCACGCAATCATCCCGCCATTTGACCTGGTTTTTATAGCACTGAACTCTGATATTTTGTTGCCCTATAATGAACGCGCCCGCAATGGGACTGTCCGTCGCACTGGTCGCAGCCTGTCTGCATAGCCATTGTCGCTGGTCAGAGATCCTTCATTCACTCAATGCAGGAAACGTTGTTATGAAAAAAACTATGGTTGCCGGTGCAGCCTTGATCCTCGTTGCCGCCTCCTCAAGCGCATTTGCTGCGCCGCAGGAAGCAGGTGAAGCAGGTACGGCAGCAGGCGCGCAGGCGGGAGCAATCTCTGCTGGTGCTTCTACCGCTGTCGGTATCGGCGCACTTGGTGCGTTGGTCGGGCTCGGCATTGCCGCTTCTGGCGGTGGTGACGGTGCAAATACCGGTACAACAACCACAACCACGACGAGCACCACTCGTTGATGGATGCCCGAAACGCGTCTGATTACTGAACGGTAACAAACCGGCGAGGCTGAAAAACTGACTACGGTGAGGATTTCAGCGGAGCCACATTGTCTGCCGCTTTGCAGCCAGACGGGACGGGCAGAGCACCTTTAAACATAACCACACGCCTGTGTGGTTATTTTTACTTTGGCATGACTTATCAGGGACACACAGTGCGCCAACTTCCTCTGCTGCTCGCTTGCCTGCTGCTGCAGGCCTGTACACAAACGCAAAAAGGTCTTGAACAGACTTTGCTGCTCGCGGTTAACGGTCCGGATGACGTCACCGTTACCGATCAACAGGTCAACAATCTCCCCTATGCCAGTCTCTACGCTCGTCTGAATGACGGTCCGCGCATTTTTGTGGTGCTGGGCTACAGCGAGCAGGGACAGCAGAAATGGGTCACTCAGGATCAGGCGATGCTGGTAACACAGCATGGCCGTCTGGTTAAAACTCTGGGCTTACCCGATAACCTGCTGAGCGTCAGCAATCTGCAACAGGATCCGCTCGCTGACAGTCTGCATATCAGCAACGGCGCTGGCTGGACCCGCATCGTGCAGTGGACCGAGCAGGGTAAGGTTCGCGGCGCGACCGTGCGTTCAACCTTCCAGCGCGGCACCGACGAGGTGCTGACGGTTGCAGGCAACCGCATCCCGTGTCGTGTCTGGCATGAGCAGGTGAGCATCGACAGCAGTAACCGCGAGTGGGAAAACACCTTCTGGATCGATAACAGCAGCGGCGATGTGGTGCAGGCTCATCAGATGCTGGCGGCCGATGCCTTCCCTGTTGATATCACTATTCTGAAGCCGGCGAAATCATGAAAAAAATCACTATTTTGCTGGCCGGGCTGAGCCTGTTCAGCGTCGCAGGGGCGCAGGCTGCTGCGCAGGTTACTGTCCATACACCGCACAATGCCGGTCAGGCTGAGCTGAGCCAGATCACTGATCTCTCACAGCTGGTGACCCTGCCTCCACTGCAGGTCAACACGGACTGGCGCGGTACCTTTATTGCCGAGCGCGGCGCAACCGCAGTCGCCCGGCAGCAATATCAACAGACGCTGGGCGCGTTACGGGCCTGGCGTGCCGACAGCAGCGGCGATCGGGCGGTGGCCATTGATGAGGTGATTCGCCAGCTGAGCGCCATCAAAGTGACAGGTCGCCAGTTTACTTCGCTTGACCCGGACTGGATTCGTCTGCATCCGGCGGACAACCGTCGGCTGGAAGGCAGCTATGACCTCTATTTGCAGGCGCCCACCGATTCAGTGCTGCTGCTCGGCGCACTGAGCGGCGCAGGCAAGGTGAGCTGGCAGCCGGGTAAATCAGTACGCGACTATCTGGATGGTCATGACGCACTCTCCGGGGCAGAACGCAATTTTGTCACGGTGATTGCCCCTTCAGGCGCCACACAGCAGGTGCCGGTTGCTTACTGGAATCGCCGCCATGCGGAAGTGGAGCCAGGCAGCGTTATCTGGCTGGGCTTTTCGTCATGGAGCCTGCCAGGCAGTGATGAAGACCTGAACGATCGCATCCTTTCCGTACTGACTCACCGGATACCAGACTGATGAAAAAACGTTATCTCTTCAGCCTGTTGGCTGTTTCCGTGGCGGCAGCCTGTCAGGCGCAGGCTGACACTTTCCCCGCGCCGGTGGGTCCTTCACAATCCGATTTCGGTGGTGTTGGCCTGATGCAGGTGCCGACGGCGCGCATGTCCAGAGAGGGTGAATTCAGCCTCAACGCCCGCGACAACGATCAGTATCGTTACTACTCTGCCTCACTGCAGCTCTTCCCCTGGCTGGAAACTACGGTGCGTTATACCGACGTGCGGACCCGTCAATACAGTGCGGTATCAGAATTCAGCGGCACACAGAGCTACAAAGATAAAGCCTTCGATTTGAAACTGCGCCTGTGGCAGGAAGGTTTCTGGCTGCCAGAGGTGGCGGTGGGAACCCGCGATCTCGGCGGTACTGGCCTGTTCGACAGCGAATACTTGGTGGGAACCAAAGCCTGGGGGCCGTTCGACTTTACGCTGGGCGTCGGCTGGGGCTACCTCGGCAACAGCGGCACGCTGAAGAACCCCTTCTGCTCATACAGCGACAGCTATTGTCAGCGTCCGAAAGTGGGCGAAGCGGGTTCGATCAATGGCTCGCAGATGTTCCATGGTCCGACGGCGCTGTTTGGCGGCGTGGAGTATCAGACGCCCTGGCAGCCGCTGCGCCTTAAGATGGAATATGAAGGCAACGACTACCAGAATGACTTTGCTGGCCGCCTTGATCAGCGCAGCAAGCTCAACGTTGGGGCAATCTATCGTGTGACCGACTGGGCCGACATCAACGCCAGCTACGAACGCGGCAATACCTTTATGTTTGGTGTCACCATCCGAACCAACTTCAACGATCTGCGCCAGGCGCACATCGACAGCGAGAAGCCGGCCTACAATCCGCAGCCGCAGCCAAAACTGCTGGAGACGACGGTGGTGGGTTCTCAGCTGACCGATCTGAAATACAACGCCGGTCTCGACGGTCCGCGTATTCAGACTCAGGGCCATACGCTGTATGTGTCAGGCGAGCAGACGAAGTATCGCGATACCCGTGAAGGGGTGGATCGCGCTAACCGCATTATCATGAACCACCTGCCTGACGGCATCGACACGATCAATGTCACCGAGTCGCGCTTTAACATGCCGCAGGTAACCACGGAGACGAAAGTCGCCAGCCTGCGTAACGATCTGGAAGGCTATCCGCTGGGCCATGAGAAGCCGCTGCAACAGACACGCAAAGAACCGGTCGATCCGGGTACCACTGAGCAGGGGATGTTTATCCGTAAAGATCGCCTGAACTACAGCCTGTCGCCGGTGCTGAATCAGTCGGTGGGCGGCCCGGAAAGCTTCTATATGTATCAGGTCGGCGTGATGGCCAGCGCGGATTACTGGCTGACGGACCACCTGCTGGTGGGCGGCAGTCTGTTTGGTAACCTCGCCAACAACTATGACAAGTTCAACTACAACGGCGCACCGGCGGACTCTTCCCTGCCGCGCGTGCGTACCCATATCCGCGACTACGTTGAGAACAATGTCTACGTCAACGATCTGCAGGCGAACTATATGGGCCAGCTCGGTAATGGCTTCTATGGTCAGGTCTACGGCGGCTATCTGGAGACAATGTACGGCGGCGTGGGTGGCGAGGTGCTTTATCGTCCGGTCGATGCGAACTGGGCGGTGGGCGTCGATGCCAACTACGTTCGTCAGCGTGACTGGGACAATATGATGCAGTTTAACCGCTATAAAGCGGCAACCGGCAACCTGACGGGCTACTGGCGTCCATGGTTCATGCAGGATGTACTGGTGAAAACCAGCGTCGGTCAGTATCTGGCGAAAGATAAAGGCGTGACGGTTGATGTGTCGAAGCGCTTCGACAGCGGCGTGATGGTCGGTGTTTATGCTACCAAAACTAATGTGTCGTCTGAAGAGTATGGCGAAGGCGACTTCACCAAAGGCTTCTATATCTCCATCCCGATGGATCTGTTCACCGTGACACCAACGCGTGGTCGCGCGCAGGTGAACTGGGTGCCGCTGACGCGTGATGGTGGTCAGATGCTGGGCCGTAAGTACCAGCTGTATGATCTGACGTCGGATCGCGACGCGCGCTTCAACTAAGCAGAGGCGGCCTTCGGGCCGCTCAACGCTGTTTACAGAAGCAGGCTCAGGGAGCAAACGCCCTGCGTAAAGACGCAAAAAACGCCAGGAGCGTTTTTGAACAACGCAACGCGTTGGTCCGTTTACGGGCGCACCTCAGGAATGAGGTGCGTAATTGCGCGGGCCGAGCGGCCAAAGACTGGCTTTAGCGCCTTTCCGATCTGACCGTCTTTCCTGCGCCGCTCCGGTATCACAGCAGTGCGGACCAGGCTTTATCAACCACCTCGGGCCGCTTTTTTTATTTAGTCCGCATCGTAGCCGAGATTCGGCGCCAGCCAGCGCTCCACCTCCGTAACCGACATCCCTTTGCGTGCCGCATAATCTTCCACCTGATCACGCTGAATCTGCGCCACGGCAAAATAGCGGCTGTCAGGATGGCTGAAATACCAGCCAGACACCGCCGCACCCGGCCACATCGCATAAGATTCGGTGAGTTTCATGCCGGTCTGCGCTTCCACTGCCAGCAGACGCCAGATAGCGGCTTTTTCGGTATGCTCCGGGCAGGCCGGATAGCCTGGCGCCGGACGTATCCCCTGATAATTTTCGCGAATCAGCTCTTCGTTGCTGAGATTCTCGTTGGGCGCAAAGCCCCAGATCACCTTACGCACCCGCTCGTGCAGGTATTCGGCGAAGGCTTCCGCCAGACGGTCAGCCAACGCTTTCACCATGATCTTGTTGTAGTCGTCGTGCTGACGATCATAGGCCTCCGCCAGCGCATCCTCTTCCAGTCCGCCTGTCACCGCGAACGCGCCAAGATAATCCGCTTTTCCGGAGGTTTTCGGCGCGACAAAATCCGCCAGGCAGTAGTTGGCGAAGTCGGTTTTCTCGGTCTGTTGACGTAAGTGATGACTCACACACAACACTTCATCGCGCCGCTCATCACTGTAGAGATGAATATCATCGCCGACCCGGTTAGCCGGGAAAATACCGACCACACCACGCGGTTTCAGCAGTGACTGATCACTTAATCTGTCGAGCATCGCATTGGCATCGGCGAACAGACGCTGCGCCTCTTCACCGACCACCTCATCTTCAAGAATGCGGGGATATTTGCCCGCCAGCGACCAGGTCATAAAGAATGGCGTCCAGTCGATGTAGTGGCGCAGCGTGGCAATGCTGGCCTCCACCTGGCTGACACCGAGACGGTGTGGCACCGGCGGCGAGTAGCTTTCCCAGTCAATCGACGTGGCGTTATCGCGCGCCGTCTGCAGCGAGACCGGCGGCGTGCGCGGCTTTTTGCGCGCATGCTGGATGCGTACGGTTTCGTACTCTTTGCGCGTTCGGGCAACGAAATCGTCTTTTAAGGTGGCGGAGAGCAGTGATGAAACGACGCCAACAGTGCGTGAGGCGTTCTGCACGTAGACCGTCGGGCCGCTGTAGTGCTGCTCAATTTTGACGGCAGTATGTGCCTTTGAGGTGGTCGCGCCGCCAATCAGCAGCGGTAAGGTAAACCCCTGACGCTCCATCTCTTTCGCCATATTGACCATCTCATCCAGCGACGGCGTAATCAGACCGGATAAGCCAATGATGTCCGCATTCACTTCGCGCGCCGTTTTAAGGATTTTTTCGCCCGGCACCATCACGCCAAGGTCGACAATTTCGTAGTTATTACACTGCAGCACCACGCCGACAATGTTTTTGCCGATGTCATGTACGTCACCTTTAACGGTGGCCAGCACGATTTTACCGTTGCTGCGCCCCGCCTCTTTGCTGGCTTCGATAAAAGGCTCCAGATAAGCCACCGCCTGCTTCATTACGCGTGCCGATTTCACCACCTGCGGCAGGAACATTTTGCCTTCGCCGAACAGGTCACCGACCACGTTCATGCCGGACATCAGCGGACCTTCAATCACTTCTATCGGACGCGGCACCTGCTGGCGCGCCTCTTCGGTATCCTGCTCGATAAACTCCGTGATCCCCTTAACCAGCGAATACTCCAGTCGTTTCACCACGTCCCAGCTTCGCCACTCGGCGAGCTGCTTTTCCTGCGCACCATCGCTTTTGCCGCCACGGTATTTCTCCGCCAGCGCCAGCAGCCGCTCGGTGCCATCATCCCGGCGGTTAAGGATCACATCTTCTACCGCCTCGCGCAGTTCTGTCGGCAGATCGTCATAGATGGCCAGCTGACCTGCGTTAACGATGCCCATATCCATGCCGTTTCGGATGGCGTAGTAGAGGAACACCGCGTGTATTGCTTCACGAACCGGATCGTTGCCCCGGAATGAAAACGATACGTTGGAGACGCCGCCGGAGATCATGGCATGGGGCAGTTCACGCTTGATATCTTCACAGGCACCGATGAAATCAATGGCGTAGTTGTTGTGTTCGTCGATGCCGGTGGCGACTGCAAAAATGTTGGGATCGAAGATAATATCTTCCGGCGGGAAACCGACCTGCTCGGTGAGGATGTGGTAAGCACGGCGGCAGATCTCAATTTTACGGGCACGCGTATCCGCCTGGCCCACTTCGTCAAACGCCATGACTACCATCGCCGCCCCATAACGCCGGACCTGCCGCGCATGGTGGATAAAGGCGGCTTCACCCTCTTTCATCGAAATCGAGTTCACGATCCCTTTGCCCTGAATGCACTGCAGCCCTTTCTCAATGACCTCCCATTTGGAGGAGTCGATCATGATCGGCACGCGGGCAATATCGGGCTCGCCTGCAATCAGATTCAGGAAGCGCACCATCGCTGCTTCAGCATCGAGCATCCCTTCATCCATGTTGATGTCGATGATCTGTGCGCCGCTCTGCACCTGCTGCAGCGCCACTTCAAGCGCTTCGTTGTACTTCTCTTCTTTGATCAGCCGCTTAAATTTTGCGGAGCCAGTGACGTTGGTGCGCTCACCAACGTTAACAAACAGTGACTCTGCGGTGATGTTCAGCGGCTCAAGACCCGAGAGACGACAGGCCACTGGAATCGTCGGCAATGGACGCGGCGCAACACCTTCAACCGCCGCGACCATGGCAGCGATATGCTTCGGCGTCGTACCACAACAGCCGCCAATAATATTCAGGAAACCCGAGGTCGCCCATTCACCAATCTGCTGCGCCATCAACTCTGCATCAAGATCGTATTCGCCGAACGCGTTGGGCAGACCGGCGTTAGGATGGGCAGTCACGTAGCCTTCAGCAATGCGTGACAGCTCCGCCACATACTGACGCAGTTCATCCGGTCCCAGCGCGCAGTTCAGGCCAAAAGAGAGCGGTTCGGCATGGCGCAGCGAGTTGTAAAAGGCTTCCGTGGTCTGACCGGAGAGCGTCCGGCCTGACGCATCGGTGATGGTGCCGGAGATCATCAGCGGCAGCGTGACACCCAGCGCTTCCATCTCGGTCTGCACTGCATAGATGGCGGCTTTGGCATTCAGCGTATCGAACACCGTTTCGATCATAATGATGTCGGAACCGCCCTCCACCAGCGCACGGGTTGATTCGCGGTATGCCTCTACCAGCTGATTAAAGGTGACGTTTCGGTAAGCCGGATCGTTGACGTCGGGTGAGATCGAGCAGGTGCGGTTGGTCGGGCCGAGTACCCCCGCGACATAACGCGGGCGGTCCGGTGTTTTCGCCGTCCACGCATCTGCGCAGGCTCGTGCCAGCCGGGCCGCTTCATAATTGATCTCCGCCGACAGGCTTTCCATCTGGTAGTCCGCCATCGCAATCGACGTGGCGTTAAAGGTATTGGTTTCGAGGATATCTGCACCTGCAGCCAGATAAGCGTCGTGGATCTCGCGGATCACGTCCGGTTTACTCAGCACCAGCAGATCGTTGTTGCCTTTGAGATCGCAGGGCCAGTCAGCAAAACGGCTGCCGCGATAATCCTCTTCCTCCAGCCGGTAACTCTGGATCATGGTGCCCATGCCACCATCCAACACCATAATGCGTTGTGCGAGCTGCTGATGTAGCGCGTCGATTTTATTGCTCACTGTTGCCCCATTCACGTCAGTCTGCTGGCGGAAAACCCTGTTTTCCATTCTGGCACAACCCTGTCTGGCGACAAAGTAACCTCACCTGAGAGATTTTCAGATCATCGCCTCACAGGTCTGACCAGAAAACCAGCGTTTGCAAACCGCGCGATTAAAACGAAAATGATTTCCACAATGCAAAAGGAGAGACAACAATGGCCACGCCCGTTCCTGTTAAGCGCGGTAAGAAACCCCGCGGCACCCCTGTCGCCGCACCCGCGGGCGGTCAGGTTCAATCACTGACGCGCGGCCTCACGCTGCTGGAGCTGATTGCAGATTCACATGGCAGCGTGGCGCTGACCGAGCTCGCGCAGCAGGCGGGTTTGCCTAACTCCACCACGCATCGCCTGCTCAGCACCATGCAGCAGCAGGGCTTTGTCCGCCAGGTGGGCGATCTCGGGCTATGGACGATTGGCGCACACGCCTTTGTGGTTGGCAGCAGTTTCCTGCAAAGCCGTAATCTGCTGGCGCTGGTTCATCCGGTGTTGCGGAGCCTGATGGAGCAGTCCGGTGAAACAGTGAATCTGGCGGTGCTGGATCTCAGTGACTATCAGGCGGTGATCATTGATCAGGTGCAGTGCACCCAGCTGATGCGGATGTCAGCACCGATTGGCGGCAAGCTGCCGATGCATGCGTCAGGTGCAGGCAAAGCCTTTCTGGCCCATCTGGGTGAAGAACAGATTACTGCCCTGCTGCATCAGAAAGGATTGCACTACTACACGCCAAAAACCCTGATGTCGCCACAGAGTCTGAAAGAGAATCTGGCACAGGTGCGTAAAGCGGGCTTTTCGCTGGATGATGAAGAGCATGCACTCGGACTGCGCTGTGTCGCTGCACCCATCTATGATGAACATGGCGAGGCGTTTGCTGCCCTCTCCATCTCCGGCCCTATCGCCCGCATGACAGACGACAGGATCACGGAATTAGGTGCGCTGGTCATCCGCGAAGCGCGTCAGGTTACGCTGGCGTACAGCGGTCGCTAACCCTCTCTGGCGTATAGCAGACGCTGAAACGCTGCGTCTGCCGCCAGGCGATCACCTCTTCGACATGGCCCTGCGCGATGCGCTGCTGCTGTGTACGCCACCAGCTGGCGTCGAATATTTCCGGATGCAGTTCCAGCAGCAAAGCGCCGGTCGCGGTTTCGCTGCATAACGCATAGCGGAAGGTTTCGGGAAAGACATCGTCTGGCCCCACGCTGTACCACGGCTCGGCACTGAGTTCATCTTCCTCATAGCGTGCCGCGGGCACCTCCCGGAAGTTCAGCTCCTGCATCGGGCGGATCTCATCGTAATCGTAAAATATCACCCGCCCATGACGGGTTATGCCGAAGTTTTTAAACAGCATATCGCCGGGAAAGATATTGGCTGCCGCCAGCTGTCGAATGGCATTGCCATACTCTTCAATGGCATGACGTCGCTCGGCTGGGCTGGCCTGGGCAAGATAGAGATTCAGCGGCTGCATACGGCGCTCCAGCCACAGATGACGAATAATCAGGCGATCGCCTTCGATATACAGCTTCTCTGCCACACAGGCGTGGAGTTCCGCCAGCAGCGCCGATGAGATGCGCGCCAGCGGCAGTGCAAACTGTTCAAACTCCTGGGTATCTGCCATGCGCCCCACACGGTCGTGCTCTTTGACCTGCTGATAACAGGCGCGGACCTGTGCTTCCGTCACCTCTTTTTGTGGTGCGAAGCGATCCCTGATGACCTTGAATACCCAGTCAAAGCCCGGCAGCGTGAAGACCAGCATCACCATGCCGCGCACGCCAGGCGCGATCTCAAAGGCCGTTTCACTCTCTGCCAGCGCCTGAAGATATTCGCGATAGCTTTCTGTTTTACCGTGCTTCTGGCAGCCAATCGCCATATAGCGTTCGGCCAGCGTTTTGGCGGGCAGAATGGGTTGCAGCCAGGCGACCAGTGCCGCAGGTACCGGGGCATACACCATGAAATAGGCGCGGGCAAAACCAAAGACAATGCTGGCGTCATTCACATCCGTCAGACAGGTGTCGATCCACAGTTCGCCGGTTTCCGTCCGCTGGATCGGCAGCAGACAGGGAAAGATACTCGCTGGCAGATGCAGACGCGCCACCAGCCAGGCCGTTTTGTTGCGATAAAAGAGTTCACTGTTGACCTCGAGCCAGCCCTCGCTCAGCCGGGGAAAATGCGACTCCAGGTGGCGGACAATCCAGCCCACATCGCGCGCGCGGTGCTGCCACGGTAGCGTCAGCGGTAGATCCTCCAGTATCTGATCTACCAATGCCCGCCAGCCCCGCTCCGGCTGGTAACGCCGTGATAAGGGGCGCAGAGGTGTGACCGGCGCGGTCAGGGACTGAGAGCTGAAGATAAACAGCCGTTCAGGTTGCAGGTCGGCATGTCCGTGTAGCCGGCAATAGACGGAATTAAAGAAGCTTTCGGCAATTTCGTGCCGCGGATAGCCAGGTAGCAGGCTTTGATAGTGATCTTTAACCCTCAGCCAGAACATCGCATCCCAGCTTGCCGCACCGTTCAGCACGCGCAGTTGATCGGCAACCAGGCTGACGTGATGATCATAGAGATGAATGCGAGCCTTCATGGCATGCTGCACTGCCTGCCATTCTGCCTGCTCAAAGCGCTGCTGCGCGCCGGCAGTAATATCCAGAAAGCGTCCATACTGAGCATCAAATCCCTGCAGGATAGTGTGTGCAATCAGCGATTCGCGTGGCGGCATAGTCAGCTCCGGTCAATGCCCGCCCGCATGGTGCGGGCGGGGAACCCATCAGAGAAAAAGCGTCAGAACTGGTGCTCTTCGGTCGAGCCGGTGAGCGCGGTGACCGAGGATTTACCGCCCTGAATGATGTTGGTCACCTGATCGAAATAGCCGGTGCCCACTTCCTGCTGATGTGACGAGAAGCTATAACCGCGATCGCGGGCCGCGAACTCAGGCTGCTGAACCTTTTCCACATAGTGGCGCATCCCTTCACCCTGCGCATAGGCATGGGCCAGATCGAACATGTTGAACCACATGCTGTGGATGCCTGCCAGCGTGATGAACTGGAAGCGATACCCCATGTCGCTGAGCGCCTGCTGAAATTGCGCGATAGTGCGGTCGTCGAGGTTCTTTTTCCAGTTAAACGAGGGCGAGCAGTTGTAGGCCAGTAGTTTGCCGGGGAAACGCGCATGAATAGCGTCGGCAAAACGCTGCGCCATCGCCAGATCTGGTGTTGAGGTTTCACACCACAGGATGTCAGCATAAGGTGCATAGGCCAGTCCGCGACTGATCGCCTGTTCAATACCGGCATGAGTGCGGAAGAAGCCTTCTGCCGTCCTGTCGCCCCGGATAAAGGGACGATCGTATTCATCGCAGTCTGAGGTAATCAGGTCAGCGGCGTCGGCGTCGGTGCGAGCCAGCAGCACGGTTGGCACACCCATTACATCGGCCGCCAGTCGTGCCGCTACCAGTTTCTGAATCGCTTCCTGGGTCGGTACCAGCACTTTGCCACCCATGTGACCGCATTTTTTAACCGCCGCCAGCTGGTCTTCGAAGTGGACCGCCGCCGCCCCCGCCTGAATCATCGCCTTCATCAGCTCATAGGCATTGAGCACGCCGCCAAAACCGGCTTCAGCATCGGCAACAATCGGCAGGAAGAAATCAGTATGCCGGCTGTCGCCCTCTTCAATGCCGCTGGACCACTGAATCTGATCGGCACGCTGAAACGTCTGGTTAATGCGGGTCACCACTTCCGGTACGGAGTTCACCGGGTAGAGCGACTGATCGGGATACATCTGTCCTGCCACATTGGCATCCGCAGCCACCTGCCAGCCAGAGAGATAGATCGCTTCAATGCCCGCTTTGGCCTGTTGCAGTGCCTGCCCGCCACTGAGCGCACCCAGGCTGTTGATGTAACCTTTCTTCGCCTCGCCGTTCAGCAGCGCCCATAACTTTTCGGCACCTCGCTCTGCCAGCGTACAGGCAGGCAGAACCGAGCCGCGCAGATTAACCACCTCTGCTGCACTGTAAGGGCGGATAATGCCCTCCCAGCGTGCGGTCTGCCAGAGTTGTTCCAGTTGATCGATCTGTTGAGTACGTGTCATGGCAATAGCTCCTCTGTTCAGGGGATCAGGCGGTAGCCTGGCAGGGTAAGAAAGGAAACCAGTTCGCGTTCGGTGGTGATCTGCGCCATCAGTTGTGCCGCGTCGTCATAGCGACCGGCGCTGAACCGGGCTTCGCCCAGCGCGTTTTGCAGCAGGTGCAGCTCTTCGTTCAGCCAGCGCAGAAACAGTTCGGCCGTAACCTGCTGGCCGTTGTTCAGGATTTGCTGATGACGAATCCATTGCCAGATTGAGGTGCGTGCAATCTCAGCGGTGGCGGCATCCTCCATCAGCCCGTCAATCGGCACACAGCCGTTACCGCTGATCCAGGCTTCAAGGTATTGCAGCGCGACGCGGATATTGGCGCGCATCCCCGCTTCGGTGCGCTCACCCTGACAGGGCGCAAGTAACTGCTCCGCCGTGATTGGTGCATCCTCTTCCCGCATAACATGCAACTGGTTGGGTCGGTCGCCCAGCACGGCATTGAAGACCGCCATAGCGGTGTCTGCCAGGCCCGGATGCGCAATCCAGGTACCGTCATGCCCGTTGCCCGCCTCACGCTGTTTATCTTCCGTCACGCGCTGCAGTACCCAGGCATTACGTGTTGGGTCTTTAGCAGGAATCAGGGCTGACATTCCCCCCATCGCGAAGGCTCCCCGACGATGACAGGTTTTAATCAGCAGACGTGAGTAAGCATCCAGAAACGGCTGCGACATGGTGACTGACTGGCGATCCGGCAGAACGCGATCCGCATGCTGTTTCAGGGTTTTGATGTAGCTGAAGATGTAATCCCAGCGGCCGCAGTTGAGGCCCACAATATGATCGCGCAGATTCCACAGGATCTCATCCATCTGAAACACGGCGGGTAACGTTTCAATCAGGACGGTAGCCTTGATCGTACCGCGCGGCAGATCGAACTGATCCTCGCTGAAACTGAAGATCTCACGCCACCAGGCGATCTCCTGCCAGCTCTCTGTTTTCGGCAGATAGAAGTAAGGCCCGCTGCCTTTGGCCAGTAAAGGCCGGACGTTGTGGAAGAAATAGAGCGCGAAATCAAACAGCCCGCCCGGAATCGCCTCACCCTGCCAGCTGACATGTTTTTCTGACAGATGCAGACCGCGAACCCGGCACATCAGCACCGCTGGGTTTGCGCCGAGCTGATAAATTTTGCCTTTGTCGCTGGTGTAACTCAGCGTGCCCTGCACCGCCTCGCGCAGTGTGAGCTGCCCTTCCATCAGCTTTGACCACTCCGGTGACAGCGAATCCTCAAAGTCGGCCATAAAGACTTTTACGTTTGAGTTCAGGGCATTAATGACCATTTTTCGATCCGGTGGGCCGGTGATCTCAACCCGACGATCTTCTAAGTCGGCCGGAATGGATTGAATACGCCACGCACCTTCTCTTATGGAAGCAGTTTCCATATCGAAGTCTGGCAGATAGCCCTGGTCATAGCGTTGCTGACGCTGCTGGCGTGCCAACAACAGCTCGTTGCGTTGCGATGCAAAGCGTGCGACCAGCGCTTCCAGAAAAGAAACCGCTTCGGGCGTTAACAGCTGTTGTTCGGCATGGCTAAAGGGCTGGCTGAAATTCAGCGCAGGGCTGATCACTGAGTCTGTCATGCTGGCGTTCTCCTGTATTCAAAGGATCGAATGCAGCGGATCCACACGGTGTTTATTTTGTGAGCTACAGGATCAGAGCATAAGCATTTATTTTTCTAAATCAAAAACTATTTCCATTTTTATACATTAAACCAGCTATCCTGATGTTTTATATGTATTTAAAGTTTTATTTATTAAGGGAACGACTTTCATTGCTGTTTTTCAGGCGAAAAAAAACCGTGTTGCCATCGGCTAACACGGTTCAGTTGATCTTCGGGCGGGACTACTCCAGCGTTGGATTCATGCGACGCAGATCGAATGGCGTGATCTGGTAAACGTAGTAGTTGAGCCAGTTAGAGAACAGCAGATTACCGTGGCTACGCCAGGTCGCGCGCGGTGGCAGGGCCGGATTGTCCTGTGGGAAATAGTTATAGGGGACTTCCGGATTCACCCCGGCTTCATAATCGCGATGATACTCACCAGACAGCGTCAGCGCGTCATATTCCGGATGGCCAGTAACAAATACCAGGCGTTTGTCTTTACTCGCCATCAGATAGGCACCGGTCTGTTCCGATTCAGCAAACAGCTCAAGATCGGTGTAATCCGAGATCAGTTGAGTAGGAAAATCAGCATAACGAGAGTGTGGCGCGAGGAAATTATCATCAAAACCCCGGGTCAGTAACGCATGAGGATGCAATATCTGATGCTCATAGACGCCGGACAGTTTGTTATGCCGGGTTTGCTTGGGAATGCCATACAGAATATTAAGCGCCGCCTGCACGGCCCAGCAGACAAACAGCGTTGAGGTGACGTGCTCATTTGCCCAGTGCAGCACGCGCTGAATCTGAGGCCAGTAAGCAACATCATTAAAATCGACCAGCCCCAGTGGCGCACCTGTCACGATTAAGCCGTCATAGTTGTCATGCTGGATATCTTCAAAATTGCAGTAGAAGTTGTTGAGGTGCTCAGTGGGCGTATTGCGTGACTCGCGGCTGTCGATGCGCAGCAGCTGAATATCGATCTGTAAGGGCGAGTTGGAAAGCAGACGCAGAAACTGATTCTCTGTTTCGATCTTTTTCGGCATCAGATTCAGTATGAGCACTTTAAGCGGTCGGATCTCCTGAACACTGGCGCGCGACGACGTCATGACAAAGACGTTTTCGTCACGCAAAAAATTCACTGCCGGTAATTCGTCGGGAACCCTGATTGGCATAACCTGCTCACCTCTCGTAACCATATAAACGTTTAGACATCTGGATGCCCAACATTAGCCTGATCGTTGTGAGATGTCGAGGTTTCATGCGGAAAATGAAAATGTTTCAGCTTAAAGGGGGATAGTGTTAAAGGGACATAGCGCAGACGCAAAATAA
>NZ_JAJNDH010000029.1:0-799 GCF_021043305.1 Pantoea sp. MHSD4 | reverse complement strand
GATCTGGACCGACCGCTACGGGCGGGTGAAGGTGAAGTTTCACTGGGACCGTCTGGCGAAGGGCGACGACACCAGCTCCTGCTGGGTGCGCGTCTCCAGCGCCTGGGCGGGCCAGGGATTCGGCGGGGTGCAGATCCCGCGTGTTAACGACGAAGTGGTGGTGGACTTTATCAATGGCGATCCGGACCGTCCGCTGATCATCGGCCGGGTGTATAACGAGGCGAGCATGCCGCCGTGGGCGCTGCCGGCGGCGGCGACGCAGATGGGCTTTTTAAGCCGGTCGAAGGATGGCACGGCGGACACGGCGAACGCGCTGAGGTTTGAGGATAAGGCGGGTGAGGAACACCTGTGGATCCAGGCGCAGAAGAACATGGATACCCATGTTAAAAATGATGAATCACACAGTGTTCTGAACAATCGCATGGTTTCAGTGGGTGCTAATAATGAGACCAGGGTAGAAGGCGACCATGCTCTCGGCACTCAGGGAAATAGTAAAACGCTGACAACGGGCAATCGTACTGAACAGGCCTTTGCTTCTTACACCATTGCAGCCGGAGACACTGTAAGGATCGAGTGTGGTCTGAGCGCGATTGAGTTAACTAAAGAAGGTGCGATTAATTTTTTTGGTAAAAATTTTAACATTACCGTCGATGGTAATGGAGAGATTAATACCAAAGGTGGTGATTTACATTTAAATCCGGAAGGAGGAAGCGCTGCAATAATTGCACCGGGTAGTGGACATAAAAATAAAATAAAAAGTGAAATTGAAAACTACTTTTCTTCATCAGCAAAAAATACC
>NZ_JAJNDH010000028.1:0-937 GCF_021043305.1 Pantoea sp. MHSD4 | reverse complement strand
ATGGTCTGCTATGTTCAGAAGAGACGCGATATATTACCGGGAAGTAGCTGGCTGAGTTGAGATTTGAGGTCGATCAAAAGTAAACGGTAAAGGTTGTACAGGACTGACTGATTCTGACAGCGGACAGCTAAACAGAACAAGCCGGAAGGATCGTTAAGATCGCTTCCGGCTTTTTAAACTTTACTCTCCATCGTATTCAATCGTAGCTTCAAGAGCGCTTCTTAACCAGTCCCAGAAGCTGTCAATTTCCTGGACATTTTCGTAACCTTCGCTGGCGAAGTCATGAATAATTATAACCTTACCTGGCTTATTAACTTCCCAACAAGCAACATCATCGTTATCCTCTCTTCTTGCAAAAGGTATTAATTCACGTGATGGATAACGGCTTTTTATTCCATTAAAGCGAATTCTCAGTCTCTCGCCCTGAAGAATGAGCCACGGATCAAAATCCAGTAAGCCTTGTAATACTATTCTTTTAAACTCATCAGGATAAGAAAACCCTACTGGTAGTTCTTTTTCAAGTAGAAGCTGTTCCATATTAGTCCAATGACCCTATTATATTTGACCCGTTAGGATAACCATTTTTGTATTTAGAAGCTTGTTTACCAATTCGTAATTGTATTGCATCTTCCCAGGAAGAAGGCGTTCCTTTTTTAGTAGTAAAGCGTTCAATAAATTCATTTGGCAAAGATGATGAACCATCATGAATTCTTGCTTTGACATTTATCCCTGCTCTGGATGCTGCAAGTACTCTGGTATTATCAATAGTTGTTAATTTTCCATCGCTCATTCTAACAACATCAATGGGGTCTCCAGTCCACCCATTCTTTCTCATACTATGAGTTAAATCAGCAGCACCATTTACAGAACTTTGGCTAAAACGAATCGTTTTGGGATCTAACTCAACAGCTTCGGGTTTACATTTCGCCCGATTCAA
>NZ_JAJNDH010000026.1:0-1903 GCF_021043305.1 Pantoea sp. MHSD4 | reverse complement strand
GGGACGGGACAGCGTCTCGGTGCCGGTGAGCGTGTGGAACAGCAGGCCGTCCGCCGGCAGCTGAGCAGTAATGCGTGAGAACATGGTTTTCATCCCTGTAAGATGATAATTCGGCAAAAGGCACTAGCTTTGGGTACCAGCATCAGTACGTTGAGCTGATCAGGCACGGTATGTATGGCACTCGCATTGGTAGAGTTTTGAAGGCTCCTGCCAGGCAAAAGGATTGCGGGCATGCCTTTCAGAAATAGGGAAAATGAAGCGATAGGCTTACCATAGTGTTCGACATTATTACTTGTATAAATATCCTTACTTGTATAAATATCCTTAATGCAACCTGAGCAAGGTTTTCTATGAAAAATAGTTAACATATCTTCAAGCAAGAAAAATTTTCCGCAGGATGAATTATTATAACTTACTCATATAACACATCAAGTATAGCGACTTTTGATGGGATTTCGTCGCTATACTTTACAATGACTTTAATACCTTTCTTTAACTTATGGATCTTACCTTTAATTACCAACCCTTTTCCGGTGCATATAGTCTCTTTACCAGAAAGGGTAAGCCGCACATTGAAGTTATAAAAAAAACCGTCATCATATTGGGTATTTGTTTGCGACCAGCTGACAGGCTCGGTAGTTATTATATAACCCTGCCACTCATCTCTGGCTTTCCAGTTTTTTATTTCTATCAACTCATTTTTATCTGGTTTGAACAGTAAAAACATCACTAACAAACCCATAACCGTCATAGTAATACCGATAATGAAGGGTATTTCAGTTAAAAAATGCATTTTCACCTTCTTATCACTTTATCGCTTCAACAATGTGTATGTAAATTGTGGCCCAGCAGGGCGTGGCGGTCGATGCGCGCGTCGGTGGAGAGCAGCTTAGCGGCAAGCACAAATGGGCGTGACAGCACCTCAGTGTCATTCGGCGTATGAAACAGCAGACCGTGCGCCGGCAGCTGTCCGGTAATGCGTGCGAATATAAGTAGATTCCATGCTAATTCAGTAACGCGATATTCACTGGTGATTGCACCCTGAGTGCGGCGCACTTCACGGTGCAGGACGCCACGTTCGCTTTCGCTGATGACACGGGTACCAAAGTTGACCTGCACCCGCTGCCCGCTGCCCGCTGCCATAGTGGAACTGCTTCAGTTCCCGCCCGTCCGGTAAGATATTGTGCGTCAATCTTGGTGCTTAGTAATTATTTTCTATTTGCTGCATTGATAATTACGGATATATATTAATTATATTTTTCGTACCAAGAGATAATCTTCTCTTTAATAGAGTCTAAAGAAGAAGCATTAGCAACTATGACATGAATAGGAAAGCCGTCGACCTCTTTATCAAACTCACTTAATGAATTAGCATCTTCATCTAAAACAACTTTTATGATGGTGCCATTATTTTTTTTTCGTGCTGAAAATATTGGATTGCCATCCATAAACGGCTTTCCATTTGAAAACGTAGTATTGTAATATGGACAGTCAACTGATTCCTTGCAATTTATAAAATTTAAGAAGAAATTTTTTAAAAAAGACTCTAACTCTAAATAAACCTTTTCATCATTAAGGTAGTTATTAAACATATCTACTCCAAAAATGCTTTACCAGAAATAATCTCAATATCCACACGTTCGTGCTTAGTATCTTTCACCATAAATGTTTTACTCACTGGAGCATCAGCACCTCCGCATTTGCTGGCATTAGTTATAAATTTTTCTGCCTTTTGAAATGCATCTTTTCTAAGTGCTAAATCACGTTTATTTAGCTTACCTTTCAACTCAGTCATCATTTTTTTAGCATCCTCTGCAGTAAGGGGACGTTCCTGGTTCCATGAAACAGACTCTTCAAGAGAGGAGCCTTGTGCCTGAATTCGCCCTCGATGAGCTGCTGATAG
>NZ_JAJNDH010000025.1:0-3001 GCF_021043305.1 Pantoea sp. MHSD4 | reverse complement strand
GTCCGCTTCTCGCTCATAGCGGACCTTGCAGCACGTATGTCCGCTTTGTGCCAACGTTACGTAAGGAAGGAATTAAGCCATCCCGTAGGATGGCTTATGGAATACTGTTACTGAGATGACAGGCCTAAGAAATGCGCCTGGCAGCACGCCGTTTACAGACATATAAAAAGCACTTAACAGAAATTTTAACCAGCGTTTGTGCGGAACACGCTAACCGCGTCCCTCAGATTAGCGGCTCGACTTGCAAGTTCATCAGCAGACGATGCTGACTCTTCAACGAGCACGGCATTCTGCTGTGTGACCTGATCCATCTGAGTAACGGCAATATTTATCTGCGATACGCCTGCACTCTGCTCTTCTGAAGAAGATGAAATCTCTCTCACCAGCTGTGCTGTCTGTTCAATCGCATCCATACTCTCCTTCACTTTTTCACCTGCATCCCGGGCCATCGAAATGCCCTGCTCAGCATTCTCCACAGACTGTTCGATCAGTCCTTTAATTTCTTTCGCCGCGCCAGCCGAGCGCTGTGCCAGCGATCTGACTTCCGCCGCAACAACCGCAAAGCCCTTACCGTGCTCACCGGCCCGGGCAGCTTCAACAGCCGCGTTTAACGCGAGAATATTCGTCTGAAACGCAATCCCATCAATGACAGAAATGATTTCCTTAATCTGCCCTGCACTGCTGCTGATTTTCTCCATGGAACCCAGCACTGATTCCATTGCCTGACCGCCACGCAATGCCGCGCTGGTAGCCGAGCTGGCCATTTCTGCAGCATGGCGGGTGTTTTCAGCATTGTTGCCGATGATCGAAGAGAGTTGTTCCATACTGGCGGCTGTTTCAGCCAGCGATGCAGCCTGTTCTTCCGTCCTCGCAGAAAGATCGCCGTTACCGCGGGCAATCTCCTCAGATGAGGTGGCAATGGTGACAGCATTACTTTTAATGTTTTCTACCGTCACCGTCAGGCGCTGACTCATCTGCAGTAATGCCTTAAGCAGACCGGCTGTTTCATTGCGTCCTGTCACGGAAAAAGATGCGGTCAGATCGCCTTCTGCCACTTCAAGCGCAAGCTTGGACGCGGCACCGATAGGTCGTGTTACAGAACGGATAATAATCAATGCGAAAACGACAGAAAGCAGGACCATAAAGAGAAGAACGCTCAGCAAACCATACTGTGCATGCCGGTGGTCCGTAATCTGCTGGTTCAGCATGTCATTCAGTTCATTACCGCCCGCAATCGCGTAGGTGCTGAATCTGTTAATCGCGCTGGTAAAAAGTGCGGCATAGTCCTGAGGACTCTGATTCGTCATACTGCGGCTAATAAATAACTCACCTGCAGTTTTCAGGGCATTTTGGGCTTCCTGTACGGCCCCGTCGGCATCGGCACTGAATTTCTGCTTCAGCCCTGTATCAGACGAAAAAAGCTTCTCTGAGTCCTGAGCAAACATATCCAGATTATAGGCACCCGTGCTGATTAATGATTCCATACGGACAGAGTCAGCCTCACTAACGGCTTCTTTCCTTGCAAGCAGTGAAGTCCCGAACGCACGAATTTTACCCAGACTTTCGGTAAGCTCAGGCAATGATGAGAAATTGCTGGTAATCAGGCGGTACGTACTGATATCTGAATCAAGCGACAGACCGTAAAAATCCAGCACGTCGCGGTTTGTGTTAAGAAGTTTGCGGATGAGTTGCGCATGTGCGTCAAGGCTGGCCGTTTGATCCAGTTTCGAAGCATCAATGTCCTGCTGCAGCGCGTCCCACTGTGCACGCACCCCATTAATTTTATCGATTAAACCCGCACTGCCTTCTGTCTGCGCCATCTCTTTCTTGATGACATCGGTGATAGTAACAATGTCATCTCTAACACTTAGACGCGATGAGGTGGCAGGATTTTTTTGCGCAATAGCGAGGGCTGTTTCAGCGCGATGGCGCTGTATCAGATTCAACAGGGCAAGGATTTTGTTTTCAGCAGGCACTCCTGTTACTTCTTTCTGCTTGTCCTGAATATATTTATTACCTTCTGACACAAAAAGCACGGTAGGAACTGAAAAAAGAACAAGGCAAAACAAGCCCAGAATTGCAAACTTAGCGGTAAGATTAATATTGTTAAGAATATTACTCATTTTTACATCCTGCTGAATTAATTATTATAAGAACAAAAATAATGCAGATTGAAAGCATCTTAATCATCATTATCGGTTAACTGTTCATTAACTTTATAGCAGGCGTAAGAAAGGGAATGTTTAGGTTGAATTGCAACAAGGTCTAACCTGTCACCCAGTAATTAGCCCATGCTGATGTTACTAATTACCTCATAAGAGGTAGGAAAGATTGTTAATATCAATTTCTCTCTTAACGAGTTTTATACATGATTCATGTCCGCTTTGTGCCAAAAGCGGAAGTTGATCATGCGGCTTAAACGCAAACCATAAACGACAAACCTCTTGTGATTGCACCTAATGGCTGTATATTTAAACAGCACTTTAATCTATAAGGACATTTTAAATGAATGATATTTTTGAAGGGATAAATTTAGAGATCTGCGCAAATCCTAACGCCGAGCAATTAATCCCGATTGAAGAAGGTCTTAACAATTTCAATGATTTAATGACGGGAATGAGTGATCGCCTGCCATTATCTGTATTATTAAAATCAAAGACTAGCGGTGAAGTTCTAGGGGGAATGCAGGGGCGTTCTTCGTTGGGTCTACTTTTTATAGATCTCTTCTATCTACCACCGGAGTTTCGGAGTAAGGGGATTGGTACAGAAATCCTCTCACACTTCGAGAAGGAAGGAAGAAGAAGAGGCTGTACTGCAGCATTCTTATACACAATTAGCTTTCAGGCCCCTGAGTTCTACAAAAAGCACGGTTGGGAAGAATTTGGACGTATAGACTGCAAACCCGAAGGAACAAGCCGTATTTTTATGAAAAAGGCTTTATAAAAGGTCTGCTTTTCGCTCATAGCGGACATTGATCTCTGCATCAGTCCGCTTTGTGCCA
>NZ_JAJNDH010000024.1:0-3009 GCF_021043305.1 Pantoea sp. MHSD4 | reverse complement strand
GTTCGAGTCTCTCAAATGCTTGCAGCTCGCAGCGTTGTAAAACGCCTGTGGGTTGTGAGGTTAAGCGACTAAGCGTACACGGTGGATGCCCAGGCAGTCAGAGGCGATGAAGGACGTGCTAATCTGCGTAAAGCGACGGTAAGGTGATATGAACCGCTACAGCCGTCGATGTCCGAATGGGGAAACCCGGTGCACTCTGTGCATCATTGCAGCATGAATACATAGTGCTGCAAGGCGAACCGGGGGAACTGAAACATCTAAGTACCCCGAGGAAAAGAAATCAACCGAGATTCCCCCAGTAGCGGCGAGCGAACGGGGAGCAGCCCAGAGCCTGAATCAGCATGTGTGTTAGTGGAAGCGTCTGGAAAGTCGCAGGGTACAGGGTGATACTCCCGTACACAAAAGCACACGTGCTGTGAGCTCGATGAGTAAGGCGGGACACGTGGTATCCTGTCTGAATATGGGGGGACCATCCTCCAAGGCTAAATACTCCTGACTGACCGATAGTGAACCAGTACCGTGAGGGAAAGGCGAAAAGAACCCCGGCGAGGGGAGTGAAACAGAACCTGAAACCGTGTACGTACAAGCAGTGGGAGCCTTGATTTATCAGGGTGACTGCGTACCTTTTGTATAATGGGTCAGCGACTTATATTCTGTAGCAAGGTTAACCGTATAGGGGAGCCGCAGGGAAACCGAGTCTTAACTGGGCGTTAAGTTGCAGGGTATAGACCCGAAACCCGGTGATCTAGCCATGGGCAGGTTGAAGGTTGGGTAACACTAACTGGAGGACCGAACCGACTAATGTTGAAAAATTAGCGGATGACCTGTGGCTGGGGGTGAAAGGCCAATCAAACCGGGAGATAGCTGGTTCTCCCCGAAAGCTATTTAGGTAGCGCCTCGTGAACTCATCTCCGGGGGTAGAGCACTGTTTCGGCTAGGGGGCCATCCCGGCTTACCAACCCGATGCAAACTGCGAATACCGGAGAATGTTATCACGGGAGACACACGGCGGGTGCTAACGTCCGTCGTGAAGAGGGAAACAACCCAGACCGCCAGCTAAGGTCCCAAAGTCATGGTTAAGTGGGAAACGATGTGGGAAGGCACAGACAGCCAGGATGTTGGCTTAGAAGCAGCCATCATTTAAAGAAAGCGTAATAGCTCACTGGTCGAGTCGGCCTGCGCGGAAGATGTAACGGGGCTAAACCATGCACCGAAGCTGCGGCAGCGACACTATGTGTTGTTGGGTAGGGGAGCGTTCTGTAAGCCGTTGAAGGTGTGCTGTGAGGCATGCTGGAGGTATCAGAAGTGCGAATGCTGACATAAGTAACGATAAAGCGGGTGAAAAGCCCGCTCGCCGGAAGACCAAGGGTTCCTGTTCAACGTTAATCGGAGCAGGGTGAGTCGACCCCTAAGGCGAGGCCGAAAGGCGTAGTCGATGGGAAACAGGTTAATATTCCTGTACTCGGTGTTACTGCGAAGGGGGGACGGAGAAGGCTATATCAGCCGGGCGACGGTTGTCCCGGTTTAAGCGTGTAGGCGGAGGGTCCAGGTAAATCCGGTCCCTTATCAACGCTGAGGCGTGACGACGAGGCACTACGGTGCTGAAGTGATAAATGCCCAGCTTCCAGGAAAAGCCTCTAAGCATCAGGTAACACAGAATCGTACCCCAAACCGACACAGGTGGTCAGGTAGAGAATACCAAGGCGCTTGAGAGAACTCGGGTGAAGGAACTAGGCAAAATGGTGCCGTAACTTCGGGAGAAGGCACGCTGGCGCGTAGGTGGAGGGACTTGCTCCCCGAGCCGAAGCCAGTCGAAGATACCAGCTGGCTGCAACTGTTTATTAAAAACACAGCACTGTGCAAACACGAAAGTGGACGTATACGGTGTGACGCCTGCCCGGTGCCGGAAGGTTAATTGATGGGGTTATCCGCAAGGAGAAGCTCTTGATCGAAGCCCCGGTAAACGGCGGCCGTAACTATAACGGTCCTAAGGTAGCGAAATTCCTTGTCGGGTAAGTTCCGACCTGCACGAATGGCGTAATGATGGCCAGGCTGTCTCCACCCGAGACTCAGTGAAATTGAACTCGCTGTGAAGATGCAGTGTACCCGCGGCAAGACGGAAAGACCCCGTGAACCTTTACTACAGCTTGACACTGAACATTGAGCCTTGATGTGTAGGATAGGTGGGAGGCTTTGAAGCGCGGACGCCAGTTCGCGTGGAGCCAACCTTGAAATACCACCCTTTAATGTTTGATGTTCTAACGTAGGCCCGTGATCCGGGCTGCGGACAGTGTCTGGTGGGTAGTTTGACTGGGGCGGTCTCCTCCTAAAGAGTAACGGAGGAGCACGAAGGTCAGCTAATCACGGTCGGACATCGTGAGGTTAGTGCAATGGCATAAGCTGGCTTGACTGCGAGAGTGACGGCTCGAGCAGGTGCGAAAGCAGGTCATAGTGATCCGGTGGTTCTGAATGGAAGGGCCATCGCTCAACGGATAAAAGGTACTCCGGGGATAACAGGCTGATACCGCCCAAGAGTTCATATCGACGGCGGTGTTTGGCACCTCGATGTCGGCTCATCACATCCTGGGGCTGAAGTAGGTCCCAAGGGTACGGCTGTTCGCCGTTTAAAGTGGTACGCGAGCTGGGTTTAGAACGTCGTGAGACAGTTCGGTCCCTATCTGCCGTGGGCGCTGGAGAATTGAGGGGGGTTGCTCCTAGTACGAGAGGACCGGAGTGAACGCACCACTGGTGTTCGGGTTGTCATGCCAATGGCATTGCCCGGTAGCTAAGTGCGGAAAAGATAAGTGCTGAAAGCATCTAAGCACGAAACTTGCCCCGAGATGAGTTCTCCCTGACTCCTTGAGAGTCCTGAAGGGACGTTGAAGACTACGACGTTGATAGGCCGGGTGTGTAAGCGCAGCGATGCGTTGAGCTAACCGGTACTAATGACCCGTGAGGCTTAACCTTACAACGCCAGAGGCGTTTTTGAGAGACACGATTTTCAGCCTG
>NZ_JAJNDH010000023.1:0-3173 GCF_021043305.1 Pantoea sp. MHSD4 | reverse complement strand
ACGGTCGATGCGCGCGTCGGTGGCCAGCAGTTCGGCGGTGAGCATAAAGGGACGGGACAGCGTCTCGGTGCCCGTGAGCGTATGGAACAGCAGGCCGTCCGCCGGCAGCTGTGCAGTAATGCGTGAGAACATGATGATTTCCCGGACAGATGGTAATCGGTGAATTAACCCGGGTATTGCCCGAGGTCAGGCAATACCAGAGGGTCAGACAAGCGTCTTTTATTATTGCAGCGGATCATATGACGAGTTAAAAATAGATGCCTCAATACTCATTGCTACGAGGCGGAATGCCAGCTAAAGATGTGTAACTGGCAAGATTACTATTATTTCACGTTGATATTCAGGGTCGCCAGAATAATTTCTACGCAGCGTTTGTTCGCTTCGAAGTGATAACTTTTATCATTTCTGTGCTGCCCTACCAATTCAACGTAGCACCACAAGCCTGAACAATTGAATATATAACTCTGATAAAAGGCGCGCATTTTCTCTTCGTCGCTGTAGAGTTCACCTGTACAGGTCGATAATGATCCCAGCGCAACATTGATATCATTAGGAATGGGTTCCAGCTCGTTTGCCACCAGCGTGACCGAATGTTCATGGTCCGGAAACGTTGCGTCGACTTTTCAAAAGCATCCTCTGCGGAATGGCATACGGTACCGGAATAAAAGCAAAAATTAATGACCCCGTAATTCACACCATCTATAGTGTGATCGACGATAAGCCTGTTCTCAGCAATAACGCTGGCATGCCAGGAAGCAGGTATTTTAAAAGCGTTTTCCCCATCCAGGTTAACCGAGGTCAGCAACTCCGCCATGGCCAAGTTACTGCGATGCAGCTGATTCCAGTTAACCACTGTAAAATAGATTTCATTAACAAGCGAAGGATAGTCGCGTGCTGCACAGGACGCTTTTAATAAGAGGTAGTTCCCACCGCCGATCTCCCGATTGTAATCTTTTTGAACAGTGTATCGTGAGATCACTTCGTCACCGGAAGCGTGCGTTTTTAGGGTCAATACATCTGCAAAAATACCGTTTTCTGAGGCCTTACCGACAAGACGGCGGTGCAGAATTTTTTCGCCCATCATGGCGAGTTTTTTAAACAGCCAGTCAGACGCATTCATCTCCCACTTGCAGCGTTCATACGCGGCCCAAACTTCCAGATAAGGTGAGTCATCCGTGGTTAAGTAGCGACCGATATTGGTTAAACCGACACCAGGGAACGCAACCGGCTCCAGTTCCGCAGGTTTGAGGCTTTAAGGAAGCACAACCCAGTAATGAGCATTTCTTCTCTGGCCGATGTATAAAGGCATTTCCAGAAGCGTTGTTCGATTTCTTCTTTAGAGAAACCCGGCGTAAGGGGAAAGTATAGTCCGTTTCAAAATTCATAGCCTGTTTCCCTTCTTAATTTAATTCGCTAGCCAGATGCCGTAATAAATCACTATAGAGCCAAGAGAAACCACGCATTTTGCAAAGATGAGCATGCCAGGCACTAACTTACTGGCAGTAGGTGAAATTCGGGCATAATTATCAGCATTATATTTTTTTTGAAAACCCACAACCCCAACAAATAAAGTGAAAATCATGATAATCATAAACTTTATGCCAAGAATAAATATAAAAGAAATGCCTATTTCTTCCATTAAATCTCCAGCAAAATCATTACTAAACCCGGGAATAGCTAACACTAATCCTTTGAGCGCAAAGGCAAGTACTACAATACCAACCAGCACACCTACAAACTTCTTACCAAATCCTGCCCATTCTTTTTTATTATAAAAATCCTTTCCGTTCCAGACATAATAAACCGTTACAATCCAGAAAAATAAAAATGCTATAAATTTCATGTTAGAATCAACCATATCTTTATTTAACCGCCAACTAAAACCGTTGCGCAACCGTTGATGATAGCACCATCTGCACCACCATTGCTTCCAGATTTTTCTGTACTATCCCTTTCACCAAAAAACAGGTCGCGGAGGGGTTTTAATGCAATTTTTACATTAATATCGCCTGTCAACATTGCAATCATCATTCATAATAAATTACCATGCTCTCAACGAATCTATAGAAGGAAATGAGTCGAATTTTATTTCAAGATCTTTAGCGAGTGACTTTACCTTATTCAAGCATGATGAATCTGTGAAGATAAGGCATTTACCGCCTTGTGGCATGTAGTTATTGACAATGAAAAATTCGCATCCCAGGCGGCTTAAATCATTTAGCACCCGGGATGATAACTTACCATTCTCATAAACGTCATACAACTCAGGCTTTTCATTCAAGACCTCTACAGCAACACCTTTCCTAGCTAAAATTTCATTTTTCTTAATCGTCAACTTATAACTATCCAAGTCAGACTTTAACTTCTCCCAACGTTTATAAAAGTACAGACCTTCAGAGTCGAGTACCGTTTTTTTTACCAACCCTCTAACCTGATTGTCATAGTAATATATTTCAGAAAATAGAACCTTGAGTAAATCTTTAGCTTTATCCGTATCAAAACCATATGGACCATACCCGTAGTCATCAACATTAAATTGGTAGCATAAACAAAAAGCTTCTGAGTCTTTTTTGATTTCAATAATTTCGTTAAAATTAGGAACGGGAATTTTGATTAATCTTTCGTTAGCTACCATGTAAATATTACCTCTTCACACTTAGGATTTACTGAATGTATATGACCTGACTCATGATGTTTGGGCACACCAGACTGCCCAGCATCAGGATGTCCGTCTGGATGCTCAAACCATTTATTTTTGCCATACCGATTTTCTCTTCCCAGTGATTTTTCTCCGTCAGATTTCATTTTCGCCCAAGTTCTACCCCGGCTCGTAGGGTTAAGTTCATCAATACTAATATTGCGTCTCCCCCTAGGCACCCTTGGAACCTGAGCGTGTTCCTTAGCCCGTTTCAAAGCATCACTTCTGCTTTTAGCTTTAACTAAAGAACATATACTCAGCCCCAGCGGATCCACCCAACTCAAAGGTTAACCCCACCGGCAAGACCTATTGGATCCTGGCTCACAAACCTGCCCGCATCCGGATCATAATCGCGAAAGCGGTTATAGAGTAAACCCGTTTCCGCACCGAAATACTGACCCTGATAGCGCAGCGGCTGATAAACCGGCTCTGCATTCTCTCCGGCTGCCTGCTCTATACGCAGCGTATTGCCCCT
>NZ_JAJNDH010000022.1:0-3491 GCF_021043305.1 Pantoea sp. MHSD4 | reverse complement strand
CGGCTGATAAACCGGCTCTGCATTCTCTCCGGCTGCCTGCTCTATACGCAGCGTATTGCCCCAGGCACGATAGACGGCACGCCAGACCACACTGCCATCAGCACCAGTCAGCTCTCGTGGCAGACCAGACACGTCGTTATGATACCAGTTAACCTGCGCTTCATGCTCCGTCTCGCCCTGCTGCAGACTGATCTGCGCCAGCGGAGCAAAGCTGTCATCCTCGTAAATCCAGAGGTGCTGGCGCGAGCCTCTCACCTCACTCAGCAGGCGATTGCCTTCCCAGATGAAGCGCGTGATACCAAAAGCATCGCGTTTCCAGCTTCGACGTCCAAATGCATCATAGCCGTAAGTGGTTCGCTGCTCAGTCCCGTGGCGGGTGCTCACCGATTCGGTCAGCTGATGTTCAGCGTTCCAGATAAACTGCTGGTCTGTGTGGCGGCCGCTCTGTTTGCGCGTCACATTACCAAAGCCGTCATAGGTCCAGCGTTTATCTTCATAAACCCTGAGCCGGTTATCCTGTAATGGCTGCGTCTGAGTTTCACTCAGCAGATTGTGCGCCGGGTCAAAGGCGAAATGCTCATCACGCGCCCGCGTCATCCGTCCCAGCGCGTCATATTCGTAGCGATAATCGCCTGTGTATTTATCCGTCATCTGCGTCAGCTGGCCATCGCGACGCCAGACATACTCGCGTGCCACCGCTGACTGCGCGCCACGGCCCGCACGCTGGCTTATCAGCCGTCCCATTTCGTCGTGAAGATATTCACTTGTGATTGCACCCTGGGTACGGCGCACTTCACGGTGCATAACGTCACGTTCGCTTTCACTGATAATACGGTTACCCAAGTTGACCTGCACCCGATGCCCGCTGCCGTAGTAGAGCTGCTTCAGTTCCCGCCCATCCGGTAAGATGGTGTGCGTCCGGTTACCCAGCTCGTCATAGCTGTGGCGCAGTTCATAACGGTGACCCCGAACCAGCGTCCGCTCTGCGAGCAGTTGTCCGGCATCATCCCATTCGAGTTCAGAGCGTCCGCCGTGATTGACACCGGCTGTGAGGCGTCCCAGCGCATCGTAACGATAGCGGGTACGTTGCCATGTGGCATCTCCACCGCGCGACACCAGCTTTTCCAGCAATCGTCCGGCGGGATCCCGTTGATAGTGCGAGTGGATTACCTGACCGCTGCCATCGCCTTCTTCAATACGAATCAGCAGCCAGCCACTGTCATCATATTCATAACGCGTTTTGCAACCATCAAACCCGTGCTCCTCGACCTGGTTATCCCGGGCGTCGTAGCGGAATGTATATCGTGCACCGTTCTCATTAATCAGTGCGGTCAGGCGACGGGCCAGATCGTATTCATAGCCAATACTGTGGCCGAGTGCATCAGTGCGTGATAGCGGCAAGCCATCAGCAGCCAGCGTCCAGCGCGTAACCTGCCCCTGAGGATCCTGCCAGGCAATCAGACGCCTCCAGCGGTCAAACTCAAAGCTTTCCGTTCCACCATCGGCATGCACAATACGCTGGGGCAGGCCATTCCATCGGTTATAAAACAGCGTCTGGTTGCCTGCGGCATCCGTCTGCTGCTTCATCCAGCCATATTTGTCATAGTCAAATGTCGCTGTGCGCCCTGAGCAATCGGTATGACTGATCAGAAAGTTGGCCTGGTTCCAGCATAACGTTTGTACGCCCGCCGCAGCATCACGCACCCTGACCAGATTGCCACGGTCATCATGGTTGTATTCTGTAATGCGTCCTATCTCATCCGAAAAACGGATTAAGTTTCCTGCTGTGTCGTAGGTAAATTCCCGGGTGCCGCCCAGCATATTGGTCACACGAACCGGCGTGTTCCAGCGTTCGTGATAATCAAAACGTGTAGTCTGACCATCTGGCTCAATGATGGCCGTACAGTTGCCGCGTTCATCATAGCGGTAGCGTGTAAATCGGCCGCTCTGGTCGGTGACTTGTGTCATCTGACCGCGGGCATTACGTCTAATACGAATATGCCCTTCCATCGCATCCTGATAGCCAATCAGTTCCTTATTGTCGTCAAAGTCATAGCGTGTCACGCGTCCCAGTGCATCAGTGACCGTTGTAGTCTGGCTGCCATATTCAAAACGCCATTCCCCGCCGAGGCTGTCGCGATGTGCCAGTACCTTTCCTTCAGGGAAATATTTATCGTAATGATAAAAACACTCCATTTCGCCCGCACGACGATGCGCCACCATAATATGGTTACGGTAACGGAATTCACGCAGCACCTCGTTGAGCTCATTACGCACGGCAATCAGGTCACCCTGAGGTGAATAATCGTAGCGGCACAGAATTTCGGCATTCAGAGGATCAGACGGATAACAGACGCTGACGCTGGTGATACGGAAAAAAGCACTCCCCGTGTCCGATTCAAACTGAGAGAAGTTGATATTAAAACGACGCCCGGCACTGTCTTCAATCTGCACCGGCAGATGCAGGATGTTGTAACGAATAATAAGGCGGTTGCCGTGACGGTCGCTGATGGCGGATAGCAGCCAGCGGTCAGATTCAGCTTTATGTGTAAAGTGCCAGTGCTGGCTTTCATCCGCGGCCGAAATACAAAATTCCTCAGGCTGCGGCTGCGAGAGGTAGAGTTGCTCATAGCGATGAAGCTGAGGCTGGCGGCCCGCTTCCGGATAGGGGAACTCAATTTCGCGACCCTGTTCATCCATTAAGACCAGCAGACCCGCTTTCTTATGTACTTCCTGTGAAATGGGCAGTGACCAGCCCTGTCCCAGCCAGCCATTGCCGATTTCATCAGAAAAATAGTAGCGCTGCCAGTTAAGGGGAACTGATGCCGGGAAAGAGAAATCATTATCTTCAGGGCCGAACAGCAGTTTGATACCCAGTACAGGGTTAACCGGACTACCAATCGCCATATCCACCTGCGGCAGAGGCCTTGCCGGAATTTTGCACGGCTCAGTCTTTTTCTGCGCATGCCCTTTGTCACTGCCTCCCTTTTCGCTGCCCGCTTTTTTAGCGCTGATAACTTCATCAGCTTCTTTTTTAGCGGCTTTAGCTTCGGCTTTAGCAGCGGTCGTTTCAGCTTTGACGGCTGCTTTTTCAGCCAGTTCAGCCCCTTCTTTTGCAATGCCTTTGCCCACTTTCGCGGCTTCTACCGCTTTACCCGCTTTTGCTGCCAGCTTACCGGCTTTAAACGCCGCCCCGCCACCGGGTACAAAGTTAGCTGCCGCCGAAGCGGCTGAAAGTGCAGCGTTACCATAATCCCCTTCTGCGGTGTAAATCGCGGCGTTCGCGCCGTCAGCTACCGCGCCGACAACAGGAACTGCGCCTAACACGTCCAGACCGGTATGCACCCAGTCGCCATAACTGCTCCACCAGCTTTTCTTTTTCGGCGGGTTGGCACTGCCCGCCGCCACATGGCCTTGTGGCGCAGGCGCATATTGTAATTTACCAATCGTATTTCCGGTTGCCATTGGAGCTCCGTGCGAAACTGTACAGG
>NZ_JAJNDH010000021.1:0-3949 GCF_021043305.1 Pantoea sp. MHSD4 | reverse complement strand
AACGGTGCTCACCCTCGTAACGGAAGTGCCAGTGGGTCTGACCGTCATCCTTCCCGGGTGTGATAACCATGGATATCATTTTTCCAGCGGATATAGTTCACGGCGGTTATGCATGATGTCTGAACCCGTATGGGGCAATCCAATGGGTTGCCTGCATTGTCCCGTCGCAACTGCTCAAAACCTGGCTGCAAGTCATTATAAGGCAACAAACAACCTGCATTATCGTAGTTACATGATGTCTGCTGAAAAGATATCGTCGCACTCTTCAGGGTTGAGGTTGTTACCTAAATCGAAATCAAGCCAGGGAAACCTGAATATCGCAGAGCTATTCTCATCATCAATACTCACCAGGGAGTAACTTACATCTGGCTTTTAGTTTCAGGCCTAAGGTTTGAGAGAAAAGTGGATGGTATGACGAGAGTCGCGGAATGGATATTCCGCGATAACAGCACTACAGACCCGTATGGGTTATTTCATGCGACGCTGCCGGGCGACGCTGGCAAGGCGTTGTGTCCGGCAGTAAATGGCAAACAGGACGAAACCCTGCCCATTCAGTACCCAGCGAGCACCCACTAAAGCAGCGAGTGCCAGAATCAGCCACAGGCCCGAGTGGCTAGCAGTAACAACGCTGTAGCTCAGGAGTAAAACAGTCGATATAAGCAATATTGCACAGACATAAGCCAGTCCCGCCACACCCGCTGTATGGCCTCGCGCAAGCAGGTAACTGGACGTGAGTATCGCGCCAATAACAACAATTGAGGGAACAAAAAAACTCAACGCGTGTATCTGTGGACTCAGAGGAGGTAAAGCGTGCAGAAATGTCAGCAGATTAAATGCAAATGCAACCAGCAGCAGCATCAGCACGATTGCAACCGGGAAGCCGTTTTGCCGGGGCAGCGACTCAGAAGGCTGTTTAAAATAGCGCTCAAGCTCTGAAGTGGAACGAGCAAGTATGGAATCATCCTGTCGTGCGATTGCCTGATCTATTTCGCGCCCCTGTTGCAGGAGTTCAGTGATATTACGTCCAATAAGCCATGATAAAAATTGCATTAAATTACCGCCAGTGACTGGATTGTTCCCACGATGTAGCGTCCGGTACGCGGGACGTTACCTGGAGCAGCAATGATACCACTGACAGCACTGCCTGCCACAGCCGCTGCACTGGTGACGACCTGCGCGAGTTGCTTAACAAGTTCTTTTTGCACCGGCTCTACAGGGAAACGTTTTGGATAAAGTCCTGCACGGATGGCGGCTTTGAGCTCTTTATTAGTTATACCCGGGTTTTGTGCCTTGATGATTAATTCAGTAAGCCGCGCCCTGTCCTGCCTTGGATAGTTCCTGAGCCACTCCGTAGCTTTTAAAGAAGAGACCGATTTCATCGCTCGCCATGTTGCCAGGGCTTCTTTTAATGCACCGCCCACACTGGCAAGTGAAATAAGGTCAAGAGACGTTGAAGTGGCAACGTACCACTCCTGAGAGTCCAGCCACGCGACGTTTTCACCACCGTTTTCGACGAGATCATAAACCCGGTAGATACCATTAATACACTGCACACCTGTTGCCGCAGCACCGGCATAACCAATGGCGACAAGCACGCCGCTACTGCCAGCCGTTATCGGCGTTGCTGAAGCACCGATAACCGCCACGCCAGCGGTGATAATCATGGCACCACAGGAAAGAACGGTCGAGGCAATCTCCGTGCCCATTGAGGTCGCGCTGACTGCTTCGCTCAGTGACTTGCCCGTATCAGACGCTGTGGCTTGCTTAGGCGTTTTGGTCACAATAAGATGTGTGACGATACCACTTTGGCCATTAGGATGACGCTGACCAGGCCGGACAAGATAACGCTGTGCGCCATCTGCATAGATGATGCCAGCCTGATAAAACTCCCGGGTACAATCCATTGCTGCACCCAGCGCTTTGAAATCAAAATCAGGTGCCCCATAACCGGTTAGTCTCGCGATGTCATAACCCGGTAAGTTATTTTCGGGATTCATTCCTGGCAGGTTCATTTTATCTCCTTATAGGCTCAACAGGGTAAAAAGAGAGTTTTTTAGATATTGAAATGCGAAATGGAAAAACCATTGTTACCGCACCAAAACTTCATATCATTATGCAGGTGATATAATAACAAGCTTACCTTTTTTGATTGCACAAAAAAACAGCCATTCCATTACTCAACTTTGACTCAAAAGCCCTAATAGAGGACTTGCATTCCATATGAAGAAAATATTTTAAAAATAATCATCATCTAAACATGGCAATTAAATACCCACTGTAAAGCGAAGCACAACTCGACATTCACTTGAATTAATTCAAGCATCACTGCCAAAAATTAAATAACTGCTTCCAGATTTCCATCTCCTCATCTGTAGGAAGACTAAAATCACCCATAACCTTACGATAATTCATAAAACAAACATCTATAGCCCGTATTGAAACTGTTTTATTTTTACGACTACCATCAATGATAGCGTTCATCTCCTCACGATACTCTTCATTTTTAATCCTTTTTTGGAAGAATGTTTCAAGAAAATCTAAAACCTCACTGTAGGAAAAAAATCTATCATTCTCTCTCCGGTAAAATAT
The DNA here is from genome assembly GCF_021043305.1 of Pantoea sp. MHSD4. Lineage (NCBI taxonomy): Bacteria > Pseudomonadati > Pseudomonadota > Gammaproteobacteria > Enterobacterales > Erwiniaceae > Pantoea > Pantoea sp. MHSD4. Next base: position 1,360 of record NZ_JAJNDH010000021.1, on the reverse strand, counting down.
CGATTTTATCGAACTCTATTGCCCTATGACCAGCATACATCTGTTGGATATTTACAGCACCATATCATGGATGCTGATCATACTGTAGTAAACAATGGATGTAAGATTATTTATAATTATATTTAATTTAAGAATAACAATTTCCAATCTAATTAGAATAAAGTGACAACTATCACATTCTAGTCAGTAAAAAGAAACAAAGCCAATAAAACTTAGTTAAAGCACTCTCTTATTTTACTAAGTATACAACAATATAAAAAGGTATAAGCGCAACCACAGGATTCGCCCACCTCTTTTCATTAAGGCAAAGCCATTAATACTAAAGCAAGAATTAGTTGCTATCCAAATATGCATCGACAGACTTTTCAATTTTGCTCATTACATCCGTTATTGCATGGAGGTAATCGTTATACATCTCAGCATAGCGACGCGGAAAACCTCTTAAAGGATTATTCATAATACTGTTATTCATAACTTTAACTTTAAGCAACTTCAACTCATCAATAAATACTATTAACCTCCCTTTATTTTCGCCATTCATAACTCCTTCTATGTAAGAAGATGTCTTATCTATTTCAACCAATAGTTGTTGCTTGTTCATAGTTAATTTCTCAATTATAAAAATCTAACATCAGTTATCCAACTGACAGGATATCCGTGCGGAAGCAGTATCTGGTCCACCCCACCCTCAAGAACTGCACCAGATTTCATAATCTGCTTCTCAACTTTCCCAATCTGAAGAATCGTTCCTTTCGGGATTTTTAAAGTTGCCTCGAATTGTCTGGTATTTTTCCATTCCGGTAAAAGTGCAGCATCTATTTTCGCCTGAATTTTATTCAGCGCCGGAGATGTACCAACAAATGAGCCATCTATTTTCGCATTACCACCAAAAACGCGATACAAGGTCACATCCTCAGTTGTTAAAACTGTTTTATATTCTCCATCTTTGAAAGAATCCCTTATCCAATCAGGTAATTCTGCCTTATCAATTTCTTTATACTTTCCTTTAAGACTACACCTACTCAAACCCTAAGGATCCACCCATCCCAGCGCATTCGGCGCATACTGGTAAAGGTTGAGCCCGCCAGCCAGCCCTATCGGGTCCTGCTGGGTAAACCGTCCACTGTCCGGGTCATAATAACGAAACAGATTGTAGTGCAGTCCGGTTTCCCGATCCAGGTATTGGCCCTGCATACGCAGATTCTGCTTCACCACCGGAACTCTTTCGCTGGACTCGCGCAGCAGCTTGCCCCACGGGCTGTTAATTCCTTCCCAGGCTTTTTGCCCTTCACCGTCAGTCAGCAGCTCCGGCATCCCGTTGGCCGCGTTATGGAACCAGTAAATCTCCGGGCTTTCCACA
>NZ_JAJNDH010000020.1:0-4050 GCF_021043305.1 Pantoea sp. MHSD4 | reverse complement strand
TGCATCTGCTTTTCATGACGATACAGTGCAAAAAGTGGCCGCTAGAATTATCAATGAGATGAGTGTCACTGTTCCCGCTTTTGTAAACGTAACATCACAACTGATCGAGATAGATAATCTGCCTGCAGTTGAGATTTTTTATCATTTTGAAAATGATGGCGCTGAGATCTGGCAAAAACAATCGATTGTTTTATTTGATGATGACGCCGGGGGTAAAAAGATTGTTTGTTATATTGGAACGTGCCCAGGACGTTTTAATGATTATTATACTAAGCAATATCATGAGATTATTAACAGTATAAAATTTAATTCTCGTGATTCTGATCATGAGCCGGTACCCGTGGCAACTGATGCGTCGGGGATTTTCTTTTCTTTTGATACCGATACTAAATTGCTTACCGCACATGAAACGGTGACATTACTTTATCAGAATGTTGATTTGAAAAGAGCTCTGAATGGCAGTTATTTGTTCTTTGACTCAGCGGGAAGCCCATTACATATCGCCGCCTTAAATAATGAAGAGCCGTTGCGCTATGCACTATGGACATCACCACACAGAAAAAACTCATCTGTAAGAGATATTCTTGGCATGGCAAAAGCATTTAAAGGACCAGCAGATCTCGCCAGCGAATCACAAATCCTTGCGTTTCTTCAGAGACATAAGGATGTATAAATCATGGCTGAATTCAATGCTGCCAGAGAGCAGGACGATATAGCCCATACAGCTTCTAAAGGCTGGATGATCGCCGGGTTAATTGGCGGTGCCATTTTAGGTGCAGCGGCCGTTGTTGTAACTGGTGGAGCGGCTCTGGTTGTCGTATCTGCAGCAGCAGCCGGTGCCTGTGCTGCCGGAGGGGTGGGTGAAGTGCTAGGGAGCATGTCATGGGCTCCGCGGCATAACACGGGCAAACTGTTATCCGGCTCACCGAATGTTTTCACTAACAGCAGAGCAGCGATACGTGCACATTTGTCCAAAGGCGACTGCGATGAGCACAGCGGCTCATCGCAACGGGTTGCTGAAGGTTCGGACAAAGTTTTTATTAACAACTTTCCTGCCGCCCGCATCGGAGACCGTTTGACCTGCAGCGCTGAGATATCTGGCGGTTCAACCAATGTGTTTATTGGCGGAGGTAAACTTCAGACCGACGATATCAACCCCGAAATCCCTGGCTGGGTAAACTGGGTGATGATGGGAGTGGGCACTGCAGCTGTTGCGGTCCTGGCATCTCCTGCTATTGCGCTGCTAGGCTTAGCTGGCGCAATGGGCGGCGGTTACGCTGGCGATTGGGTCGGTGGCAGACTTTTTGGTGAAGGCTCTGACGGTCAAAAATGGTCTATGCTGGCAGGCAGTTTTGCCGGTGGGGCATTGGGTGGTAAAGGGGGTATGAAGTTTGACGGTTGGCGTGGTCGTAATAATATTAATGCTAACAAACTTCCGTTAAATGATGAAAAAATCGCCGAAATACAAAGTATCGAAAAAACATTTAGGCCAGACCCCGAAACATATTTACCTAAGGATTATATTGATTCTCATGCAAAATCCTTTGAAAATGGCGCATCTAGAATAGTCACTAGAAAAAGTTTTGAAGATTATGGTATTGGTAAACCTGATCCAGGGAGGACGGAATTTGTTCTAACCAAGGAGCGCGCTGGACAAATGATTTCTGAATCAAAAGGAGATGTAGGAGTGATTGCAGATAAATTAGGCATCCCACAGGAACAATTGAAAAACGATAGTCTTGTTTTGATTGAATTTGAACCTACAGAGTTGTACTCTCCAAAAATGCCTACTGGTAATGAATGGGGAGCTAATAAGCAATGGATTCCGGGTGGCAAACTACCACAAGGTGATCTTGAGGCTGTAGTAAAAACCGAAGGAATGGTTAAAGGCAGAGATTATACCGTGACCGATTTATTAACAGGAGAGAAATTATAATGAGTAAAAATAAAATAGCAATGAATCCTTGGGATTTTACTCTGTATGAGTGTGACGATAGCTCATATGTAATGAAGGTTATGTTTAGTGAAGGTGATTACAAAGTTGATGTCGAAAGGTTCTTCATTGTAACTCCATATATTGATATCCGTTCTATCGATATTGAAATGTTAAAAGATCTATCAAAAAAAATAAGAGAAGCCCCAGAGCAGTACGTAATAAATGAAATTAGCAAGGAGAATTTTGAATTAATATAGTTTTAGTTTTTTCTATTTGGTGAATAAAAAGGTTTGTCTTTAGCTTACTTTATACATTCCGTTTGTAATAAGGTTGGCCTGGTGATTTTTAATTCAAGATCTGCCTTTGCTCTCAAACAAGAAGAGTGCATATTGGGTTTATGATGAAGAAAGAAAAATATACTGCTTTAGACTACATCAATGATGCTATTGATATCACTAATCAAAGAGCCATGGAAAAACCGGATTTTAGAGTTTTTCAGGTTGCTCTGAAACAGCTTATGTACGTAAAAAAAATATTAACTGGTGAAGAAAAAGATAAAAGTGTCCTGCATAGCATGAATCTGGGGAGTTTGGCTTCCAAAGAGTTTGATACAACTGACCCAGAGCTTGCCAAACATCTTTCAAACGCAAATTATATTGCATCTCAAATAGGCGCGGGACTCAAAGTCATTCTTCCTCATCAAATCGATCCTGAATATGAAAAACGGAAAAAAAGATATTTAAAAGTACAGTAGTAGATAAATATTGAGGCTTTAATGTATAAAGAATAACGCAAATAAAGTTCCCTGGTGGTAAATCACCAACTGGTGATTATTAAACTGTTATTTCCATGAAAAATTTAGATAAAGAGATAGACTATCAAGTTTATGACTTAAAGAAGGGGCGATTTATTATTGAAGCTAAGATTGTTAAGTCACGTCAAGGTGACTTTAATTTACTGCGTTCGGATAGTAAATGGTTTATAGGTGTTCTTATTCCAAATTTCTATCCAAACTCGCATTTTGACATTAGTAAGGTGTTTGTATTAGATGAAAATGATCTTCTTCATAGAGATGACTTTGACTATCTAATCAGTTTGGCCGAGACTATTCGTAAGGATTGGACCAACTTTTGTGATAGAGAGGTTAAAGATATTAAGGTTGTGAAGTGATTTATTATAAGTGAATAAAAATAATTCCCTCTCACTAGAAAAAGGTTTTTTTAGAGAGTTAATCCTATCACTTTTTATATTAAGTTACTATAGTGTAGGGTTTTGGGTAGACACTGTATTTAAATATAGGGTGATGCCTCTAATTGGTTTAATCTGATGTATAATGCACGCTTTTAAGATTCTCATGGCCAGCGTTAACGTTCATTGCCTCCATTGTCAGTCTGCTCACGTTTACCGCCATGGTCAGAACCCTAAAGGCTATGACAGATTTCGCAGCCGTCACTGCCACCGCGTGTTTCAACTCACTTACGCTTATGAAGCCCGTAAGCCGTGCATTAAAGAACAGATCACTGAAATGGCCTTCATCAATGGTGCCTGGGTTCGTGATACCGCCAGAAAACTGAACATTGGCATTAACACCGTCATCCGGAGTTTAAAAAAATTAGGCCAAAGCGGTTAACCTCTTCACCCGTCGCCCATGCTGATGTGGCGCTTATCTGCGAACTTTATGAGCAGTGTAGCTTTGTTGGCAGTAAAGCCCGGCAGCATTGTTCCTTTTTTTCGTGTGTTTTGATTTTCGCTAACATGCATAATGAAATAATCAAGAAGTAGTTAGTCAGTGAAATAAATGGGGATGTTAAATGTGCATGCATCACGATGGTTTGTAATGTATATTATATTTCCTTATTTTAATTTAAAATTATTTAAAAAATAATTTCCTCTTTGTGTTTCCTGGTTGATATCCAAAATACATATTGACTGAAAAAATATTATATTGATCATGTTCATAAATGTTTATTTTTTAATCGGGATTTTGTTTTGAAAAATAATTTCGCCCTGATATCCATTACTTCTAATCAGAAGATGCTTTAAATAAAAAAATCATTTCCCTTCCACTTTTACTGACCCGCGTCATCGTCAGTTCTGTCTGTACGGAAAAAACC